>JAXHKT010000054.1:0-249773 GCA_034522975.1 Bryobacterales bacterium
CCACGACGCTTATCAGCCTCCCGAGCGAGTCGGATGTATGCTGGATCTTCCTGCTGGCCGGACCCTGCCGGGTGACCACATTGTGCGGTCGTAGGTGAACGCGGTTGCGGCACCATCGGCCGCGGTCACCGAAAGCGGCCGGTCAAGCGCGTCGTAAAGGGTGGTTGTCCATTGCAGCGTCCCCTCGGTGTTTCGCCATGGTAGCGACTGAGATCTGACAAGACCGCGAGAGTCATAGGCCGTGCGAGTCTCGATCCTGCTGGCGCCTTCGTCAAGAATATCGGACGTCTTTCTGCCGAAGCCGTCAAAGGCGCTTCTAGAAGCGATTGTCTCTCCCGATCCGAAAGTCTTCGGGAAAAGTGTGTGGACATAAATATCGCCCGGATTGTCTCCGTATTGAAACGACGTCGTTCGCTGAACCGGAGAGCCAGCCGACGCGGTGACGGAGACGAGCCGATCCATGGTGTCGGCGTAGGACGCAGTGGCGGTATCGCGTTCCGAGGTTCCGGTGACGGGACCTTGCACCTGGGACCACATCCTTACCAGCGCCGGGATGCCGGAGGCTGTCCCCTAAGGCCCAAAAGTTCGGGGGCTAATGTGTCTGTCCCCAGAACTTGTGCGGGGGGTGCGGGGCGACTCGCATCCCTACCGCGACCTCTTTTGCAGCAAGTTACGTGTTTTTCCGGGGCACCGGCACCTTTCCCTCAAGGCCCTGGCACCAAGTGTGGAATGTGCAGTATCGTATTGACTTAGGGTTGGTTAGAACTTCGTCAGCAATTCCGCCAATTTCATTGCCAAGCTGATCACGGGCACCTCGCTTCTCCAAGGGTTGAGCGTTTTCAACCGCCACGGCGCGAAGATTCAGAGACTGCATGAGTTCATTGGCTTTGACTTCGGACTCGGCAGAATCACTCGCCCAAGTTAGGACATTGACAAATGCGCCATCCGCATCTCCAAGAACAGTGTTCTTAGAATTGGAACACACCTCGACCATTCCAATCCAAATCGTCGGTTGCCCGTCACGCTTCTCTCTACTCGGGGTACTCATGATGTGTGCTGCTTGGCTTCTTCTTTCCCGACGGATTCGTAGGGTGCATGTGTGGGCGTTGTCCATCCTTTGGATTTCCGTGATTGACCGCGCCAGATCCCTCGGTCAACGCCTAATTGCGCGCACCCTCTCTTGTGGTGCTGTGTGTCTTGTTAACTTGGACGTCACCACTTGGCCCTAGCTTGTTGCCGTATTTATCAGTGGCCTGGCCTCCCGCCGTGACGCCCGGAGCGTCTTTCGCTTTCACTGGTCCGGTCTTGTTTCCATCTGGGCTCGCCTGGGCATTCTGTTTCACCGCCTGCCCCTCAGTTGCCTGTGCGGGCTTCGACAAGTAGGCATGCGCTCCAATCATGGAACCCGCAGCGGTTGGGTTCTGCGCGAGCCCTTCAACCACGACGGCCGCCACAACGGGCCCCGCCACCAAGCCAATCACACCACCGACAACCGCGCCAGCCGGTCCCGCAAACGATCCAAACTCGACTCCTTCAATTGTGCACGTCAAGGCGTCCGTACAATGGCCGTCAGGGTCGGTGTAGCGCAGTGGACTATTCCGCACATAAGCATATTTGTTGATCGTCTGTGGATCGGTGATATCAGCATACGGCAATGCCCTTGGCCTGCCAACCTGTCCGCCGGTGAATGGATCTACGATGCCGCCTGCCCACTCATCTGGGCTGGTAAACCTCCCCATCGCCCCCGACAAATACCTCGCCCCAAAGTAATCCAGCCCCGTCTCGGCATCCCGTTCTTTGCCGGTGAAGCGCTGGGTGGGGGTGGCGAGGGTGGAGGGGTTTGGGGAATAGCCTTGTGCGGTGGTGCGGCTGGTGATGCCGGTGTAGATTTCGTAGCCGAAGGGGAGGTAGTCGTGGCGGCTGATGACGTTCTTGCTGGCATCGGTCACGAGCCGCGTGGAGCCCAAGTGATCGGTGGTGAGGTAGTGCGTGGCGCCACTGCCGCTGGGGCCTGCCGTAGTGTACTCGGCGGCAAGCTGGCCGCTGGCGTCATAGATGAACCACGTGCTTGATGCGCCGGTGGTCTTCTTCACGCGGCGGCCGTCGCCATCGTAGTCGTAGGTGGTGACGCTGCCGCCGCTGGGCTGGGATGTCTTCTGGCGGTTCTCGGCGTCGTACGTGGTTCCGTGGTTCCGGGGACGGTCTACTCAATTCCCCAACTCTTGGGTTTGGTCATCAGGGTTTGGTCATCAGGTTATTCAACCACTGATCTACCGATTCCGACCCTTAACCTCGCCCCCATCCCGCCCCGCACCATCGCACCCATCGAGTTTCGGGACATTCAACTCCCGAACTCCTCGGCAAGACGGGAATGGCAGCTTTGATTTCAGACCCTTACTGGCGGAAATCCACCCCGCCACCCCGCATCATCACCACCACCCGCAAATTTCCAAAAAACGCCGCAAACCCAACCCCCACAACCACTTCCCGCCCATCCGGACCCCAAAACCCGCAACCCGAAGTCCGTTTCCGCCCCTCCCATGGCTACAATCCACCAGAACCCATAATCAGGCCCACGCGTTCCACCCCACCCCAGCAAGAACGCATCAGCGGCGCGCAGCGCCACCTTTTCCCTCCCCCCCCTCCCCCCCCCCCCCCCCCCCCCCCCCCCCCCCCCCCCCCCCCCGTTAGCCCCGAGGGGGCGCATTAATCGTGTTGCCATGTGGCGTCAGCCCGTGGAAAAGAGCGCCTCGCGCCAGCGAGACCATGGAACACGGTCCCGTTTGGCCGTGTGACTCCGAACGCCACACTGCCTGACCCATCACTACTGCTGCAAAGGCAGACTGCTAATGCCCGCACCGCTCCTCCAGCGCCGGGTCACAACAGAACAAGGCTGATTCCGACGACCAGCTCGCTCCGCTCGCCCCCGCGAGCCCACTTTGTCTCATCGAATCCATCGGCAAAACCAGCACGAAACTGTAACCCCATATAGCCTCAGAATCCGAACCCGACCGGCCCGGGAATGCCGTCTGTCACGGCCACCCGCAGATTTCCGAGAATCCCCGCAAGGCCAATCTCCACAACCACTTCCCGCCCATCCGGACCACAAAACCCGCAATCTGAAGTCCGTTCCCGCCCCACCCGCCGCTACAATCAACCAGAACCCACAACCAGGCCCAGGCGTTCGGACCACACGCCTCCCGCCCTGGTGGCCTTCGTTCGGCGAGCCTGCAAGGCACGTTCTGCGCAGCCCTGGGTAGACCCGCCTCGCGCAGCGAGTCCATGTCGCGGCGAACCCCAGTTCGTCGCCGCGACGCGACTTGCCTCTCAGACGCACCCAACCTTCCATAGCCGCAATTCGGAAACCCTCCAAAAACCACCCCAATTTCCCCAACCGCGAGACGCCAATCACCGCACTTTCAAAAAAACGAACAAATCTCATAACCCGTACCCGATCTACCACTTACCGCCGCCCCATGGCTCTCGAGCTCGCCCCACGCGCAGGATTCCGCAAACCCCATCTCTACAATCCGGCAGGTGGCGCCAGAGATTCTGTCTAGCCCGCCCCACATCTCCCGAAAGGACTCCCGAACAATGAAACGCAACGTCGCCCGCAAATCCAAACGCAACAGTCACTCTGGCTTCGTTCCGCCGAAACCAGTCACCGCTCCGGCCGAACCCGCCCCCACTGGCTTCGTTCCGCCAAACCCCTTCGCCGAACGCAATCGCCAAAACGCCGCCCACTCCACCGGACCCCGCACCGCCGATGGCAAAGCCGCCTCATCCAAAAACGCCTTCAAACACGGCCTCTCCCTCCAGCGCCATGTTGTCCTCCGCCACGAAGACCCCGACCTCTTTGACCAGCTCCACGACGAACTCATCGCCATCTACGAACCCCAATCCAGCCGCGAATCTCTTGCCGTCGAGGAAATCGCCCAATGCCGCTGGGCTCTCCGCCGCTTCGACGAGGCCGAAACCTCCCTGCTCGATTACCACCTCAACATGTCCGACGTCGACACCGAAGATCGCAAAAACCCTTGCACTCCCGCCCGCGCCCTCGCCTACAGCTGCATCATGGAGCACGGCGAACCCAAGCCCCTCGAACTGCCCTCCATCGAAAACCTCCTCCGCTACCGCCGCCACTGGGAGCGCCGCCACAAAGAAGCCCTCGCCGAATTTGACCGCGCCCAGCGAGCCCGCTTCGCCCAAGCCCGCGAAGCCCGCGCCGAAGCCGACCAACGCCGCAAACAGGAACTCCACGAACTCCGCCTCGCCCTCGCCAAAGAAAAGCTCCACCGCGAGCAGGCAAAGAACGTCAAAACCAAAAAGGAACGAGAAGACGCCGACGCCTACGCCGCCATGGACGACTTCTTCAACTCCCTCAACCCCATCTCCGAAGAAGAATTCCTCCGCCGCGCTGGCTTCGTTTCGCAGTACGTGCAAGCCGCCGCAAATGGCGAGCAACATGTTAGCGAAGGGCAGGAAGATCTGGCCGCTGCCTGAGGAATTGCCGAGCGCAAACCTCCATTGCGATTGGCAAAAATCAGCAACAGCTCTTCGACAAGCGGAGCAGCTATCAGATCGAAGCCGGAAGTCGCTCATCCCTCAATCAACAGCGCGGCTCAAGCTCCCGTAGACCGTCTACTTTTTTCGCCGCGGGAGAAACCGGAGCAGATCGATAAGTTGTTGCATCGAGTAAAAAGGCAGGGTGCGTCATTCCCCACCAATATGTCGCGCTCCCGCCTGCATCCGGCTCCGGCGAAAGCGGATAGTAGAATAAAAGCAACTGGAAACGCGCAAGCAGCCCCAGCCGTCAGACTTTGCGAGCCATTATGCGTTTATTTGCGATTGCTGCCCTCAGCCTCGGCTTGGCCTTACCCGCGCTACCCCAGGCGGCGCCGGAGACCCCGTACACCATCCGCCAGGATGTCGTGAACATCGTCGTGCCAGTCACCGTGCGTCGCTCGGACGGCATGCCCGTGGGCGGTATCCGCCCGCAGCAGTTCCGCCTTTTCGACAACCGCAAGTTGCAGGACATCAAGGTGGACGCCGACTACCTGCCCGTCTCCGTCGTGATGGTGGTGCAGGCCAACTCCCGCGCCGAAGGCGCCGTCAAACGCGTCAAGGAAACGCCCGCCCTCGTACAGAGTCTCATCGTGGGCGAGCAGGGCGAAGCCGCCGTCCTTGCCTTTGACCATCGCATGCAGGTGAAGTCCGATTTCACTACCGATTACGACAAACTCAAGGCCGCCGTCGAAGACATCAAAGTCGGCAGCAACACCGCCGCCCTCAACGATGCCGTGATGACCGCCATCAACATGCTCAAGCGCCGCGATCAAGAATCGCCGCCGCGTCGTTTTGCTGATTGCCGAAACCCGCGACGGCGGCAGCGAACAGAGCACCCGCAACGTGGTCAGCGCCGCCGAAATGAATAACATCCAGGTCTACGCGGTGAATATCTCCCAGGTGTTGAAGCAGCTCACCTCCACCCCACAGCCCCCGCGGCCAGACCCCATTCCACCAGAAGCCCGCGGACTCTATCCCGGCACCGTCAACACCCCCACCACCGTCGCCCAAATCACCGGCGGCGCGGGCGGTTCGGCACAGTTTGTGCCGCTCCTCGAAGAACTCTATCGCGGCGTGAAGGGCCTCTTCTGGCGGAATCCCCAGGAGGCGCTGGTGCGGGCCACTGGCGGCCGCGAGTTATTCTTTCGCCACCCTCCGCGGCCTGGAAGAAGCCCTCGCCAGTCTTGGCGAGGAATTGCACTCCCAGTACATCCTCAGCTACACCCCCAGCACCCAGGACGAAGGCGGCTATCACACCATCCAGATCGTCGTCGATGGCTATAGCAACGACTGGGTCAAGCACCGCCCCGGCTACTACTGGGGTGGTGTTCCGGACGCTTCCGGCAATTAGACCGCGCCCCCCCCAACTCGCTTCGAAAAAAACAAACGCCCGGCCGCAAAGCCGGGCGTTTGCCGTTCGAAATCGCCAGCGCCTATGCCCCGGGAATCGTCGTATCCGGCAGCACGTCATACCAGGAATACTCCCGGCCCGTGTAGATGGAATCGCGCCCCATCACGGCAGAGAGCGTGCTCTTGGCGGCCCAGATCGCGGCGTTCTCCATCTTGCCCGTCCGGGCGCCTTCAATAAAGGTGTCCACCGCTTCCTGCGTGATGTCGTGCGGCACCTTCGTCTCCTTCACCGGTTGGCCGGGAAGGTGAACCAAAGTCCGCGCGCGCGAGGTTTGCACGGTGCCTTTCTCGCAGATGAACGTCTCGCCCACATCGTCCCACCCGTTCACGTTCGGGCGGTTGAACTGCGTGGCCTGATAGCCGAAGCAGAGGTCGCTGCCGTACTGATAGTTGAGCGTGGCGTTGTCAAGGATATCCCCGATCTGGCGCCGGGACATCCGCGAGCCATAGCCGTGTACCTTGGCCGGATACAGCCCCGTGAACCAGTTCACCACGTCGATATTGTGGCAATCCTGCTCCACGATGATGTCGCCGGAGAAATCGCGGTAGAAGAACCAGTTGCGGATCTTCTCCTGTTCCGGCGGATGCCCGGTCTTGATCGGCGGCCCGCCGCCAATCCACGAAGCACGCACCGCCAGCAACTTGCCGATATCGCCGGAGTTCACCAAACGCCACGCCTCCTGATAGGCCTTGCCGTAGCGCTGCTGGAATCCGCAGGAAATCCTCCGGTTCGGGTCCGCCTTCGCCGCCGCGCGGAGAATCCGATGACAATCCGCCACGTTCACGCCCATCGGCTTCTCGCAGTAAATATGCTTCTTCGCCGCGATCGCCGCTTCCAGATGTTCTGGATGCAGAAACGCCGGCGTCGCAATCAGCACCGCGTCCACCGGGCTGTTCAATAGCGCCTGGTAGTTGCCGAACTCCTTCGCGCCGGAATACTTCTCTCTGCCGGCCGCCAAGCGATCCGGATAGATGTCGCAGATCGCGTTCACCTTCAGATACTCGTTCTTGGCGAACAGGCCGCTCACGTACATGCCGCGGTTGCCGCAGCCAATCAGGCCCAGCGTCAGCGCCGAGTTCGCTTGGCTGCCGAACGCCGTTTGCGGTTTCACGATCAGAAAGCTGGCCGCTGCCGCGCCACTGCCTTTGACAAAGCCACGGCGGGATGCCGAATGGTCCATGGTTTGCTCCTATGATGTTCTGGACTGAGCGCCGAATAATCGGTCTAAGCGCTCCGATTATATCAGCACACGTTGGTCGGGATTCACCAGCCTTCGCTCACGCCCGCCAAAAAGCCCCCGTCAAAGCGGTGCCAGAAAGCGCGTCGACGTCCCCGTCCACCAGCCCGGGCTCGCCATGCGCGAGGTGCGGCTATGTAGCACCCGCGGCCGGATCACGATCAGCACTTCCGTTTCTTCCTTCGTGTTCGAAGTCTGCCGGAACAGCGCGCCAATTCCCGGCAACTGCCCCAGCCCCGCCAGCCCGCTCAAGCTCCGCGCTTCTTCCCGAAGCAGCAGCCCCGCCACGGAGATCATCTGCCCGTTCTCCACCTGCAATCGCGTCGTCGTCTCGCGGTTCGATAGCACCGGAATGCCATTTGAACTCTCCCCCGTCAACAGCGAAACGTTCAAGCTCAGATCCATCGTCACCGTATCCCGCCACACCACCGGCTTCGCCTTCACTTCGAAGCCGATCTGCTTGAAATCCACCTGCGGAAAAAACACCGACGACCCAGGCTGCTGCGTGGGCCCCGAAAGAAAACTGGATTGCAGAATCGGGTATTGCTGCCCCAGGTTAAGCACGCTTTCTTTGCCTGAATTCCCGCGCAACTCCGCCCGGTAAATGGTCTTCGAATCCGAGCGGCTCATAAACGCCACCGCCTCGGCGGAGGCGATCCCAATCCCCACCAGCGACCCGCCCCGCCCCCAAACGTCAGGTAGTTCGTAAACCCCTCCACCGGAGTGAAGCGGTTGTTCAGCCACCGGGTGAAAACCGTCATCGGAAACGACGTCGGCAGGTTGATGCCAAAGCGATCGAGCGACCGCCGGGTCACCTCGCGGAACTCCACTTCCAGCACCACGTCCTGCGGGTATCCCAGCAGTTCCTCCGCCAGCACCTGCGCCGCCAGCACCTTGGCATAACGGTCGCGAATCAGCAGCAATCGCCGCGAAGCGTCCACCATTACCGTACGAATCTCCAGCGCCTGCCGCACCGTGTTGGCAATCTCCGTTGCGTCTTCAGTCGCGATCGCCTGCGGCAACGGAATAGCGATTGCCGCGGTGGGCTCAAGTTGCGTCTGCGTATTCGCGTTGTTGGCCGCCACCAGCAGCAGATTCTCGGCCACCGGGATGGCGATCGTATTCGTCACCAGTTCCAGCCCGCGAATCGCCTCCCGGTATCCAGCCCCATCCAGTTCCAGACGCACCGGCAACGTATCCCGCACGCTCTCGTCGAACACCGCAACCAACCCATAGCGCTTCAGCACGGCCTCCCAAAGCGGTTGCGGAGCCGCGGTCTGGCTCAGGTCGAACACCGCGCCGCTTGCCGTCAGCCGTGTCGGGGGCAACGGACGCCGCGTCTCCGCAAGCGCTGCCGAATCCATCTTCCCCAGCAGCGCCGCCGCTTCCGCTTCGGCCTGGCTGAGTGCCTCGGGCGCCACCGCCGCGCCTACCCCAATGCGCACCTGCTCGTTGCTTGCCGCCGCCGCCAGCATCGCCCGGCTTTGCTGCGCGTAGCTGCCGTAGGGCGAGATCTGCGCCGCGCGGGAATAGAGTGAGAATGCCCGCACATAATCCCTGGCCCGGGCGGCCTTCGCGGCATCCCGCGCGAGCTTCTCCGCTTCCCCCGCATAGAGCGAGGCCGCGAACACCGCCACCAGAATCAGCGCGCGCACTACCACTTAAAGGTGACGTTCCCATCGCCACCCGCGTGCAGTAACATTTTGCGCGTTGCCATCACCATCCCAAACCAGCCACCATAGTTGGCATGGGCTCTTGTTTTCGTGTATGGCGCGGCTGGCTGTTTCTGCTCGCTCTCTTCCTGGCGATACCTCTCTGCCCGCCCCCCGCGCGCGCCCAGTTCTGGGATGTCATCCCCCCCGCCGACCTCGGCAAGATCGGCCTCGACGCCTTCGCCGACGACGAGCTTGACCTCCCCTACTACGTCGCCCACTTCCACCAGCTCGCCACCGCCGTCGAGCGCGACGATCCCAATCGCGGCTTCATCGTCGCACCCGTCTGGCGCAAGCTCGAAGACAACAAACCCTACAACGCGCGCGTCATGGAAAACATCCTCTCTCTGGCTTTCTTCTACACACAGAAGCGGCCCTGGAATCCTTACTATGCCTCCCTCCAGTTACGCTTCCGCCTGGAAGCCGCGCTCAATTTCTGGCTTAGCAAGCAAAGCCCCGAAGGCCTCTTTAGCGAATACGGTGACCAACAATGGAACCTTGCCGCCACCGCCTTCGCCACCAAGTTCATGGGTGAAACGCTGCACTACCTCAAAGACGGCCCGCCACTCAACGAAGACCTCCTCAAACAAGTGGCGCAAGCCGACCGCAAAGCCATTCTCGCCGTCCTCTATGGTGCCGATCTCTACGAGCAGGGCAAGCAGTTCTCCAGCCAATACACCAACCTCTGGGCCGGCGCCCTCGCCTACCTCGCCCTCAATCCCGACCCCGAAATCCGCAAAACCCTGGAGACCCGCCTCATCTCCAGCCTCAACGATTTCCAAAGCCCCGCCGGCTACTTCTACGAAGCCGGTGGACCCGACATGGGCTACAACCTCGGCACCCATCACAGCAACATCCGCATGGCCTGGCACTACGCCCGCGGAACCCCGCTTGAGAAATACTTCCTCGAGCCGATGAAGGAATACTACGTGTGGCTCGTCTGGAACGTCTCTCTGGAAACGGACCGTCGCGGCTACTACCTCAATGCCGCCATCAACACCCGCAGCGCCAAAAGCTGGCTTGCCATGGACGAAGGCATGCCCTATCGCAACGGCCTTCCCCTCGCCGAGCAAGTCCGCCTCGCCCGCGCCTTCCAACTCGACACCACGGCCTACGCCGAATGGATCAAGACCCGCCGCCTTGAGCTTTCCCGCGCCTGGCCGCAGGTGCCCCAGTTGGAAGTAGGCAACCCGGAAGCCTACAGCCCCTACACCTTTCTGCACCGCCGCCACTACGATTGGCGCGCGGAACAAGCGCTCTTTCGCGACGCCATCACCGCCCTGCCCTGCGCCGATACGCACCCCTTCAACCACGTGAAGAAGGAGCCCGGCCGCAACGCCCTCTACTTCTACGCCAACCGCCCCACCGGCTACTATTTCGCCTTCGCCGCCGGGGAGGCCATCCGCCCCCAGCAATCCCTGGGCCTCACCATGCTCCGCTCCCAGCGCGACGGCACAGTCCTATTAGGCCAGCCGGGCAACGGCGCCTTCGCCTGGGGCACCCGCCCGGAAGGCTCTGAAGACGTCTACGAGTCCACCCGCGTCGCCCCCTCGTTCTCTTCTGGCAACGTGGCCGTCGTCATCAAGGATGGCCCCAATTCCATGGCCGAAGGCGACGTCGTACTCAGCTATCCCCTAGGCACCGGCACCAAGACCATCACCCTCGCCCGCGATCGCATCGACATCGTCATCCGCCACCCTGGAGCGTTCTCCGAACAGCTCCCTCTCCTCCCCAAAGACGGCCAAGGAATCGACCTGAAAAGCGGCAGCGCCGCTTTTGATCGCTTCAAAGTCGAGTTCAAAGGCGCCAAAGCCACCCTGGGCGGAACCAAAGAGATCCCCGGCCCCCGCAACCTGCAAATGCTCGTTTTAGAAGCCAAAGACACCCTCGCCTACTCCCTCCGCTTCTGAGCCAACCGGTATTCAAGTTCAACCGGCATCCGGCGTGTCCCCCCGGGGCGAGGGCGTCGCGCCCGCCACAGCCTCCAAGCCCCCAAAGCGCGCCCGCGAGCGTCGCCCGTGGTTCGCCTCCCCAAACAGAGTAGACTCGAAGGGCCATGCGCCGATTGCCGCTCTTCTCCTTCCTGATTGCCCTGCTGCTGAGTGGATGCTGTGCCGCGAACGCCCAGGCCAAGCCGCGCGTAATCGTCCTCACCGACATTGAGAATGAACCCGACGACACGCAATCCATGATTCGGTTTCTCCTTTATACGAACCAATGGGATGTCGAAGGCCTCGTCGCCACCACCTCCATCCACCAGCGCCAGAACACCGCCTCTGCCAGCATCCGAAAGCTCATCACCGCTTACGGCAAGGTGTTCGCGAATCTGTCAAAGCACGAGGCGGGCTATCCCACTGAGCAATATCTGCAATCGATCGTGCGCGATGGAAGACCGGCCTACGGGATGACCGGCGTGGGCGAAGGAATGGATTCACCGGGGTCCCAGCAGATCATCGAATCGGTGGATCGCAACGACCCAAGACCCCTGTGGGTGCTCGCCTGGGGCGGTCCAAACTGCCTTGCCCAGGCTTTGTGGAAGGTGCGGGCCACCCGGTCGCCTGCCCAACTCCAGGCCTTCGTCGCCAAGCTGCGCGTCTACACCATCTCCGATCAGGACGATAGCGGCCCCTGGCTGCGCAAGGAGTTTCCTGGACTCTTCTACATCGCGAGTCCGGGCTTCAACGCCGGCGGCGCCTACCATCACGCCACCTGGAGCGGCATCAGCGGCGACCACTTCCACGCACGCTCCGATGGGGCGGATTTCTCGCTGGTCACCAACGAATGGCTGGATAGGAACATCCGGCGGAAGGGTCCGCTCGGCAAGGAGTATCCGCTCTGGGAGTATCTGATGGAGGGCGACACGCCTTCTTTTCTCAACCTGATCGTCAACGGCCTCAGCAACCCCGAACACCCCAACTGGGGCGGCTGGGGAGGGCGCTACGAACTCTACACGCCACGGCCCCGAAAGTGGCATCTTTACCCGGAAACGCGGCCCTTCTGGAGCGATGCCGATGACGAAGTGCTGGGCGTGGACGGCCGCTGGCACGACGACAATCACGCCACCATCTGGCGTTGGCGGCAGGCCTATCAGAACGACTTTGCCGCCCGCATGGATTGGACGGTCAAGCCCTATGCGGAAGCCAATCACCCGCCGATGCCCAAACTCGGCCACGCCGCGGAACTCACCGTGAAGCGCGGCGAGCGCGTGAATCTGAGCGCCGAAGGAACCACCGATCCCGATGGAGATGCCGTCTCTTACGAATGGTTTTACTACCACGAAGCGGGCACCTTCCCCGTCTCCAGCTCCCGCTCCGGCCAGCCCATTGAGATCAGGAATTTTGACCAGCCAAAGGCCTGGTTCCCCGTGCCCGCCACCGGCGTGATGGCCCCAGGAACGGGCACCATGCACATCATCCTGGCCGTAACTGACCACGGCACCCCGCGCCTCACCCGCTACCGGCGCGTGATCGTAAACGTGCAGGAGTAACCGGTCACCCCAACCCTCGCTCAAAGCACTTCGCCGCCATCTCCCCAGCGCCGCCTCTACCCAAGACCCACAGTGAAACAATCGTCACCCGTTTTGTTTGATCTGGCACACTGGCGGGGCGGACGGATTTGACCGGGCGGCTATGGCAGGTCCTGGGTCGCCGCACCCCCCATGCGTCGCCGTCGGGGGCCGCAGCGATCATGCCCGTGGCGCGCTCACCCACGCAGCAGCCCGCAAGCTGGTGGGCGGCACGCCCACGCTGGTTTCCGGCACCAAGTACCGCAGCATCGATCCGCTGGGCCGCGTGCTGGATAGCCGCCAATCCACCGGCCCGCATGTTGATTACACGTTCCTCTATCAATACGCTCTAGGCGGGAATTCTGGGACGAATTCTGGGGACGTCAACTCCCGATCTCCATCCTAGCGCCGACTGGTAAGGCTCGGGACGCTGCTTTCGGTCTCGGCCCTGGCTTCTGCGGGAAGAGGTTTCGATCGAGCTTGGCTTCCAGTTCGGCGGCGAGATCGTTAGTGCCGAAGGGCCTGCCGGTTGGTGTGGCTTCGCGAAGCCGGTCGAGGTCCCCTGAATGCCGGAAGCCGAGCCCGAGAACTTCCTTCCATTTCATCGGCGGGTAACGCTCCTCCCAGCCTCTGGTCTCCAGCCACTCGGGCGCGGCGATGAGTCAGGGATGGGCTTGGGTACTTGACCAGGGGTAGTCAAGCACCGACTCCACCATCTCCGCCTGCACCAGTAGAGTCGAGGAAAGGCGCGGTGCGTGGCGCCCGTTTCCTTTCCCCGCTCTCAACCGACGTGCGGTTTCCCCGCTCCGGCTTTCCGACGGACTTCCCAGTCACGAGGAGGCCGCAGATCACCCCCGTCCCGTCTCCCCCGCAGCTCCGGCGCCTGTCGCCCCTGCCGCACCCGTCTCCCGGGACCCCCCCCCCCACCCCCCCCCCCCCCCCGCCCCCCCCCCCCCCCCCCCCCCCCCCCCCCACCCCCTCCCACCCAACACCGCACCCACTTCACCGAGGAGTCCCATTTGTCGAATATTCCTTTTTTACCTCGCTCTCCTCTCTTCCAGCCTGTCCCCCACAGCCCAATTGGGTCCCTTTTGCTCTGACTGCCGTCTCACTCCCCGGTGGACGAAGTCTTCGGGTATTGCCTCCCCACCGCTTCTTCCCCCATGCTGCCTTCCCTCTTACCGCTCGGTCGCTCCACATCTTCTGTTTCGACCTCTCAACTTCACTCACGTTACGGCCTACCAACTCGCTCACCCATCCTCACGATGGGCTTTCTCACGAGGCTTCGGCTAGCCCGTTGCCAGATCAGCCGCTCGCTAGCTATCCAGGCATACCCGATGACCTCCTGGTGCGGGTCTTGCACCCCGCTGGGCGACAACGCGCCGAGGCGCACGGTTAAACTCCACATAACGCATGGCATAGGCCACGTGGGACGGCCCGAGCGGACAGGAAAAGTAGCGTCTTTGCCAGGCGTGTCCGGTGCGGCGCAGCCGGTGGTTCAGCCCTGGCGAGTCGCTTGCGTGCCGACGCCGGAATGCCGTGGCCAGCAGGCGCCAATCCGCTTACCCAAAGTTCGGGAGTTGTCTTGTCCCCCGATCTCCTCCGCCAACTCGCCCCCCGCTCAGCAGTCAGATACAACGGACAGGCGGCCCAAACAAACGAAAGCCCGGGTCAGCCGAAGCGGACCCGGGCGTTTGAACATAGCGCGGCAACCTGGGACTACCAGCCGATGTCCTGGAACAACGGAAAGGTAAGATCCTGTGGCGGCTGCAGGGATTGCGTGAGGTCTAGGTTGATAAATGGTTCCATCAACTGGTTCGGTGTCAGCGTGATGTCCCAATGGGAAACGGACGAACCCTGCTGGAATGGATTCGGCGCGTAAAGTCTCGGGAATCCTCCGGAGAGCCCGCTGCGGAAGACGGCGCTCAACCGCAGCTCGACCGGCAGTCCGCCCCGGCCCGGGTTGCTCAGTTGCGGCAGTGCCCGCAACGCCTGGCCCACCGCCTGGGTGACGCCGATGGACGGGATGATGATGCTTGGGTCTGTGCCCCCCATGCCCGGCAGCCCAGCCGGCGCATTGTTCGCAATCACCACCGCAATCGCACCTGCGTCCTGTGCGTTTTTCACTTTCTGGGTGAACGTGCAACCGCCCCGGTCAATCAACGCAACGCGTCCCGCAACGCTGTTTGGTCCGTTGGTGAGCAGTGGCTCGCAACCGTCGGTGGAGACGCCCACACCGTCAAAGCCAGGAACCAGAACGTCTTTCAAGCCCGTGAAACTCAGCGGCAAACCGAAGGAAGCCGACTGCGCTTCATACTGGCCGCGCACGGAACGTGGCCCGGAAATCACCAGTTCCGGAGTGGGGGCAAGAACCTGCTGCGCGGCAGCGGTGGCACTTGGTCCCGTCCACACCAGCGAGTTGGTGTTTCGCGCGGAGGCGGCGCGCTCTATGTCCGTCATCGTAAACCAGGTCTTGCCGGTGCTGAGATCCTTCATGCTCAGTTCCCAGATCGAGGGAATTCCCGCAGCGCGGACGCCAGTGTTCGCGTTCGTCGGGCCCACCGTGAAGCCCAGTCCGTGCCCGAATTCATGCAGCAATACCGCGACGAGATTCGTTTTGCCCGGAGGGGGGTTGTTGTCCAGCCCGTAATACCAGCCAGCGCCATCCAGGCAGCCCGGATTGCCCAGGTTGGAATTGAAGAACGCGAATAGCTCGAAGTCGTTGCCAGGGAACTGCGCGGTAATATCCACCCCGGTCCGTTTCTCGGCAAGGGCCGCGGGATAAAACGTGTTGGAGAGAAGCCCTGGGAAACCCGGCGCGGCGGGACGGTTCGCAAAGCTCCAAAATGGCGCTGCCGCACCCAGCGTGGCCGCTGTCGGCGTGCAGCCCAGAGGATCAAAGAAGGCCAGCACTTTGATCGTCTGCGTGCTAGAAAGCTGCTGCCCCCAGAGGAATGCCGTGTATCCGAACGCAATCTGGCGCTGCTGGCCAATCGTGGTGCCTGGGTTGCCACCCACCGGAGCGGCAGGTGTCGGGTCATTGAAGCCTTCGCCGGGGGCGTCGGCATTGAATACCTGAACGGTGGCTTGTCCGAAAAGCCCCATCGTAAGGCCCAACATCAGCACGAGGGTTAGAAACTTATTGCTCATTGGCGCGCTCTCCCTTCGTCATGCGGGACATGCTGACATCCTCGTGTTTGTGGAGCGGATTGCCGCAGACGAATTTGATGCTGCCATCGGGCTGCCGCTGCGCCGTGAGGAATTCCATCTGCGAAAGGCCCGTCCGAACCGCAATACCACCGTCCGGCAGTGCGATCGTCTCTTCGCTAGCCTCGATAGAGCCCGTTCTTCCGCCACCCGACGACGTGCCTCTGCCGCCGGCGGCAGCCCGGGTGGCAGCGCGTGCCCTGCTGCGGGTCACACTTGCATGTTCCTCGGCCGTGGCCGCGCGCAGTTCGCCCGTCTCGGCGTCGCGCACTGCGATCATGCCCTGAACCTGCTGCCCGAGATTGCGCATGCTAGCCGGCGCCTCGGCTTTGGGCAGCGCTTCAAAAACCTGTTTAGGGACTACGGGCGCTTTGCCCTTCGCCGCCTCTTGTCCTGGTGTCAGTCCGACCGAAAGAGTTGCAGCGGCCGTCAGTCCCAGGAGGGTTTTCCAGTGTTTGGTCATACCGGGTTCTCCTCTGAAAAGATGTACTTGGTTGTCCAGATCCGGACAGGGAATTGCTCTATCCTACACGCCTTTTTCGCGTTTCCCAAATCGTGCTCGCTGCGAATCAGAAGAGCCCCCCCGTTCCAGGTTCGAGAGTGCGCCCCGAGGTTCGGTCATCAGTTCGGGTGACATCCAGTCCATCACCGATCTCCGAGCGCCGCGCGCCAGGGGCACAGTGCGTTCGCAGCTTGTGTCGCTGGTGGTCGAACGGCCAGCAAGCCGCTGCATGAAATGGGGTCAATGTCAATTGGAATTTCCCCACTATTCCAGTTGCATCTTCCCCACCCTCCCTCTTGCTTACGTGCGGATGCTTCTTGGCAATCCGGCCCTCCTGCGGTCTTTCAGCCGGCAGCTCTCTCCTCGGAAATGCGGGACATTCATGATAGGCATCTGTCAAGGGGAGACCGCTTTTCTACTTTCGGAACCGGTCGATTCTAAAAGAGTAATCGGCTGAAAGTCCCTGTCCGGGACCGCCCGGTGAACCCGCCGACCACTGTTGACTGGAAAGGATTGCAAGATCCAGCGCTCGGAGCGTCGCTGTTAGTGGTTCTGTCACGCAGAGTCCCCCGAAACAGCAGAATTGTTGAAGCTGTCAATAGACGGAAACGTGAATTTCACGTCCGCACACTACGCTGGAATTCATCTTCCATTTCTCTTCCTACGCGATCCGAAGCCTGATAGGCTTGGGGGAACTGGCCGTTCCGCTCTCGGCAAGATCCAAGCGGGCGGGATTCTGGGATGGCGGATGGAAGAGTGGGGAGGATCCATTGCCGACAACAAGGTGTGTGACGGGACACTGCCGTGCAGCGTCGAGGCCAGCTTGCAGCCTGCTGGCCCTTCGAATCACGTTGGGATGCGCGCTCGCTCTACTGTCGTGGACACTGAGCGCCCAGCCTTCTCGTATTGATCCGGGTCTCCGGCAGCTTCTCACCAAGTCGCTTTCCCTTACCGCGGCCGATCTTGACCGGGCTGAGCGTGGTGACCCTGTGGCCGTGGCGTTCGATAGCGAATCGCAAAAGGCCATCGGCATCGTTGGCTTGGTTTGGGTGGAAGGAAGCCATACTCAGTTTCTGGACGATCAGCGGACGATGAGCGAACACGCAGGCACCAAGGCGATGCCTGAAGCGGGAATTTTCGGAGCCCCGCCTAGCCTCGCCGATTTGCGTGGGTTGCATCTGGACCCTAGCGATCTCGAATCTCTTTCGGCCTGCCGTACGGGCGCTTGCGGAGTTAAGCTTTTCCGGGAGGATGAACGTGGAGTAGCCGGTATCGACGAATCCGGGCAGCGCGACGGCAAACGCATCGTCGCTGCATATCACGGCGCTCTGCTTCGCGCGGTAAGCGCGTACAAGAGCCGCGGCAACCGGGCGCTCGGCGACTATGTGGACAAAGCCGAAACCGTAAATGCCGCAGCGGAGTTTGACGCCCTGCTTGCCGAGACGCCTTTCCTCAAGTCCGCGGTTCCGCAATTGGAGAAATATCTGCGCCAGTATCCAGCGGCAAAGCCCCACCAAAGCGAAGACATCTTCTACTGGTCGAAGATCGCGTTTGGGCTCAAGCCGACGGTGCGGGTGAACCACATGACGCTTTATGCCAATCCCGGGAATCCGCAAATGCCCTGGGTGGTCGCCTCAAAGCAGATCTATGCCGCGCACTATCTGCAGGCGGCACTCGAACTTCGATTCGTGATCGTGCCCGAGGCCGGCAAGGCAAAGCGGGGCTTCTATCTCCTGACGGTGAGCCAAAGCCGCAACGACGGGATGGAAGGCTTCTGGCGTGGAATCGTGCGAGCCATCGTCAGGAGCAGAGCCCGCGATGGGGTGCAGCGTTATCTGGCTTTCGCGCAGCACCGCTTCGGCGGCAAGGCCCTGCTCGAAGCGCACAACGCGCAACCCGGGCCGAAGCCAACGGAAGGGCAGTAGCGGGCGTCCCAGCGCAAGCCTGACCCGCCGATCCTCACGTCCGAATCGTCGCTTCGCTACTCCCCGGTTACGGGCTTTGGCGTTTGAGCGGTTCTCTTGGGCAATGCCGGCGGCTGGATGTACTCCGCGGGCAGTTCGCCGGTAAGGGCCTTCAAGAAAGTGACGATGGAGACGGCTTCGCTGTCGTTCAATTGCTTGCCCAGTTCAAACTCCGCCATCAGGAAGACGGCTTCCTTGAGCTTGTCGATCTTGCCGTGATGGTAGTAAGGGCCGGTGCGGTCAATGTTCCGCAGGGAGGGCACCTTGAAATAGAGCTTGTCCTTCTCTGCCTTAGTTGCCTGGTAGCGGCCCAGATCGCTTTGGTCGGGCCAGGGCTTGGCGATGCCCAGTTTCTGATACATGTGCCCGCCCACGCCCACACCGCTATGGCAGGTGGCGCAGCCGGAGTCGAGAAAGGTCTTCAAGCCGGCTTTTTCTTGAGCGGTGAGCGCGGCCGCATCGCCGCTAAGAAAGCGGTCCCATCGGGAGGGGGTCACCAGCTTGCGCTCAAACGCGCCCACGGCAAGGGCAAAATTATCAAAGGTTACGGGGTCGGCTTCTCCGGGGAATGCCTGCTTAAAGAGAGATACGTACTCGGGCATCGATTTGAGCACGGCGAGGACCTGCCCTTCCGATGGCATCGCCATTTCCACGGGGTTCATGACTGGCCCCTTCGCTTGATCTTCCACATCGGGTGAGCGGCCATCCCAGAATTGCGAAAGGTGCAGTGCGGCATTGTAGACGGTGGGGGAATTGCGATCACCCTTCAGTCCGCGATGCCCATCCGACGTGGGCTTATTGTCGACCCCGTACGTATCCAGCATGTGGCAGGAGTTGCAGGAAATCGTCTGCGATTTCGAAAGCCGAGGCTCGAAATAGAGCATCCGGCCCAACTGGATCTTCGCCGCTGTCGGCGGATTCGCGCTTGAATCCATCGAAGCCGGAAGTGGCTTGAAGATCCGCAATCGCCCCTCCGGCACCTCCGCGCTCTTCTGCGCGGAGCCGGGAAGCGCAATCAAAGCAAGTGCCAGGATAAAAAGAACCGGTTTCATCTTATTTCCATGATGCCATGAGGGGGGTGCAGGTGACAGGCTAATCCGTACAGCCGATGTTGCCATAGGCTGCATACTCGCCAGGCTCCTCGCGGATGGGGTGGCAGGCGGCGGCACGGTGGGCGCTGGCTGGATGCAGGCTTCCCGCCTCAACGGCATCCCAATTGCGGCGTTCCAGGAATGTCGGCGGTTCGTAGGTCACGCCGCTCGCAAGGCGTTTGGCCTCCCGTCGCGTGGCCGCCAAGGCAACCGGGCCGAAAAGCATCGTTGAAAGTGTGCCGGCAATCCGCCCGCATTCGGAGATAATCTCCTGTCGCAACGCGCGGATCTCCCCCGCCACCAGCGGGTTTTCTTTCCGCAGATGACGCTCCATCGCCCACAGTAGGCCGCTATAAGCCGTGCGAAGGGTCTGCACTTCATGGGTGAAGCGGCGGCGCACCCGTTCGTCCGGATGCGCCCGGTGGCGCTTCCAGCCCTCGAGCGTGGTGCGGCAGATGCGGGCCAGGCTGGGGCCATTTCGATCGAAGTCCCGTTGGAAGGCGCCGTCGAGGAAGCGCTTCGAATCGTCACGAGAGATGGCCGGGTGCGTGAAGTTGAAGCGGTCCTGCCCATGGATATCGGCGAGGTTCACGTCCAGCAGGCGGCCTTCTTCCTTCACCTGCCAATAGAGCGGCGTACCCGGCACGGGGGTGTAGAGCATGAACTGGTGGAAGTCGGTATTGTGCGAAACGGCGTGCTCAATCTCGCTCTCAATATTCTGCGGGGTGTGATGTTCCAGACCGACGATGGTGCTGCCCATCACCCTTACGCCGTGGCTCTGGAGTTCGGCCACCAGTTCGCGCGTGTCTGTGCCGGAGAGCTTCTGATACTGCGATTTCGGCGATTCCAGCCCCATCCAAACCCATGGTCAACGCCCAGCCGCACCAGTTCATCCATCGTGTACTTGCGGATGGCGTTTGCGGAGGAAAACACGTAAAGTTCCCAGGCCTTGCCGCTCGCTTCCATGCGCTCCAGCAAGCCCATCGCACGCTTGCGGTGGAGCAGGAAATTCTCGTCCATCACAAAGAAGGAATGGCAGTGGAGATCGCGCTCCATCTTCTCCATCACCTCGAAAAGCTCGTCGCCGGTGTCGTAGAAATTGAGGTACTTCCCCTTGCCGCCAAAGAACGAAGATGTGGTGCAAAAGTTGCATCCCAGAGGGCAGCCCACCGAGGGAATGATCGTAGCCGCCACCGCCCCTCTCGGACGGGGGATCTTCATCCCCATCACACGCGTGTCGAATCCGGAAACGATCGGCGGATGGGCAACCGGAGCGGTGGCATCCTCCCCTAGGTAGTCGCGCATCCAGGCGATGCCGTCGCCCTTCACGATATGATCCGCATCGATCATTGATTCGACGCCGGGAATGGCTGCCACATGCCCGCCCACCAGGATTTGAGCTTGAGGCGCCAGACGCCTCGCGATGCGGCACATCTCCCGCACTTTGCCAACGTTGACGATGATCGACGAGATGCCCACAACGTCGTATTCGTGCTCTCTCAGCTCGCGCTCAAACGCTTCCCTGGTTGGAAAATCCAACACCGCGCACGGAGCGCCAATGTTGTGCTGGATCATCATGATGCCCCAAGAGCGGTGGAACATCCGCAGTGAAAACGGACCCTGCGCCCGCGTCACCTGATTGTGGTAAAGCTCCATCGGGTTGATCCCGCGGCTCCCGAACTCGTCGTCTTGGGCGTAGGGTCCAAAGACGGAGCTAAGCAGCACCCGTGCGGCGTTTCCTTTGGGGTGGCGTGGGGTTCCGGCGGCGGCCCGATTCTCAACAATGGGAAGTGAAAGGGTTGCGGACATAACGGCAGTATCGGCTCTTCAATTCCGATACTAGGCCCGCACATCGGGATTGTCTCTATTTCCGCGGGGGTCTGACAAAAGTATTACGAAGCACGCACCCACGTTGCCTCAGGAGTCGTGGCGCTTCAGCACCATTGCCGAATTCTTGCTCCCAAACGCGATGCAATTGCAAACGGCGTAGTCGATATTCGCCTTCCGTCCGATGTCGGTGACGTAGTCGAGGTCGCACTCGGGGTCTGCTTCGTCGAGGTTGATGGTGGGCGGAAGCACGCCGTCGCGCATCGCTAGTAGAGTCGCCGCCATTCCCGCCGCGCCACAAGCGCCCTGAGGGTGCCCAATAATGCTCTTGAGCGCCGATCCCGGCACATGCTCAGCCCGGGCGCCGAACGCGATCTTCATCGCCTTGGTTTCAATGCGGTCGTTCAGCTCCGTGCTGGTGCCGTGGTAGTTCACGTAGTCCACCTGCTCAGAGCCGATCCCCGCTTCCTTCATCGCCAGGCCCATCGCCCGCGCGGGTTCCTCGCCGCACTCTTCCAGACGCACACGGTGGAAGGCTTCACAGGTGGAACCGTAGCCGCCAATCTCGCCGTAGATCTTCGCGCCACGGGCGAGCGCCGTATCGAGGGCTTCCATCACAAAGAACCACGCGCCTTCGGCAATCACGAAACCGTCGCGATCTCTTGAGAATGGCCGCGACCCGCGCGCGGGGTCGTCGTTCCAGGCGGTGGACATGATCCGCATCACCAGGAAGCCTTTCATAATCAGCGGAGCCAGCGGAGCGTCCACGCCGCCACAGATCATGCGGTCCAGCAGGCCCATCTGGATCTGGCGATAGCCATACCCAATCGCGTCTGTTGATGACGTACAGCCCGTGCTCACCACATGGCTCAGCCCACGGAAGCCAAAACGCATCGAGATTTCGCTGGCCAGCGTCCCAATCGTGGAGGTAGGAATGACGTAGACGCTGCACTGCTTCACCTGGCCGGTGTAATAGTAGCGATACTGCTGTTCGGTAAACTCCTGGCTGCCTCCGCCGGAGCCGACGATCACGCCGATACCGCGCAACTCATCGCGCGTCATCGCTTCAAAATCAAGCCCTGCGTCTTCAAGCGCTTCGTGCGTCGCGGCAATCGCCAGCGGCGTCACCCGCGATACGTGAGGGCGGTCTTTCGGCTTCACCCAGGCGTGCTCGTCAAAGCCAATCACTTCCCCGGCAATCTGACATTGCAACTCCGAAGCGTCGAACTGTGAAATCCGTTTGACACCGCTGATTCCAGCCTTCGTGGCGTTCCAAAAAGCTTCCCGCCCGATTCCGTTCGGGCTTACGGCCCCGATGCCGGTGATGACGACTCGTCTGTGCATTCGTGTTCCAAAATCCGCGTCCTTCGGAACAATGAAGGTGCGTGACGTTTAGTATAGGCTGAAATGGCATGAGCGATCAGGCTTGGCTGAAAAGTACGGTGAGATGGCTGGCCGCGGGCCTGGAAGTGTCGGCGTTGGGCGGCCTGTTGGCGATCGGCTTGATGGTGGTGCTCTCCGGTTTCTCCGGGATGCCCTGGTATAGCTACGGCAATCTCTTCGCCACGGGCGTCTACCCGCCCACGATTCTCGACGCCCGAACCGGCTACTGGACCCTCACCGGCTTCGCTCTCGCCTTTCTTTATTTCGTCTCCACCGGCCTCGTTTTCGCGCTCGTCTTCCGCAGTCGCAGGCGTGGCGTAGGCCCTCATCTCGCCGGTGTAGCCTATGCGCTGGCGCTCTTCATGGCCGGGGACCGTCTTTGGTGGCAGAGCTTCTCGCCCTACATCGTGATCTATGGGATACACTCGCACCTCATGTGGGGCCACGTTTTGTTCGGCGCCACCCTCGGCTTGATCTCCAGGAGGCGGGCGCGGCGCGATCCAGCACTGATCCAAGCGACGGTTGAACCCCAGGCGGATTCCTTTGCGGGCGTCAACTAGCACTTCGCCAGCCGCGGAATCCGGGAAGCTTCGCCGGGAGCCGCGCGCTAAACTAAGAACGGCAATCTACAACCATGGCAAACGATACAGAGAACCGAATCCTTGGCCCCGACGGGCTCCCCATCGCTCCAGAGCCGAAAGCGGAAATGGATGAGGCGGCGGAGACTCCGGACTGGGGCTCGATGCCCATCCCTCCGGCAGACTTCTCGTTCCTGATCTATTCGCTCACCACGCAGGCGCAAATCCAGCTTGGCCTCTTGCGAATCGACGAGAACGAGCCGCCCAGGGCGAACCTGCCTATTGCCCGGCACACCATCGACATCCTCTCGATGCTTCAGGAAAAGACCCGGGGCAATCTGGATTTGCAGGAAAAACTGCTGCTTGAGAACACGCTCACCGACCTTCGGTTCCGCTACGTGCAGGCCTCGCAGGAATCAAAGAAGGGCTAACGGATGGCCTCTTCCGCTGAGATTGAAATCGAGGTTGTGGTTCTCGGATCCGGCACCAGTGTCGGCGTACCGATGATCGGCTGCCACTGCCCGGTTTGCAACTCCGCCGACACCCGCGACCATCGCTTGCGGCCCAGTCTGCTGATCCGCTTCGGCGGCTTTGAAGTGCTTGTCGACACCGGCCCGGACCTCCGCCAGCAAGCCCTGCGGGCGGGAATGCGCCGCCTGGATGCGGTCTTCTATACGCACAGTCACGCGGATCATATTCTAGGCGTCGACGACATCCGCCCCTTCAACTTCATCTCCCGGCAGAGCATTCCCATTTACGGTTCGCCAGAGACCCTCGATTGCATCCGGCGCACCTTCTCCTACGCGTTCGACGGAAAACCCAGCCAAAGCTCCCGCCCAAAGCTGGAGCCGCAATTGCTTGACGGCAAGCCAATCGATGTTCACGGTCTCCACTTTCAGCCCATCCCCGTCGTGCATGGGAACCTTGCCTGCCATGGATTCCGGTTTGGTAACATCGCCTACCTCACCGACTTCAGCTCGATCCCCGAGAATTCTCTCTGCATGCTCCGCAACCTCGATATCGTCTTTCTGGACGCCTTGCGGCATAAGCCCCATCCCATGCACTCCACCGTGGAAGAGTCCTTGCGCCTGGTGGAATTGCTGCACCCCAGGCAGGCATATTTCACGCATATCTCGCACGACCTTCCGCACTCGTCTACCGAAGAAACGCTGCCTCCCCATGTACACTTGGCCTACGACGGGCTCACCCTGCGATCGCCCTGGAAGCTCGCCGGCGCGGAGGGTGCCGGATGAACGCTTCCGCGATGCCGTTGGGGCTTGAGCAATTGGCTCTTGTGGAGCGGAAGCCGCGCGCAGTAACGATTGGCAATTTCGACGGCGTACACCGCGGCCACCAACTCCTCCTACAAACGCTCGACGCCCATGCCCTCCACGCCGGGCTGCCCCGTTGCGCGCTCACCTTCTTTCCCCATCCGGCCACCGTAGTAGCGCCGGAGCGGGCACCGCAATTGCTGACGAGCCTCCAAGAGCGGGTAGCTTTGCTGCGCCGCGGGGGCGCCGATGAAGTGGTGGTGCTCCGGTTTGACGAAGCCCTCTCCCGCCTCTCCGCCGAAAGCTTTGCAGCGGACGTGCTGGCCCAGGCGCTCGGCGTGCGGCATCTGGTGGTGGGTGAGAACTTTCGCTTCGGCAATGGACAGGGCGGCGACACGGCTTTCCTGCGCCAATCTGGCGCACGTTGCGGATTCTCCGTCGAGGGCGTTGCCCTTGCGCACTGCCGCGGATTGCCTGTGAGTAGCTCTCAGATCCGGCGTCTGCTGCTGGAGGGCCACGTTGCGCGGGCGATGCGGTTGCTGGGACGCCCCCACGCGCTGGAGGGTGCCGTTGTCGGCGGGCGTGGCGTGGGATCGAAACAAACGGTGCCCACGCTCAACATCGACGGGATGGCCGAACTCGTGCCTGCCAACGGCGTCTACGTTACGCAAACACGGGACGAGGAGCGCGGGGCTATGTACCCCTCCATCACCAACATCGGCCTGCGTCCCACCTTTGACGATGGCCACCTGGAACGGACGGTCGAAACCTTCGTTCTGGGGCCCCTGGTTGCCGAACCAACTCGCATTCGGGTCGAATTCTTTCGTTGGGTGCGGGGCGAGCGGAAGTTTGCCAGCCCGGAGTTGTTGCGCGCGCAGATCCTCCACGATGTGGACCGTGCGCAAGCATTCCACCGCCGCGCGATGAAGTGGCAGATCATTCCCCGGCAGTGAAGCCCACTGCCAAAATAGAGACGGCGGCCAGCGCTTAAGCCGACCACCGTGAACTAGCCTAGGTCTCTACTGCGAGCGCCTCTAGCGATAAGACTTTCGTCTTCGGCACCCCTCATTCAGATAGGCGACGTTCCGCCAGGAAACAGGCCACCGTTCGGTACTAGTCCTTTCCAATCAGGTCCACCAGATAGCGGGCGATTGCCAGCGACGCCGTCGCCCCGGGGCTGGGCGCGTTGATCAGGTGCAACGCATTAGGGCGAAGCACAAAATCGAAATCCTGAACCAGCGAGCCATCCGGTGAAAGCGCCTGCGCCCGCACGCCAGCCGTGCCCTCACGCAAATGGGAGGCTTCCACCTCCGGCACCAGGCGCTGTAACGAACGGCAGAAGGCGGCCCGGCTCAAAGAGCGGTAAAACTCGTAGGCCGCCATCCCGGGGTACTTCGCCAGAAAGCTCCAAAAGCCGGAAAAACTGAGGACATCGGCAAAGTCGCTCGCGGAGAATGTGCCCAGCGAGTAGCCTTCGCGGGCGGTCGCCAGCACGGCGTTCGGCCCCGCCTCCACGCCCCCTTGAATCATGCGGGTGAAGTGGACGCCGAGGAACGGGAACTTGGGGTCGGGCACGGGGTAAATCAAGTGCTTCACCAGTGCCGCTCCGGCTTCGGACAACTCGAAATACTCGCCGCGAAACGGGACAATGCGGGTCGTGCGCCGCTCACCGGTTTCGGCCAGAATACGGTCGCAGTGGAGGCCCGCGCAGTTGAACAGAAACGATGCCGAAGCTTCCGTATCGCTAGCCGCAAAGTGCCATTCGCCGCTTCGCTGGCTGAGGCCGCTCACACGCGCATTGAAGCGCAATTCCCCGCCAAGGCGCCGGATCTCTCTGGCCATCGCTTCGCAGACAGAAGGGAAATGCGTGATGCCTTCCTGCGGCACATGCAGTGCCGCCACGCCATTCACATGCGGTTCCACTTCCCGCATCGCATCCCCGCTAAGCCAGCGCAGCCCGCTAAGGCCATTGGCAACACCGCGTTCTTCGAGGCCTCGTAGCCGGGGCACTTCCGCATCGGTTACGGCCACTACCAACTTGCCGCAAACCTCGTGCGGCACCTGATGCTGCTGGCAGAATTCCAGCATCTGGCGAATGCCCGTCACGGCCAGCCGGGCCTTCAGCGAGCCCGGCTTATAGTACAGGCCGCAGTGCAGCACATTGCTGTTCCGCCCGCTCTGGTGCTGTGCCACCGCGGATTCCTTTTCGTACACCGTCACCGGCGTCGCGGGCCATGTTTCCAGGCAGCGCAGCCCCACGGCCAGGCCCACAATGCCGCCTCCAACGATGGCGATGGAACGCGGCGCGCGAGGTGCAGGCATACCACTTGAGCGTATCGCAGCCCGTGCCATTCTCAACCGGCGTTCGGGAAGTCCGCCGCTCAGGGCATCTGTAGCGTGCCCACGAGTTCGGCGACATTGGCGATCCGTTCAGAGCGGCAGAAGCGGTCCAGTTCGCGGGCAATCCGCAAAGGCGAACGGGGGTCCCAAAATGTGGCCGTGCCCACCTCCACGGCAGTCGCGCCGGCAATGAGATACTCGGCAACATCGACTCCGTTGGATACGCCCCCGATGCCAACCACCGGGATCTTTACCGTGCAGGCAGCTTCATACACCATCCGCAGCGCGACGGGCTTGATCGCGGGTCCGGAAAGTCCGCCGAATCCCGCGCCGATCTGCGGCTTCCGCGTGCGGGCGTCAATCGCCAGGGAGATGAAGGTGTTCACCAGAGAGATGGCATCCGCCCCGGCCTCCTCGGCCGCCGCCGCAAAGGGTTTGATGCTGGCGACGTTCGGAGAGAGTTTGACGATCATCGGCCGCCGGGCCACTGCGCGCACCGCCCCCACCACTTCGGCCAGCATCGCGGTGTCGCTGGCAAACGCGATGCCGCCCTTCTTGGTGTTGGGGCAGGATACGTTCAGCTCATACCCGGCAATGCCCGGCGCGTCCTCAAGCACTCGCACCACTTCCACGTAGTCCTCGATGGCATATCCGAATACGTTCGCGAAGATCGGCGTTTCAATCCCGGCCAGCAGCGGCAGCTTCTCTGCGACGAAGGCCTTCACGCCAACGTTCTGCAAGCCCACGGAGTTGATCATCCCGGCCTCGGCTTCCCAAATCCGCGGCTCCGGATTCCCCTTGATCTCCTCCCGCGACAAGCCCTTCACCACGATGCCGCCCAATGCGTTCAAATCGAGAACGGAGGCGAATTCGCTGGCGTAGCCGAAGGTGCCCGAAGCGGCGATCACAGGGTTCTTGAGCGGGATCCCGCAGAGCGAGGTGGCGACGCGACTGGATGTCACTGGCACTCCTGGCTCGCAGCGCGAAGGCACTCCTGGCTCGCAGCGCGACGGCACTCCTGGCTCGCAGCGCGAAGGCACTCCTGGCTCGCAGCGCGAACGCACCCATGGGGCGCGACGGCAGAGAACGCCGGGGGGCGGGGTGGGGAGTTCGGATATCGATCTGCGTGGCGTTGGTGCATCGGGCCTTGCCTAAGGGAATGATATCCTGAAAGGACCGTCGGGCCAGGCTACGAGGCAGCTTTTGCGAAGCCCGTCGAGCGGTCGCGCCAGCGCCTCACACACGTTGCGGGTGCCCTGAAACGTCTGCCGAAGCGGGGGGATGCTCGCCCGAAACTCTCTCCCGTCATCACCCATCAAAACGATAGGAAATCATTGTGAAAATCTTCGTCGATACCGCAAACCTTGAAGAACTCCGCACCGCCGCCGCTTGGGGCATCGTGGATGGAGTCACCACCAACCCCAGCCTGATCGCCAAGGAAGGCAACCCCATCGAAAAGCAGATCGCCGAGATCTGCAAGATCGTCGATGGCGACATCAGCGCCGAAGTGGTGGCCACCGAATCGGAAAAGATGATCGAAGAGGGCCGTAAGCTGGCGGCGATTCACCCCAACATTGTGGTGAAGCTGCCCCAGCGCCGCGATGGCATCAAGGCGACAGCCGCGCTTAGCAAAGAAGACATCCGCGTGAACGTCACGCTGTGCTTCACCGCCAACCAGGCGATGCTGGCGGCCAAGGCGGGCGCCTATATCATCAGCCCCTTCGTGGGCCGCCTCGACGACCTGGGGATGACCGGCATGGACCTCATCGAGGAGATCGTTACCATCTACGAGAACTACGGCTATCCCACCCAGGTGCTTTCCGCTTCGTTGCGCTCACCGCTGCACGTGAAGGAGGCCGCGCTGATCGGTTCGCACATCGGCACGATGCCCTTCAAGGTGCTGGATTCCCTCTTCAATCACCCGCTCACCGATAAAGGCCTTGAGCAGTTCTTGAAAGATCACGCCAAGGTTTTCGAATCCGGCGCCAGCAAGTGAATTTGGCTTGAAGCGGGGGTGCGCTCGCGGGGGTGAAATCACCCGGCGAGTGCCGCCCCCGCCGGAGCCTCAATCCAGATCGAAGTCTCGTACTCGGGCTCTCGAATCGCCTAGCTTTCCGCCGGTTTTTTCAGCAATTCGTCAAACTTCTTTGAAAGCACGTCAGCCTGCTTCCGCTCCGCCTCCGCCGACTTCTGGAAGGCGGCCTCCCGGCGCGCCGCTTCGTTCTTCAAATCCGCCACGGCCTTCGTCGACAATCTCCGATGGGAGCGGCCTTCACCGGCTCTTTGTGGCTGATCACCGCCTCGGTCTTGAGGTCGATTTTCAGCTCTGCCTTGCAGCACGGGCAGGTGACTTCGATTAGTGGGCTGGCCATTCCCCAACTTTATAACAGCGGGAACGCCACGCGGCGGGATATCCCCTTCAAGAAGCAGACACGGCCATCCGATAAGCCTGCTATGTGAAAGCTGTCCGCGTCGAGGCGACGCCGCAGTTCGTTGATTCCGGTCGCCCGCCCCGGCAAACCGCCCGAGCGTCGTCTCAGGCGGCATCATGGGCGGGAGGCGGGTCACCATACCGGGGTGGAGCTAATTACCGCTGGAAACCTACCGAAGCGGCCCACTCGCTGGAATCCCTTTTCGATTAAAGGACATCTTTGGAGTCTCGATCCGGCACCATTGCCCACAAGGCCTTGGCGTCATACAAACCCCCTACGTGTCGCCAGACGCGCCGGGGCGAGGCCTCAAGGAAACTGGCGGCGTCCCGCTCGGAACAAACCCGCGCTGTCTGCCCCCTTCCGTGGCGATGCGTCCTTCGAGACGCTTCGCCGCGGGTGAAATGACGACGGCGGGCGCGGCTGCCGTTCGCTTTGAGCAGCGGGACCCGGGCTACGGCCCGACGTCCCGCCACTCGATTTGCAGGGTGGAGGGCTGCAGGGTGGAGGAGCGTGCCGCTTTCCATCGCGGCTCTTCTGTTCGCTAGGCGCCCTTCGTCGTAAAGAAGGCCTTCAGCAAAGGCGGCGTGATGATCGTCGTCACCATCACCATCACCACCATCGCGGAAACCAATTGCGCGCCCAGCACCGGCTCATTGTTCACCATTAGCGATGCGCCAATGCCCGTGAAGATCAGCCCCACCTCGCCACGCGGGATCATCCCGATTCCCACCACCAAACGGTTCAAGCCCTTCTCCAGCACGCCCAGAGAGCAGACCTGCTTACCGATGATGGCCACCACGGTGATCGCCGCCGCTTCCAACAGTACCTTGGGATCGGCGAACACGCTCAGGTCCACCTTCAAGCCCATCATCACGAAGAAGATGGGAACGAGCATCGTCGAGATGGGGAGAATCAGCCGTTCAATCGTATCTTCGCCGCGCTGTTCGAATTCATGATAGTCGCTCTCTTCAAGCACCAGCCCGGCCGCGAAGGCGCCCACGATGGGAGCGAGGCCAATCAGCCCCGCCAAGCCCGCCCAGAAAAAGCAATGGCTAAGCGCCACCGCCAGGGGAATGCCGCTCACCTTGAAGCGCTTTCCGAAGGCCAGAAGGCGAATGTGAATGAAGCGCCCGGCTATCACCGCCGCCGTCAAAAACAGAATCGCCTTGCCGACAATGATGCCCGCATCGGCATAGTTCACTTCCGCGGAACCCGTCGTGGAGATGGAAGCGATCACGCCGGAAACGACCGCCAGGATGATCAGCCCCAGCACATCGTCCACCACCGCCGCGCCAAGGATGATACGGCTCTCCTTGGCGTCCATCTTGCGGAGGTCTTTCAGCACGCGGGCGGTGATGCCCACACTGGTTGCGGCGAGGGTGGCGCCAACAAAAAGATGCACGTACCAGTCATGCGTGGGATCGAGAAAACTGGAGACGCCGTAACCCAGAACCACCGGCGCCACCACGCCCAGGATGGCCACCAGCATCGCGGAAAGTCCCACGGCCATCAGGTCGCGAAGATGACTTTCCAGGCCCACTTCGAAGAGCAAGACGATCACACCCACTTCCGCCGCCACGGCCAGAGCTTCCGATTGCTTTAGCGGCTCCACCCACGGGATTCCCAGCAAGACCAGATTGCCAAGAACAATACCCACCACCAGTTCGCCCAGCACCGCCGGCTGGCCCAGCCGCTCAAAGACCTCACCGCCCACTTTGGCGGCGAGAATCACCACCACCAGCGCGATCAGAAAATCGTTCAGCACTTGGCCGGGGCCATGCCCTCCTCCCGCTGCCCAATTGGCGGAGACACAACTAAACAGGAAAAACGCGAGTAAGGCGATCTTTTTCATGAGCAGGCTGAAGTTTCCTTCTAATGGGTGACGGCCGGAAAGGGACCGCGAGAGAGGCTTTCCAAGGAAGCGCCGGTAAATCCCGGGAAAGAGCGATAGCTCTTCTTGAGTCCGTGCGCGCAACTAGGGGCCTTTCTATGAAGGTACCGCACTCCAGGCACCGAAGCCGAGCCGATGGACGCGGCAGTCGAGTGGCGCTGCTCCCTCCCCATCGTTATAGACTGGTCTACTATGCAACGCCGAGACCTCCTCAAAGCAATCGCCACGCTTCCCGCATTTGCTCCGCTCACAGCCTGCCAGTTGGCTGGCGAACCGGGCACGGAGGTTTGGCTGGGGCCCGACTATTGGGCCAACCCCATGCAGGATTGGCGGCGTCGCGGCAAACGCTTCGAATGCCATGTATCCGGGGGAGACCGGAACGTTTTCTCGCTCACCCGCGAGCTAAAGGCGGAGCCCGGCGATTTCGCGATGAGTGTCCGGCTCGGCAAGCTTAATCCGGAGAAGCCCGTCACGGAAGGATGGGTGGGCTTTCGATTCGGCATGCGCGGGCACTTCGACGACTATCGGGATACCGCCCTTCGCGGCTTCGGCCTCGAAGCGGGCATCACCTCGCAAGGCAAGCTCTTCCTCATCCAGCCTGGCGACGGCCCCACCGTCTCTTCTCTTGACGAGGTCACGCTACGCCTCGAAGCTAACGGCACTCGCCTGAAGCTCAGTGCGGGCGATGCCAGTATCGAAGCCGATGCGCCAGCCGAATGGCTTCGCGGCGGCGTGGCAATCGTTTGCCACAATGGGGCTCTTCCCAAAGGAATCCCCCCCATGCCCGAACCCGTCCAGCCGAACACCGGCAAGCCGGACCAAACGCGCGGTGGCGAGATGGCTTTCTGGTTTGAGGATTGGGAGCTTAGCGGCCCGAAGGTGGCCACCGCTCCGGAGCGCGCCTGGGGCCCCATCCTGTTTACCCAATACACGCTTAGCCGCGGAGATCTCCGGCTCACCGCGCAGTTCGTACCCGTGGAAAAGGACGGCAAGGCGGAGCTTCGCATCGACGGCAAATCGGCCGCCACCGCCGATGTCGACGCCTTCAGTTCCACCGCCGCCTTCCACGTTGCCGCTTTCGACGATACTCGCGACCACACGTTTGAAGTCGTCTGGCAGGACGATCGATACACGGGCACCATCCGCAAAGACCCCAAGGAGAAACAGAAGATCCTGGCCGGCGCGCTCACCTGCCAATGGGACCTCGGCTTCCCGCACACCACCGTCTCCCAGGGGTTAAAGGCCGCCAATCCCGACGTGCTCTTCTTCACGGGAGACCAGCTCTACGAAGCCAACGCCGGCTACGGCATCCAGCGCGAACCGCTGGAGGCGGCACGCGTCGATTACCTGCGCAAGTGGTATCTCTTCGGCTGGGCCTTTGGCGAACTCACCCGCAACACTCCCTGCGTCTGCCTTGCCGACGACCACGACGTTTACCACGGCAACCTCTGGGGCGCGGGCGGGCGCCAGGCGAAGTTCCCTGAGATCGATCCGCAGGCGCCCTCTGAGCGCATCATCCCCGCCGAGCGGCAACAGCGCGGCCAGGATTCGGGCGGCTACCTGATGCAGGCCCGCTGGGTGCAGGCGGTGTATCAAACGCAATCGAGCCACCTGCCCGCTTGGCCCAAAGCCGCGACGGTTTGGGAGAATATCCCCGTTTGTTTTGGCCACCTGCTGGTGGGCGGCGTGAGCTTCGCCTTGCTTGAAGACCGCAAGTTCAAATCGGCTCCTGTGGATTTCATCCCCGAAGCGAACATCCTCAACGGCTGGCCGCAAAACCCCGAATGGAGTTCCGCGCAGTCTGGCGACGTCACCGGCACCTCCTTGTTGGGCGAGCAGCAGGAGCAGTTTCTCGCCGAGTGGGTGAAGGATTGGGAAGGCGCCGACATCAAGGCCTGCGTCTCCCAAACGATCTTCTGCAACCTGGCCACGCTGCCCAAGGAGGCGATGTCCGACAATGTCACCGGCCGTCTGGTGGTGCAGCCGCTGGGCGGTTACGCGGCCAATGAAAAGCGCGTGCAGGATCACGATTCCAACGGCTGGCCGCAGACCCCCCGCAACCGCGCGCTGCGCCTGCTGCGCGCCGCGCTCGCCGTGCATGTGGCCGGTGATCAGCACCTCGGCAGCACCGTCCAATATGGCACCGACGATTGGAACGACGCGCCCTTCGCGCTCTGCACGCCAGCCATCTCAAACCTCTTCCCGCGCCGCTGGTTCCCCCCCGAGGACGGCAGGAATCGCAAGCCGGGCCAAGCCCGCAACATGGGCGAATTCGTCGATGGCTTCGGCAACAAGATCACCGTCCACGCGGTGGCCAATCCGTATCAGACCGGCTTGAAGCCCTCCGTCCTGTTTGATCGCGTGACAGGCTACGGATTCGTTGAGTTCGATAAAGGCGCCCGTACGATCACCCTCACCAATTACCCGCGCTGGGTGGTTTACGGACAGCCCGGCGCCAGCCCCTTCCCAGGCTGGCCCATCACCATCGCCCAGACCGATAACGGGATGAACGGTTCGAAACACGCTCTCCGCCTGCCCCAACCCGCTGCGGGCGTCGTGGAGGTTCGCAACGCCGAAGGCGCCACCGTGCTTTGCTGGCGAGTTGCGGCCCCTGTGGAAGCGATCCCGGTGTGGGCGGCCGGCGAATACACGGTGCTGGCGGATGGCAAGGAACTGGGCCGCTTTCAAAGCGAGCCGAGGAAAGGCTAGACGCCCGGGCCACTTGGGCAAGAACGCATGCCGCCCGCCTTAGCGGAATGGTTGGGCGTCGGGGTGATTGATCTTCACTTCGGGAATGTCGAACGCGCGGATGACGCCCTTCGGCCGGCTGATTGCGTAAACACGGCGGCCCTTCACCGTGTGGTCCCAAACGAAGGCCTGGCCTTCGGCGGCGATCTCGATCGTGGCCAAGTGGAGCATCACCGGGCCCAATCGCGGTTTCGCCAGCACGTACAGCTCCGTGCGGTCGTGGCCCAGCAGATAAAGCAGGCCATCGGGACCAAGGCCCCCGCCAGAGGCCGCGTGCGGCGCCATGCGGGCGAGCACGGATTCCGGAATCAGCCAGCCCCCGGTGCGGCGCCATCTCGTATCGTAGGTGACTATCGCGCCATAGCGGCTCTTCTTGTAGCCCGTTCCGCCCACCTCGTCGTAGTGCGCGAAACCGGCGATGTAGCCATCCTCAAAAGGTTCGAAGAAGGTGATCGAACCTTCGTCCAGCAAGCCCAGGCTATGGGTCTCCACATGCTTCATGCTTTCTGTATCGATCACCTCAATCGAGGAGCCCATCGGCACTTCTGGAAAGTTCGAGTTCGCGCACCACAGCTTGCTCTTCGCCGCGTAGCAGGAATTGATATGGCGGATTGGCCCGCCCTTGGGGCTCATCCAGCGGGAAACTAGCTCGCCGCTGGCTTTGTCGTATTTGCCGATGATCGAATTCACAATCGCGTAGATATACTTCTCGTCCACGGCAACGCCCTGCCGCGCTTCCGGCGCATTGTATTCGCGGACTTGTTTGGCCACGGCGGTCTGCAGCACGGGAGGCTCCCAGTTTTCCAGTTTGGGGAAGCCAGCCGGTTGGGCCATCGCAACGGCCGCGGCCGCACAAAGAAGGATAGAAAGAAGTAGCAAGCGCATGTGATTTCTGAACCATTTTAGCCTCACGCGGATTGCCGCACTTCCGGCAAGCCGAAGTGAGAACGCCGCGCCGCTTTCCGTGGGCGGTGCTGTAGATTAGCTGTAATGCAAGAGACTGGCCAACGGCAGCGGCGCAACGTTTCGTGGAGGCGGCGTCTCTATGTCGTCATCTTCGAATCGAACACGCGCGCGGGCAGGATTTTCGATGTGGTGCTGCTGGTTGCGATCGTCGCCAGTGTTCTTGCGGTTTCTCTCGAAAGTGTCGCGGAGATTCAAGCGCGATACGGCGATTGGCTGCGCCGCCTTGAGTGGATCTTCACCGCCTTGTTCACCGCGGAATATGCGCTGCGTCTCTATACCGCGCCCAGCGCCGCCCGCTACGCCCGCAGCTTTTTCGGTGTGGTGGATCTGCTGGCCATCGTCCCCAGCTATGTCAGCATTCTTGTTCCCGGCGCGCAATCGCTGCTTGCCATCCGGGCTTTGCGGCTCATCCGCGTCTTTCGCATCTTGAAGCTCGGTGAGTATCTCAGCGAGGCCGAAGTACTCGGTGAAGCTCTCCGCAGTAGCCGTCCGAAAATCACCGTTTTCCTCACCGTCGTTCTGACGGTAGTAGTGCTGGTGGGTTCCGCGATGTATCTGGTGGAAGGCCCGGAACACGGCTTCACCAGTATCCCCCGCTCCATGTATTGGACGGTCGTCACCCTCACCACGGTGGGCTATGGCGACATTGCGCCGGAGACGCCGCTCGGACAATTTCTGGCTTCGCTACTGATGATTTTGGGCTACGGCATCATCGCCGTCCCCACGGGAATTGTGAGCGTGGAACTTGCCCGGGCGGAGCATCATAAGCGCGGCAAGCGCACGTGCCAAGGCTGTGGATCGACGGAACACGACTCCGATGCCCGCCACTGCAAACACTGCGGAAGCGCCGTCCAATGGGCGCCGGATTGCGCTAACGCATCCGCCCGGCACTACGAAAAGCCATCCGCCGGCGGCGTTACTTTGTGTTGATCTTTTCGGTCAATACCAACGGTTTTTCCAGGCGGAAATTGATGCGCGTCTCAGATGGAATTTCGGCGGGCTTGCCCTTGCTTACCAGCACCGTGCCCGCGCCCGCCGCGCCACCCGTCGCCGCCCCGATCGCCGCGCCCTTGCCACCACCAAAGATCGCCCCTAGCGCGGCCCCGATACCCGTGGCGATACCCACCTTTGTCGCGTCGGATTTCGTGGTCTTCTCGGCTTCCACGGGAAAATTCTGCGTGGCCACGTCCACCGTCTGCCCATCGGAGGTGTTAAGGCGGGTGAGCGTAATGGCGATCTGCGCCACGCCCTTCACGCGGCCGCTATCGGTAACCTCAGTCACCTTGCCCTCCACGCGAGATCCTCGTTCGGCGATCACCATGTCTTCCAGCACCAGGGGCTGGTCGAGCGTTCCCGTGAACGTATCCCCGGCCGCATTCGATTTCGAAGACAGGGTCTGGATGGTGCGAATGGTGAGGATGGTTCCGGATGGAATCGTCACCGTGCGCGGAGGCGCGGGCGGCGCCGGGACGCTGGCTGCCGAAGAACCAGGACGCATTAGGTCATAGCGCTCCGTGGAAGATGTCGTGGCGGGCTGCGCCACGGGAGGAGTGGGCAAAGATCTGGTGTCCGGCATCGCCGAGGGAGGATCCACCTTGGCTACTTCCTGTGGCGGCGTTGCCGGGGATGTGGACTTCGCGCCAACGGAGGCGGAGCCCCCGGAAGGCGAGGGCTTGGCCGGCGCGCTGGCCGTTGTTTTGTTGGCCGGTTGTTTGGCGGGCGGCGTTACGGCCGGAGCGGATTTCGCGGGCGAAGGTGCGGATGCCGGGGAGTCGGTCTCTGGGGTGGTCTCCGCGGCTGGCTCCGCTGTGGGAGTGGGTACGTCCTCGGGCACCGGAGTCGCCGCGGCGATCGGAGGCTCCGCGGGCGCCGCTGCCCGGTCGTTCATCAAATTCAAGCCGAGCAACACCGCCACCAGGACCAGGGCTGCCAGGATGCCCAATTGCACATATTTCGTCATGTCAAGAAACCCACCGCTCTTTCGACGTTATCACTGGAATCGCCGTTACCGGAATTGCACCCCGGCCCGCCACCCGGTTGAGCGAGAGCGCGGCCACCATCGAAGGCTAGGCGCCCAGACTCGGGCTAAACTAGGAGGTAGAAGCCCGCATGAACCCATTCCCCAGCAGTTTCGCGATCGGCCCGGTCCGCATTGCGCCAGCCACCGTGCTCGCGCCGATGGCCGGAGTCACCGACACGGTCTTCCGCCAATTCATCCGCGCCCAGGGCGGCTGCGGTTTGTTGATGACTGAGTTCACCAGTTCCCATGGCGTGGTGGCCGCCATCGACCGCGAAAAGCTCACCAAAACCGTTCGCGAGTATCTGAGCTTCGAAGAGAACGAACGCCCGATTACCGCCCAGCTTTTCGGAGCGGATCCGAAAGTGCTTGCCGAAGCCGCCCGCTTTTGCGAGGGTCTCGGCTTCGACATCATCGACCTCAATTTCGGCTGCCCGGTAAAGAAGGTGGTGAAGTGCAACGGCGGAAGCGGTCTGCTCCGCGACCTCCCCTTGGTCGGCCGCATCCTCTCCGAAGTGCGCGCCGCCATCAAGATCCCCCTAACGTTGAAGTGCCGCGCCGGATGGAGCGACGAAGAACTCGTTTTCCTCGGCGTGGGCCGCGTGGCCGAAGAGAGCGGGCTGAACGCCATCGCCCTCCACCCCCGCACCCGCGAGCAGGGCTATAGCGGCCTCTCCGATTGGCGCCGCATCGCCATGCTCAAACAGGCCGTGCGCATCCCGGTCGTCGGCAACGGCGACATCGTCACGCCCGAAGACGCCCTCCGCATGGTGAATGAAACCGGCTGCGACGCCGTGATGGTGGGCCGCGCCGCCGCGTCCAATCCCTGGATCTTCCGCCAGATCGCCGAGTACCTCGATCACGGCAGCTACACCCAGCCCACTGAGGAAGATCGCTACCGCACCATGCGCTCTTACTACAGCATGTTGATCGAGCGCGGCGACCACGATTGCGTTGGAAAGATGAAGCAGTTCGCCACCTATTTCACCCACGGCGTTCGCGGCGGGGCAGCCCTGCGCCGCGAGGTACACCACTGCCACTCTGGCGAAGAGATTGTCGCCCAGGTGGATCGCTTCTTTGAGGAACAGTTGGCCGTGCCGGCGTAGACAAACTCCCAAAAACCGCCACCACCCTTTCGCATGAAACAGATCACTCTTGTCACCGATGGCTCTTGCCTGGGCAACCCCGGCCCAGGAGGATGGGCATATATCCTCCGCTTTGGCGCCCGCTCCCGGGAAGCCACCGGAAGCGATCCGCACACCACCAACAACCGCATGGAATTGAGCGCCGCCGTGGAAGGCTTGCGCGCGCTCAAGGAAAGCTGCGAGGTGGAGCTGATTACGGATTCCGAATACGTAAAGAACGGCATCACCAAGTGGATCGATGGCTGGAAGCGGCGCAACTGGCGCAAGTCCGATGGCGCGGCTGTACTCAACCAGGACCTTTGGCAGGCCCTCGAAGCCGAAGCCTCGCGGCACCAGATCGTTTGGAAGTGGACCAAGGGCCACGCCGGTCACGAGGACAACAATCGTTGCGACGAACTGGCCCGCGAAGCCGCCGAGGAAGCCCGCCGCCGGGTGGGGTGCCCCTGATGCGCCTGGGGCTTTTCGGTGGCACCTTTGACCCCATCCATAACGCCCATCTGGCGGTAGCCCGCGAGGCTGCCGACGCCCTCAAGCTGCAGCAGGTATGGTTCATCCCCAATGCCGTGCCCCCGCACAAAGAGGCAGGTAAGCAAGCCTCCTGGGAAGACCGCTTCCGCATGGTGGAGCTTGCCTGCGAGGCCGACCCCCGCTTCGCCGCCTCCCGCCTGGAACGGGAAAACCGGAAAAGCTACACTTTTCATACCCTCGAAACCGTGCGCAACGAACGCGGCGCCGGAGATGAAATCTTTTTCCTGATTGGCGCCGACGCCTTCGCCGAAATCGGGATCTGGTATCGCAAGGAAGACGTCTTCACGATGGTAGAGTTCATCGTGGTAAGCCGCCCCGGCCACCAGTACGCCGTGCCGCCAGGGGCGCGGGTGCATCGATTGGAATCCTTGCGGATGGATGTATCGAGTTCGGAGATTCGCCAGCGCCTGGAGGCCGGCGACTCCACCGTGCCGGTTCCCCCCGCGGTGCTTCGCTACATCGAACAAAACGCCATCTACCGTCCGCCGGCAAGAACGGCCGGCACTGGATTGGGTGCCAATTGAGCCGGCGCCCGGAGTGCAGTATGCTGGACGAAACCGATTCCCTCCCCCCATACTCGGCAGACCGCCTTCGTACGGAGAAGCGCGTGACCGCAAGGATCTTCTTTAAGCTCATCGGAGCCCTACTCTGCCTGCTGATTGTCGCCATGACGGCGGTGGATTTTCTCTCCGTGCGCGTCGCCGAGCGAAACTACACCCAAACTCTCACCGATGAACTCGTCAACTACGGCAAAGTGCTTAGCTTGCGTAACCCGGATGTCGTCCGTATCGGCCGCGACGAAGCCAAGGCCGTGGGCGACGCCCTGGACGCCCGTGTGACGGTGATCGGCAGCACGGGACGCGTGCTGATGGATACCGAAGCCGACCCCGCCTCGATGGAGAACCACGCCGCCCGCCAGGAGATCAAGGCTGCGCTCGAAGGCCGGGTCGGGGCGGTCACCCGCACCAGTCCAACCCTCGGGATTCGCTTTCACTATGTGGCCATCCCCGTGGAAGGCGGCGCGCTGCGCTTCGCCGTGCCGCTCTCTGAAGTGCAAACCCGCGTGAACACCCTGCGTTTGCAGATCCTCGCCGCGGCGGCGCTAAGCTTTCTCCCCGCCATTTTGCTGGCCGCTTTTTTTGCCCGCCTGGTCTCCGCCAAGCTGGGCCGGATCATCGACTATTCCGGCGAACTCGCCCGCGGCAACTTCAAGGCCCGCCTTCAAAAGATGGGCAAGGATGAGCTGGGAATTCTCAGTAGGAAACTGAATGAAACGGGTGAAAATTTAGAGCGCATGTTCAACGAACTGGAGCGTGAACATGCCGAGTTAGAAAAGGTGGAGCGGATCCGCAAGGATTTTGTCATCAATGTCTCTCACGAGTTGCGAACCCCGCTCGCGGCCATCCAGGGCTACTCGGAAACCTTGCTCGACGGAGCGCTCGACGATCCCGAAAATAACGTTCGTTTCGTCAAGATCATTCGTCAGAACGCCGAGCGCCTCACCAGCCTCACCGCGGATCTGCTCACGCTTTCGCGCCTCGAATTGAAGCGGCAGGAATTCCAGTTTGCCTCCTACCGCGTGAAGGACCTGCTGGAAGATACGGTGGATACACTCCGCCCCACCGCCGCCCGCAACGATATCCGCCTCGAACTGACACCGCTCGACGACGGCCAGGAGGTTTTCTGTGATCGCGAAGCGTTCTTCCAGATGCTTTCGAACCTCGTCGACAACGCAGTCAAGTACAGTCCGCCCGGCGCCACGGTGAAAATTGTCGCCTCTGAATTGCCGGAAGACGGCCAGAACTTCGTGCAACTTGCCGTTTCCGACGCCGGTATCGGCATCCCGGAAGAGGATCTTCCCCGCCTCTTTGAGCGCTTTTACCGCGTGGATAAAGCGCGCTCCCGCGAATTGGGAGGCACCGGCCTGGGCCTGAGTATCGTCAAGCACCTCGCCCTGGCGCACAATGGCCGCGTTAGAGTAAGCAGCGAAATCGGAAGAGGCAGCACGTTCTATGTCCTGCTGCCAATGGAAGACCTCAGCGCGGAAATTTCTGTCGAAAGTCACCGAAATGTCACGATTATTTAATCAGACAGACACACTATGTCGGCTAAAGTCGGAGTGAAGCGCTCCAAACCAGATTTCTTGTAACAGAAGGCCAACCGATGAGAAAAATCGCCCTGATCGAAGACGACGCCGATCTCTATAGTCTGCTGAAGTACAACCTGGAAAAGGAAGGCTTCCAGATGGTGGGTTCGCAGACCGGCAAGGATGCCATCGAGCTTTTCCGCCGCGAACGTCCTGACCTGGTTATCCTCGACATCATGCTTCCCGATTCCGACGGCCTGGAGATCTGCAAACGGCTCCGCAACGTCCCGGAATTGGCCCACCTGCCGGTGATCTTTCTCACCGCGCGGGCCAGTGAAACGGACCGCATCCTCGGCCTCGAACTGGGCGCCAACGATTACATCGTCAAGCCCTTCTTCATCCGCGAATTGATCGCCCGCATCAAGATCCAGTTCCGCAGCCAGAACAACCCCACGCGAGTGCTCAAGGCAGGCAGCCTGGAACTCGACCGCAATAGCTGCCGGGTGCAGTTGAATGGCGAAACCCTGGCGCTCACGGCCACCGAATTCCGCCTGCTGGAATTCCTGATGAGCCGCCCCTCCGTGGTGTTCAGCCGCGAGCAATTGCTCGATGCCGTTTGGGGACACGACCGCGCGGTGACGGATCGTACAGTGGATGTCTATGTGCTTCGCCTCCGCCAGAAAGTGGAGCGCGATCCCGCCAGCCCCCTCCTGATCCGTTCCGTCCGCGGCTTTGGCTACTGCTTCGACGACGGCACGCACGCCACCACGGTGCCTGCGGAACGCGCTGCTGGCAACTTCGCCGCCGTCTAGCAACCGTATAGAAGAAGGGTCGTTTGCTCTACCTGGCCGGGCTTGCCCTATCGCGGAGCCCGGCCAAAGAGCAGGCGGCGCAATAGCGGTGCAAGCCGGTCCCGGTATGCCCATAGTGCCGCCCCGCTCACCACCGCCAGCGCCATCGTCTCAAAGGGCAGCCACCGGTAAAGCCGGTATCCCGCCCAAAGAATCGCCAGGGGAATCGCCACCGTCACGAAAAGTACGAAGGCGATATGTCCGGCCAGTTCCAGCAGATCCGAGACGCGTGCCTGGGGTGGGGGGATGGGCGCAAAATCGGCCGGGTCGCGGAACGGCGCGGGAAAGAGCACCTCGTCGGGATCCCTCGCTTCAAGCACTTCACCGCCGCCGTTTTCCGGCTCCCCGTTTTCGTCCCGCCGGCGTTCGGGCCGTCGCGGAACGATGGCCATTCCCGCCTCGCGACTCTCTTCGTTGTCCGAAGGAAGCGTCATGGAATGCGGGCGGCGGCCACCCGGCCTTCCGCGTCCGCTTCATCGCGAGAAAGCCCGATGAATCCGGTGACGTATTCGTTCTTGGTGAAGACGAAGGCCGGCTTACCATCCAGCTCTCCGAAATAGCCGCCGAAACTGGCCACAAACTTCGGGTTGGTCATCGCGGATTTGATGTCGGCCAGGCAAACCGCGGCCAGCGCCGCGCTGGGAGCCTTGAGCATAAACTGCTGATAACGCTTGCCCCCTCGGTTGTATTCGGCAATGTTCCCGCCCGGTAGAGCGGCGATGCCCAATAGCTGATCCTCGACGAACTCAACCCCAGTCTGTTTCTCTTTCGGGAAATAGCGGGAAACGTCGACGGCTTTTTCTTTGGGCGCGCTGGCGACGGTCGCTGCGTTCTGATCGCTCTTCTCTTCCACCCGCGCGGCCGGCGCGCAACCGGTTGCCGCCATCAGCAGCGCTGAGCCGGCCACGGCACACAAGATAACCACGCTTCGCGGTCCATGCAAAAACTCTCGCATCGCAACCCCAGGATATCGCAAGCGGAATCGGGGCTCCCCTTCCCCATTCATCCTGCTCATTCCGCTTAATCGCGGCCCGCGCATGTCACGGCGCTTCTCACGGCGCTTCTCACGGCCCATTTCTCGGTGGCGGATCGTGTAAAATCGTGTGTTACCCTGAGAACTGCAAGCACGTCCCACAGGTTGAGTAACTTCCCATGCGTCAGTTTGTTAAGACTACCCTTCTGTCCGCCTGCGCCTTGGTTGCGTTCGGCGGCATCGCCCTGACTGCCCAGCAGAAAGTGGCCATTATCGACGTCCAGCGGGCGATTCTCGAAACCTCCCAGATCAAGAAGGCGCAAGCCGATCTGGAAGCAAAGTACAAGCCCCGCCAGGATGAGTTTGACGCGGCCCAGAAAGAGATGGCCTCCATCCAGAATCAGTTGGATACCCAGGCTGCCACGCTCACCCCCGTCCAGGCCGCCGACCTGCAGGGTAAACTGCAATTGGCGCAACGGCGTGTCCAGCGGATGCAGGAAGATCTGCAAGCCTCCGTCGGACGGGATCGCGATGCGGTTCTCGGCCAGGTTGGCCAGAGGATGCAGGAAGTGGTCACCAAGATCGCCAGCGAGAAAGACCTCGACGTGCTGATCGATGTTTCGAACGCCGTCTACTTTAAGCCGGCTCTCGACATCACCACCGAGGCCGTTACGGCCTACGATAAGGCGCATCCGGCCACTTAGTCCCAGGGGCCGCGGGTTCTCCCGTTCCCCAGGCGGCATTCGTGACGCCCGCGGGAACCGAAACCCCCTCGGCGGTGTCGATACCGGCAGGAACCATGTCGGAATTTCTCAATAATTACGGCGTTCAGGATGCCCGGCGAGAGAAGCGCTGGAAGTGGATCATCATCTCCACGCTCGTCGTCGCCACCCTTTCCATCACCTCGTATTTCTTCTTCCGCACCTACTTTGAGAAGAAGACGATGGACCGTTTTCTGGCTTTGCTCCAGGAGAAAAACTACCCCGTCGCCTACGAGATGTTCGGCTGCACGGAAGCGAGCCCCTGCCGCGACTACGCCTTCGAAAAATTCCTGGAGGATTGGGGGCCGGGCAGCGCGTGGAGCGACCCTTACTACGCCGAGATCGCCAAGGTCCGCTATTGCGGCGACACCGTCATCTTCAATATGTTCATCAAGGGCGACGACGTAAACCTGGTAGTAAACAAAACAAACCAGGAAATCGGTTTCGCCCCCTGGGCCACCTGCACCGGCACCATCGTTGAGATGGAAGTAAAGAAATAGCCGCCCTCCAGTTGCCCACGCGCAAACGCGATCCCTTGTATGGAAGCATCCATCTCCGGGGCTCGATGGCCTGAAGGGCTGTAAGTAACGAATGCCCTGGCTTTCCAGCCGCGGACAATAAGCTCTTAAACATTGGCAGCACCGGAAGGGCGACAGAAGAATCTCTCTTCTATTGCTTGATGAAGTTAGTCATCAGTACCATTCCTTAAGTGAGGCTCGCAAGATGCCGAGGCCGGGGAATTTACAATTGTTCACCGGACTACCCCGTATACTAGGGCGAACTCCCATGGCAAGGCAGGTGATTCATTGACACGCTCCGCCGCAGGGTTGGCCCTTGGCGCTTTGCTTTTCACGTCCGGCTTTGCTCTGGCTCCAGCCGATCAGGCGCCGGTGGTTTTTCGCGAGGCCTTTGACGGCAAGCCCGCCTCGCCGATGGCTTGGCATCCTGCCTATTGGGATATCCAGTTCCATAGCCGCGACATCGGCACATGGGAGACGCCCGAAGCTGGCGACCGAAGGCCACCACGGCAGCGATTGCTCCCCGGCGCCCGCCGCTCATCGCATCAGCTCCTGGCAGAACGCCACCTATGTATGTCTTGACCATGGGCACACCGCCCTCAGCGCTTCCGGCTACGGGGCCATTTACCTCACGCCCAACCACTTGGTGGACTTCTCCGCCGGGGAAGCTGTGGTCGCCTGGTCTAACTACAGCTTTACGCCCTGATCACTTCCAATCGCGATTGGGTGGACGTGTGGATTACGCCGTGGGAAGAGAACCTGGCTCTGCCCCTCACCGATTGGCTCCCCGACCTTCAGGGCGAACCTCGCCGCGCCATCCAGGTGACGATGGATTTCGGACAGCCCCGATGGTTCGTCAACGTCATCGAGAATCACCAGGTAACGCGCGTGGCTCAGCTCGATTGGCCCGCTGCGGTCCGGCAGACGCACACAGACCGCACCCGCCTCGAACTCCGCATCGGCGCCGATGGAATCCGCTTCGGCATGCCGGAATACAACGCCTGGTCAACGGCGAGTCTGGCCGCGCTGCCCTTCACCAGCGGGTCGTTGGTATGGCCGCCGCTTGTACGACGCCGCCGAGAAGACGGCGGCAAGCCGAACTCCTGGGGCTGGGACGATGCTTCGAGCTGGGCCGCCTGTTTCGCATGGATGCGGTGCGCCCGCATCCTCAGCGGCGCCGGACGCCTCGAATTCGCCGCCCCCGCCCCGGAAGGCGCCCGTCTGCGTTTCGCCGCCGTATGCAACGTGGAGCTAAACGACGGCAGCGGGTGGGTGAGGGCGGAGCGCCAACCCGAGGAGTTTCACCGCCCGGAACACTTCTCTTCCTACTTCGTTCCCATCCGCTCCGGCGCCACCCAGGCCGAGGTTCGCTTCCTTCCGGACGGCTGGTACAGCGGCTTCCCCTGCGCCATCAAGGACGCCATGGTCTGGGCAATGTCCACCGCCACGAATGCGCCCTCGAACCCAAACCCGCCGGCACCGCTTCCACCCGTTCCGCCGCCGGCACCGAAACCGGAGGCCACCCTCAGCCCCCGCGGCAACCAGCCAGCCGATTGCAGGGAAACCCGGACCTGCCCCGACCGCCCCCGCACCCCGATCCGCCAGTAACGAAGCGAAACGCACGTGCTGGCGCTATGCTATTGGGCCTGCATTTGGCAATCTGGAAAGATCTCATCCTGTTATCTGTATGGCAATGTTCTGGACCGATTTTATTGTATTAGCCTGCTCTCACCCCACCGCTGCCGCCAACTAGAGAGTCTCGCGGTGGTCACATGGTTGTCTGGGGCTGCGCGCTGAGCTATCGGAGACAAACACTTTGAATTTCTGGCCGTCCGTACGGTAGCAGGGCATCTGCTCGATCGTAATCTCAAACGCGTTTGCGAGCAAAGCGGATATGTGTTCCCGTAATTCTCCGAGCCTCTCGGCCCCGGGGCTTGCGTCAAAGAAAGAGTTCAGGCGCGAAGATGTCGTAAGACCCGTCTGGACGAAGCGGTATTGCACCAGCCCGGAGAGATCACGCAGCGCCACATCGAGAAGGGCGCAGGAAGCTTTCTTCCCATCGGGTAGGGTAATCATGTCCGCGTTCCTGCCGATCGGCGGGTCGATGCGCCGGGTGGATCGGCCGCAAGGGCAATCATCCAGCCGCATGCGGCAGAGGTCCCCCAGGTCATAGCGAATAAACGGCATGGCGAACTGGTCCAGGCTCGTGACGGTTACTTCGCCGTACTCCACCAGGGGACACGGGGTGGCCGGCATCCAGCAGTTCCACATGCAGCGAATCCTCTTCGAGGTGCAGGCCGTTCCGTAATTCGCAGACGCTGGCGATGCGCCCCACCTCACTGGCTCCATAAATATCGACGATCTCCATCCCCGGAATCTCCGAAAGCAGCCGTTCGCGGAATGGCAAGTCCATGGCCTGAGACGACGTAATCAAGGTCCGCGGCCGGCAGATCTCCGATAGCCTCATCCCGGTGTGATAGAGCACCGTCTTGAGGCTCGTGGGGTAAACCCAAAGCACTTCAGGGCGTGTGGCCAGCAACCGCTGAGAGAGTTCAGCGGGCGGCAGAGTGCATGGAATCACTTCGAGGGGATAGAAGCCGAGCGAGCGGTGCAGGCGCTGGGGGCGATTCACCGTAGGGCCTAGCAGCACCAGGCGGTCGCGCGGACCCAGACGACCGGCGGCCAGCAGCATGCCGAACTCCCTTAGCCGCCTTGTCCTTCGTTCCTTCGCTGTACAATGCGCACCGCCAGCGGCCGTTGCCCGAATGCCCCGGCTGGTATGCTGGGTAGAGAGGATCCGTGGCGCCCTCCGCCACGGCATCTCTCCCGGCATCTCGCAACATCGCCTTAGTGGTCACGGGGAACTTCGCCAGATCGTCGAAACTCCGGATGTCTTCCGGGCCAGCCCCGATCCGATTCATCAGATCGCGATAAAAGGGAACGTTGTCGTAAGCATGTCGAAGCAACCGATGCAGCTTATCCAGCCGGAAACGATCCATTCGCTCCGGCGTCCATCTCGGGCGCCCAAGAATTCGCAGCAGCTCCACCGCTTCGCCTAGCATCGCGGGCTCACTTTTGAGACGAAGGATTTCATCTTGCCGCTGGATTCCCGGCGGAGTTCCTCCACCGTTTCGATCTCCACCAAAGCCTCCGGCCCCAGAACTCCGTTGAAGACCTGGCGGAGGGCGGGCGGGTGGTAACTGGCTCCCGCGAGCGCCACCACCTGAAGCAGAAACCGGTTCATCTCCACCTGTTCAATCCTCACTTGGCGAACCCCAGGCACTGCCTGCAGCCCGGGGACCAGCACCAGTGCCGGCATGTGCGTGCCGTCCGGGCGCAGGATCAGGTCGTCCAGGCGCCCATCGATGCTCATCAGGCGGGGGGTCCGTATTCCGCACGGACAGTCGCCCGTAGCCACCGTCACAAGGTCACCGAGCCGGTAGTTGATCACGGGCATCGCCCGGTTCATCAGATTGGTGATCACGACCTCGCCGCGTTCGCCCGGGGCAACATCGCGCCCCGTGGCATCCACCACACGCACCACGCACTGGTCAGTAAAGAGGTGATAGCCCTGGCGCGCTTCGCACTCATAGCCCATGCGGAGAGCCTCAATCGCCTGATAGGTCCCGAACACCGGGATCCCCAGGGAGCCTTCGATGCACTCCCGATCCGACGGCAGCATCGCATCCGCGCCAAACGCGATCGCCCGCGGAAGATGGCACACCGCTTTCGATTCATAAGCCCAGCGGTAGAATGCCCCCAGATGAGACCCGATTCCGCGCACCACATCGGGACGGAATGCCTGGAGCCGCTCGGCGATCTCGGCGAAGGGCGTGGATGGCGAAAGATATACCCGTTGCAGTTCCATCCGGCGCGGGGTGATCGCACGGGATTCAATAAAGGAGCGGATCTGTTGCCCAGCAGTGGTCCCCGGCCGACCTGGAGCACCGCCTCCCGGTCGCCGTCTCTGCCCACGATGGTCTCATCGCCTGCAGATACCGTCGCCCCGCGGCGAGCGAGGAGAGAATCGAGCGGACTTCGTGGCGGAAGATGCGAGAGAGCCCGGATGTGCCACTTGAGCGCAACGTGAGACCATCGCGGGCGGCGTACCGGGCGGCTTCGTACTTGCCGGGGAAGAGCCGAATCCAGCTTATCGAGCAGCGGAAGTCGTGCCAGATCCTCAGGACGCCGGATGTCCAGCGCGCGCAACCCGTATTCCGCGAACAGTCTCGCGTAGAAGGGCACTTCCCGGCAAGCGATCTCTACCAGTTGGCGCAGCCGCCGGCACTGCAGTTCGAGCAACGCATCCGCGGACGACCGGGCGCGCGCGGCTTCCTGCCAGTAGGCAAACGCCAGCCATACGGTATTCCCGAATCGTCCAGGAGGAAGCAAATCGTTAGTATACCCGCGAGCAAGTCTGGCAGCGCAGGCTTACTTACGGGTGCGCGACACAGAAGTTGGTGGAATGACTGTTTTCCTTTTCTGTGCCGTAGTTCTGAGTGTTGCGATTCACTCAGGCCAAGAGGCTCCACCGTGCCAAATTCTCTGCCGGACTTAGAAGCCGAACGTTCCAGGATTCTTCGCCAGTGTACCGCCCTCGGTGATCTGCGCCCTGGTTCGATCTGTGCGATCCCCCGCCGTTGCGGAAAACCGGCGGGACATTGTGCGAAGCCCGACGGCCCGGTTCACGATCCGCAAGTTCGCCTGACCCGAAAGGTAAACGGAAGAACGGTCGCTGAATCCCTGCTTCCCCCCTCCGCTTGGAGCAAGGCTCAGTTGGAAATAGGTGGGTACCATCGCTTTCGGAAACTGAGCGCGGAACTGAGCGCGGTCAACGAGAAGATCTGCCAGCAGCGTCCGCTCGAACCGCAAGGCAGCGTGCACAACAGCGGAAACAAACGGCTATGGCGATCTTCAAGCAACTCGGGGATAATGCGACTGTTGGCAGATTCAGAATGGTCGTCAACTTTGAAGGTAGCGGCGTGCAGGTCAATGACCATACCATCCGCCGGTGTTGGAGCTCAAATGCTATATCAATTTTATAAATCTACTTGCGGACTCGGTTTCTTGTGGATGTAGGCCCAGGTGTTAAGATGATGGGTAATATGGTGGTGCGTTTCTCGTCAGACCGAGGACTATGGAACTTCATTTGGCTGATCTGGGAGGACGGCAGATCAATGCCTATGCTTTGCTGGGAGCCGTTTGGTGGTCATGACATTTCTGTAACTTGTACTTGGAAGATGACGTCTGAAAATCTCGTCGTCGAGCAAAATGATCGTTTCAATTAAACAAGATAAAAACTTTCCGGTACCGAGCCATGTCACAACGCGTTGGCCGCCTCAGCAATGGTGTGCTCAATAAACGAGCTGAGTTATGCTAATGATCGGTACAAACGGATTCGAGATCGCTGCAACGACCACACTCACGACAACTATTTTCGCTTTGTGCTCCTGAACGACAACGAGGTGTCTGCTGCGCAAAAAGAAAACGAACTGCGCGGTTCGCAAACGATCTGCGGATACTTTTATTTTCCATTTCGCTTATCTGTTTCAAATTAAGCCTAACTACATGATGTCTCATGATTACGTCGATTGCTTGGAATGTGGGATGCAACCTGAGGAAGACTCCCAGTACTGGGTTGCACCGTTTGTACAGCAGGTTGTCGATGACGTTGTTGCGGTGCACCGGCCTGACATTGTCGCTGTGATCAAGGCAAGCACGAAAATGCATCTTGCCTGATTCTCCGCCGAGCGGTTACGGTAGGGAAGCCAGTCGCCCCCCCGCTCGCTCCGCTCGCCCCGCGGGCCTGCTTCCCCTTTTCGAATCCATCGGCAAATCCAACACGAACCTTTAACCCCAACTAACCCCAATCTCCGGAATGTCACGAACGTCACGGCCAGTATAAGAATCCCCGAATGCGAGTCGCTTTCTCCGGTGCGGCGCGTTCCAGGTCGATCGGCCCGGGATCATGGCCGAGCGTCACTCAACCTGTAGCAACAACCTCGTTCCGCGACGCAACGTCCGCGCCATTCCCGTTTACCAAAGTCCACCCAAAAACTACGCCACGCAAAAAGACGTTCACCCATGTTTCGAATCTCAATCGCCCCTATCCTCAACAACTTACCGTCGCCAATTTCAGACTCCATCTCCCCGCTTGCTTAAACTCAGTCGAAGTCGCGCGGGAGCGCTAGGCCTTGCCGCAAATTGCGACGGAGGAATCACCGGCGCACTTTCCACAGGAGATCGCAGCATGAGTTCGACAAACAAGACGCCGCTCGAATTCACCAACGCCAATCCCGACGCCGAGCCCAAGCTCCGTCCGATGGAACCGCGCCACAAGGATTTCCTCTTCTACGTCGCCGACCGGCCACTCCCCTCGAGCCAGGACTTCAACTTCTGGTGAGAGCCAGCTTCGCTCGGCCTGAGGCCGGAAAGCAGCGCACGTCCAAAGGGCCCGCCGTTGCCGCTCTATCCTCCACATCGTCATCGCAGCCGCAGCAAGGTGGTCCCGGCCTCGACCTCCCCACCCTGGCCCCCCACTTCCCCTCCCACGCCCGGCACCAAAATCCGGACAATCCGGACAAACCGGACACCCCTTCTCAAGCCGCCAACCCCATAAAGAATCAACAAGATCAAGCCGCTGCCAGCATCCAACAGAGCCCCTGCCATTTTCTAATAATCCGGACAGACACCCTCCTCAATCGCTTCAGTAAGCCCGGGCACAACCCGCAAATCAACGGAGCCGTAGGCAAACCTTAGAGGACAAAACCGGGGGAAAACAAGTGGGTCGGGATCGGAACTCGACATAAAGAATCCGCGATCGGAATTCGGCAGAACTCGCCAACGGGCACCTCAAAACCCAAATCCGCCTTTCGACCGACGAAGCTCCGTGGCGCACTGCGGGGGCTCGGTTCGGAATCGCCTTGGGTTACGGCAGGACAATCCAGGCGTTTCAAACGCCTGGATTGTCGCTTTCGGTCGCTGACGAAAAATTGGAAACGCTGCGAGGATACTCGACGCCGTCGTCGCGAGCGACGTTGATTCACCTCATCCGCCTCGGACTTAGGCGGCTTCGCCGTCGCGATGTTCCGATACTCGGAAGGCGCCCTCGGCCGGTTTCTTGTAGCGTTCCACTCCGGCTCCGGTTTCCCCTTTCGCGGTGCGGGAAAGCAAGGTTTGCTGTTCGTCTTTGCTCATCGCCTGGAAGTTCTTTACGATCGCCACGTTCTCTTCCAACTGGGCGAGGGTTTCCACGCCGGAAACGAGGGTATCTGGGCTTTGCGATAGCGTGAATCGCAGGCACTCCTCAATCTTGGCGATGCCCTTCTTGCCGATCGAACCCATGGCGTTCGATTTCATCGCAAGCACGCCCAGGCCGCGCTTGCGGGCCTCCGGGAGCACGTTGGTGAGGAAGCTCAAATAGTGGGGGTCCACCAGATTGATGGGCATTTGCACGGTTTCCCATTGCTCGGTTTCCCGCATCATGCGGAGGTGGACGTCGGGGTCGCGGTGTCCGGTAAAGCCGATATGGCGGACCTTGCCTTGCTCTTTCGCGTTACGGAAGGCTTCGGCAGCTCCGCCACTGGCGAAGATCTTATCCACCTCGTCCATGGAACTCACCTCATGGCAGGCCCAGAGATCGAGATGATCGGTCTTCATGTCGCGAAGGGTATCTTCGAGTTCCTTCATCGCCGTGGCGGCGTCGCGCTTGTTGCTCTTCGACATCAGCAGCACCTTTTGGCGCAAGCCCCCTTGCAGCGCTTTTCCGTAGGTCGCGTCGCTATCGCCGCCGTGATACTGGCGGGCGCTGTCGAAGTGCGTAACGCCGAGATCGATGGCGCGGTGGATGATGTCGATCCCCGATTGCACGCCGCCCACGCGCATGTGGTAGCCGCCAAGGGTGAACTGGCTCACCTTGAGTCCGCTTTTGCCGAGAGTGTTGATGGCCATGTCGCCCGCCGCCAGGAGCGCCGGGGAAACCGCCATGGTGGCTGCCGAAACGTGAAGAAAGGTGCGTCGTTGCATTTGCCGGAATTCTCCTTAGCGGGTCGTTCGGTCTCCCTGCTGGCAGGTGGCGGCAGCGTGTACGCAGACTGTGCGGGAGGTCTAATCTCCCAGCGCCATCGCCGCCCGGCCATCCCGGAAGACGCGTTCCTATAGTCTACTGGATGAATGGGGCCCTGTTTGGGTTTTCCCCTGATGCGATGAAGCAGGGCGACATGCGAGATTCCGCGGGACCTTACCCCACGCGGGTGGACGGCTGGCTTGGTGCCGTGGCGGCCTCCTACGTGCTGGTGGCTTTGGGCCTGCCCGCCTGGCATTTGGGTACGGTCGTGGGCAGCAGCCAGCCCTTTGACCTTGGCCCGGTTGTCTCCTTGCCGCTGGTCGCATGGCGGCAATGGCGGTCTCTGCCCTGCGAGTATTCGTTTGAGAAGAAGCTGCTGGTGGTGCGCAGCGGCCTCCTGCGCGTCCGCATTCCCTTGCTGGCGATCACGCTGGTGTCTCCTTCACGCAGCTTGGCCAGTGCGCCGGCATGGAGTCTCGATCGTCTGGAGATCCGCTACGGGCGGACGCAACGCGTGGTGATCAGCCCGAAGGAAAAAGCCGCTTTCGTCGGCGAGTTGGAGCAACGCGCGCCGCATCTTGTTCGGGAGGGCGAGAGGCTGGTGGTTGCGGAGGAATGGAAGACGCCAGGGGAAGCGTAAGGCTTAACGCCAGCCGCCACCCGGACCAGTAGGGTCTGAGCGTTTGCCACGGGGACTGCGCGAGCCTTGCTGGTCGTTCCATTGCGTGGGCGAAGGCGATGGAGGTGTGTTGCCGCCGCCCCGGTTGGGCTGCTTGCCTCCACGATTCCCTGGCGCGCCCTGTTGGCGCCCGCCCTGGCCGCCCTGGGCGTCCCGGTTGCCATAGCCGCCACGATTGCCCGAATCGCTGCGGTTGCCGTAGTCGCCCCGGTTGGGCTGGCCCCCGCCTTGACCTCCGCCTTGGCCGCCCCGTTGACCGCGGTAGCCCGAATCGTCCCGGCGTCCGCCGCCTCTCGATTGCTGGCGATAGCCACCCTCGCGACGCCCCTGGCTGCTGAAATCGATTTCTTCAAGCTGCTCCGGCGTGACGAAGGCCATGGTCTTCACGCCGGAAACCTCAAAGTGGCGCCGGCAGCCGGGTTCGAGGCAGGTGGCGTGGTCGTCGAGCAGCACCATGTAGCTTTGGGCTTTCTCAAACTTGGCACGATCCCGTTCGTCGAGTTGAGCGAGGTTGATGTTGGTACGTTTCTTGCGCACCATCCAGGCCAGGCCGTATTCATTCGCGCTACGGCAAAACGGGCAGTTAAGGGTGGCCGTCTTCTGGGCGCGGGCTTCGATGAAAAAATCGCGTTCGTCCATAGGAATGGCCTGCCTTTTCAGGATACCCCGATTTCAAAAATCGGCATTGCGCGTACCATGGTCGTATGGACTTCGACCAGCCGGAAGAGCCGGAAAACGCCATTGCCGCGGAAGAAACCGAAGGGGCAATTCCCGCCATTCGGGCGCTGCCCGTGGATGTCGCCGCCTTTGTGGATACCTTCGCGCAAGGGCCCTATCATGAGCCCGTGCCGGTCACCTCGTGGCGCGAGTTTCAAATGTTTTTCGGGGGCTTCGACGCCACCAGCGAAGCCAGCTACGCGGTCTATCTGTTCTTTGAGAACGGCGGCGAGTTCGCCTGGGTGCTACGCGTGCCGGACCCCGCCGGGAACGGCCTTGCGCTGTTGGGCGCGGGCGGCGAACGGCAAGCCTCTCCCGGTGCGCTGGCGGATTCCATCATCGGCGCCGCGGAAACCAAAACCGGCATCCATGCGCTGCGGAGTTTAGAGCGGAAACGGCCCGGTTTGCTGGCGATTCCACGGGCGGCGGAACTGGGAGCGCATGGGGCACGGGTCTATAGCGAGGCGCTTTCCCTGGCCAAGGAACTGGGCATGTTTCTGCTGGTGGATCCGCCATTGCTGGCGGATTCCCCCTCTGAACTCGGGGGGTGGCTGGCGGCAAACCCCGATCTGCAAAGCGGCCACGCAGCGCTTTACTATCCGCGCCTCTACTTCCCGGACGCCTTGCAGCACGGGCGCAATCGGAGCTTCGGTGCCAGCGGAGCCGTGGCCGGCCTGCTGAGTTGGCTTGACCAGGAACGAGGCGTCTGGCAGGCGCCCGCCGGATTGCATGCAGCGATGGAAGCGGTGACGCTGACACGCGAGTTGAGCGCCGAGGAATTCGGCCCGCTAACCCAACGCGGCGTGAACGCCATCCGCGAGTTTCCTGGGCACGGGGTTGTACTGTGGGGCGCGCGAACCCTCGCCGGGGGCAGCACCGCGGACCCCGAATGGAAGTATCTGCCCATCCGCCGCTTCGTGCTGATGCTCGAACGCAGCATCGCCCAGGGCATTCAGTGGGCGATGTTCGAGCCCAATGGAGAAGCGCTCTGGGCGAAGTTGCGGGGCGCGACGGAGAACTTTCTCCATGAGCTTTGGCGGCAAGGGGCCATGCAAGGCGCGAAGGCGGAAGAGGCTTACTTCGTGCGCTGCGACCGCACGACGATGACCCAGGACGACATCGACAATGGGAGCCTGGTGCTGCAGGTTGGAGTGGCCACGGTGAAGCCCGCGGAGTTCGTGATCATCCGCATCCGCGCGTGGGCGAAGCGCTGATTCTCAGTTCAGGAAGTAGGTGCGGTAGAGGGTGTCGCGCTGCTTGGGAATGAAGCCGGCGTCGCGGATGATGCGGCGAAGCTCTTCCTCACTGGCCTCATTGTGCGCGCCTGCCGCGGAGACGACGTTCTCTTCCAGCATGATGCTGCCGACGTCGTTGCCTCCGAAGCGCAGGCCGAGCTGGCAGGTCTTGAGTCCCTGGGTCACCCAGCTCGATTGCACGTTGAGAATGTTCTCAAGGTAGAGCCGTGAGATGGCCAGGTTCTGGAGGTATTCGACCGCCGTGGCTTCCTCTTTCACAAACCGGCCGAGCGACGTATTCTCGCGCTGAAAGGTCCAGGGGATGAAGGCGGTGAAGCCGCCCGTCTCTTCCTGAATCTGGCGCACGGCGTCGAAATGGTTCATGCGCTGTTCCAAGGTTTCGCCGCAGCCGAACATCATCGTGGCGGTGGTGCGGAGGCCCAGGTGGTGCGCGGTGCGATGCACGTCCACCCAATCCGCGGCACTGCACTTCAGACGGCTGATGCGGTAGCGCACATCTTCGTCGAGGATTTCAGCGCCGCCGCCGGGAATGGATTGCAGCCCCGCGTCACGGAGCCGGGCGATGGTGTCGCGGAGGCCGAGGCCGCTCACCTGGGCGATGTTGACGATCTCCGGGGCAGAAAAGCAATGTAGCCAGATCGCCGGGAAGCGCGCCTTCATAGCGCTCAGCAAATCTTCGTACCACTCGATCTTGAGGTCAGGATGTAGGCCGCCCTGCATCAACACGCCAGTGCCGCCAAGCTCCTGAGTCTCACGCAGTTTCTCAAGGATCGTCTCTTTATTGTGAATGTAGGATTCCTTGTGGCCAACCGGGCGATAGAAAGCGCAGTAGGTGCAGTATTCGGTGCAGGCGTTGGTGTAGTTGATGTTGCGGTCAATGATGTAGCTGACGATGCCTTCCGGGTGCAGCTTGCGGCGAACCTGGTCGGCAGCCATACCGATGCCGATGAGATCGTCGCTACGGAACAGGTCAAGGGCTTCTTCGCGCTTCATCATCACAGCTTCACCTCTTCGAGCGCCGGGCTGGGGGCCTGTTCAGCGGATTCGGGCACAATCAACTCCATCGCAACGGCCCGGCGAAGGAACTCCGCCATCCCGGCGCGCTCCCGCTCTCCCAGATGGAAGCGGATGTTGCGGGAGAGATATTGAGATGCCAGCGCGCGCTCTACTCCGTGGTTGGCGGCTTCTTGCTCTACTATAGCGTCGAGATTCGCTTCGCCGTGGGCCAGGGATTCCACGAGCACCGCCTCCAGCCACGGGGCGTCGTGTACGGCCGGGCCGGCCCACGCGGCGTAGACCATCGGCAAGCCCGTGAGGCGCTGCCATTCCTCGCCCAGATCAAGCACGCGAAAGGGGAGCGTGCTGGGATCGACATGCAACGCGGCATCGCCGATGAGAAGCGCAGCATCGGCGCTGGAGAGCATTTCAGGAAGCGAAGGGGGCTGCGCTTCTACCGATACCCGCACTCCGAAAAGCGCTTGCAGCACGATTTGTGCGAGCACGACGGAAGTGCGCGAATTCACGTCGGCGACGAGAGTGGCCACCTCCCGCCAAGGCTTCCGGCTAACTAGCAGGATGCTGCGCACGGGGCCATCGGAGGAAATGCAGGTGCCGGGAAGAAGGGGCAAACGCTGGCGGGCCATCTCCGCCACGGGCACCAGACCGAGATCGGCCTCGCCCTTGCGCAAGCGCTCCGCGCAATCCGCGGGAGAAGCCATAGAAAGCTCCACCGGATGGCTGCAAGTCCCCGCCAACAGGCCCCAGATCAGCGGCAAAGTATTCAGATAGTGGACCGCGCAAAGGCGCGGCATCGGGGGCAGTACTGGCGATGGATGCAAATTTGATCGTAACATCGCTATTCTCCTTTGGATGGATGCCGGAACACGGCCAGTCTGCGTTGTTTCTTTCGTCCCGCCGCGCGGATCTGCGAGCTGGAGTGGATGTCGCCGCCAGCAGACTCTTTGTTAGCGGACGAGCCCTGGGAATAGTTCCTTAAATCCCGTTGTGATCAGTTCCACTCCAATCGCCGTGAGGATCATTCCCATCACGCGGGTGGCGATGTTGATACCGGTGGTGCCGAGCATGCGGCGGATGGGGCTGGCCAGGCGGAGGCAGATCCAGATGCTGAACGCCGTCAGCACGCAACTGGCAATCAGCGCGCCGATATCCACCCAGTCGTTTGCCCGGTTGGCGGTGACGATCACGAGGCTGATGGCGCCCGGCCCGGCCATCAGCGGGATAGCCAAGGGAACGATGGCGATGGAATCGGCCTCCAACGCTTCCGCATCCTCTTCGTCGGTGTGCCGCGTCCGCCCATGGTTGGCCTTTAGCATCTCAAGAGCCATCAGCAGAATCAGGATGCCGCCGCCCACGCGAAACGCCGGGATGCTGATGCCGAACAGGCTCAGAATCGGCTCGCCCGCAAACATCGATCCAACCAGAATGATGGCCACCGCGATGGCGGCGTATGAGAGCCGTTCTGCGGCGTTCCTGGCCGGTGGCGTGGGGCATCAGCCCGATGAACAGGGGCACCGCGCCGATGGGATCGACGATCGCCAGCAAGCCCACCAGGTTCCGCGCGTAATCGGTGTAGGATTCCATTCAGCCCTCCCCGCTCTCAGCGGGCAGACTCCTTCACCCACTCCACATTGAACGCCGCATGCTTGATACTCTTGCGCGGCTGGCCCTGCGGGATGTGGTTGAGGAAGAGGCTGTAGGCAAGGTGGATGGTGCCATCGGCGGCTTGAATCACGGAAGGATAGTGGAAGGAACCGGCTTTCTCCGCGCGCTCGTCAAGCTCGATGTGACGCTTCCATTTCCAGGTGCGGCCTTCGTCGCCGGAGATCCACGCCACCAGCGAATGCCGCCCCCGCTCGGTATCGTTGTTCACCATCAGCCATTCCCCGGATTGCAGCGCGATCACTTCCACGCTGGTGCCGGAGTTGGGGATGTCGGTATCGGCAGCGACGGTCCAGGAGACGCCGTTGTCGCGCGACTCGCTGCGCAGCACGCGCTTGGGTGCGGGTCCGTTATCGCGGAACCAGGAAACCAGCGTGCCGTCTTTCTGGCTCACGATGGAGGGCTGCACGGCACCCCAGCCCAACTGCGGTTCACTGCCATGCCAGGTCTTGCCCTGGTCGTCGGAATACGCGACGACGGAAAAGTCGTAGCCGTCGGAATAAAGCGGCAGGATGTATCGGCCCGAAGGCAATGCGATGGGGTGTGTGCGAGGCATCCATCCCATGCGGCGGAAATACTTGTCGCCCGCCCGCGTCACAACCTCTTTGAGATAGTTGCGAACCCGGTCTTCGGTGGCCGAAGCAAGCATCGGCTCCACCACGGCCTTCACTCTCGCTTCAAAATTCTTCGGCTCAAACAGCACGATGCCGCCATCCTGCCACTTCACCGGCTTCTCCGCTTGCGGGTACTCGGCGAAGATGCGGTATTGGAGGATGGAAGTGTGCCACTCGTTGGCGACGATGGTTGGCCAGAAGAGCCACAGCCGCTGCTGCGGGTCGATCCAGACGATGGGGTTGCAGTCTGGGAAGTTCGCCACGTCGGCAATGGGGAAGCGCCCGCTCCACTTGCCGGTTTTCTTGCTCCAGCGCGCCCCTTCCAGCTTCACATCGTCCGCCGTGCGCTCTCCAGAGCCGTTGTACCAGACAACGAAAAGATCTCCCCCAGGCAGTTCCACCACCGAAGAAGAATGGTTATGCCAGTGCTCCAGAGGGAAAACAAGCTGGGAATCGAAGCGCGGCGCGGACCATGCGAAACAGGCCGCCGTAATGAGCAAGAAACAAAGCCGTCGAATGAACATGTCGGCCTCAATTCTACCAATAGCGAAGAGCGGATAGCGTTACGGAAACGGCGCTCTGGAAACCGCTTCGGCGGCAAATCGCGCTCGCCTGGAGGGGTGTTATAGAATCTGGGTCAACGGGGCTATCTCCAGTTGCCTCAACGGGCGAATCTTCGGCCTGGGCTGCACTCATGCTTCTGCACATCTTCCTGCTTGCCGCTCTCTCTTTGGCGATTCTGCCGCCATTCGTTTTGGCGCAATCTCCCGAAGACGTCTTCACCGCAAAAGTGCAGCCTGCTCTGCGCGAGGCTTGCAGCGGCTGCCACGGCGAGACGATGCAGCTTTCGAAGCTTGACCTTCGCAGCCGCGAAGCAATGCTGAAGGGCGGCCTCCGCGGCCCGGCTCTCGTTCCGGGCGATGCCGCGAAGAGCCCGCTCTACCTGGCACTCAAAGGCGAGGGCGGTTTGATGACGATGCCTCCGGGCGGAGCGTCGAAAGGTCTCCCGCCGGAAACCATCGAAGCGATCCGCGCCTGGATCGATGGCGGGGCTCCGTGGGTGGAAGCCAAAGCAACCGGAGAAGCGATCTGGAGCCGCAATTTCAAGCCCGAGGATTTATGGGCGTTCCAGGCGGTTCCGCCCCGCGATCGTTCGCAAACGATTGACGCGTTCGTTCATCGCGCGCTCGCCGCCCAGGGCATCGCCCCCGCTCCCCGGGCGGACCGCCGCACGCTCATCCGCCGCATCTATTTCGACCTCACTGGGCTGCCTCCCGCACCCGCGGAAGTGGAAGCCTTCGTCGCCGACAAGTCTCCGCGTGCCTGGCTCGATCTGGTGGAGCGCCTGCTTGCTTCGCCCCGCTATGGCGAGCGCTGGGCGCGGCATTGGCTGGACGTCGTTCGCTTTGCCGACACCGGCGGCTATTCCAACGACTTTGAGCGTCCGAACGCATGGCGCTATCGCGACTACGTCATCCGCAGCCTCAACAACGACAAGCCTTACGACCAGTTCGTTCGCGAACAACTGGCCGGCGACGAACTCTATCCCGATGATCCTGAAGCTCACATCGCCACCGGCTTTCTTCGCACAGGGCCTTGGGAACATACCGGCATGTCGGTGGAAGCCGTCACACGGCAGATGTTTCTCGACGACGTCGCGCACACCGCCGTTTCGACCTTCCAAGGGCTCACGCTGGGCTGCGCTCGCTGCCACGATCACAAGTTCGATCCGATCCCCACGAAGGATTACTACCGCGTGCAGGCCGTCTTCGCTTCGACGGAGTTCGCCCGCCCCGCGCTCGCTTTTCTTCGGGATGAGAATACCGGGGGGATGGAAGCCGGCCGGCGGCGGCTCGACGAAATCCTCGCCCGCACGAACGAGAAGTATGAGGAGTTCCGCAAGATCTCTGTTCGCGCCGCCATGAAGGAACTCGGCATCGCCGACGAGCAGGCGTTGCCCGAAGAGGTGCGCAAGAACGCCGTCCGTGAAGGCAAGGGCCTTTCGCCGGAAGACTATGAGGCGATGAAGCTCTTCCAAAAGCACTTGCAGATTTACCGCGAATCGCGTGACCGCTTCGAACCGAAAGCCTTCGCCGTTTCCAGCGGCCCGCTGGATGGCTTCACCGATGGCGGCGACAACCTCAAATACCCGAAGCGCGCCGCCTACCAACCCGCCAGCGTCCACATCCTGCCCGGCGGCAACATCCAGGCACCCGCGGAGAAAGTGGAACCAGGAGCGCTCTCCGCCGTGGAACGCTACGGCAATTATGCGCTGCCGAAAATCCCGGATTCCGTGGAAGGCCGCCGTTCGGCGCTGGCCCTCTGGATTGCAGATGCCAGAAACCCGCTCACCGCGCGCGTGATGGTGAACCGCATCTGGCAATACCACTTCGGCAAAGGCATTGCGGCGGACCCAAGCAATTTCGGCAAGATGGGAGCCAAGCCAACCCACCCCGAGTTGCTCGACTGGCTAGCCGCCTACTTCGTAGAGCAGAAGTGGAGCATCAAACAGGTGCACCGCGCGATCCTCCTATCCGAAACCTACCAGCAGGCCAGCCAGCGCGCAGATATGGCAGAGGTGGTTGCGAAAGACCCGGAGAACAAGCTGCTCGCCTACTTCCCGCCCCGTCGCGCGGAAGCGGAAGTTTTGCGGGATAGCATCCTCGCCGTCTCCGGAGAACTCAGCCTGGCGGCCGGCGGCCCGGGGGTATTCCCCCAGATAAACGAAGACGTGGCCCGCCAACCGCAGCACCGCATGGGTTCGCTCGCTCCCCCTTACTTCCCTTCCCCAAAGAAAAGCCAGCGCAACCGCCGCAGCATTTACACCTTCCAGCAACGCAGCCTGATCGACCCCTTGGTGGATGTCTTCAACGGCCCGTCGCTGGACCTCTCCTGCGAGCGCCGGGAAAGTTCCATCGTACCCACGCAAGCCTTCGCGCTTTTCAACAGCCAGTTCGTGAATGATATGGCTCTCGCCTTCGCGCTCCGTCTGGAACGCGAAGCAAGCTCGCTGGAGACACGGATCGAGAGGGGCTTTCTTTTGGCTTTTGGCCGGGCGCCAAGCGCCGAGGAGAGCCGCCTCGCGAAAGCGCACGTGGAGAATCTCACGGCGCATCATCGCGCCCAACCCGCACCGCCGCGGCCGGAATCGAAGCCCATCGTCCATACCATCACCAGCGAACTCACCGGAGAGAGCTTCCGCTTTGTGCAACAGGAAGACCCCGTCGAATTCGAAGCCAATGTTCACGTGAGCGAAGTGAGCGCGGAAACGCTAGCCCTCGCGGATTTCACGCTCGCTTTGCTGAACGCCAACGAATTCGCTTACCTTTACTAGCGTGCGAGGAGACCCGATGCGACCACGAGATCGAATGCAGATCGCCACCCCCTCCCGCCGGGACTTTCTTTACCGCGGAGGCATGGGCCTGGGAAGCGTAGCGCTCTCCGCAATGCTCGCCGCGGACGAAGCCCACGCCTCCACCGAAGCATCTTCTGGCCCCCTTGCGCCTAAGCCCCCGCACCACGCCGCCAAGGCCAAGCACTGTATCTTTCTGCTGATGGAGGGCGGGCCAAGCCATATCGACACCTTTGACCCTAAACCGAAGCTCCAGCAGCTTCACATGACCAGGTTTCAAAAAGAGCGCAGTAAGTTCGAGGCCAACATGAACACGGGCGAACGCTACTACGTGCAAAGCCCGTTCGAGTTCCAGCGCGCCGGCAAGCTGGGGATCGAGGTGAACAAGCTCCTCCCGCACTTCGCCGAAGTGGTAGACGATTGCTGCTTCTACCGCGGCCTCAAGGCGGAGAGCGTCAATCACCCCACGGCCCTCTACCACCTCAACACCGGCACGCAATTTGGCGGGGACCCGGCGGTGGGCGCCTGGACCTCCTATGGGCTGGGCACGGAGAACCAGAATCTCCCCGCCTTTGTGGTGCTTCCCGACATTGCGTTTCCCCAGGGCGGAGCCGCCAACTGGAGCGCCGGCTATCTGCCCGCGCATTACCAGGGAACGCCGCTTCGCCCGCAGGGCGCGCCCATCCTCGACATGGCGCCGCCGCCAGGGGTGAGCGCCCAGCAACAGCGCGCCAACCTCGATTTCGTGAACGAACTCAACCGGCTGCATCGGCAGCAGCACCCTAACCACGCTGACCTCGCCGCCCGCATCCAAAGCTATGAGCTCGCCTTCCGGATGCAGGCCGAAATGCCTGGTGTGGTGGATCTATCGAAGGAGAGCCCGGAGACTCTCGAAATGTACGGTATCGGTGGCCCCGACAAAGACGCCGATTCTCTGGGCCGCCGCTGTCTGCTTGCCCGCCGTCTGGTAGAGAATGGGGTCCGCTTTGTGCAGGTGATTGCGATGGGCTGGGATAGCCACGACTACATCGAAAAGGCGCACGGAGCGCGGCTGAGGGCGATCGACAAACCCATCTCCGGCCTGATGAAAGACCTCAAGCGCACCGGCCTTCTCGACGAAACCCTGGTTGTATGGTCCGGAGAGTTCGGACGCAGCCCCGACAACGGAATTCGAAGGGGAAGCCCGGCCTGGGGCCGCGATCACAACGCCAGCGCGATGGCCGTGTGGATGGCCGGGGGAGGCGCGAAGGCAGGCAGCATTGTGGGAGCGACAGACGAGGTGGGAGGGGAAGCGGTGGAGGTGGTACACCCCCTCAAAGACTTTCACGTGACGATGCTGCACCTGCTGGGCCTGGACGATAACAAACTGCGTTACTTCCACGCGGGAAGAGAAAAGCAACTGAGCCAGGTGGGCGGCGAAGTGATCCGCGAACTGTTGGCCTGATCGCGTGCGCGCCATAATGGTGGTGACAGCCTCTCTCGCTGCCCGTTCCCTCCGCAGGACCCATGGATTTCGTTGAACAGGTAAAAGGCAGTATCGATATCGTTCGCGTTGTGGGCGACTACGTGCGCCTCAAGCGCCAGGGTTCCGGCGAGCGCTACGTTGGCTTGTGCCCGTTCCACACGGAGAAGACGCCGTCGTTTTCCGTCCATGCCGGGCACGGTTTCTACAAGTGCTTCGGCTGCGGCGCGGGCGGGGATGCGATCAAGTTCGTGATGGAGATGGAAGGCCTCACCTTCTTCGAGGCGATCAAGAGCCTCGCCGAACGAAACGGAATCCCGCTACCCCGCACCGACGATTACACCGACGAGGACGCCAGGAAACGCTCCGCGCTATACCGCCTGCAGGAGGCCGCGCAGGAAGTGTTTGTGCGCAACCTGTGGTCGAGCGCGGGCGAGGAGGCGCGGGAGTATCTGGAGCGGCGCGGGATTCCCAAGGCGCTCGCCCAGGAGTTCGGCCTGGGCTACGCCGGCCCGTCGGGGCAGGAACTAGTGCGGGTCTTCGAAAAGCAGCGCCTGGAAGCGTCGATACTGGAGGCGTCCGGCTTGGTGAAGCCGCGCAGTTCCGGCGCCGGCTACTACGATACGTTTCGCGGACGGCTCACTTTTCCCATTCACAACGAGAGCGGCAAACTGGTGGCTTTCGGCGGGCGCGTGCTGAGCGCGGAGGAACAGCCGAAATATCTGAATTCCCCGGAAACGGATATTTACAAAAAGCGCACGGTGCTCTACAACTTTCACCGTGCCCGCGAACGAATGCGCAAGATCAACCGCGCGGTGCTGGTGGAAGGCTATATGGACGTGATCGGCGCCTGGGCGGCGGGCGTCCATGAAGCGGTGGCTTCCTGCGGCACGTCACTTGGCTCTGAGCAGGTGCGCTCCATTAAGCGCCACACCGATATCGTGGTGGTGAATTTCGACCCCGACCGGGCCGGGGAGAACGCGACTGAGAAATCCATTCAGGTGATGCTGGACGAATCGTTCGACGTCCGGGTACTGCAATTGGAAGATGGCCTCGACCCCGATGAATACGTGCAGGAACGGGGAGCGGAGGCCTACGTCCACGCGATCGGCGAGGCTCGCGGTTACTTTCTATGGCTGGCCGATCGGGCGCAGAAAAAGTTCGATACCAACACGGCGCCGGGTCGCGTAAAGGCGCTCGAATTCCTTTTGCCTTCCGTACAAAAAGTACCCAGTAAACTGCGGCGCGCGGCACTGGCCGACGAAGTGGCCTCGTATCTGGGATTGGAACGCAGCATGGTACTGGACGAGTTTAAAGCTTCGGCCACCCGCCGGGGCAACGATCATCTGGCCGCTCCGTCAAGCAACGCCGGCCATCTCGAACGGCTGCTGATTAGTTGCCTGTTAAACCTGCCCGAGGTGGCCGCGGAAGTGCTTGAGATTCTCGAGAAACTGGACGGTTGGAAGCGCTTCCCTACCGCCCCCATTTTTGAGGCGATGATCAACGTCCATCGCGGCGGAGAGCCGTTGCGCTTTAGCAGCATCGATGCGCGACTGGATGGGGATGCGAAAAGCGTGTTGACGGAGGTGTTGTTGGACGAAGAGAAATACAAGGAGTCACGGAACCGGGATCAGGCGATTGCCTGTCTCCAAAAGCTGGACTTGATCCAATTCGCCGATTTTCGACGCGAACTGAAGAGACGCATCCGTGAGGTGGAACTCTCCGGGGATCTCGAAGGTGCCATGAAGCTGGCCCGGCAATTGGCACAACTCGACGTGAACCCGGCGGGTTAAAACTGGAAGCGGGCCGGCTCAGCCGTGGCGGCCTGAGATGCCGGAAGCGCCGGCATCGCGAAGCTCACGGCGGCGCGCGCCATCTTGGCAAGCACCGTTGTTGTACAATTACGCAAACTGGGGTTTTTCCCAGCGCAGGGACTGGGCTCGAACGTGTCTATCGAACACAATATCGGTCGCATCCGGGACGACGACGAGACTTCCGCCGATTCCGGTTACGACCTCTACAGCGCCGTGAACCTGCTCGTTTCCGACAACGGCGACAACCGTCCGGAACTTGACGAGATTCTCGCCGACCTTGAATCCGCCGATGCCGACTTGCTGGTGGAAGGCCACGCCGGCGCGGCCCGGCGGGGCGCCGACCGCGACGAACTCGGCGAAGTGGAAATCCCCTCCGACGGCTCGGAGAAAACCAACGACCCCGTCCGGATGTACCTTCGCGAAATGGGAACCGTCGCGCTGCTTACGCGAGACGGAGAGATTGAACTCGCGCGGCGCATGGAGCACGGCGAACGGATCGTCGCCAAGGCCCTTTCCCGCTGCCCGTTGGCAATTCGCTGCCTGGATCGCATTCTGGAAGGGGTCTGCCGCAATCGCGAAGCGATCTACGATGTGCTGGTGCTCCCCGAGGAAGTACCCGACGAACAAGCGACCGAACGGATCTTTCGGGAATTCGAAAAAGCTGTTGGCGGAGTGATTGCGCAATACGAAGCAATCTCCGGCGTCGAAAAGCAGGATGCCGGAAAAACTCGCAAGCGCGCCGCTGGTGGAAAGGCCGGCGTCGGACGAATGATCGTGCGGATGTCGCAAGCGTTCCGCGAATTGCCCTTTGCGTCGAACGTCTATCGGACGCTGGCGAAGGAAGTGCAATCGGCGCTGGACGCGATGCAGCCGGCCGAGCGCGAATCGTCGCGGTTACAGGTGGTGCTAACCAGCGGACGGATCACCGACCGCGGTCTTGAGCGTGAATTGCGGAAGCAACTGAAAGAGCTGCAGGAGCGCGTCGCTTCGCAGGAAGCCAGCAGCGGCACGAATCTGGCGGGGCTCACGCGGACGATGCGCCTGATCGAACGCGGCCAGGCGGAAGCCGAAGTGGCCAAGAAGCAGTTGATTGAAGCGAACCTGCGGCTGGTGGTTTCGATCGCCAAACGGTACACGAACCGCGGTCTGCAATTCCTCGACCTGATTCAGGAAGGCAACATCGGCCTGATGAAGGCGGTGGAAAAGTTCAACTACAAGCGCGGCTATAAGTTTTCCACCTACGCCACCTGGTGGGTGCGTCAGGCAATCACCCGCGCGATTGCGGACCAGGCCCGCACCATCCGCATACCCGTTCACATGATCGAAACGATCAACAAACTGGTGCGCACTCAGCGGGCCATGCAGCAGAGCCTGGGCCGCGACCCCACTACCGAAGAGATCGCCCGCGAAATGGAGCTGGCGGTGAACAAGGTGCGGAAGATCATGCGAGTGGCGCAGGAGCCAATCTCGCTGGAAACCCCGGTGGGCGAGGAAGAGGAATCGCATCTGGGCGACTTCATCATTGATCGCCGGGCGGCCAACCCGTCCGAAGCGGTGATCAATCTCAACCTTCGCGAACAGACCGCGGAAGTGCTCAAGAGCCTCAGCCCGCGCGAAGAGAAGATCATCAAGATGCGCTTTGGCTTGCAGGATGGCAGTGAGCACACCCTGGAAGAGGTGGGCCAGCACTTCGCCGTAACCCGGGAGCGTATCCGCCAGATCGAAGCCAAGGCTCTCCGCAAGCTTCGGCACCCCAGCCGTAGCTATCGCCTGCGAACCTTCCTGCAGGGCGGGCCCCCGCTCGAATAGGGCGTGTGGCGCTTCTAGCGCTACACGGGTTTGGCCCGTTATCCGAGCGGGAGCGTGGATACGGCGTGATAGGGATTAGCGATGAGTTTCTCGGCATTTTGTGGTTCAACTTGTAAGACCGGCGAGACGAGGGCTTGCCCCCATAGATCCTGACGAGCTGCTGGATGAGCTGCCTGGTCGTTGCGCGTAAGGGCGGCGGTTCCGCGGGGATGGGCAGCGAAATCGCGGCTGGGATCGAGGTGTGGGAGAGGCGAGCAGCACGCGTAGGCGGCGACGGCGACGCCCGTGACATTCTCCCCGGGGGGATCGCGCACCTGGGCCTCCCCGACTCCCGCAGGGTCTTCTCGTTACGGAAATTGCATTCGATGTCCCACGGTAGATATAGCGCTGGACAATTTCTTGCGGACTCGCCCCGGTCGTAGCGATGAGAAGCCCGGGCTGCCAGACATGTTTCCCCTCGGTGGTCACGCGGTAGCGCAGGCGGAGCAATCACAATCACTGCAGGGTGTGGTCCTTTCCCGCCGGTCGCCGCGCAGCGTCCGAGCGTTTTGATGCGAATCTCGCGCTGCTCGCCGCCGATTCGAACGGCGACTGTCTGCCGGGGATGGACTCGTCGGTACGCAACTGCTCGGAGTCGGAGCTGTTCGCCATAAACCCGGCGCCTGCCCTTGGATGTCGTCGATTCGGGCAGCAGTTCGTTCGAACGGATGCGACCGACTAATACCGTGCGGAAAGGCAGATCGAGCACGGTACGGTTGGTGTAGCCGCCATCGACGATCGTCCACGCGGTCTTTGGGCCTGCGAGAGCGGGTCGTCCATCGGAGCGCAGACGGGCCATCTCGGTCGGCGGCCACCACGCCAAGGGACTGCTTGCGGAATCCTCCCGGTAGCGTTGCCGCTCCCGTTCCGAGGAGTTCTTGGTTGGTTTGGGCGGTGTGGGGCGCGTGCCGCCATCCGATGGGAACCATGGTGGCCATCGGCAGCGCTGGCCATGGAGAGTTGCAGGAACGCTGCGCCCAGATGAGATTGACCTAAAGGGGGACCCAGGGGATCGCGCGTAGCATGGGCGCCGCTGACCTTGCGGCCGGACTTGCGAATGCGGGTATCGTCGAGGGTGACCATGGCCGGAGAGTCCTGAGGGAGATGATCGAGCAGATTCTGGCGCACAGAGGCAAACAGCGCCACGGCGCTGCCCTCCTGGGGCGCCGTAGATCCGTTCCACTTCCGCGTGGATCGAGGGCGGCACCAGCGCGTGCCAGTCCTCGCCAGCCGCCACCCGCCGCCGTACCTCCGTCGCTGAAAGCCGCTGAAGTTCCTCATCGAAATCGAATGGGACGATGGCGTGCCGGAAGGCCGCCGGCACATCGAAAGTCCCCTCGCGGGCGTAAACCCAAAGTTCCGTCACCGAAAACAGCCTGTCGATGGTGGCGGCATCGTCATACGGCCAGGCGAGGATTCTCTCCGCGGCGTCCCGGCCGCAAACCAGCGAGATACGCGATTCCGGAAAGCGCTCGGCGCAGGCAGTGGCAATCTCCAGAAACAGGCCGCCGGGCGTGGAACCCACGCTCACTCGTTCCTCCTCCATTGCCCGCTCAAGCAGCCGCAGACGCGTTTCAAAATCCGTAGCGCCGAAGCTCTTGTGGGGAAGGCTCTCCGGCAGCACCACAAGCACCTCATCGGCAAGGGAAGCTGCGTGCAAGGCCATGGCGGTGTGGGCCACCGTGGGCGGGTTGTAGGCGCCAGGAATGACGGCCAGGCGCGCGGGGTCGCAGGTCATTGAACGGCGCTGCAAGCGAAGCACCTTCCTATCTTTTCACGAGTCGCGAAAGGGCAAAGCCGACCGGCGTTTTCCAGTCTTCCTCATGCAATTTCAGTGCCGAACTGAGCTGGTGACTCATGCAACATTTCACCTAAAAATGTTTTTGCGATTCCCCACGAAGATAAAACATTTAGGATCAATCGTGTACGCGAATCTAGGCTTGCAATTTATTGTTTCTATGAGATCTAATCACTTTTTCTAGCCAAAAAGAGTCTTGACGGAAGTCGATTTTCGATTTAGCATCGAGGCATCACTGAGGAAGGAGGTGGTCCAATAAAATGATTTCTGGTAGTAAACGAAGACCGCGGGAGGTGGCCGAGAGTTAGGGCTACCGTGCGCACTGTCGTTGGTTTCCAACAGTGAGGAGACCGTTGCTCCTGTGGAACGGACACCAACTGCGGTTATACGACCTAGACTACCTACGGCATAAAGGCCCGCTGCGCGTGAGCGCCGCGGGCCTTTTCACGTGGAGGCGCATGGGCTTCCATTTTCCTCACTTCGATTTCCGGTACGATAGATCGTTTAGCCAATCGCCCAACGCCCTGTCGCCGTTCGGGCCTGGCTAGAACGACTCGCTCCATTCGAGGTATTCCGCCATGAAGTTATTTGCTCCGCTTCTGCTTCTATTTGCATTCGCCGTCGCCTCCTTCCCGGGGCGCGCCATCGCCGCCGATGGCAAGGTCTTCGAGTTGCGCACCTACACCACCTATGAGGGCAAGCTGCCCAACCTGCTGGCACGCTTTCGCGACCACACCACGAAGCTGTTTGAAAAACACGGGATGAAGAATGTCGGCTACTGGGTTCCCACGGATGAGCCCCGCTCCAAAAACACCCTGATCTATGTGATCGAACATAAGAGCCGCGATGCCGCCAAGAAATCCTGGGACGCCTTCCGCGTGGACCCCGAGTGGCTCAAGGTGCGCGACGCCAGCGAAGTGAGCGGCAAGATCAACGAGAAAGTGGAGAGCGTCTACATGGAAGCGACGGACTTCTCCAAGCTGAACTAAGCAAATTGAAGCCATAGCAGCGCGGCCGCTCGCCGGGCGAATGGCCGCGGCCCCCCCGCCGGATCGAAAAGGAAACCAAGCCTCTATGAGCAACACCGCCAACCCTGGCAGCAGCCTGGGAAATCCCAAGTGGGACAAGGCGTTCTTCGGCCACCCCCGCGGCCTCTCCACGCTGTTCTTTACGGAGATGTGGGAGCGTTTTAGCTACTACGGGATGCGGGCCATCCTGATACTCTTCATGACGGCCTCGCTCGATACCGGCGGGATGGGTTTCGACGTCGTGAAGGCGGGGGCGATTTACGGCCTCTATACCGGGATGGTCTATTTGCTCAGCCTGCCCGGGGGCTGGATTGCCGACAACATCCTGGGGCAGCGAAAGTCCGTCTTCTTGGGGGGGATTCTCATCGCGGCCGGGCACTTCATTCTCTCGGTTCCCACGCAGGATCTGTTCTATTACGGCCTGATGGTGATCGCCCCCGGGGTGGGATTGCTCAAACCCAACGTCAGCGCGATGGTGGGGCAGCTTTATAGCAAGACCGACCCCCGGCGGGATTCCGGGTTTTCCATTTACTACATGGGCATCAACCTGGGTGCCTTCCTCTCCCCGCTCATCTGCGGCTACGTGGGCCAACGGGTGGATTGGCACCTCGGCTTCATGATCGGCGGCATCGGAATGGTGCTGGGGCTGATCCAGTTCTCTTTCGGCGGGAGTTTCCTGGGCGATGCAGGCGTCAAGCCTCCCGGTTCCGCTACACCGGAAGCGCTGGCGGTGGCCAAGAGGCGCGGATTCACGGCTGGCTTGGTGACTGCCGGGTTGGTGGCTGCCGCCGTGCTGATGGCAAATGCCGGCATGATCGACGTCTCTCCGGAAGGGATCTCGAACCTCTTCGGAGTGTTGCTGCTGGTGGTAACGGTGGCATTCTTCACCTGGCTGTTCGGCTTTAACGACTGGAGTTCCGGTGAGCGCAACAAGCTGATCGTCGTTTGCATTTTCTTTGTGGCTACCATCTTCTTCTGGAGTGCATTTGAGCAGGCCGGCTCCACCTTGAATCTGTTCGCGGAACGAAGCACCAACAATTCCGTTGCCGGGCTGGATTTTCCGGCAAGCTGGTTTCAAAGCCTGAATGCGCTGTTTATCATCGCGCTGGCCCCGGTATTTGCCTGGCTCTGGATGTGGCTGGGGCCCAAGGAGCCTTCCAGCCCAACCAAGTTCGCCCTCGGCCTGCTCTTTGTCGGCCTCGGCTTTGCCGTGATGATCTTTGCCGCGATGGCCGCCGGCGATGGGCAGCGGGTGAGCCCGATGTGGCTGACGGTGATGTACCTGCTGCATACCATCGGCGAACTTTGCCTGAGCCCCGTGGGCCTGAGCGCGATGACCGAAGCCTGGCGCCGGAACGGGTTACCGGCCTGGTGATGGGCGTCTGGTTCCTTGGCCCTTCCATTGCCAACTACATCAGCGGCCGTCTGGCCGGCTTCTATGAATCGATGCCCCTTTGGGAACTCTTTGGCTTGGTGACTGTCTTTTCCATCGGCAGCGCAGTGGTGATGGCGATGCTTGTTCCGTGGGCAAGACGGCTGATGGGGGAAGTGCGCTAGGCGATGATGCAGCGGCATCGCCGGCGATTGCCTAAGGTTTTTGGGGGCACTAAGCACTGCGTTCCAGGACTGTTTGCCGCGGAAGTAAGGGAAAGCGCGTATAACCTTTCCCGCCATCCTGCCGATGGTTGCGGGAGAAAGCAAAGTGACGGGTGTAACCCGCAATGCGCTTCCCCTTCCGCAATGCGACTTCTTTGGCTTAGAAAAGGCGACTTCTCCGGCGCGGACCGCGCGCTGCTCGAAGCGAATCCCGAGATCCTCATTGAATACGCGCATCACCCGGATGAAATCCCGGGGTTGCTGTCGGCGGCCACCTTTGATGTGGCTTTCGCTTCCGGGCAATGGAGCCGGGATGAGTTGCTGGCGGCCCTCTGGCACCTGCAGGAGGCGCAGGTGCCGATGGTGGAGTGGCTGGCGGGCGCATCGGTGGAAGAGACCGCGGCGCTCGTAAAGGCGGGCGTCTATGCCGTGCTGCCGCCGGACGCAACCGTTGCTTCTCTGAGGGAAGCGCTTGACCGCGCGGCAAACGACGTGGCCATTGACCGCGCCTCCCGCGCGGCGGCCAGCGCATCGAAAAGCAGTTGGCGCGACGCGTTGGTAGGCCGCAGCCGGGCCATGTTCGCGGTATGCAATCTGGTGGAACTGGTGGGGCACCGGCGCTGCACGGTTCTGGTGACGGGCGAGACTGGGACAGGTAAAGAGATGATCGCCCGGGCCATCCATCAGGCCGGGCAGCGTTCGCAAAAACCCTGGGTGGCGGTGAATTGCTCCGCCCTGCCCGATACCCTGCTTGAAGCCGAACTCTTCGGCCACACCAAAGGCGCGTTCACGGGGGCAGTGGGCGCGCGTACCGGGCGCTTTGAAGAAGCGCATCAGGGTACTATTTTTCTCGATGAAATCGGCGACATGCCCATCGATCTGCAAGCCAAGCTCTTGCGGGTGCTGCAGGAGCGCGAGATCCAGCGGATTGGCTCCTCGCAGACCATCCCCGTCGATGTGCGCGTGGTGGCCGCCACCAATGTGGACCTCGCCGTGAAGGTGCGCGAAGGGAAATTCCGCGAAGATCTCTTCTACCGCCTCAACGTGGTGCCCATCCACATCCCGCCATTGCGCGAACGGATGAGCGACGTTCCTCTGCTGGCCCAGACCTTTGTCGAAAAGATTTGCCGCTATGAGGATATTCCGCGCAAGCGAATCCTGCAGGAAGCCATGCACCATCTGTGTACCTATCACTGGCCGGGAAACGTGCGCCAGCTTGAGAACTTGATGGAAATGGCGGTGGTGCTGAGTGGCGGCCGCGAAGTGCTTCTGCCAGGGGATTTCCGTCTGCCCTCGCGGTCAATCGGGCCGGCACGAAGCGAGGCCGAAGCCTCTGGCGGAGCGCCTCGGTTGCCGGAAGACGGACTGGATTTCGAAGCCGCCGTATCCGCCCTTGAACGCGCGCTATTGATGCAGGCGCTCGATCGCAGCAAGGGCAACAAGCGGATGGCGGCGGAATTGCTCCGGCTGAAGCGCACCACCCTCACCGCTAAAATCAAAAGCCTGGAACTGGCTTCCTAACGGCTGCCACAAATCGAGAGCGCTTTCGCTTATCGCGTCAGTGGGTCTTCCACCTCGGGCGGGGTGGCATCCATCCATTCGCCCAGAACCGGCTCTAACTCGCGCATCTTCTCACGCATCTTCCAGGCAATATCGCGGTAGCTGAAGTGGCCCTTAACACCGCTCCGCAGCTTGGCGATGTATTCGGCTTCGGCGAAATCCATACGAAACAGGAAGCGCGCGCGACAGCCGAACGGCAGCAGGTAGTCGCAGGCCGGCGAAGGGAGTTGCCGGGCGGCGCCAAGGGCCTCCGCGATTGCCTGGCGGTAGCGGTCCGCGAGACCCGCTTCTTCAAGCAAGGGCGGGGTTTCAAAACCCAACGAACCATTCTCGTTCAGCACGTCCGCATAGCTCTGACGAAGCTGCTGGCAGCGGCGATGGCGGTGCAGATCGCGATAGGCGCCGATGTCCATCACGATATCGAAGACATAGGGCGCGTTGCGGAAAGCGCGGGGCAGTTCATCAAAACGTCCCCGGCTTTCGAGCGCCGTCGCCACCACTTCGCGCTGCTTCGCCTGGGGCCAGGAAACAGCCAATTCGTAGAGCCTGCGGAAGGGCAGGCCGCTCACCGGGTAAAGCAGCGTCGCGACAATGTCGGCAAGGCCTTGCTGCGGCTTCAGCAAATCCACGTGCCCGGTAAAGCGTGCGGCCTCCTTCGGTAGATTCGCCTCGGCCCAGGCGGCAAGCGCCTGCCGCGACGCGGGTTCAAACAGATCGGCATCCACATACTTGGCCAGGGTGGGGGCCACCGGTTCAACCGGATCTCCCGGCGCCAGAGGGCAGACCTCGCGAGAGGCGCAAGCCGTCCCCGCCTCTTCACCCACTTCGCGCAACTCGGCGTAGCGCGACGCTTTCATCCGGCGGATCTGGCGCTCCAGCGTGCGAATGCTGGTGACCTGCCCGATATTCGTGGGAATGCCCAGAAACAGCAGGTAGCGCGCCACATCGAAGGCGCGCGCAGCGAGGTTGCGCTCGTAGGCGCCCTCCTTCATCTCGTCCGGCCGCGGCAGCTTCGCTTTCAAATGCGCCAGCGCCCCTGCATGCAATTCTTCATACGCCGCAAGCAGCCTGCGCCCCGCTGCAAGATACAGTTCACGCTGCGCTTCGTTGAGATCGGGCGGCACGACGATGCCTACCTTTGAGAAATCCTGGTAGCGGGTGGATTTCGCCTGCCCATCCCACAACTGCTCGTCTTCGATCTCCGTGGCTACCAGTTCCGATATCCCCTCGAAGCACACCGCAAGATGGCCTAGATCGGCGATCGAGGCATGGCCATATTGGAAGTAAAAGCTCTCCAGAAACTTCTGGGAATCGTGCGTGCGGACCCACTCAAGCGATTCACGGATGGAATCCGCCGAGCGGCTATATCGGGCCAGCGCATAGGCCACCTTTTCGGGCGGCATCGGGGCGAGTGGGATCACCCTTGGGTGTTCAGTATCAGGCATGAATTGTTCAGGATATCCCAACGCGGCTTTGAGGACTTCGGCCCTTCGATGGCGCCCATGATCTGCAACCCGTCCGGCGGCAAACGCAGGAACGCCCCGGGGCCTTCTGGCGGATGGAAGGACACCGGGGCGTTCGCGGTTGCAATGCTCGCTGGAGTGGCTCTGGTTATGCCCAGGCCCAGCCCTTGCGAACGGTTGGCTTGAGGTATTTGTTGGCGGCTTCGTTGTTGGTGAAGCGCATCTTCACGGGGTCGTATTCAAGCTTGCCCTCCGTGCGCAGCGCCGCCACGCCAAGCAGCATCCACTCGACGAATGGCGCCGCATTATTGAGGTTCGAGCAGGCTTCCACTCCGCCCTTACAAGCCCGGATCCAATCGCGGTAATGGCCCGGCGAACGGGTGAGGTACTTGTCCGGGAACTTGTAGCCTTCCATCTTGGAGACGGGAATCAGCCGCGTATTTTCCCCATAGGTGCCGGTGGTGATCATGCCCTTGTCGCCGACAAAGAGGCTGCCGTTGGGAGTGGGCTTGCGGAGGTTCGGGCTATCCTTCACTTCTTGCCATTCCTTGTAGTCGAAGACCGGCCCGATATAAGCGCTGCTCTCGCGCTCTTCGTCGCCCTCGCCGCGCGGGCGAGGCACAAAGGGCAGATCGCCCAGCACCTCTCCCTTGGGCACTCCTTCAATCTCCGGGTTTTCCTTCATGCCGTCATACCAGAAGAGCTTGACGGCGGGCATCGCACCCCTTGCCGGGAAGTCGAAGCGCGTGACCGACTGGCGCGGGAAATGGAAGCTGCTGACGCCTTCGCGCTTGATGCACTCCACGCTCGTGGGGGTGCCCAATTGCAGCGCCATGTTGGGGGCGCCGAGGATATGGCAGGCCATATCGCCCAGCGCGCCGCAGCCGAAATCGTAGAAGCCGCGCCAGCTAAACGGCAGGTAGAAGCCACCGTAGCGCGACCCGAAATTCTCGCCGCCTGTCGCGAAGGGTCGGCTCTCGGCGATGCCCAGCCAAAGATCCCAATCGAGCGTGGCAGGCACCGGCGCCACCGGGGGAATTTCCGTCAGGCCCTGCGGCCAGATGGGGCGGTTCGTCCAGGCGTGTACTTCGGTGACGCCGCCGATCTCGCCGTTCCAGATCATTTCGGCGGCCTGGCGCGTACCCTCGTTCGAGTAGCCCTGGTTGCCCATCTGGGTGGCGACGCCATACTTGTTGGCGGTCTCGCGAAGCAGGCGGGCTTCCCACACGGTGCGCGTGAGCGGCTTCTGCACGTAAACATGCTTACCGCGGGTCATCGCCCAGTTGGCGGCGATCGCGTGCATGTGGTCCGGCGTGCTGATAATCACCGCGTCGATGCCGCGGCCTTCCTTATCGAGCATCTTGCGGAAATCGCGGTACTTGGGCGCCTTCTCGTAGCGCTTGTAGGTATCCGCCGCGCGGGCTTCGTCCACGTCGCAAAGAGCAACGATATTTTCGTCGGAGCACCCGGCGATGTCGCTTCTGCCCTTGCCGCCGGAGCCGATCGCGGCGATATTGAGTTTCTCGTTCGGTGACTTATAGCCCAAACGCTTCAGCGAAGCCGAGCTGCCGAATCCGGCGAGGGGGACGGCGCCTGCAAATGCGGAGCCGATAAAGAAATGCCGTCGATTGAACATCGTTGCCAATTGAACCTCCCAATGACTTCTCTATCCTATCGTTTTCAGACGCGGAGGGGGCCGGGATCGTTCCCCCGTGGTGCGGCGGCATGGGGAGCCAAGGCCGTCCGGGTTGTTTGCTCTGCGCTCAAGAGGACACGCTTAGAAATACGCCAGAGGAAGCCACGAAAGACTGCTTCGGGCTTGACGCAACGGCATTGGCCTGCGATCCTCGAAGAGATGCCACACCGGATTCAAACCCCGGTGTCCGAATCTGGAGCCCGCAAGGGCTTAATAGGGAAGCCGGTTCGATGCCGGCGCGGTACCCGCCACTGTAATGGGGAAGTATGCCTTGCGAATACCACTCGGGCAACCGGGGAAGGTGCAACGCAAACGTTGGCCAACGGCCTGAACCCCTAAGCCAGGAGACCTGCCCGATTCGTGAGCAGCAGACTTTCTGCGGGAGACAGAAAGAGTGCACACGACAGAACACGCCTTCACACCATTGACCGCGCTCTGCCTTGGTCCACTGACCTGTTCTCTCCCCATATTCCGGGGAACCCATGAAGCTCATTCAGGCGCTCTTTCGCGCCCTGCCTAGATCGCTGGCGCCGGTTGTGCGGCCTCCTCGCCATTGCTTTCGCCTGCTGGCCCGCTCTTGCCGCCAGCCTGGAAGGCAACGTAACCGACCCCGCGGGCTCTCTTGTCCGCAATGCCACCCTGCGCTTGCTAAGCCGCGACGGTGCCACCATCCGCGCCGGCCGAAGCGACGCCGCGGGCGCTTTTCGCTTCGATTCGCTGGCCGCCGGGGACTATCTGCTGGTGGTGGAAGCAAGCGGCTTCCCTGCCCTCAGCGTGCCCGTTACGCTCGACACCGCGGATATCCGCCAGGAGGCTGTATCCCTCTCCTTGGGTTCGCTGCGGACCGCCGTGCAGGTGACCGCGGCCAACGCGCCCTTGCAGTTGGATGAGATTGCCAAGGCGGGCGAAAGCGTGCCCGCCGCCGAGATCCAAGACCGCAACGAATTCTCTTTGGCCGAATCCGTGCGTTTGCTTCCGGGCATGCGGGTGAGCCAGTTGGGCGGGCCCGGCAATCTGATTTCCATCCAGATGCGGGGCCTGCGGAGCCAGGATACGGCGCTCCTCTTCGATGGCTTGCGGGTGAGGGATGCCGCCGATCCGCAAGGCTCGCCAAGCCCTTTCCTGGAAGTGCTGAACATGATGGACACCGCATCGGTGGAAGTGCTGCGAGGCTCCGGCTCCTCGCTCTACGGCTCCCACGCCATCGGAGGCGCCATCAATATTCGCGGTGAGGAGGGCGGCGGGCCGTGGCGCGGGCAGATCCTTAGCGAAGGCGGCGGGCTGGGGATGCTGCGGGGCCTTGCCAGGGCCAGCGGCAGCGTGGGGGACCGGCTGATGCTGAGCGCCGGCTTGGGCCACCTGAACGTGCGCGACGGCGTGGCCGGCGCAAACCCCCACCGCAACACGAGCGGGCAGGGTTTTGCCCGCTGGCTGATCTCGCCGGGAATGTCGCTCTCTGGCCGCGTCACCGGCATCACGGCCTGGACGCGGCTTACCGACAGTCCCTTCGTGGACGCAGGCCAGTCGGCGAACGTGCCCGCCGTGGGCATCATCCGTGCCGTGGCGCTGGGCGACGATGCGCTTTTCCGGCTGGAGCGCGGCCTTCCCGTCGACTTCGGCCGCAGCAACTATGTGCCTGCTCCCAACGACCCGGACTATGCCCGCGCGGCCACCCTGCTCAACTACGCGGCCAGGTTCCGGCACGAATTGACGCCGTTGGCTTCATGGCAGCTAAGCTACCAGGGCCTCAATTCCCAGCGGCGCTTTGACGATGGCCCGGCTGGGAACAACTTCGAACCGGCTTTCAGCAACCGCAGCCGCTTCGACGGACGCATTCATCTGTTGCAGGCCCGCGCCGACGTACAGCCGCTCCGCAGCCAAACGCTGAGCTTTTTTTATGAGCGGGAGCAGGAGCGCTACACCAATCGCAATAGCGACGAAAACCCCAATCTCGCCGCCCGGGCCGGCGACAGCGCCATCGTAAACCAATCCTCAAATTCCTTCGCGGCGCAGGATCAAATGCAACTGCTTGGCCGGAGCGCTAAGGGTGGCGCTCTCCGGACGCTTGCAGGATTTTGCGCTCGACACCCCGCGTTTTGGTGGCGCCGGTTCGCCCTACCAGGGGACGGAAAGCACCTTCACGGCCCCGCCCCGCGCCCTCACTGGCGATATCGCCGCGGCGTACCTGGTGTCGCGGAGCAATACCAAACTGAGGGCGCATGTGGGCAATGCCTATCGCGCCCCCTCCTCCTACGAACGCTTCGGATCGTTCTTCTTCTTCGGCAGCTTTAGCGCCTATGGCGATCCGCGCCTTCGGCCGGAGCGCGCACTTTCGATGGACGCGGGCGTCGACCAATGGCTGGCCGGCGACAAACTCCAACTGAGTGCCACCGTCTTCTATACGCGCATCCAGGACATCATCCGCTTCGACTTCAGCGGGCTGATTCCGCCTAACGATCCCTACGGCCGCTTCGGCGGTTACATCAACGGCAAAGGCGGCTTGGCGCGCGGAGTGGAGCTAAGCGCACGCGCCCGCCCGTACCGTTCCACCGCCTTGCAGGCCAGCTACACTTACCAGAATGCCGACGACCGCACGCCGCCCGTCGCGGGGACGGATTCCCTTTCCTCGCTGCGTGTATCCCCGCATCTGGCGACGCTCTTGTGGACGCAATGGGTGGGGGAGCGGCTCTCCTTCACTACGGACCTCAGCTACGCGAGCGCCTACCCGATCCCGATCTTCGCCGGAGCGGGCAGCCGCATCTTCGAGTTCGAAGGGCCGCTGAAAATCGACACGGTGGCCAGCTACCGGCTGAGGCAATGGGAGCGGGGCTCACTGAACCTCTACGGTAAGGTGGAGAACGTGCTGAACCGCCAGTTCTATGAGAGCGGGGTCCCGCAACCCGCAGCGCTGGGCTCTGGCCGGGTTGCGGTTGGATTTCTAGGCTGTCCCGTCTCTTGCCGGTGAGGGGTCTACGGCATCCATCCGGAGGCCCCTCAACCCGCTTGGCGCCTTGGCCCTGCGCTCTCCCTCTTGGCAATCCATCCATTTCCGTCTACGATGGGGACACGATCCCGGTGGGGGCGAACCAACCCAGGGATGGGAATGGCGTATGTTCGATCTTTCTCGCATCCAGTTTCGCGTGGCCAGGCTTGCCGTGGGAGGGCTTTGCATCGCCGTTTTCATGCTGCTGGCTGCCGGCTGCGGCGCCGCGCGGGCCGGGCGATTTGAAGCATTCGCGGCGGCAGGCACCGCCTACACCAAAGCGCGGAGCGAGTTCCTGCAGCAATCGCTCGAAACCTACATTGATCGCGACTCCCTGGAACTGCGCAGGCAGCACGCGGCTACCAGCCTGAGCGTGTCGGACCGCCAGGCGCTTCTCAACTCCCAGGACCAGATCGTGCGGGTTCGCATGGAGATCGTCGACGATCTGGAGCTTCACGGCCAAGTGCTGCGCCAGTATTTCACTGCGCTCAGCCGGCTTTCGGCTTCGAAGGAAGACACCGCAGCGGCCGCCGCAGCGGCAAAGCTCTCCGGCGAACTCGGCAAGCTTTCCGCCAGCCTGGCTACCAAGTCTATTGGCGGCACTCCGATTGGCAACGTTCTCGGGCGGGCTACCGGTTTCGCGGTGGGCGCGTTCCGGAACCGGGCGCTTGCCCGTCACCTCTCGGAAAGCGCCGCCACTATTGACCGCGAACTGACGCTCGAAGAGGAGGCGCTGCGCCTGCTGGCCGAAGAGATGATCGCCGACCAGAATGCCTTGAAGAATGACGACCGCCGCACCAAGGTGACGGTTCCCTTCCGTGCCGCGGATGCACTTCCGCCCGATTGGGAGCATGACCGCCGCTTCCATCTGCTGGCGCAAGCCAACATCGCGAAGGCCAAAGCGGCTCAGGATGCGGCGCGGCAATTGCGGCTCACTTTCGAATCGCTCAGTAAGGGCGAAAACGATCAAGGCGGGGTTGCGGCGCTCCACTTGGCGATTGAGCGCCTCAGCCGGTTCGTGGGCAACTTCGCCGCTAGCCAGACCCCAAAACCGTAGATAAAAAGGAGGAGCCCGTGGCCAGCCAAACACCCGCAATCCCCGAAAGCCTGCCTCCCCATGAACTGCGCAACGCTCTCAAGCGAACGCTGAAGGAAACGCTTGAGCGGATGGATAGCGACGAATTCGTGTTTGCGCAGGACACGCTGAACGAAGAAGAACGGAATGCGGCGATGATCGCGCGCGGCGGGGTCTTTCGCGCATGGCGGAAGCTCAACAATGAAGACCTGGACGCGATACGCGACCAGCTTGTTGCCAATGAGCCCGAGTTGCGCACCGCCACCGCGTCGCTGGAACAGTCGCTCAAAGACCTCAGCAAAGTGACGCAGGTCGTGAATACCGTCAACGCATTTCTGGCCGTCGCTACGAAAGCGCTGACGATCCTCTAACCGCTCACTCGTAGCGCAGCGCTTCCACGGGGTCCAGGGCAGCAGCCTTCACTGCGGGCCATACACCGAAGAACAAGCCGATGGCCACGGAGGCGCCGAAGCCGGCCGATCAGAGCCCAGGGCGGGGTGGGGCCTTTCAGGCTGGGGAAAATGGCGCCGATGATCAGCACCACAGTTAGGGAAAACAGAATGCCGCCCAGGCCGCCAAGGCCGGTGAGCGTCATGGCTTCCATCAGGAATTGCGAAACGACATCGCCCTTTCTGGCGCCGATGGCCTTGCGGATGCCGATCTCGCGGGTACGCTCCGTGACGCTCACCAGCATGATGTTCATCACGCCAATGCCGCCCACCAGAAGGCCAAGCCCCGACAAGGCAAGAGAGACCAGCCAGACGATGCCGGTGATCTTGTCGAATTGCTCGACGATGGAATCCGGCGTGGAGAGAGCAAAATCGTTCTTGGCGTCTGGCTTCAGTTTGCGAAGGCGCCGCAGCATCCACTCCAATTCGTCGTAAGCCTGGTCGCGCAGGCCGGGATATGCCCGGGCGACGATCATGATGCGGTCGTCGTTGCCTGGATAGCGCAATTGCGCCGTCCGGAATGGAATGGTGACCTGCTTATCCGCGCCATTCTCGCCAAAGAAGCCGCCCTTGGCCTTTTCGAAAACTCCGATGATGCGATATTCCGCGCCGCCGAAAATCGCTGTCCGCCCCACTGCGTTGCCGGCTGGAAAGAGAACGTCGGCGAGTACGGCGCCAATCACGGCCACCTTCTCGCCGCGACGGGCTTCATCCTCAGTATAGAGACGGCCATCGCGCAGGACCCGCCCCGGGAAGCGGCAAGGATATTCGCATCGGTACCGACAATACTAAAGTCGTCCGTTTCCACGCCCGGCACCTTGGCCACCATCGGGCTACGGCCCTGCACGGGAGGGACGAACAAACTCATCCCCAGGGTTTCCACGGTGGCCGCGGTGGCGATGCGCAGTGCCTCGGCGTACTCGGGACGCAGCGGGCGGCGGAGCGTCTCATCCGCGGCTCGCCCCTCGGCCACTGGGGTCGCCACTGGTCTTATAGACAAAGACGTTGTCGGGGCCCAGTTCCTCAAAGAAATCGACGATCCCCTGACGCAAACCGGCCAGCAGCGAAGCCACGGAAACCACCGTCGTGATGCCGATGACGATGCCCAACATGGTGAGGCCGGAACGGAAGCGATGGCTCCAGATGGCGTCCATCGCCATGCCGAAATTTTCAAACAGCGACGCGTTCTTCAGTTCCATTATTCCGCCCTCAGCGCTTCCACGGGATCGAGTTTCGCGGCGCGAATGGCCGGGTACAAACCGGAGACGATGCCCACGGCGCTGGAGACGCCAAGCGAGAGCACGACATACAGCATCGTGATCGACATGGTGAGTTCGAAGGCCCGCCCAATGACGAAGGTAAGCGCGGCCCCGAAGAGGATGCCAAGTATGCCGCCCAGCGCGGCAAGCAACGACGATTCAAGAAGAAACTGCAAGCGGATATCGCTCTGCCGCGCGCCCAGCGACTTGCGGATGCCAATTTCTTTCGTTCGTTCGGTAACGCTCACCAGCATGATGTTCATGATGACGATTCCGCCCACCAGCAGAGAGATGGCCGTGACGGGAACGACAACGGCGGAGATCAGGCTCATGATGCCCTCAATAAAGCCGCGAATGGCGTCGGGCGTGAGGGTGTCGAAAGCATCCAGCTCGTTGGGTTTCTGCTTGAAGCGCACGCGCAGGGCGACGCGCGTGACGTCCAGCGCTTCTTCCAGGCTGAGGCCGGATTCGGGCCGCGGCTTTGCGAACACGGACATATTGCGTTCCGTTCCCCAAATCCGAGTGAGCGTGCGGTAAGGGATATAGACCGAATTATCCTGGCTGCGTCCAAATGCGGAACCCAGCTTTTCCTGCACGCCGATGACGGTGAACTCACGGCCCCGTAACGTTACCGCCTTGCCAAGGGGGTTCGAACCAGGGAACAGGCGTTCCGCGATATCAAAGCCGATCACTCCCACCTGCTGGCGAGCGGCGTCTTCCTGCTCAGTGAAGAAGCGGCCCTGCTCCACGTTGACGTCCCGGATCTCGGGCAGGTTCGCGAACGCGCCAACGATCACGCACTCCTCGTAGGTCTCCGAACCTCGCTTGACGTCGGTCTGTCGATTGGAATAGGGCGAATAGAGAATCCGGTCGCCAGTGACCTCCTGAAGATAGACCAGATCCGACCAATCGATACGCTCATGATTCTTCAGCTTGTCGAAGAACTCTTTGCGGCTGCTGGCGGTGGTTACCTGTGCCACCAGAAAGCTCTCGCTGCCAAACGCCTTGGCGGTGCTTTCTTCGGCGTAGGAGCCCAGTCCGCTAATAGCCGCGCCAACCAGGATCACGGAGCCCACGCCAATGATCACTCCAAGCAGCGTCAGGAAACTGCGCAGCTTGTGCGCACGGATGGAATCGACGGCAAGACCCAGCGAGGTGGTGAAGTTGTACCAAAAGAGTGAAAAACCCTCGCGTCGTTCAGGGTTCCAGGAATCAGAAAAAAGCGACATGCAACAAGTACCTTCTCAGGTTAGCGGGAATCCCGCTTTCGGCAATGCAAACGAAAATCGCAACTCGCGATTCATGTCTCCGTTTGGATGCCGCCAAGGCTTACCCCTCAAACTGGAAATACGCGCGATCCTTTCAATTACCCTTTGTGAAATTACCAAGCCTGGGCCGTTCCTTCGCGGCGTCCGGAAACTCACGAGATTTTTAGACCCGCCAGCGTGCTACTGGGCACTCTCATGCAGGTGTGGCAGGCAAAGCGCCAAACCACAACGGCTCACAACGAGCCGGTCAAAGAAAAATCCCAAACCTGGAAATTGAGAAACCATGAAGAAGCTTACTCTGCTTGTCCTCACGTTCGCCCTGGCGCTGGTCAGCCTGAATGCTGCCGCCGCCGATAAAGACATCGTCGATACCGCCATTGCCGCGGGAAGTTTTAACACGCTGGTTACCGCCGTGAAGGCCGCCGGCCTGGTGGATACCTTGAAGGGTGCTGGCCCGTTCACCGTTTTTGCTCCCACGGATGAAGCCTTCGCGAAGATCCCCAAAGCGAAGCTTGACGCGTTGCTCGCCAACAAAGAAGCCCTGAAGAAGGTTCTGCTCTACCACGTTGTTTCCGGGAAGGTGATGGCCGCGGATGCGATGAAGCTCAGCGCCGCCCCCACCGTGGAAGGCAGCTCCGCCAAGATCTCCAAGATGGGCGGTAAGGTAATGATTGACAATGCGAACATCGTGAAGACAGACATCATTGCTAGCAACGGCGTCATTCACGTGATCGATTCCGTGATCATGCCCAAGTAACTTTCGCGACACCTCCTGAAGATTAAAAAAGCCCCGTTGCCATTGCGGCTCCGGGGCTTTTTCGTTTTGGCGGAGGGGCGCTGCGCGCACTCTACCAGTTGGCGTGCGTGCCATCGGGTAGATACATTGCGATGTCCCGCCAATCAGTGCCCTGTTTACTCGCCCGTTCCACCTCTGCCCAGTTGACGTCGATACCCAGGCCTGGTTTGTCGGGCACGGCGATGTGGGAGGAATCGTCGGCATCGAAGGCGGGCCAATCATTCTCTCCCAAGTAGCGCAGCCAGGGGTCTACTTCGCCGCTGGCACCGTGGGCGTTATAGTGAATTCCCTTTGACCATTCCATGATCCAACCAGCCGGCGATTGCGCCACCACGTGCAAGGACGCCACGAACGCGATGGCCGAAAGCGGGCAATGGGGCGCCACTGCGATCCCATTCGCCGATGCCAGCGCGGCGATGTCGGCGGTAGGCTGAATCCCGCCCACATGCACCAGATCCGGCTGCAAAATGTGAGCGCCCTTGGCGGCAACCACGTCGGAAAACTCTGCCACCGTACACATGCGCTCGCCAGTGGCAATGGGCACGTGGGTGATTGCGGCAATCTCCGGCAGCCAGCGATTGTAATCGGGCCGCACGGGCTCCTCGTAAAACATCGGCTCGACGATCTCCAGCTCCCTGGCCAGCCGGCGCGCCATGGGAACATTGCAGCGGCCATGAAAATCGAAGCCGATATCGATCTCCGGCCCCACCGCCGCGCGCACCGCCATCGCCCGCTCCACAGCCATGCGAACGGCCCCGTAGGTATCCACGGCGGCCATCGGCGCGCAGGCGTTCAGCTTCAGTGCCAGCGCGCCCGCTTCCACCACCTGCGCGGCTTCTTCCGCGGCGGCTTTGGCATCGTTATTGTTCCCGCCCGCCCATCGGTAAACCTTCACCTTGTCGCGGATCTTTCCGCCCAGCATCCGGTGAATCGGCTGTCCGGTAGCCTTGCCGTTGATATCCCAAAGAGCCGTTTCAATGCCCGCCAGCGCGGAGGCGAAGTGCGGGCCCGCATGATAAAAGTGGTGGTTGAAGATGCCCCGGCAGAGCTTCAGAAAGCTGCGTGCATCCTGGCCCACGAAGCGCTCGGCGAACTGGTGTACAAGGGCTTCGGTGGCATCCACTTGCCCCTCCAGCGTGAACTCGCCATAGCCGGTGATGCCCTGGTTGGTGAGGATGCGCAGCAATCCCCAGCGTGGCGGCACTTTGGCGGTTTCGATTCGTTCGATAAGGATGGGGGTCGATGCGGTGTCCATTGCGGCTCCCGGTATTGTACCCGGTTGGCGTGGCGCACACCATCGGGCAGCTGCAACCTTCCATTTACACAATCAACATGCAATCGCCATACGAAAAGAACCGGTATTCCCGCGCAACGGCATGCTGGTATGCGCGAAGCGTGAATTCCTTGCCCGCAAAGGCGCTCACCAGCATCAGGAGGCTGCTCTTGGGGAGGTGGAAGTTTGTGATGAGCGCGTCCACGGCCTGAAAGCGATAGCCGGGATAAAGAAAGAGGCTGGTTTCGCCGGAGCCGGGGCGTACCTTTCCATTGCGGGCGATACTTTCGAGAGTGCGCGTGCTGGTGGTGCCCACGGCAATGCGGCGGGTGGCGGCGTTGACGATTTCCGCCGCTTCGGGCGTCACTTCGAAGCGCTCCGCATGGAGGTGGTTCTTCTCCACGCACTCCTCGCGCAGCGGCTGAAAGGTGCCCAGGCCCACGTGAAGCGTGAGTTCGGCGATAGTGGCGCCAGCTTGACGGCACGCTTCCATTACTTCAGGCGTAAAATGCAACCCGGCAGTGGGGGCGGCCACGGAACCTCGCTGCCCGGCGAACACCGTCTGGTATCGATCGCGGTCTTGCGGCGCATCGGCCCGATGGATGTAGGGCGGCAATGGTACGTGGCCATACTGCTCGATGAGCGCGAAGAGATCGCCCTCCGCGTGAAAACGGACGCTGCGTTCTCCGAACTTGCCCCGGCCGGTAATCTCCGCGGCGAAGCCCTCCGCAAAGTGGATAATCTCTCCCACGCGCAGCTTGCGGCCAGGACGCACCAGGGCGCTCCAGACCAGCGGATCCTCGTCGCTCTGCCATGTGAGAAATACCTCCACGACGCGCGATAGATGCTCTTCGCGACGCGGGTTATGTTCGCCGATGGGCAGCGCGTGAACCCCTTCGCGATGGCCAAGCAGCCGGCAAGGAAAGACGCGCGTGTTGTTAAGAACAAGGCAATCGCCGGGCCGCAGATACTCGGGAAGACTGCGGAACAGGGAGTCTTCCCAATTTTCCCCCTGGCGATCCAGCACCAGCATTCGGGAAGCGGCGCGATCGTCAAGCGGCTGCTGAGCGATGCGTTCCTCTGGCAAGTGGTAGTCGAAGTCGCTGATGTTCATAGACAGGCGGGCATGAGCGTGAAAGCCGAACCACAACAACTAGACGTTGATTTCGCCCTTGGATTTCGTCTCTGACGCCGCGGCGCCCACCGGGCTTTCCCGGTCCTCCGCGGGCCTAGGGTGCCGGGCAAGCAGGCGGCGCGGCCGAAAGCTGAGGAACACATACTGGCATTCATAGCAGCGATACGCCTCACCGCCGAACGCGAACAGGATTGAGCGGCGGAACGAAGGGGGAACGAACGCGCGATTCCACACTTGCAGTTGCTGAGAGAAACACCGCGGACAATGCGCGACAATACATTGGGAGGCGGGCCATACGCGCTCCCGCCGGCGCTTGCCACAGCGGACACACTTGTAGAGTGCGCTGCCAAAGGCGCTTCGCAGGTCGTCAAGAAAGCCAGCCGAAGCAATATGCCAATTGCTTCCGCCGCAGCGATCACATTCCATGGATTTACTTAATCTACCGCACCAGTCCGAAAATGCAATCCCATTCTCTCCCCCATTCGGGTTAGAACCCATGGTGCCCAGGAGTCTCCGTGGCAGTTGAGAAGCGGATTCTAGGCATCGAGACCTCCTGCGACGAAACGGCGGCAGCCGTGGTGGATGCCGCGGGAACCGTGCATTCCTCGGTGATCTCATCCCAGCTCGATATCCACCGCGTTTACGGCGGGGTGGTGCCGGAACTGGCATCCAGGGAGCACCTGCGGAATATCGTACCGGTGCTGCGCGCGACCCTCGAAGAGGCAGGCTGCCGATACCAGGATCTGGCGGCCGTGGCGGTGACGGCCGGGCCCGGGCTGGCCGGGGCCTTGCTGGTGGGCATCACCTATGCGAAGGGCGTGGCATTCGCGGCGGGCATCCCGCTGATTGGTGTGAATCATCTCGATGGCCATATCCATGCCGTGCTATTGGAGACATTGCAAGAGGCTAGAAGCATCGCGTTCCCGGCCCTTGCTCTGATCGTGAGCGGCGGGCACACCCACCTCTACCTGGCCGGCCAAGCTTCCGATGGCAGCGGACTAGACTACACGTTGCTCGGGCGGACCCGCGACGATGCCATCGGCGAAGCCTACGACAAGGTGGCGGTAACCCTGGGCTTCGGCTATCCCGGCGGACCGGTGCTGGACAAACTGGCCGCCTACGGGACGCCCCGCCGCGAGCCCTTCACCATTCCATCCATGAAAGGCAGCCCGCTCGACTTCAGCTTCAGCGGCTATAAGACCGCCGCGATCCGATGGCGCGATGCCCATCATCTTCAAGCGGAGGTGGAGGCACGTCGGGAATTGTTGCGGCAGTGCGGAACTCCATCCGTGGAGCAGTGGCTGGAACGGACGCCGCGGCTCACGTTGGATATGCTGGCTTCGTTTCAAAAAACCGCCGTGGACCACATCGAGGCTAACTGCCGCGCGGCGCTGGCGCAATCGAACGCCCTTTCGCTGATCGTTTCGGGTGGAGTGGCCTGCAACTCCGCGCTGCGAGCCAGGTTCCTGGACCCCCGCTTCCCGGTGCCGGCTTACTTCCCTACGCCCCAGCTTTCCACCGACAACGCCGTGATGGTCGCCGCCGCCGCTTTCCCCCGGCTGGCTCGGGGGCAGTTCGATGGTTTCAGCCTGGACGCGCAGCCCGGGATGCGTTTGAACCGGCCGTAGCGAACCCCGTCAAGCAACTATACTGAGGGGTTCCCCCTGGTGGCGCGTGTAGGCTCATACGCTTTCCACGGGCGGAAACAGAAGGAGAGTGCCGATGCCGAAATGCAAATGGACGCCGCCTGGAACGAGCGGATATCGACCGGAAAACAAGGGTGCCCCCGGCCGGATAGCACCTGCACAAACCATGCTGCGGCTGGCTATCCTCTGCCTGCTGGCGCTCTCCCTGTGTGCCCAGGAACGCGTGGGCACCGTGCAAGTGCGCGTTGCCTTGGACCGGCAGGATTGGAGCTATCAACCCGGCCAGCCTGTGAAGTTCCGCATCACTGCCATCCAGGATGGGCACCCCCTCGGCGGCCTACAGGTGAGCTATCGCGTTGGGCCTGAGATGATGCCCGCCCGGCTGGAGAAGACGGTCACGTTGCCCGCTGAGGGCCTGAGCGTGGAAGGCGGGACGCTGGACGAACCCGGTTTCCTGCGCTGTATCGCCACGGTTGAGAAGAACGGGAGAACCTACCGGGGCCTGGCTACGGCAGCCTTCCAGCCTGAAGCCCTGAAGCCTACGCAGGTGGAACCCGGCGACTTCGATGCCTTCTGGGCCGCAGGCAAAGCCGCGCTGGCGGAACTGCCCATCGACGCCAGAATCACACCGCTCCCCGGATACGGCAACGCCTCCGCCGATTGCTTTCACGTGAGCCTGCAGAACGTGGGGATGGGCGCGGCGCCCTCGCGTTTCTTTGGCGTCTTGTGTGAGCCCAAGGCTCCGGGAAAGTACCCGGCGCTATTGAGCGTTCCGGGCGCGGGGGTGCGCCCGTATGCGGGGCTTGCCGAAATGGCCGCGCGCGGCGTGATTACGTTGCAGGTTGGCATCCATGGCATTCCCGTAACGATGGAGCCCGCCGTCTATACCTCCTTGGGCGCGGGCGCGCTGGCAAATTACAACACGTTTGGCCTGGACGATCGCGACCGCTACTACTACCGCCGCGTGTATCTGGGATGCGTCAGGGCGAACGACTTTCTGGTGAACCATCCCAAGTGGGATGGGGCGAATCTCGCGGTGACGGGCGGCAGCCAGGGCGGTGCGCTCTCGATCGTCACCGCGGCCCTGGACCCCCGCGTGCGTGGCTTGGCCGCCTACTACCCGGCCCTCTCCGATGTGACAGGCTACCTGCACAATCGCGCCGGGGGCTGGCCGCACATGTTCCGTGCCGCCGAGGGTCCGCAATCGCATCGTTCCGCGGAAAAGATCCGGACGTCGCAGTATTACGACGTGGTGAACTTCGCGCGCCGCGTGAAGGTGACCGGCTTCTACACTTGGGGCTTCAACGACGAGACTTGCCCGCCCACTTCCATGTATTCCGCCTACAACGTGATTCCCGGCAAAAAGAGCTTGCTACTGGCGCTGGAGACCGGCCATAACAACGTGCCGGAACAAGTGGCCCAAGTGCAGGCATGGTTGCTTGCGCTGCTCAACGTGGAGCCGGCGGGAAAGTGATGGGGCACTTCCTCTCGGGGGCAGACCCGCATAGAGCGGCTTGAGCGACGCATCGTCGAAGCGACGATGGCCGCTCGCGTTAGAATCAAACTTTCGTCCCATTGCATCCCAAAGACAAAGGAAGTTGAGCAGCGATCCATGCCGATCACACCCCAGTCCGCGCCAAACCCCTCACAGAAGATCCCCGGAATTGAGCACATCATCGCGGTGGGCTCCGGGAAGGGCGGTGTTGGAAAGACCACGGTGGCGGCGAACCTGGCGCTGGGGCTGGTGGCTCTGGGCCACCGGGTGGGGCTGATGGATGCCGATGTCTATGGTCCGAATGTGCCGTTGATGATGGGCATCAGCGACCGTCCCCAGGCGATCGGCGATCGCATCCAGCCCATCGAACAATACAACCTCAAGCTGATGTCTATGGGTTTCGTGAGCCCTGGCGATAAGCCGCTGGTGTGGCGCGGCCCGATGCTGCACGGGGTGATCCAGCAGTTTCTGCGGCAGGTGGAGTGGGGCGAACTCGACTACCTGGTGATCGACCTGCCCCCCGGCACCGGCGACGTGCAGTTGACGCTGATGCAGACAGCTCCCATCTCCGGCGCGGTGATTGTCACCACGCCATCCGACGTTTCTCTGGAGGACGCCCGCAAGGCCGTCAACATGTTCCGCCAAGTGAACGTGCCCCTCCTTGGGCTGGTAGAAAACATGAGCTACCTCATCGTACCGGGCACCGAACAGCGCATCGACGTGTTCGGCAACGGTGGCGGCAAACGAACTGCCGAAGCGATGAATGTGCCCTTCCTTGGGGAGGTGCCTCTCGACCCGGAAATTCGCAAGGGCGGCGATAGCGGAAGGCCGGTGGGCATCTATGGCGATGGCGACGAGCGCGCCGCCCCTTTTATGAAGATCGCCCGCATCGCCGTCGAACGCATGGGCGTGATGGGAGAGCCCAAGGCGCCCACCTTCAGCATTGGCGAGTAGCTGGCGCTCATCGCGAAGTGGGTGGCGCGTTCTCCAGGATAACGTTGCGAAAGAGGGCGGTCTCCGCCAGCCCGATTTCATGGGAGCAAACGCCGATGCCGGCGTAAACCTCCCCGCGCAGGAAATTTTCCATTCTCACGGAGCGTTCCCCCAAGCGCATCTCCACACCATCCAGGCGAACGAATATCCGGTTTCCTTGCCGAACCAGTTCCGCCCGGCCCGGGGCTGGTTTGCCGAACTGCAATTCCTGGGTGCTAGCGCCTTTCCCTCCGCGAAACTGCATGGAGGTGAGGCCGTCGCCGTGAATGGCAATGTCGACGTATGCGGCATCGGCGTCGAGACTCTGCCGAAGCATCAGGACGGCTTTCCGATGAGGGTTCTTTCCTTCCCCCTCGAAGGCAATATCCGCCGCCAGCCGGAAATCGCCGCTCAGCTTCTTCCAGACGAAATGGAAGGCATCGGTGGCGAGCCACATATTCTCGCCGGCGCCGCTCAAACGATAGGTGGCGGACTGGGTGTCGTAGTGGGATGCACCGGCAACCCGCACCGTGCCAACGTCGGTGGATGCTTCAAAGAGGCCCAGAGACGGCGTCGTGCTTTGCGCCCCCATGGCACAGGCCAACCCCGCAATCGCAAGGCAGGCGCGCACGACGTTTCCCATGCCCGTCGATTCTATCCACATTGCCATCTCCATCCGGAACGCGTTCGGTTCAGATCTTCTTCAGCGTAACGCTTAGCCCGCCACCGCCCGTGTAGACGACGGTGTCAAGAGCAGGATCCGCATTCACCTTTGCCAGATAATCTGGCACCATTCCCGTGTTGTGGGCCAGGATGAGGCCGCCCGGCCGCACCTGCGGCAGCAGCACCTCAAGATAATGCACATAGCCCCCCTTGTCTGCGTCGATAAACACCACATCCACTGGACCCTTGATGCGCTTCGTGGTTTCCTGGGCGTTGCCGAAAACCAGAGTCACCAGTTTCTCCACCCCGGCTTTGGCGAAATTAGCGCGGGCCGTCGCGGCACGTCCTTCATCGATCTCATGCGTGGTAAGGCGCCCGCCCGTCTTCACTAAGGCAAGGGCAAAAAAGAGGCCAGAGTATCCGGTGGAAGTCCCCACCTCCACCACATGCTTGGCCTGGCAGCCCTCGGCTAGAATGCGCAGCCATTTTCCGTCTGAAACCGGCACGCTGGCCCAGGTGCCTCCAGGGGCCGACATCTCCTCAAGCACACCGGCGATGCGGCGCTCAGTCTCGTCCTTTGGTTTAGACAGGCTTTCATTCGCCTCCCCTCCGGCGGCACCCCGGCGTCCGCGCTGCGCCAAAGCGGGCACTGCGGTAGCGCCCGCGGCGAGCAGGGCGCGCCGCAGCACGGGAAATCGGGAATCGGTAAAACTCATTACGCGTTCAACCTCCTGAAGAGAGGACGACCGGAATGCGGGGAAAGTATCGCACCGGTCTTCAAAAGCGCTGGGCTAGCGGCGAAAGCGATCCCGAGGGCTGGCTTTGAGCTTTACCGCGAAGGCGCGATGAGTTTGCCGAACGTGATCCCCATGTTACGGCCAATCGGGAAGCCGCCTCAAACCGCAAGAATCGCGCGGGCGATGAGGAAGTAGATGATCAGGCCGGTGACATCGGAAACCGACGTGATCAAGGGGCTGGAGGCAACCGCCGGATCCACCTTGAAGCGCATCAGCACGAAGGGCAGCACCGCCCCCATCAGGTTGGCCCACAGCACAATCGCGGCCATCGATAGCGCCACGGCAAGAGCCAGGTGCCAGTCTCCGCGCCAGAAGCCCAGGAGCGACGTGCAGAGCCCCATCGCCACGGCCAGCGCGCAGCCCACAAGCACTTCTTTGCCCGTCACGCGAAACCAGTCGGAAAGATCGAGATCGTCGGTGGAAAGCGCGCGCACCACCAGCGTTGCCGCCTGTGAGCCGGTATTGCCGCCAGTGCCCAGCAGCAACGGCATGAAGAAAGTGAGCGCGATGGCGGCTTCCAGTAGCTCGCTGTAGTTGGCGATCACGGTGGAGCTCAGCAGATTCACGCCGATCAGCGCCAGCAGCCACGGGAAGCGTTTGCCAAACAGTTCCCAAAGCGACGCCTCGCGGTATGTGGATTTCAGCGGATTCACCGCCACGCTCTTCTGGAAATCCTCGGTGGCCTCTTCCTCGGCCACGTCGAAGACGTCGTCCGCCGTGACCACGCCCAGCAGCACGTTGCGCGCATCCACCACGGGGATGGAGAAGACGTCGTAGCGCGTGATCATGCGCACCGCCTCTTCGCGGTCGGCAAGCGGTGAGAGCGTCACGCCTTCGCGCGTCAGCAGTTCTTCCATGCGCGCCTCGGGCTGGGCGAGCACGATACTTTCGAGCGGCACCGCGTCCACGAATTGCCAGCGATTCTCCACCACATAGATGGTGGAAATCGTTTCCGCTTTCTGCCCCTTCATCCGAATGTGGCTGAGCGCTTCGGCGACACTCCAGTGGCGGCGCACGGCGACGTAATCCGGGGTCATCAATCGCCCGACACTTTCCTCCGGATAGCCAAGCAACTGGCGGGTTTTCCAAAGGTCCGCCGGCGGCAGCAGGTTGAGCAGTTTCTGCACCGCCTCGCCCGGAAGGTCCTCCAGCAGGTGGATGCGGTCGTCGGGCGCGAGGCTGGTCACCAGGCGGCGCGTCTCCTCTTCGGTGAGGTCTTCAAGCAGGCGATTCTGCAGTTCCACCTCAAGGAAAGAAAAGACATCGGAAGCGGTATCGTGGGGCAGCAAACGAAAGAGAATCGCTCGCTTGGCGGCAGGAAGTTCGAACAGAAGATCGGCGATTTCCGGTTCCGGCCAGCCGCTGATCAGTTGACGGAGTTCATACCATTTTTCTTCCTGGACGAGGGATTCCGCGTGCTCGATCGCTGCCGAATTCTGCATAACGCGCCCTCCTTCCAGGAGATGGAAAGATCGCTGCGAACAGGCCTTGAGCGAAAGGGCATCCAGGCCGCTGAGGCCCGCAAATTCGCCTCCACGCCGCCCCCGTTCACGCTACTGCCACCGCTGTCCATCGCTATTTCCCCCACTATCCTCGCATACTTCCCCTCGATCGCCCAATCGGGCATACCGGGCACTGTAGGATAGAGCCATGCCTAAGACTTTGCTTGCCCTGGGAGCGCACTACGACGATTGCGTGTTCGGCGTGCCGGGAATCATGCTGCAGGCCATCCGGCAGCAGTGGCGCGTGGTGATCGGCTCTCTCATTGGCAATTACACGAACTGGGCGCCGGTGAAGGGCCGGGAGACCGCGCTGCTCGAATCCTCGCGACAGCTTGCGCACTACTATGGCGCCGAGATGCGCTTCCTCGACTTCCGCTCGCATCTGTTCGACGTCACTACGGAGAACAAAAAAGCGGTCGCGAAGCTGGTGGCCGACGTCCAGCCCGATGTCGCCCTCATCCTTTGGCCCGGCGATACCCATGACGATCATCGGGTGGCATCGCCCCTCTGCGAGATCGCCCTCAAAAACGCCGGGCAGATTCTTGACCAGCCAGGCATCAAGGCGCCGCGGTCCATCTACTATTACGACAACGGCCCCCGGCACACCATCGGCTTTGAGCCCGACACCTTTGTCGACGTCGGCGCCGAGTGGCCTACGGCCCAGGAGTGGCTTGGGCAGTTGATGGCCATCGTCCGCAACCAGCCTTACGAAGCAGCCCGTCGCGACCCTTCGCAGGATACAAAGGAAGCCATCGCACGGTATCGCGGCGCCACCTGCGGAGCGCGCTACGCGGAGGCCCTGCGCGCTTACACGAAGCGGCCAACGAACATCCTCTCGTGAACGAAGCGCGTGCTCAGCCCGCCACGGGCTCCAGTTGCTCCTCGCTGGCCGTGAAATAAGCGCAATCCGGATGATGGAAGACGAGGGCGCTGACGCTGGCTTCGGGGTCCATCATGAACCCCTCGGTGAGTTCGACGCCAATCTCTTCGGGACGCAAGAGCGCCCAAATTCCCTGCTGATCTTCGAGGTTCTGGCAGGCGGGGTAGCCGAAGCTATAGCGCTTGCCGCGGTAGCGCGAAGTGAAGCGCTGCTGCATGGTGAGATCGGCCGCATCGGGGATGCCCCAATCCTCGCGGATGCGGCGGTGCAGCCACTCGGCGGCACCCTCCGCGGTTTCAATCGCCAGAGCCTGCAAAGCATGGGCCTTGAGGTAGTCGCCCGCATTCTTGGCCTCTTCGGCATGCTGGCGGATACCTTCTCCGGCCGTGACGACAAAGATGCCCATGCTATCCCGCCTGCCATCGCGCGGAGGCAGAATGTAGTCGCTCAAACAGAGCCCGTCGTCCTTGGCCTGGCGGGCGAAATGCCACGTCCAGGCGGGAGTGGCGGCCGCCGCTTCGAAGACATGGATGTTGTTGCCATCGCGCTCCGCCTCAAGCACCTGCCAAACGGCGCGCACCTTCAGGAAGCCCGCCGCCCACGCCTTCACTTCCTCCACGAAATGGAATAGCTCAAGCGCCTTGGGATCCCGCTGCGCCAGCATCGCTTCAAAGTTCCCCTTGAAGCCAAGGTGGCGGCCATAGAGCATGTAGGGGTTGATGTAGCCCCACACCTCCTGCAGGTTGGGCAACTGCCTGACGTGGCGTTCAAAGCTGGCGACCGGCGGGATCGCAACATCCAGGCTCACCTTGGGGCTGCGTTCCGTCGAGCGGTTTACCAACACGGGCAGCGGCGCGGCCAAATCCGCCGGCGCTTCGCTAACGATGGCGGCGGCCAGCACGGCGTCGCGAGAAATGGGATCCGTGATGCGGTTGAGCATCGCCAGCCCGCTCATCGCGTCGCGGCAATAGAACGTGGGGGCTTTGTAGGCAACCGCGATCCTGCCGTTGGTGAACTTTTCCGATAGAGCCGCGCCCCCCACAAGCAGCGGCGCATCGATGCCGGCATCGCGGAAATCGTTCGCGGTGGTCACCATCTGCTGGGCGCTCTTCACCAGCAGGCCGGAGAGGCCGATGGCATCGGGCTTCGTGCGGCGGAACTCCTGGATCAGCACTTCCGGCGGCACCTTGATCCCGAGGTTGATCACCTCATAGCCGTTGTTGGCGAAGATGATCTCCACCAGATTCTTGCCGATATCGTGGACGTCGCCTTTCACCGTGGCCAGCAGAATCTTGGCGCGCGCGGCAACGTCGGCCTTCTCCATGAACTGCTCCAGATGAGCGACGGCGGCCTTCATCACCTCAGCCGATTGCAGCACCTCGGCGACAATCAGTTCGTTGGCTCCAAAGAGCCGGCCCACTTCGGACATCCCCGCCATCAGCGGACCATTGATGATATCGAGCGGCTTGGCGCCCTCGGCCCGCTTCAATTCGAGATCGGCGATCAGCCCCTCCTTGGAGCCTTCGATGACGTAGTTGGCAAGGCGATCGTCCAACGGCAATTCCGAGAGCTTCCGGCCTTCATTGCGGGATTTCGCTTCGCGGAAATGAGCCGTGATCTCGGCGATGCGGAACTGGTTGATGGCCACCCGTTCCTTGAGGCCCTGCTGGCGCCAATCCTGCGCCGCGTGCAGCATCAGTTCGCGGTTCGGGTCTTCCTGTGGAACCTCATTGGGTACCGGCGGCGTGTTGTAAAGCAGGCTTTCCGCCAGTTTGCGTTCCAGTTCGGGGATGGAAGCAAAGCGCTCCAGCTTCTCCGTATTGACGATGGCAAGGTCGAGCCCCGCTTTAGTGCAGTGGTAAAGAAAGACTGAGTTCACCACTTCGCGCGCGGCGGGGGGAAGACCGAAGGAGATGTTGGAGACGCCCAGGACGGTCTTCGAAAACGGCATCGCCTCCTTGATCAATCGCAGCGATTCAATCGTCTCAACCGCGCCGCCCACGTAGTTCTCATCGCCCGTCGCGCAAGGGAATACAAGCGGGTCGAAAATGATGTTCTCGGGCGGAATACCATACTTGGCAGTGAGCAGATCGAAGCTGCGTTGCGCGACGGCCAGCTTGCGCTCCCTCGTAAAAGCCTGCGCCTGGACGGGGTCTTCGTCAATCGTTCCCACAACCAGTGCCGCGCCGTAGGCCTTCACCAGCGGGCAGACCATCTCGAATTTTTCCTCGCCGTCCTCGAGGTTCACCGAATTGATGATGCTCTTGCCCTGGCAATAGGTAAGGGCAAGCTCAATGGCCGCGGGATCGGTGGTGTCGATCATCACCGGGGCCTTGATCTTGCGGATGAGCTGGTCGTAGAAGGGGGGAATATCCCCGATTTCGTCGCGGTCGGTGGATTGCAAGCAAACGTCGATGATATGCGCGCCGGTGCGCACCTGACGCCGGGCAATATCGGTGGCTTCATCCCACTTTTCTTCGGCGATCAGCCGCTTGAAGGCGCGGCTTCCGATGACGTTCGTGCGCTCGCCCACCAGTAGGGGACGGTTGCCGTCTTCGGCTTCCACCGTGTCGATGCCGGAAAAAACGGCGCGGTGGTTGGGCGCAATGCGGCCGCGGGGATGCCGGGCCGCGGCCATTTCGGCAATCGCGCGGATGTGCGCGGGCGTGGTTCCGCAGCAGCCCCCCACGATGTTCAGCCAGCCATTATCGGCAAAGCGCGAGAGCGCCTTGGCCAGCTTCTCGGGCGTCTCCAGATAGTTGCCCTCCACATCGGGCAGGCCGGCGTTCGGGTAGCAGGAGATGCAGGTGTGCGCATGCTCATGCAGGGTGCGCAGATGGTCCGTCATGAACTCCGGGCCGGTAGCGCAATTGAGGCCGATCGATAGCAGATCCTGATCGGCCAGCGAGACCCAAAGGGATTCGGCGTTCTGCCCGCCCAGCATGGTGCCCGTGGGCTCGATGGTGCCGGAGACCATCACGGGAAGTTTGCTCAGGCCCAGTTCCGTCTTGAGCTGCTTGATGCCCAGCAGCGCGGCTTTCACGTTGCGCGTGTCGTTGCAGGTTTCCAGCAGCAGCAGGTCGGCGCCGCCCTCCCAAAGTCCTTTGGCTTGCTGGTAGTAATTCCGCTTGAGTTCCTCGAAGGTCACGCCGCCGGTGACGCTGATCGCCTTCGTGGTGGGGCCCATCGAGCCCGCCACAAAGCGCGGGCGATCCGTCGTCGAGAGCGCATCGGCGGCGCGGCGGGCGATGCGGGCTGCCTCTACGTTGATGTCGTAATGGCGGGCTTCCAGATCGTATTCGGCCAGCACCAGGGGCGTGGAGCCAAACGTATTGGTCTCAATGATGTCGGCGCCCGCCTCGATATAGGTGCGGTGGATCTCTTCAATCACATCCGGCCGCGTGAGCACCAGATTCTCGTTGCAGCCTTCAAGCGCCGCCCCGCCGAAATCTTCCGCCGTGAGATTCCGCTCCTGGAGCATGGTGCCCATGGCACCGTCGATCACTAGAATTCTCTTTTCAAGCTGCTCATAAAGCAGATGTTGACGTTCGTTCTGATCCATCCCAATCCCGTCTGTCCAGAAGTTGAGCGCACGGGGACTGACCCAGCCATCCCCGGAAGCCCTCCCTCTAGTGTAGCCGGGAAGCGGCCTCAAGCCTTGAAGATACCTCAGGCCTTGAAGATGGGCTCCACTCCCTGGGAGGAAGCAAGAATGCGATTCGTCTCGTCAACGCTCAGGGGCTTAAAGGCCTGCGCCAGCTCGACGGCCATTTCGAAGAGGCGCTCGTCCCCTGGGGGGATGGCGGCGGTGACGTCCTGGCTAAGGGTGAAGCGGATGCCGTCGCGAGCCATGTCGCGTTCGCTCAACGGTTGATACCAGCACTTGGGATAGTCGCGTTGTTCGCGAGCAAGACCGGCGGGCCATGGGCGGTAAGCCATCGCCTTGAGGGCGAGGCGGGCCAGCCCCTTTTGTTTCGCATGGGCCAGAATCTGTTCGCCAAATTTGCCCTGCTGGTAGTTGACGTAGTTCACCGGAAAGAGAATGGAATCGAGCGGCATGCGATCCATCAGGGCGATGGCCGCTTCCGCGTTGTGCGCGGAGAAGCCCAGGTAACGCGCTTCGCCTTCCTTGCGCGCCTTGACGAAGACTTCCGCTGCGCCGCCGGGGCCGAGAATTTGCTCCACGTCGGCCATCGAACTCACCGCATGAAACTGGTAAAGATCAAAATGATCGGTGCGAAGACGGCGCAGGGATTGGTCGAGTTCGCGTTCGCGCCGGCGGCCTTGCGCTCGCCGCTGTCTTGCAGGCGAGAAACGCATTCTTGCGGAAAGGTTCCAGCGCCGGGCCAAGCTTCTCCTCAGCCTCCCCCTTGCCATAGCCTGGGGGCGACGTCGAAATAGTTGATGCCAACATCGATCGCATTGGCGACGCTCTTGTTGGCCATTGGCTGCTGCTGCCCCACCACCACGATGCCGCCGAAGCCGATGATGGAAAGCTGGATGCCATCCCTGTATGGCCGTTTCGCCAACGGCGCCTTTCCCAAAGCGCGCTGCAAGAGCGGCCCGGCGATGGCGCTTCCGGCGATCGTGGTTTTCACAAAGTCTCTGCGCTCCATCGTTTCCTCCCTGGGGTTCCGAAAGCGGGTGGCGCTTCGCTGCACGGGCATCCGGGAAAAGCGCTCCCTGCCGAGAGGGTATCGCGCTGGGGCGCGGGTGGCAAGGGCGTCAATGGGAAACCCGGGGAGGCTGACGGGCGGTGCTTGCGGCGGCACCGCCCGTCTCATCTGAAAATTGCCTCTACGCGCCCTTCTTCTCCAGCTTGGTCACCGTGAGCTTGCGGAACTCCACCTTTTCATGGTCGCCCTGCAGGGTGATCGGGCCGGGTTCGGCTTCGTTGGCGTCGGTGGCCATGGCGGTGAGGCCGTCGATGATTTTCTTATCCTGGATCTTCACGCCATTGAGCGTCACGCTCACTTCGCGGCCGATCAGCCGGATATCCATCGTCTGCCATTCGCCCGGCTTCTTGCTGGGGTTGGAGGTGGGCACGTGGCGATAGTAAATCGCGCCATGGCCCTGCTTGTATGGCTCTTTGCCGTAGTCTTCCATGATCTGCACTTCATATCGCCCGCGAAGGCCGATGCCGCTGTTGGAATGCTCGGAAAGCTTGTATTCGGCGTGAAGATCGAAGTTCCAGAATTTCTCCTTGGATGTGAGGTTGCCGGCGGGAGGATCGTTGACGATGTTGCCGCCTCTCACCATCCAGCCGATTTCCTTACTAGGCAGATCGACCGTGAAGTTTTCGTTCGCCGACGCCTTGCCGGGCACCAGTTCCACCGTCTCGCCAGCCACCCAGGTGCCGTCGTCGCGCTCATCGATCACGGGGGCGCGTTTGGCTGTGAACGTCACTGCTTGAAAACGGGCCGGTTCATCCGGCCACTCCAGCTTGCCAACCAGCTTGTCCCCTTCCAGCTTCGCCGTGTAGACCGCGGTGACAGAGGCGCGCTCCGGCATCTTCTCGCCCTCTTTCAGCGCCGCTCTGGCGGCCATTGCCGCTTCGCGTTCCTTGGCCGCCACTTCCGGAATGTTGGCGCCCCACTTTCCGGGATACTCCAGACGCAGGCTGCCGTCTTCCGCAACGTCGATGCCGGGCACCGGATACATGCCGCCGCCGGGTGCGCCCACGATCAGGCCCTTTGCGTCAGGCGTGCCCACCCCTTCCAGTTCCAACCAGCCCACGCGGCCACGGTCGGCAGGGTCAAACTCCATCAGCCAGCGCCCGTTATACGGGGCACCCGCTTCCGCCTTGTTCACGGTTGCTTTTTGCGCGGACGGCGCGCATTGCCAAAACAAAAGCGCCTGCAGAACGGCTGCCGACATCATCGCGATCCAATGCTTTCGAAGCATGTGTCTCCTCCCTCTCCGGCCGGGTCTCGCTTCCGCGGGAAGGGCGCAACCCGAAGCCGCCAATCTGTGGCGGAACTTCAGATGGTATGCAAAACCGTGGATGCGAGCAAGCTCGAAAGCGGAGGCACCAGGAAAAGCCCACGGGCAATAGGAATTTCCAGTGTGGTCCACGGCGTCGTCATAGCGACCGCTGCGGTGGTTCAATCTGAAACAATCTAAAGAGTTTTGTTTCCATCTGCACATTCTTCGCATAACTTTGAAATAGGCACCCGAATGGCAGTCGGGCAATTGAGCCGCCCATGACCGCAGCAGGGTTTGTATCCGCAAGGCCGAAGGAACGGCTTTTGCTTCGCGGCGCCCGGCAAGTGGTGACGCTGCAGGGGCCCCCGCGCCTGCGGCATGGCGCTGAGTTGCGTGAGATTGGCTTGCTCCGCGATGCCTCGATTCTCATCGAAGGCGGCGTCATCGCGCAGGTGGGAAGCTCCCGCCGCGTCGACAACCTGAAAGAAGCAGCGACGGCCAGGGTGGTGGATCTACGAAATCTGGTGATCGTGCCGGGCTTCCTCGATGCCGTACACGACTTGCTTCCGGTGCGGGAGATTTCCGGGGATGGCGCTGATGCCGCCAACGCCGCGGCACCCGGCTACAGCGACCGCATTCTGCACACCATCACCCGCCGCCTGGAACGGGAGTTGGGAAGGCTCGCCCAACTCGGCACGACGTTCGCTCAGTTTCGCCTTCGCTTCCCCGACGAAGCCGTGCTCCAGAGCCGCCTGCTGAGGAATCTGCTGCAGTTGGATTTTCCCCGGGAGAGCTTCCGCGCGGATCTGCATTTTCACCATTTGCCACACTTCGACACGGAAGGCGCTGAGACGCTTGCCGGGCACCTCTCGCGGGCGGCGAGGGGCTTCTGGAAGAGCCTGGAGGGATCTCTGGCGGTGAGCGTGCGGGCGGCCGCGCTCGAAAGCCTAAGCACTTCGGAGCAGTTGCGCGCGCTCCGGCGTATCGGCGGCGGATTGCCTTGTTACCTCACCCAGCCGGACCCTACGGCCGCGGAGCACATGGCAGCCCTTTGCGTGGGCAGCGGAAGCACCGTCGTTGGAAGGCCGCCTCAACAGGAGGCAACCCTTGCCATGCTGGCCCAGCATGAGGTGCCGTGGATCGTGCCCAGCGGAGAATATGGAGTGGAAATGGGCTGGGGGAACCTGGCCTTGCGGCGCATGATCGATTCCGGAATGCGGCTCGCGTTGAGTTCGGGATTCAACGTCAATCGGCCCGGCAGTGCCTCCACCTTTGCCTTGAGCTCCATCCTGCGCAACGAAGAGAAACTGGAGCCCGAGGAGATCTTGCAGCTTTCAATCGCGAATCTCGTTTTCGCGCTTGGCCTTGGACATCGGCTGGGCTGCATTCAGGCCGGCTACGAAGCAAACCTGTCGATTCTGGAATGCGAAGATTACCGCGAGATTGGGCTCCATGCGGGGATGCCTCCTATACTGGCCTCGTTCCGCAGGGGAGTGCTGATGGAGAAGCGGCTCACAATGCGAAGCTGAGCGGCCGGCGCTCGCTCGTCGTCTGCACCATTTCTCCGGAACGCGGCATCTACTTTAACAGCGTCGCTCGCCGCCGCTACACTGAGAAAACACCGTGCTTATTCCTATCGACACTCTCACCCAGAAAGGCCAGCGTCCCGAATGGCTGAAGGCCCCGGCGCCAGTGGGGGAGCACTACCGCGATTTGAAGCAACTAGTGGGCCACCTCAAGCTTCATACGGTCTGCGAAAGCGCCGCCTGCCCCAACATCGGCGAGTGCTGGAATCAGCGGACCGCCACGTTCATGATTCTGGGTAACGTGTGTACCCGCCGCTGCGGCTTCTGCAATGTGCAGAAGGGCGTCCCTCTGGAAGTGGATATGGACGAGCCGCGCCGCGTGGCTGAAGCGGTCGAAGCCCTGCAGTTGCGTTTCGCCGTGATCACCAGCGTCAACCGCGACGACCGCAAGGATGGGGGCGCTGAACTGTTCGCGAGCACGATTCGCGCCATCCGCGAGCGTGTGCCAACGTGCAAGGTGGAAGTGCTGGTGCCAGATTTCCAGGGCCGCCACGAATCGATGGATGTGGTTTTGGATGCTTCGCCTCAAGTGTTGAACCACAACACCGAAACCGTGCCCCGGCTCTACCGGCAGGTGCGATTGGGGGCGAACTTTGAGCGGTCGCTCGATATGCTGGCCTATGCCAAGCGGAGACGGCCCGAGATCCCCACGAAATCCGGCCTGATGGTGGGCCTGGGAGAGACGCTGGCGGAAGTAAAGAACGTGATGCGGGATCTGCGCGGCAGCGGCGTGGACATCCTCACCGTGGGGCAATACCTGCGGCCCACGCTGAACCACCTGCCGGTGATTCGCCACGTCCACCCGGATGAGTTCGCCGAAATTCGCGAGTTTGGGAATGGCCTAGGCTTCCAGCATGTGGAGAGCGGGCCGCTGGTGCGGAGCTCCTATCACGCGGCTTCTCATGCCGCGAAAGCGCCAAGCCCGGCTTAAATGCTTGCCCTTCGTCGCCTGGAGTTGGAATTTGTGATCCCGGCAAATACCTCTAGTCCCGCGCCGCTTTGTCGCGCATCCTATCGATTACCGTAATTAGTGCGACTATGCCCATTGCATCCATTCGCCGCGTAATTTTTGATCCTTCCGCCGTCGCCCATGGCGCCATTCGCGACCATCGGCATTTCCGCTATTACGATCTCTACGTTCATGCCTTCGTGGTGATCCTGCTGGTTTCGAACATCGTGGCTCCAAAACTGGTGGAAGTGGGTCCGTATGCGCTGGGCTTCTTTACGCTGGGTCCGTTCCTGTTGAGTGGCGCGCAGATTCTCTTCCCGCTTACTTACATTTTTGGCGACATCTTCACCGAGGTTTATGGCTATGCAGCCAGCCGCCGGGCGATCTGGATCGGTTTCTTCGCGTCGCTATTGCTGGCCGTGGTGTCCACGCTGATCGTGGCCATGCCCTCCGCCCCTTCCTGGACCGGGCAGGCCGCTTACGAATACGTGCTCGGCTTCCTTCCCCGCATCGTCATCGCCAGCCTGATCGCCTATCTGGCTGGCGAATTCGCCAATGCCATCATCCTCTCCCGGATGAAAGTGATGACCAACGGACGGCACCTCTGGATGCGCACGATTGGCAGCACGGTAGTCGGGCAGGCCGTGGATACCATGCTGGTGATCGCCATCGTCTTCGGCGGCACGCAGCCTTTGCCGGTACTGCTGAATCTGATGATGTCCGGCTACATCGCGAAGGTCTTGTTTGAAGTTGCCGCAACCCCGTTGACCTACGCGGTGGTGAACTTCTGCAAGCGTAGCGAAGGCATCGATGTCTACGACGTGAACGCCGATTACAATCCATTCCATTCAATGCCGCCGCCGGATCTGAACGAGCTAGGCGAACGCACGGGGGATTAAAGGCGAGCGTCCAGGTCTAAGGTACGGGCGTCTTCGGCAGACGGTCGTATTCGAGCGATCCGCCGGTAAGCCGCATCACGCCTCCGCCGCCGTGCCGCTCCTCGCGACGGATCTCCGGAACCTGCGCGTTCATGCGGTCGAAAATGGTCTTCAGCCGCTTCACCACATCCGGGTTCTTCGCGGAGACGTCCAGGCTCTCCGCCGGATCCGCTTCGAGATCGAAGAGCATCATTGGGCGAGCGGGGTCGCCGGTGCGAACACCGGGATAGTTGAAGGGTCGCGCCTGCTCAAACTGGGCAATCAGGGTGACACCATCCGGGCCGCGAGGGTCCACCCATTTGCCGGATTCCACCTGATCTAGATACCCGGGGCCGAGGGCTGGCGTTCGCACGTGCAGCTTCCACTTTCCGCTGCGAACCGTGGCCAGGTTGGCGCCGGACATGGAAAAAACAGCCTCGTGCGGGCTCTTCGCGCCGGGCTTCGTCATCAGCGGGAAGATGTCGCGGCCATCGAGTTCACGTCCTGCCGGAAGTGGCGCGCCGCTGATGCCGCAGAGCGTGGGCAGCACGTCGATCACTCCGGCAATTTCCGCTGTCACGTGCCCCGCCGGGATGCGCCCCGGCCACCGCGCGATAAATGGAACGCGAATCCCCCCCTCAAAGGAACTGGCCTTCATGCCGCGCAACCCGGCCGTGTTTCCGCCGAACCACGGCCCGTTGTCTGACGCAAAAATCACCAGTGTGTTCCGCGTCAGATTCAACCGTTCGAGGGTATCGAAGATGCGCCCGCACTGATAGTCGAGTTCGCGAATCACGTCGGAATAGAGATCGGCGGGCGTATCGAACGTGTAGAACTCCTCGGACGCGGCAAGCGGCTTGTGCGGCATCGCGTGCGGCAGATAGAGGAAGAACGGTTTGTCGCGATGCCGCTCCACAAAATCGATGGCGCGGTTGGTGTAGTCGCGGGTAATCGTGGTTTGGTTGACGGGGTAGACGGCCACTCCCTCGTTCTCGACAATCTGCACCGGCCGCATGTCGTTCGAATAGAGAATGCCGTAATATTCGTCGAAGCCCTGCGTGCGAGGGAGGAACTTCTCCGTATGGCCCAAGTGCCATTTGCCGATGCAGCAGGAAGCGTACCCCTTGGGCTTGAGCGCTTCGGCGATGGTAACTTCTTCGGCGGCCAGGCCCACATCGTTGATTCCCGCGTCTGGCGCCGGGTTGAACACCATCCCGCTACGGAAGGGGTAGCGCCCGGTTAGCAATGAGCATCGCGACGGCGCGCAATAGGGGGTGGGCACGTAGAAGTGCGTGAAGCGCACACCCTGGGCAGCCAACTCGTCGAGACGCGGCGTCTTGTAGGCGGTGGCCCCATAGCAACTGAGGTCGCCATAGCCGAGATCGTCCGCGTAAATCAGAACAATGTTGGGCACGGGGCTCTGGGCCTGCAAGTTGCCTTGCAGAGAGCCCAGAGCAGTCGTGCCGATTGCCGTTTGCAGAAATGTGCGTCGGTTCAACATGGTTAGAAGTAGAACTTCAGAGCGAGTTGCATGGAGCGGGCTTCGGCGGCTCCACTGATCTGGCCAACCAGGGGATTGCCAATGGCGGCATTCGGGTTGCCGAAATTCACCCGGTTGAACGCATTGTACATTTCCCACCGGAACTGGGTGCGAAAGCGCTCCCCGATCAAAAAGTCGCGCTGCACGTTGATGTTCGCGGTGAGGTTGCCAGGGCCAATCAGAATACCTCGGGCGGAATTGCCAAAGGTGAACTGCGGGCCGGCGGCGAACGCGGTGGTGTCGAACCAACGGTCGATGGTGCGCTCGCCTTCCGGCAGATTGCCGTCGGCAATCCGGTTCGGACGGTCGCCGCCCCCGCCCGCGGAGTTGGATACGGCCCCCGCTAAGGTGGCGGTGAAGCGCTCGCCGGAGCTCGCGGTCCAGACGCCACTCAAATTCCAGTTGCCAAAAATCCAGGATGCGGGTCCGGTAGTGAGATACTTGCGGCTCTTGCCAAACGGCAGCTCCCACACATGATTGAAGACCAGGATGTTCCGGCGGTCTTCCGGCGTGTTGCCCCACTCGCAAGCTGTGCAGCGGGCATCTTGTGGCGGCCCGTTTCCTCCGCCGTTCGCGTTGCCCGCGTTCGCCATGTACTTCGCGTAGGTGTAGGCGAGTGAAGCGGAAAGCCCCGACGTCATGCGCCGTTCCACGCGCACCTGCAGCCCATGGTACTTGGCGGAACCATAGTTGGTGCGATAGGAGAGATTGATCAGATTCGGATTCAAGGCGAAGAACGGCCGCCGGGGATTCTGGGCGCCAGGCCCCGGAACGGATTGATTGATGTTGATGTTGGCAAGCAGCCCATTGGTGCGCGTTCCCACATAGGAAACGTCCACAAGAAGGTCTTTGACCAGCTCGCGCTGCACACCCGCGCTCCACTGCATCACCCGGGTGGATTGAAGGTCGTAATCCCAGGCGTTGGGGCTCCCACCGGAGATCGCATTGATGTCGTTGGGGTCGGGCGCCACGGGAGTGGGTAGCCCCTCGGAGAGCCGGAATGGCGGTGCCGCGTTCTGGTCTGTCGCCAGCACCTGCGCGAAGAAGAACGGAAGGTTCTTGTAAAGCTGGCCCCCTCCCTGGCCCGCTTCCACATAGGAAACGCCAAAGCCGGAGCGGAAGACCGTTTTACGATCCTCGGTGAGCATGTAGGTTAACCCCGTGCGCGGGGCAAAATTATTTAGATCGAGATTGCGAAGGCGGCGACTGGCGCCACTGCCGGAAGCCACTTCCAGCCTCGCCGTATCGATATTGAAGTTAGACCAGCGGTCGTAGACTTCGTGGGGCGGCGCCTGGATGTCGTGGCGCAGGCCGATGTTCCAGGTGAGCCGGTTGTTCACGCGCCAGGTGTCGTCGATGAATGCGCCGCTGTTCCAGAAACGCATTCCAAAAGTACCCACCAGAATGTTGCGGTTGAGGCTATTATAGGCTCCCAAAGCGTAATCGGCGAGAGAAGTGGCAGCGGTGGATGTGCCAATCTGGCGGGTGAACTGGCCGTTGAAGGTGAAGGTTCCCCGGGTTGGGAATGCGGAGAAGCCGTTGAACCGGTGGCGCACAAAGATGCCACCCACTTTCAGGGTGTGGTTGCCCGTGGTCCAGGTGAGCACGTCCTCGAACTGGAATGAGGTCATCTGGCTGGTCTCCGGGTACGTGGATGCGTCGCCGAGAGTTTGAAAGCCCGCAATGTTCATGCCCGGGAGTCCGCCGGATTTGTCGTTAATGTTAATGCCAGGGATACCGATGGCGTCGGACGTATTGAATTCGTTGTTCAACGGATTGATGTTCTGGTTCCAACGCACGATGCCCACGCGGGCTTCGTTCAGCAGCGTCGGTGAGAACACTTTCACGTGATTCAGCACACCGGACTGATTCCGGAGAGGGGTGGTGGTGCCCACTCCTGCTCCGCCGGAGGAAAGAAACTCGCCGATGGGCACCCCGCTCGCGTTGCCAACCGGAAGTAAACCGGGCGTTTCGAGATCGGTGTCGTCAAAGCTGTACTTAAAGAAGAATCGGTCCGCATCGCCCAGGTTTTGGTCGAGTTTGACGTCGAACTGGTCCGTCCGCTGCTTCACGTTAGGGTTGAATGCGAAGTTGCGGGTGGCGTCGGCGTTGATGGGGTCAGGCAGCAGACCGAAGACGGCTCGGGAAGCGGGGTCAAGCCGCGAGACGGGAATCCGATTGCCAGCGAAGGCAACGCGTTGCCGCGCGTTGTTGGCCCCGGTAACGGTGTTGGCGGGGTCGAAGACGGTGGCACCCAGAGCGCCGAAATCTCCCGTCGCCAGCATGTTGCGCTGGGAGAGCGTGGGGATGGTGGAAATCGTGCCAAGAGGACGCCGGATGCGAATGCCCTGGTAGTCGCCGAAAATAAAGGTGCGGTCTTTGCGGATGGGGCCGCCCACTGTGCCGCCAAATTCGTTGCGGCGAAGCGCGGGCCGCGCCACACCGGCGCGATTGTTGAAGAAGTCGTTGGCATCAAACTTGTCGTTGCGTACGAACTCGTAAAGACTGCCGCGCAGGCGGTTGGTGCCGGATTTCGTCTGAACAACCGTGATCGCCCCGGCGGAGATGCCATACTCGGCGGAATAATTACTGGTGAGCACCCGCATTTCCTGGATGGAATCCACGGTGGGAACCATGATCAGGGTGTTCAGCCAGAGATTGCGGTTGATCATGCCATCGATGAAATAAGCGTTGTTCTGGGCGCTCGATCCGTTGACGCTGATATTGGCGTTGCCGCGCATCGCGTAGGGGGATGTGGTGAGGTTGCCGCTGGAGCCCGGCGTGGCGCCGGGGCTTAGAAGCAGCAGCGCGGTAAACGTGCGGCTCTGCAGGGGAATCTCGATGATCTGGTCATTGGAAACCAGGGAAGAGACCATGGCGGTTTGCGCTTGAAGAAGCGGGGAGGATTCAGTGACCTCAATGGTCTGCTGCACGTCTCCCACCGAAAGCGTCAGATCCACCGTCAGAGCGTCGGCTGCGGCAAGCGTAACCCCGCTGCGGATCAGTTTCTGGAAGCCGGGCTGTTCCACCGTGATTCGGTAAGGCCCGGGAGTGAGCGAGTAGGCGACATATTGGCCCTGCGCATTGGTGCTTGCCTCGCGGGTGAAACCGGTCCCTTCGTTCGATAGGGTCACTTTCACTCCGGGCACGACAGCGCCGCCGGAATCAAAGACAACGCCGGCGATGGAACCGCTGAGCCCCTGGCCGAGAACGCTCCAGCCCCAAACGGCGAGCGCGAAAACGGCGAATAGCGCAATCCTGGCGTATTTCTGAAACATCATGGCCTCTCCCTGGTGCTGAGCCTTGCGGTGCAGTGCGGATCTTGTGGCACCACCTCTCCGGGGCGTCCGCCAAGTGGGGGAAGCCGCCGGACCGAGTCTTAGACGCCATCGAACAACATGAATAGATCCCAAAAGCCCGGAATCTCTTAATGCCCGCTGAGGACCGCACGGGTGCTCATTGCATGTGGGCATGATACTCGGTATCCTTTCCGTTAAAACAGTGAGATTTGAGTAGCGTACTGTGAGTCACCTCCCCAACCTTCCGGAAATCAATCACATACCCGCAGCCCCGTTAACCCCCGGCGGGGTTGAACGCGAGGCGTTAACGCGTGCGCTGGAGAGTCAGACTTTCCGCCGCAGCCCGCGATTGCGGGAGTTTCTGGACTTTGTGGGCACGCTCTCGCTGGAGGGAAGAGATACGGAGATCACCGAACAGCGTATTGGCGTTGCAGTGTTCCAGCGAGGCTCCGGCTTTAGCCCCGCGGAGGATAATATCGTGCGGGCAACGGCCCGAGCGCTGCGCACAAAGCTCCGCGAGTACTACGACACGGAAGGCGCCACCGAATCCTGCCGTATTGAGATCCCCAAGGGCAGCTATGTCCCGCACTTTGTTTCAGAATCGCCAGGCAAGCCGCCGATGGGAAACGGTGGGTTGCCTGCGCCAAATACCGTGCGGACGACCGTTCGTATTCTTGGCGCGGCTCTGGCAGTTTCTCTGGTATTCTCCGCCTATCTTCTGTGGAAAAAAATGGGCATCGCCGCTGCGGAGGACCTTCCCGCCCCGCCTGCATCGCTCCTCGCCAGGGTCTTTCCAAACGATTGCACCGTTACCATCGTCGCTTCCGATGCGCTACACACACAACTGCAGTTCATTGGGGGAAGCCTTTCCACGACGACCGACTATGCAGCAAGGACGGTATTTCAGGACCCGCCGCCCTCGCTGGCTGGCGATCCTGCGCTCTGGGATCTGATCCGCACCCAATCCCTCACCAACGCCGACGACGTGCGAGCGGCCGTCCGGCTAGCGCGTAGTGTTTCCAGCAACTGCGATGTCGAAATGTCCCATGCGCGAAGCGTGGGAATTGGCACCTTCCAACGCGGGGGAAACTTCATCATCCTTGCGGGGCGAAGGGCCAATCCATGGGCAGGTTTGTTCGAGAAGAACCTGGAATTTGAAATGGTGTTTCCCACCTCGTCGGAAAGCGCGATCTTCCGGAACCTCCACCCGAAAGAGGGTGAGCAAACCGAGTATGAGGCGAAGCTGGCCAAGCAGACCGGCGTCGCGTATGGCAGGGTAGCCGTGATGCCGGGCCTCTACGGTAGCGGGCGGGTGGTTTTGGTTGCCGGCACAACCGGAGAAACCACATTCGCCGCAACGGATTTCCTCACCCAACCCAGGGGCTTGGTGGAACTCGAAAAGCGGTTGGGCCACCTGGTGGACGCTTCGGTTTCCCGACTGGAAGTGCTGATCGAAACATCGGCGGTGAGTGGGGGCACCAACGATTTCCGTGTGGTTGCGGTGCGATGAAGGTACAGAACCAGGCCCGCATGCACACCCTCCACTTACGCGCGCGCCTGGAATTTGACAAGCCCCCACTACCAGCAGCCCGATTCCGAGAGCACCCTGAGCTTCGCGCGCGCCTGGAATTTGACAAGTGTTTCGATGTCCACCCGAGGGGGGACGGGGTAGGACTGAAGAGGGCATGGAAGAAAAGCTACACCGGCTATTGGGTGGCCACGATTCTGTTCTGCCTGATGATGACATTCAGCGGAACGATGAGCGTCCTGCAGGTGGACGCCGCCTTTGAAGCGGTGCGCAAGTTGGGTTATCCGGACTATCTGATTCTCTTGCTGGGTGTCTGGAAATTATTGGGCGTGGTGGCGCTGCTGTTGAACGGATTCCCGCTGCTGAAAGAGTGGGCCTACGCCGGCTTCACCTTCGACATCACCGGCGCCGCCTATTCGCACCTGGCAAACGGCGATGGCTGGGTCTCGGCCATTGCTCCACTGGTGTTTCTGGGGCTGCTTGCCGCCTCGTACTTTCTGAGGCCGGAGAGCCGCAGATTGCATTGAAAGTGGGCCGCTATTTCAAACGAAACTCCAGGAAATACTGATAGGGCAAAAATCCCTTTTCAGCGGACAAATGGAAGCCCGCCGCTTTCCACTCTCCGATCATCGCTTCGCGGCTGAGCTTCATCGCGGGAGGCGGCCCGACGGGCAGATCCCGCATATGAAAATCCAGCACAACCACGCGTCCCCCGGATTTAAGCGCATGCCGAACCTTCGCGAAGTAAGCCGGGCGGGATTCGATGTGGTGAACGACGTTGCAGAAAAAGACGGTATCGACGCCTCCAGCGGGAAGCGTGGGATCCTCTAGCTTCGCCAGCACTTTGGAGACGTTCTCTTCCCCGCCCTGCCAGTGCTTTTCGAATAGACTCTGTTCCACGTCCACAGCCAGAACGGAAGCGCCGTGGCGCGCAAAGCGGCGGGTGAAGTAACCGGTACCAGCGCCAATATCCGCCACCACCTCGCCCGGCTGGAGGGCAAGGGCCTCCAGCACTTCGTGCGGCTTCTGCCACACGTCGCGACTGGCGTCCTCGAGGGCACCAGCATATTCTGAAGCGTTCCGCGGCGGGTGGTGCTGGTGCCGCACCTGGCCAACCAGCGTTGCGCTGAGAACCAGCAATAAGAAAAGCGGGGACGGAACCTGGGTGAACAGCATCATGGGTCTCTATTGGGGATTCAGTAGTGGGGCGCGAGGTGACACCTACCTTCACAGTACAATGGTGAGCAATGCGACACCGCTTGAGCGGCGAGAGTGGGAGCGACTGTATTGTTATCGCAAGACATGCTGCAGGCAATTGCCGAAGCGAAAAGAATTGACCGTAAGGCGATCCGCGCGCCCGGCGCGCTGAACGAGGCCATCGAGTATGGCAGTGCTTTTTCTCGCGGATTGCGCCTGGAATTCGGTGCGCTAAGCGTGTTGTTGATTTCCGGCACCGCCAGCATCGACGATCACGGGAAGACCGTACATGTGGGCGACTTTCGCGCCCAGCTTCGCCGCACGTTCCGAAATATCTCCGATCTGCTGGCTGCCGAAGGCGCCTCGTGGAAAGACATCGTCAAGACCACCTGCTATCTGCGCGATATTGACCGCGACTATCAGGCCTTCAACGAAGAGCGCACCGCGTTCTACAAAGAGCAGGGGCTTGATCCGTATCCGGCCTCCGTGGGGATTCAGGCCATTCTGTGCCGCCCGGATCTCCTGGTGGAAATCGAAGCGATCGCGGTGTTCCGCACCGAAAAGTAGGCTGGCACCGACGCATTGGCCGGGAACGAGAGGAAGGCCTTTATGATTCGCATTGCCCTGTTGCTTTGCCTGACTGCCGCATTGCTGCCCGCGCAGCAGCGCTGGACCGCCGAGCGCGCCAATGAATGGTACGCCCGGCAACCCTGGCTCGTAGGCGCCAACTACACCCCTGCCAGCGCCATCAACCAATTGGAAATGTGGCAGGCAGGCACGTTCAATCCAGCCGAAATCGATAAGGAACTCGGCTGGGCAAGCGCCATCGGGATGAACACGATGCGCGTATTTCTTCACGACCAGCTTTGGCAGCAGGACGGAGGGCTTCCGCAAACGCATCGACCAGTTTCTGGCGATTTCCGCAAAGCACAAAATCCGGCCCATGCTGGTGCTTTTCGATTCCGTATGGGACCCCCATCCGAAACTTGGGCCGCAGCGCGCGCCACGGCCGGGCGTCCACAATTCCGGCTGGGTGCAGGGGCCGGGTGCGGATGCGCTCGCCGATCCCAGGCAACAGGCGCGCCTGGAAGCCTATGTCACGGGCGTCGTGCGGGCCTTCGCCAACGACGAACGGGTGCTGGCCTGGGATTTGTGGAACGAACCGGACAATAAGGTTTCCCAGTATGGCAATGGCAAAGTGGTGCCGCCCAACAAAATCGAATTGGTGACGGCGATGATGCCCAAAGTCTTTGCCTGGGCACGGGCGGCAAAACCTTCGCAGCCGCTCACCGTGGGCGTTTGGCAGAATGCCTGGGGCGACGATGCAAAGCTGACGCCCATCGAGAAGATCCAATTGCATGAATCCGATGTGATCTCCTTCCACGACTATTCGGCGCCGGAGGTCTTCGAAGCGCGCATCCGATCGCTCGAACGCTTCGGGCGGCCCATTCTGTGTACGGAGTATATGGCCAGGGGCAACCAGAGCACGTTCGCGGGATCGTTGCCTATCGCGAGGAAGCGTCGCGTGGCGGCCTACAACTGGGGGCTGGTGCAAGGCAAGACGCAAACCCATCTCCCGTGGGATTCCTGGCAGAGGCCTTACGTGAATGGCCATCAGCCGGCAGTTTGGTTTCACGAAGTCTTTCGGCCCGATGGAAACCCTTACAAGGCGAACGAAGTGGAACTGATCCGCAAGCTGACTCGGTAGACGAACGCTCCCCATCGCATCGATATAATTGAATCAGAGTCTTTCGTGAGTAGGAAGGGGCGTACCGCGGTTTGCAGGATTCAAGCATTCTTTGGCTTCGCGTGGCCGCCATTCTCTATTTCCCCGGTCTGATCGTCGCGCTTCTCTCCTTCATCCGCCACCATCCAGGGCGCTTCCGGGCTGCGTTGGTGAGCTTCCTCATGGGCACCACCATTCACCTGGTGGCCATAGTGGAAGAATCGCTGGAAGTAGGCAGCTTCCCCGCTAACAATTTCTTTGAAGCCATTTCGTTGCTGGGGCTGGTGCTGGCGATCGTCTTTCTCATCTGCCACTGGCTTTACCGCTTCGAAAGCCTCGCCGTTCTGATCATGCCGCTGGTCTTCCTGATGGCGCTCACGGGCAGCGCGGCGGGCAGCAACCCCTCCTGGCAGCTCGGCACCATGCGCAACATCTGGCTCACCACCCATGTGGTGTTCATCATGCTGGGCTATGCAGGCTTGCTCGTGACGGCGGCGGTGTCTGTTTTCTATCTATGGCGCGAGCGGCAACTGAAACAGAAACAACTGCCCTCGGCTGGCGACGCCGTGCCACCACTAATGACCCTCGATCTGATTGTCGCCCGTTCGCTGGCCTGGGGATTCTTGGCGCTCACCGTGAACTTGGTCGCTGGGGATCATCTGGGCGTCGAACGAAAGCGGCACCAAATGGATCTTTGAGCAGCGAATCATGATCGCCGTGATCACCTGGCTGATCTATCTGTTGCTCGTGTTTCTGCGCATGGCCTCCGGCTGGCGGGGGCGCAAGGCCGCCGTGCTAGCAGTGGCGGCGCTGGTGCTTTGCGGGGTCACCTGGGTGGCCCATTCCGGAGTTGCGGCGGTGTTGCGGCAATGAATCTCTGGACAGTGGGTTTAAGCCACCGGACGGCTCCCGTTGAGCTAAGGGAAAAGCTCGCTCTCGATACGAACACGCTGCCCGCCGCCTGCCATCGGCTTGGCGGTCTGCCGGGTGTTTTGGAAGGCTTTCTGGTATCCACCTGCAACCGCGTGGAAGCGATGGCGCTCCTAGAAGAGGGCAAGCAGGGCAAAGACGCTCTGCTCGAATTCCTGCGCACCGAAGGCGCCGGAAGGTTGCCGCCCGAAGAAGACTACTTTTACGCGCTTCACGGTAGAGAGAGCATCCGGCATCTGTTTCGCGTGGCTTCCAGCCTGGATTCGATGATCGTGGGCGAGCCGCAAATTCTGGGCCAACTGAAATCGGCCTACGCCGTGGCACGCGAAGCGCGAACGCTGCATGGGGCGCTTGACCTGGTGGTAACCCGCGCGTTCGGCATCGCCAAGATACGTAGCGAGGCAGGCATCCTGGCGCAGACGCCGCTTCTTTTGCATCCAGCTTGGCCGGGCGGTTCACGAACTGGCGCGGCGCATCTTCGGATCGCTCAAGGGCAAACACGTTCTGATCCTGGGCGCCGGCAAAATGTCCGAACTGGCCGCGCGCCACCTCCACCGGGCTGGAGCGGAGCACATTTACGTCACCAACCGCACGCACGAACGGGCGGTGGAACTGGCCTCCATTTTCCGCGGGCAGAGCTTCCCCTATGAGCAACTCCCCCGCCGCCTTGCCGAAATGGACATCGTCATCACCTCGAGCGGCGCGCCCCATTTCGTCATCACGAAAGACCTGATGCGGAGCGTGATGGATAGCCGCAAGCACCGGCCTACGTTTTTGATCGACATCGCCGTGCCACGCAATATCGAACATCAGTGGCGTACGACCAGCTCAGACCAGGTCTTTCTCTACGACATCGACGACTTGCAGAAGGTGGTGGAAGAGAACGTCAAGGGCCGCGCCGCGAAGGCCGATGAAGCCGAAGAAATCGTCCGCCAGGAAGTGGAAAAGGTTTTGCTGCGCTTGAAGGGGCGCGAGGCGGCGCCGGCGATCGTGCAACTGCAAGAGCAACTGGAACGCATTCGTGCGTCGGAAGTGGAACGGGCGCGGCGCAAGCTGGGCACCCTCTCGCCAGAGCAGGAAGAAGCGATTGAGGCGCTCACGCGAGGTATTGTGAACAAAATTGCGCACGGGCCGATCTCGGAGATTCGCAAACACGCCACGGAAGCCGACGGCATGGCCACCATGGATTTGCTGCGGCGCGCGTTCCGCCTGGATGCGGCGGCTCCTGGCGCCGATCTGGCCGAAGAAACGCCAGCGCAAGCAGCGAAAGAAGCAGAGAGGAACGCATCCCAGTGAGCGTAAGCCCCCCCATCGCGAATCTGATTTTGCGCATTGGCTCCCGCGGCTCGAAGCTCGCGCTCTGGCAAGCCGAATGGGTGAAGGCACGCCTCGAAGAAAGAGGAGCAGTCTGCCGGATCGAGATCGTCAAGACCAAGGGCGACAAGATTCTCGACGTGCCGCTGGCCCAGATCGGCGGCAAAGGCCTCTTCACCAAAGAGATTGAAGACGCCCTGCTCGACGGACGAATCGACCTTGCCGTGCATAGCTTGAAGGACCTTCCCACGGAACTGCCCGCGGGGCTCGCTGTTGCCTCCATTCCGCAACGCGAAGACCCTCGCGATGCGATGGTGGGCAGCACGTTGGCGGCCCTGCCGGAAGGGGCGCGCGTAGGAACGAGTTCGCTGCGGCGGGCGGCGCAACTGCGTGCGCTGCGGCCCGATCTTGAGATTCTGGATGTGCGCGGAAATGTCGATACGCGCCTGCGCAAACAGCAGGAAGGGCAGTATGACGCGCTGGTGATGGCAAGCGCCGGTCTAACGCGCCTGGGGCTGGCTGGACACATCGCCGAGTATCTTCACCCCGAAGCGTTTCTGCCCGCCGTGGCGCAGGGTGCGCTGGCCATTGAAACCCGCGACGATGGCGGGCCAGCCTGGCAAGCCTGCCAACCGCTGAACGATCCCCGCGCTACGGCCGAGATTACGGCCGAGCGAGCGCTCCTGGCCGGGCTCGGCGGCGGTTGCCAGGTGCCCTTGGGCGCTTATGCCACGGTGGATGAGGAGCACCTCACCCTTCGTGCCGTTGTGGTTTCGCGGGATGGGCAACGCCAGGTGCGAAAGCAGATTGCGGGCAAAGCGGCCGATGCGGCTTCGCTAGGTGCGCAACTGGCGAAGGAGCTTCTGGAATCGGAAGCGCGGGAGATCATGGAGGAGATTGCCGCTCTCTCGCGGGAGCAAGGCGGTGGCTGAAATCCCGCCAGGCGCGGGCGCGCTACAAGGGCTGCGCGTGATCGTCACACGCCCGCTGCATCAGGCTGGCGAATTGCAACACATGTTGGAAAGCCACGGAGCGGAAACCCTCCTGATTCCCGCGATTGAGATTCAAGCGCCCGCAAACAGCGACGCACTGGATGAAGCGCTGCGAAACATGGGGCGCTACGGATGGGCGGTCTTCACCAGCGCGAATGCCGTCGATCGGGTTTCGGCGCGGGCACGGGAACTGGGCCTGCCTTTAATGGCGAATCTGTTTGAGAACGTGCGCGTCTGCGCCATCGGCACCGCCACCAAAGCGGTGCTGGCATCGCACGGATGCCCGGTGGCTCTCATGCCCAATGAATATGTCGCGGAGAGCCTCGCGGAGGCGTTTGAATCGGTCCCCCTGCACGGCGTCAACGTGCTGCTGCCGCGCGCGGCCGTGGCCCGCGACATTGTGCCCGATGCGCTGCGGCAACTGGGCGCGACAGTCGATGTCGTCGAGGCTTACCGCAACGGCATTCCCGCGGATTCGTCGCAGGCAATTGCCGATCTGCTGGCCCGCGGCACGCACGTGGATTGGCTTATTTTTACCAGCGGCTCCACGGTAAAGAATTTCTCGCCATGGGCGGCAAGCCCTTGCTGAAAGCAGCGCGCGTGGCAAGCATCGGTCCGGCCACCAGTGCGGTAGCCGCGAAGCATGGCGTAACGGTAGACGCCGAAGCCGCCGAACACACCGCCGAAGGCCTGGTGCGGGCGATGCTGCAATACCGCAGCGCCCCCAATCCCTAAACGGCTTCGCGAACAAAACCCTCGGCGGCGACGGTGCGTTCCCGCACACGGAGCTTGGCCTTCGGCACGATAGGTTGCCGCATCATCCCGATAAACTCGTTCAGCGTCTGCCAGGGGCATCGGCCAATCGTCCTCACGACGAATGCTCGTTCGACAATAACCTCGTCGCTCGCCGTCAGATAGCCGGCGCCCATCAGGCCGAAGCGCGCCGCTTCAAAGGAGCCTTGCGGAAGGTGCATGGTAAGAAAGCGCTCCGACGGCTCGGGACTGATCGGCACGATGGCGATTCCGGCGTCGCTGGGATGCACGTCGTAGATCACCATCGCCGGGCGCAGGTGCATCTCCAGCGCATCGTTGATTGGGTAGCTCAGCAACACGATATCTCCACGGTCATAAGTCGTCATACAGGTTCCAGTCCTTTCGGTCCCAGGATGGGGCGCTCTCGCGGAAACGCTCTCGCATCTCCCGCCGCGATTCCACGCTAAGCAGGCTGCCCGCTTGCAACGAGAGGCCCAGGGAACCCTTGCCGCGCTGGCGCAACCTCACCAGAAGGCACATCACCAGATTGTCGAGCACATACACCTGCTGGTAAACGGGAATGAGGGAGCGGTGAATGAGGTCCACCTTGCTCTCGAAGGGGATCTGCCCTACCAGAGCGGTGATGCGCTGGTGCAGATCTTCGAAAGCACGGATGTCGCCGGCGATGCGCGGTGCCGGCTCCTGGAGGTACGTAGGGTGATGGCAGAGACGCGACAGAGCGTCCTTGAACTTCGCTAATTGAACACCGTTGGACTTCGCCCGCCAGAACGCAACCTCGGCGCCCATCGAGCCCATGCGGCTGAAGAAGTCCACCATTTCTTCAATCAACTCCGGCACTGCGGCAGGAGAAATCGGCACCGTTTCCATACTTGAAACCCGATCCGTTATTTTCTAGTCGGCAAAGCTGTCATTCGGAGATGAAGAGCCACACCAGGCGTGTGGCCTCATTTTCCGTTAGGTTCGTTTAGCCAAAGCGCTCTCAGCCCAATTTGCAGAATGAGCGTGAGTGAACAGCGCGACGGCGTAAATATATGTTTGAAGATGCGGCGGAATCTGCCAACCCAAACAGGGGGCGAAGAGGGCTATGCGGGCCGTAGTACCACCCTTAGGAGGATGGTACCCACAGCCCCGAACGGGCCTGAGACAGGGCTTCCAGGGTATGGGCGGCCGTTAGTCCCAATAGTATTTTCCAGGCTCGTTGACGCTGCGCGGGGGCGTCCTGGCAGACTTCAGGAAGGCTTCCATGCGGGCCAGCACCTTGGGTTCGGTTGCGGCTAGGTTCCTGCTTTCGGCGCGATCGTTGCGCAGGTTATATAACTCCACGGGCGCATTGGGCACCGGGCGGACTGCTTTCCAGTCGCCATGGCGCGCCGCCTGCATCGGGATTTCATCGGCGAACTTCGCCTCCTTGCCGATCCATCGCGGCAGTTCCCAATAAAGCCATTCCGGCTTGCGCGGCTGGCTCTTGCCAAGGATGGTGGGGGCCACGCTGATGCCATCGATTTTTTTCGGAGCGGCGGTTCCCGAGATCTCCGCCAGCGTTGGCATCATGTCGCAGAAGCTCCAGGGAAGCGCGCTGGTTTTGCCCGCCGCCACCCGGCCCTTCCAGCGGGCAATCATCGGGGTCCGGATGCCGCCCTCATAGAGATTCTGCTTATGCCCGCGGAACCCGCCGCTGGTGCCGAAGAAATCTTCGCCAAGGATCCCCAGTGCCCCGCCATTGTCGCTGGTAAACAAAAATATCGTATTGTCTTCCTGCCCGAGCTTCTTAACGAGATCCACGACGCGGCCCACTTCGCGGTCCAACCGCGTCACCATCGCGGCGTACGCGGCGCGCATCTCCGGTTGGTCAGCATAGCGCGAGCCGGGGCGGGAGAAGCCCTTCTCCGGGAACTTCCCGCGATACTCGGCAAAGGAATCCTCAGGGACAAGCAGCTCCCAGTGCGGCATGGTGGAGGGGAAGTAGCAGAAGAAGGGCTGCTGCCGGTTGCGTTCGATGAAGGCCAGGGCCTTCTCCGTGATCACATCCTGGGAGTAAGTGCTGCCGGTCTTTCCGTTATTCCCGGGCAGGGGGTAAAGTTCCTCGTTGTGAACCAGCACCTTGGGATAGAAATTGTGCGCGTGAACCTGATGCAGGTAGCCGAAAAATTCGTCAAAGCCTTTCTTCGGCGGTACGCCCGGCGTTCCCAGGTCGCCCAGGCCCCACTTGCCGTAGCCGCCCGTCGCGTACCCGGCCTGCTTCAGCACCATCGGGATGGTGACATCACCTTCGGCCAGCGATTGGCCGCCCGTGTTGCCCCGCACGGAGGTGTGGCCCATGTGATATCCGGTCATCAGGCAACTGCGCGAAGGGGCGCAGACCGTGCAGCCCGCATAAGCGTCAGTGAAGCGCAGGCCCTCGGCGGCAAGCCGGTCTATATTGGGCGTTCGAATCTGCTTCTGTCCATAGCAGCCCAGGTCGCCATAGCCCAGATCGTCGGCCATAATCAGCACGATATTGGGCGGGCGTTGGGCTTGCCCGAGCGCGGGAGCGCCAAGCGCGGCGGTGGCCATGGCGAGAGTGCTTTGCTGCAGAAAAGAGCGGCGTGAATCGGATTGCATATCCCCCTCTTATATCAGATCTGCGTCCGCCGCTCGCCCGGTAAGGCCGCCTCTGGGTGCTGTTCCATTCACAGTAAGCAGCCCAATCGGCGCCCCTGCTGGGACAGGTTGGTTTGGCTCCGTCACAAGTTGTCACCACCCCTTCGCCCTCTCTAGCAAACCTCCCAACCTTGCTCGTGCTGTGCGCACACATATATACTTACGTCACCGCTTTAGGAGGTGTCCGCCAATGCTAAGCCGCATTGCCATTTTACTAGTTGTGTTCGCCGGCTCCCTGCTTGCCCAAAACGCAAGTATCCAGGGAATCGTCACGGACTCATCGAAAGCTACCATCCCCGGTGCCACCGTCACCGTCACCAATATCGAAACCGGCGTTAGCCTCAACACCAGCACTGGTCCTGAGGGCCGCTATCTCGTCGCCAGCCTTATTCCGGGGCTGTACCGCATTGATTGCTCCGCAGCCGGTTTCTCCAACCAGCAGGTCTCGCAAGTCCGCTTTGAGGTCAATCAGGTTGCCCGCCTTGATTTCGAACTCCGGCCCGGCACCGTCAGTGAGTCCATCGAAGTCTCCGCCGCCGCCGTGCTTCTCAATTCCGAGAACACCGAAGTCGGCCAGGTGATTGACTCAAAGCGCATCCTCGAAATGCCCCTCAACGGACGCAACTACCTGCAGTTGGCCCAGTTCACTGCCGGAGCGCTGCCGGGTGGTGGCGCTGGCAACGGCGCACGGGGGCGCGAGGAAGGACAGTTCGCCGCCGTTGGCATGCAGATGGCGCAGAACAACGTGCTACTGGACGGCAACGACAACTCGTCCCGTACCTCTGGTGGCCCCCTGGGCTTCCAGGCGCAGCAGGTGAAGCCCCCCGTCGACGCCGTGGGCGAGTTCAAGGTCGTTACAAACAACATGAGCGCCGAATACGGCTACCGCGCTGGCGCCAAGGTTTTGGTGACCACGAAGAACGGTACTAATCAACTGCACGGCTCGCTCTATGAGTTCCTCCGCAACGAAAAGCTCGACGGCGCCAATTTCTTTGCCAATCGCTCCGGTGCGCGAAACCCACCTATCGCCAGAACCAGTACGGAGCCTCTCTGGGTGGTCCGGTCTTTATCCCCAAGTTTTACGACGGCAAGAACCGCACCTTCTTCTTCGCGTCCTACCAGGGCACGCGCATCCGCGAAGGCCAAACCTTCACCACCTCGGTCCCCTCCCGCAACATCATCGAATCGCGCAATTTTAGCCTGGAGCCCTCCGTGCGCAACCGGATCTATGATCCGTTAACCACCACCGGCTCGGGCGCTGCCGCCGTTCGAACGCAATTTGTGAACAATACCATTCCCCTGGCTCGCGTCGACCCCGTCGCCGCGGGGGTGCTCGCTCTCTATCCCGCTCCCAACATCCAGGGCCGCGAGAATCTCCCGAACAATCACTTCTTCGCTCCCTCGGTTGCCGATGATGCGGATCAATATGACTTCCGTGGCGACCACAACATCAACGACAATCACCGTTTCTTTGTGCGCTACTCCCTCCGCGACCAGTTTGTGAATGAGCCTGGCCCCTTGCCGTTCCCGGCAGTAGGCGGCCTGGGCCAGACCACTGACCTTCTGGGCCACAACATCGCAGGAGCACTCACCAGTTCCCTCTCGCCCACGATCCTGAATGAGTTCCGTGTCGGTTGGTCGAAGTTCGATACCAAGTTCGATGTCTTCGAAACCGAAAACCGAAACACGATTCTGGGTATCAAGAATGCCCCGATTGAAACGTACGCCCCCGGCGCCATGCGCGGCATGACGCGCTTTTCTCCAGGCGGTTATACCGAGGTCGGGACCCGCAGCTTCTGGCCGAACGTCAACAATCTCGACAACATGCTGTTCTCCAACAACACCACCGTTCTTGCTGGCCGTCACACCATTAAGTTCGGCGGCGAACATCGCCGGCAGACGATTTTCCGCGATGCCACCCGCTTTGGCCGCGGGCAGTTCGCCTTTGATACCCGATTCACCGCGCAGAACCCAACGATGGCATCCTCACCCGCGCCAATACCGGACAACCTCGGGCCACGATGATGCTCGGCGGGCCGGGTAGAAGCGGCGGCACTGGACGGCAACAACCAGGGAGAAGAAGTCTATGTCCCCTACTGGGGCTTCTACGTCCAGGACGACATCAAAATCACGTCGCGGCTCACCTTGAACTGCGTCGGCGTGCGCCATCATCTTCTCACTGAGGTTCTTTGCCAAACTCTGCAAGAACCAACAGATTGCGCGTTGGCTGGCGGCGCCCTTTAATGTGGCCTCTCTTGCAGACGAACGCCTTGTCTTTCCCGAAGACGATTCCGATATCGGCGGCCAGAATGACCGCAATAACTTCGCCCCGCGCATCGGCTTGGCTTGGAGCATGAAGCTGAGGAAGACGGTCGATCCGCAGCGGCGCCGGCATTTCTCGACGGCGAGCCGAACTCCCTCTTCTACCGATGGCACGAATTTCCGTTCCAGCGCCCCGCGTCACACGGAGATCGGTCTCCAGACCAGTTTCGTAAGCACACCCTTCTTCGTGCAAGAGGGCTTCCCGGTCTTTGATAACAGCACGATCCGGCCGAATGTGACGATGAACGCCTTCCCGGAACGCCGTCGCAACCTGCAGGCCTACCAGTGGTTCTTCGATATCCAGAGGACCCTGCCCGGCGAGACCCTGCTCACTGTCGGCTACGCCGGCACCAGGAGCCAGAACCTCTTCGCCAGCCAGAACATCAACCTGCCCTTCACCCCCAGTGCGACAGTCCCGACGAATCAGCGCTTCATCCGACCGCAGTTCAACGGGATCACCTGGCACGATACCTTCCTGCGCTCTGACTACAACGCCCTCACGGCGAAGGTAGAAAAGCGCTTCTCGAAAGGCTTGACCTACCTGGCATCGTTCACCTATTCGAAGAACATGGACCAGGGCAACGAAGACCTATTCGATGGCAGCCAGGGCCCCGTGAACCCCTATAACTATGCTCCCGAACGCGGTCGTTCCAACCTCGATCGCACGCTGGGTTTCATTAGCTCGGTTGTCTATGAACTGCCCTTCGGCAAGGGACGGTCCTACCTCCAATCCGGTCCGGCCTCGTGGATCCTCGGTGGCTGGCAGGTGGGCGGCATCGTCAGCTTGCTCTCGGGCGTTCCCATCGCACACACCCACGCGGTGAACAACCAGAACCTCGGCACTGCGCGCGGGGACTACGTCCGCAGTCCCAATCTGCCCAGCGACGAACGCACCATCGACCGCTGGTTCGACACCGGCTTCGTCGTGGCCGGCCAGCCGGGCCAGTTTTCGAATGCCGGGCGCAATATGGTAGTCAGCCCTGGCACAAAGAACCTGGATGTGATGGTCTCCCGTGACTTCCTTATGCCGTGGGAAGGCCACCAGATCCAGTTCCGGTTCGAGAGCTTCAACTTCACAAACACCGCCAACTTCGGCAGGCCGAACACCACCGTGGGCTCCGCTGCGGTGGGAACCATCAACTCGGCTGAGGATCCCCGGCGCATCCAGTTCGGATTGAAGTACGTGTTCTAGAATCATCCCTCGAATGCGGTAGCAGACCTGTCAGGCGCGCTACCGCATTTTTTTCGACGCTCTTTCGAGCGAAGCCTCTCCCCATCCGTCGCCCTCCTGGTCATGAAAGAATAGGGCTAGCGGAATCACCATAATGTCTTTCATGTCTCTGCCGTCTGCGCCGTCCTTATCCCCTGCCATCCAATTGCGAATTTGCCTGCTGGCCATCGCTGTCTTCTTGGGCCTTCTGCAAAGCTGCACCCCGCAAAAGGAAACCCTCTCCCTTCCCGCCGATATCGGCCAGTGGAAGCGCTCTGCCCAAATACCGCTTGACCCCACTTCTTTCCCTGACGCTCTCCGCCGGCTCAATGCGATGCGCGGCGTTCGCGCAAGCTATCGAAGCGCCGATACGGAAGTACAGGCCACGGTCTATGAGATGCCCTCCGCCACATCGGCATTTGAAGCCGTGCAAACCTTCCCCCGCCAGGCCGACGAATACTACTTCCAGAAAGGGGCCAGTTTCGTGGTGCTGGGCCTTGGGCAACTCGTTGTGGAAGCGCGGCGTCCCTTCCTTCTGGAGTTCCAAAAGGCCACCAGCCCCGATGGCGCGGATCCAAAGAAGGAATAGGCACGCTGCGAGCAATGTCTTCCCCGGCCACAACTCCTCGGACGCCTCCGCGCTGGCTGCCCCGGCGCGGGACACAGGACGGCAAGTCCGTGGATCTCTTCTTCGAGTTCTCTACCCTCGGCCTGGTCTTGTGCGGCTACCTGGCGATGCTCAGCACAGGCACGCTCGATTTGCCCACCTCGGTAGTGGTTTGCACGGCGCTGCTCTATCGCGCCGTGGCCTTATTCGGCTTCCTGCCCCAGCGCGTTCCAGGGTGGCTATTGGGCACGCTCACCGTCGTCTCGATCGCCCTTTACCCCGCCGACGTCCTTTGGTGGTCCGGCGATTTCATCCAGGCCACCGTACACCTGATCTTCTTCCTGGCGTTGCTCAAACTGCTCTCCGCGCAAGGCAATCGCGATCATCTTGCCCTGCTGGTGCTCTCGTTCCTGCTGCTGGTGGTGGCGGCGGTGCTCAGCTCAGACTTCCTCTTCTTCGTCTTTCTGCTCGGCTTTCTCACCTTCAGCGTGATGTCGTTCACCAGCCTCGAATTGCGGCGCTCCCTCGCCGTGCATCGGGTAGTGGCCGCCGGGGCCCGCAGGCTGCCCTTGCGGCTCACCCTCGTTAGCCTCCTCATCTCTGGTGGCATCCTGGCGATGTCCCTGGGGCTCTTTTACGCCCTCCCCCGCTCCGCCAAAGCGGCGCTCAACCAGTTCCTTTTGCAACGCCCCGCCTCCTCTGGATTCGCCCGCGAAGTGGTGCTCGGGCGCTTCGGCGAATTGACGCAAAACCCCGCCGTGGTCATGCGCATTCGCGAGATCGACCTCGATCGCCAAGCCCCCGCGCCACCCTTCCCCACCCACTGGCGCGGCGCCACCCTCACCCAGTTCGACGGCCAGCGATGGAGCAACCCCAGCCAGCGCGGCGAACTCACCCGCATCGCCTCGAACGAGATCTTTCTGGCATCGCCCGCCCAGCGGAGGCGCGAGGGCCGCCGCGGCGGCTACGAAGTCCACCTGTCGTCGCAACTCGGCGAGTTTCTCTTCATGCCCGGCCTCGCCGAATTCCTTCGCATCGAACAGGGCTATCTGTTCCGGTATCTTGACCGCACCGTGCGCCTGCCCCTCGCCCCGAAAGACGATCTGGAATACGCCGTCTTCAGTTACTTCGACAGCGAGTGGGAACTCGCCGAAGGCCGCATGGCATCCCTTAGCTCCACTGAGCTCGGCACCCTGCGCGGAGAGGATCTACTGCGGCTCCCGCCCATCGATCCCCGCATCGAAGAATTGGCCCGCTCCGTTACTGAGGGCTACCCCAACCCCCTCGATAAGGCCAGGATCCTCTCTTCCTACCTGCGCGGCAATTACCGCTACAGCCTTGACGGCAATCGCCTACCCACCGCCCAACCCCTCTCCCGTTTCCTGTTCGAATCCCGCCAGGGCCATTGCGAGTATTTCGCCTCCGCCCTCGCCGTCATGCTGCGCAGCATCGGCATTCCCTCGCGAGTCGTCACGGGCTTTCTGGCAACCGAATATAACCCCCTAACGGGCTGGCATGTCGTGCGCATGTCCGACGCCCATTCCTGGGTGGAGGTCTGGCTGCCGGACCGCGGCTGGTTCGGCTTTGACCCCACGCCATCCACCCGCCGGCAACCCATGTCGCAATTGCTCGCACGCCTGCGGCTTTGGCAGGATGCCATCGATACCTTTTGGCAGGATTGGGTGCTGGCCTACGATCTAGGCCGCCAGCTAACCCTCGCCGGCAGCGCCGAAGCAGCCAGCCGGGGCCTCCGTGAATTCGCCCTCCATGCCATCGATACCGTCCACGCAGAGGACGTGAAGCGCTTGGCGGGCGCCGCTTCCCTCGCCTTGGCCGCGATTCTGCTTGTGCTGCTGCTGCGGCGGATCTGGCTCCGCCGCCGTCCCTCGTTACGCGTAGTGGCTTCCAGCGACGAAGCCTCCCGCATCTACACAAAAATGCTGCGCTCCCTCGCCAGTCGCGGCTACGCCAAGCCTTCCTGGCAAACAAGCACGGAGTTCGTGCATGCCGTTGCGGGTTTTCCTGGAATGCACTGGCTGGCGGAGTTCACCCAAACCTATCTCGCGGCTCGCTATGGCGGCGGCGAAGAAGCTCTCGCACAATTGCGACGGCTGGCGGCCCAAGCCGCGATCGTCCCCAAGCGTTAGCCCTCCTGTCGATTTCGATACAATATCTTTTAGTTTGCAGCTTCACTCGCAGACCGAGAGGTGCCTCCCATGAACCGTCGAAACTTTCTCAGAAGTTCCGCGACCGCCGCGTCCTTCGCCGCCGCCTTCCACCATTTCCCGTACGCTGCTTACGCGGCGTCGACCGCGAAGAACGCTTCGGACGTGGTCACCCTCGGGCCGCGCAAACTGAAGCTCACCCGCCTCGCCATGGGCACCGGCACCTCCGGTTTCGGGGGCAGCTCCATGCAAACCCGCGGCCTGGGCGTTCGTGGCCTCGCCGATCTCTTGCGCGCCGGAGCGGATAAAGGCGTCACCTTCTGGGACACCGCGGATCAATACGGCAGCCATCCCCACGTCCGCGAAGCACTGAAAGCGGTGAAGCGCGACCGCGTCACTCTTCTCACCAAAACACACGCCCACACCTACGCGGAGATGAAGTCCGATTTTGACCGTTACCGTCGCGAGTTGAACACGGATTACATCGACATCATGCTCCTCCATTGCATGATGAGCGACACCTGGCCCGAAGAACGCAAGGGCGCCATGGATTTCATCTCCGAGGCGCAGGAGAAGGGTCTCATCAAGACCAAAGGCGTAAGCTGCCACACCCTCGGCGCCCTAAAGACAGCGGCAAAGACCGACTGGGTGGAAGTGGACCTCGCCCGCATCAACCCCGCCGGAGCCGTCATGGACGCCGACGTCCCCACCGTGTTGGGAGTCCTCAAGGAGATGAAGTCCAAAGGCAAGGGCATCATCGGCATGAAGATCTTCGGCGCCGGCCAGCTCAGCGCCAAGGCCGACGAGTGCCTGCAGTACGCCCTGGCGAGCGAAGTCGTAGATTGCTTCACCATCGGCGCAAAGAATATCGAGGAGTTCAGCAAGCTAACCAAACAAATCCCCGCCGCCAGCACAAGAGGCTAACGGCTGGCCGGGGTTGGCCCGCGGATTTCGCGCTTGCGCTTCCCCGGCTCCGAATGCATGTTCATCGCAGGATGCTCCAGGTGGTTCTCGCCCGCATCGCTGCTGCTGTAGCGCTCTACCTCATCGCAGGTCTAGCGCTTGGATGGGCTCAACAATCGAACGAAGCCGGCAGTCCGCAAACCGCGGCCGAGACTCCTCCCGGATGGACCCCACCTCCCCCAACGGAAGACACGCGCGATTTGCCTCGCGAAGACGAACAGCAGCAGGGTCGCCCCGCCCCTGGAATCTCCGGCGTAGTGAAGCGCTGGGACAACTAAGCCTTGGAGCAGAACGCGGCGGTAACGGTCGTTTGTAAAGGCCAGGTAGTGGCGGCGACGACCACCCGCGGCCACTTTGAGATTGCTCTTCAACACCGGCGTGGAGGCATCGGCGGAATCGCCGGTCTCGACGCCGCACAAGGGCTGTCGGGCTGTGAGGTCCGAGTATGGCTTTCCGGCTTCCAACCGGCCACGATCGTCCTCCGCTCCCTCGCACCGGGCCGGCAGAATATCGGTTGGGTAACTCTTTTCCCCTTGTCCGATGGCGCGCGTTTCGCCTACACGGCCACCACGGCCCTTGCTCCAAAGGAGGCGCGGAAGGCATGGGAGGAAGGGCGGATGCTTCTCTTCCAAGGGAAGCTCAAGGAAGCGCGAGAGGCACTACAGAGGGCGACCTCGGCGCATCGCGCCTGGCCCATGGTAGAAAGCCTCACCTCGGAAGTGATTCGCCTCAATCCTTACGAGTTCCCGGAAGCTTTTCTGCATCATGCCGCGGCCAGCTACAACCTGGGCAAACTGGATGTGGCGGAACGCTCCGTCCTTCGTGCCATTGAGTTAGACACCTCGGGCAGCCTGCCGCGCGCCTATCTGCTTCTGGCCCGCCTGTTAATCGAAACCAATCGTCGCGCGGAAGCGGAGGCGCCGCTGGCCCGCTATTTGGAACTGACCGAAAACACACCGGAAGCGGAAGAGGGTCGCGCCCTGTTGAATCCTCCGCCAGTGAAGCCGGACCCCTTCCGGATGTATTGAGAGCCCGAGGAAATCTTCTCCCCTTCGCCGCTCGATGGTAGTATCGGCGAACCCGTCGAGCGAGACAATCGTCTGGCAGCAAACGGGAATCTCGCGCGATTATCCGTGTCTCAAGATGGGGGTCCACTTCACTCTGGACTTGTCACCGGTTTCCAGCGGGCTTGTTGCGCGGCTGTTCGGGTTCCGATTCCGGGCCTTCCGAACACGCGAAACACGACCGAGTCAAGACGAAACCAGAGCTGGCGGGCCTCCTGCCGATTCGTGTTCCTACGGCCAAGGGTTTGCTACGCGCTACTTTCCGCCTTCCCCTCACGGTTGGGCGTTGCGTTTCGCTACGGTTGTCGTCACCCCCTCCCGTTGGCACCTCGCAGCCAACTCGATCTTGCCCATCCTGGGCACACTACTCAGGCGTTTTATACGCCTGGCTTCGTCCCCGCCGCGTCCCGCGCCACGTCAGTGGTGCTACCTCTCCCAAACCCCTTGATGCCCCGTTCGGCTATGCTTCAACAATGGCCATCACCAGACGCAGCTTCCTCTATGGGCTTGGCGCCTCCCTCTGTGCGGGCGCCCAGAATGTCTCCGCGAATGTCGATGTCGTGATCATTGGTGCAGGTTCGGCCGGGCTCCACGCGGCCCATCGTTTGCGGCAGTTGGGCAAAAGTGTCGCTGTGATTGAGGCCCGCTCGCGCATCGGGGGCCGTGCCTATACCGACAAAGAAACCTTCGGCATTCCCTTCGATCGCGGCTGCGCGTGGCTGCACAAGGCCGACGACAACCCCTACACGCCGCTCGCCCGCCAGTGGGGCTACACCCTCCAGGAGCACGACACCACCCTCGAAGGGCTCTACTTCCGTGACCGGGAAGCTCCCGCCGAAGCCCGCGCGGCCATTGCCCGGGCTGAGGAGAGCCTCGATGACCGCCTCACCAAAACCGGCCGGAAGAAAGACTTTGCGGCGTCCACCGCGCTCAAGAAGAAGGGCGAGATCGACGAAGCCGTGGCCACCTTCCACGGACCGATGTCCTCCGCCGTAGACCTCGATGAGTTGTCCGCGAAAGATTACCTCACCATCGGAACCGACGTGGCCCCCAACCTCCTCATCAAGGAGGGCTACGGTTCCTTGGTCACGCAGTTTGGCAAGGATCTTCCGGTAAGCCTCGAGCACCCGCGCGGCGCATTCGCTACGGCGGCCAGGGCGTGCAGATCGATACGGACCAAGGCACGATCACGGCGAAGGCGTGCATCGTGACGAGTTCCACCGGCGTCCTAGCGGCCGAGAAGATCCGCTTCGATCCCCCGCTGCCCGTCTGGAAGCAGGATGCGATTGCCGGCTTGCCGATGGGCCTGCTCGCGAAGATCCCGCTGCAGTTTTCAAAACCCCAGTTTCGCTACAAAGCCTTTGAGGACGTGCTGCGCGAAAGCCCCGGCAAGCGCGACATCTACTTCCTCTGCTGGCCCTTCCAGTTGAATCTGCTGGTCGGCTTCGTCGGCGGCGATTTCGCCTGGGAACTCTCCGCCGCGGGTGAGGACGAAGCGGTGGATTTCGGCCGGAACGCGCTGCGGTCTATGTTCGGCACCGATGCCGACAACTACTTCGTGAAGGGCTCGTTCACCAAGTGGGCCAGCGACCCCTGGGCCCTCGGCGCCTACGCCGCCGCCACCCCCGGCAACGCCAACGCCCGCGAAGCCCTCCGCCGCCCCCTCTCCGACCGTCTCTACTTCGCTGGCGAAGCCTGCGCCCCCCGCTGGACCCAAACCTGCGGCGGCGCCGCGCTGAGTGGAGTGGAGACTGCGGAGGTTGTGGCAAGGGGGCTGGGTTGAGGGCCGGGGTACGTGTCACTGCCAGAACTTCCAAGATCTTCTCATCGGAAGAACTAAGTTGACAAGTGCCCTGTCGTGGTCAATAGCACCGCTGTGTAAGCGAATTGACCAGCCTGAGCATATCCTCCCGTGCTCGGTGTCCTTGTGCGACACGTCAACTTGACTGTCTGCCAAATCCGAAGAGGACACGCTGCGAACTGACGCAGCGCGTCGGCCTGCGATCCTGCGATTCCCGGCATCGCCGTATCAGTGAACGCTGCCGTGTCTCTCTTGCATCCCTTATTCCGTAGGCTTCCGCACTTTTGTCGAAAGGAATACTGCCGATCACAATTTAATGGGCAGGCGAGCCAATGCCGTCTTGAGGTAGATTTAGGGGCATGCCCTGGCGGAACTCAACGGTCTCGCCCTTTATCGGGATGTCGTGGTAGTCGTTTACTTTGGTTCGACGGAAACGAATGGAAATGTGGAAGCTGTGTCTCCCTAAACACACAAATCGAAATCAAGTAGAGATACGGGTAGATTCCGAGAACAAAGGTTCGACGACAAACAAACTCCCGATCTTAACCAACGCGGCAGTCCGGGTAGCGCGGTAGTTCATCTAAATCACCATATTCGGTGTGCTGGTCATCAGAGAGTCGCAATTAACTTTCTGGTAAATCAACAACTCAACGGTCTCAAGCACTCGATCAACGCATCTCAACAAGAATCACGTCGTTTGAGCGAACAGCTCACGAAAATAAGCTGGAGAGGCCGAACGGTTGTTGAATGAAGTAAGAGGAATCTGTAGGATAGTTGCGGAATGGGTTCGACGATCCCAGGATTAGTCCTTGTGGATCGATGACATCCGTCCGAAATCGATTGCTCCCATCGAAAATACAGAATTCCTAGCGAACCCGAGAAGCTAGCCGTTCCACTCATTCAGAATCTGAACACTTCGAATAGACGCTAGGTCAGAAATTGATCGAATAGGACTCGATATTAGGAATCAGGGAACAAGGCTGGAGACGTTGTCTTCTCAGATAGTCAACGGATTCTGGGCGATTTTCCTAATCGGCATTCTGCATTTGTTTCTCGTAAAGGGGCGTGCCTTTCACTCTTTAGGCCGAAAACCGCCCCGCCACCCCGAGCATCACCGCCACCCGCAAATTTCCGAAAATCCCCGCAAACCCAATCCCCACAACCACTTCCCGCCCATCCCGGAACCCAAAACCCGCAACCCGGAGTCCGTTTCCGCCCCACCCGCCTCTACAATCAACCAGAACCCATAATCAGGCCCACGCGTTCCCACCTCCCCCCCCTCCCCCCCAGCCAGAACGCATCAGCAGCGCGAACCAGCGCCACCTTGTTAGCCCCGAGGGGGCGCATTAATCGTGTTGCCATGTGGCGTCAGCCCGTGGAAAAGACAGCCTCGCGCCAGCGAGACCATGGAACACGGCCCCGTTTGGCCGTGTGACTCCGAACGCCACACTGCCTGACCCATCACTACTGCTGCAAAGGCCGACTGCTAATGCCCGCACCGCTCCTCCAGCGCCGGGTCACAACAGAACAAGGCTGATTCCGACGACCAGCTCGCTCCGCTCGCCCCCGCGAGCCTACTCTGTCTCATCGAATCTATCGGCAGAACCAGCACGAAACTGTAACCCCATATAGCCTCAGAATCCGAACCCGACCGGCCCGGGAATGCCGTCTGTCACGGCCACCCGCAGATTTCCGAAAATCCCCGCAAACCCAATCCCCACAACCACTTCCCGACCATCCGGACCCCAGAACCCACAACCCGAAGTCCGTTTCCGCCCCTCCGCTCGCTACAATCAACCAGAACCCACAATCAGGCCCACGCGTTCCACCCCACCCCAGCAAGAACTCATCGGCGGCGCGCAGCGCCACCTTGTTAGCCCCGAAGGGGCGCATTAATTGTGTTGCCATGTGGCGTCAGCCCGTGGAAAAGAGCGCCTTGCGCCAGCGAGACCATGGAACACGGTCCCGTTTGGCCGTGCGACTCCGAACGCCCCGCAGCTCACCCCGCCACCGCGATGCCCGTCCTCCTCTCCACGCAGAAACGCCAACTCATCGCCGGACGCCGGAAGCCGCTACAGACTGGCTCGCTTCGCTCGCCCCCGCGAGCCCACTTTGTCTCATCGAATCCATCGGCGGAACCAGCACGAAACTGTAGCCCCGTGTAACCTCAAAATTCTCGATCATCCAACTCCCCACCCAGCGCCAGCCCAAAGAACAGAAAACCCTCGCGCAGCGAGACCACCGAGCAGCGCCCCATTTGGCGCTGCGACTCCGGCTTCTGCTTGCACACACCTCCATCGCCGGGATACGCACCACCATCGCCGGGAGGAATACCTCGCCGGATCACGACTTCCCTCGACCGCACCCTCGCAACGATCCTCGCCCACCAACCTCTCCCCCGACAACGGCCCATCCCCCCCCCGCTCGCTCCGCTCGCCCCCGCAGGCCTACTCCGCCCCATCGAATCCATCGGCAAAACCGACACGAATCTTTAACCCCAATTAACCCCAGGATCCCGAATCAACTCGTGCTGCCATGCGGCGTCGACATCCCTATCCACCCCACGCCATCCACTCGCAATCACCACTGCCCCCCCCCAGCAGTTCCGCACTTCCAAATTGATTTCTCCCATCGAATCAACCACATCCGAAAATCGATTTCAGACTCCACCCCGCCCCATCCGTATCCTCATCGCGGGCAGGGAACTCTGTCTCCCCGCCCGAATGCATCGCGAAACGGTTTTGCAATCATGAGCCACACAAACAAGCAGCCCCTCGAATTCACCAAAGAGCCCAAGCTCAGTCCGATGGAACCGCGCCACAAGGATTTCCTCTTCTACTTGGCCGACGGCCATTCCCTCGAGCAGGCCTGCAACCTCGTGGGTGCCACCCGCGCGGCCTACGAGAAATGGCGCGTCCGCGTCGAAGGTTTCCGTGCCGCCGTCCAAGCCGCCCGCGAAAATCACCGCCGCGACACCCTCTGCGGCTTCCACGTCGCCGACGCCTACGCCCGCTGCCTCCTCGACGCCATCCAGCGCGACGAAGCCCTCCCGGCCACCCTCCGCTACCGCGCCGCCAAAACCATCCTCACCCGCAAAGGCAAAACCGACTGGCTCCCCGACCCCATCCCCGCCGACACCGAGCCCCTCATCCCCTTGGACGACGAACAGCCCGAAACCTCCCAACGACTTCACCCCCAACCAAGCAACAGCCCAGCGCGCCCGCACCGAACACATCCCGCCAGCCCAACCACCCCAAGCCCAGCACCAAAATCCGGACAATCCGGACAAACCAGACTCCGCCCTCCATGCCACTAACGCTATAACGAATCAACAAGATAACCCCGCAACCGCCACCCCCCAGCTCCCCCTCGCTTTTTTCAACAATCCAGACAGACACCCCCTCCACCAAAGCGAGCCGCCAGCCGATTCAGTCCAACCAGCCCCCAGCGATTCACCGCAACCCGCTCTCCCCCCATCGCTCAGCGAAACCTGGCTAAGCAACACATTTCTCCACAAGCACGAATCCCCGCAAAGCCTTCGAACGGCTCCTCGACCACCACCTCCGCGCCTACCAGCCAGCCACTCCCCCCGAAGAACTCCTCGTCTTCCGCATCGCCCAAAAGGCCTGGCTCCTCCGCCGGGTGGAAACCTGGGAGCGCGTCATCGCCGATTCCAGCGTCGCCAAAATCCGCGCAAAGAATCCCAACGCCGCCGCCCCGGCCTGCATCGCCCTGGCCCTGTTCGAACGCAAAGAAACCGCCCCCATCCGCTTCTACGACCGCACCGCAAAACTCCGCAAAGAACACGAAGAAGCCCACGACCGCCTCGAATCCAAACTCCTCGCCCACCAACAACGCCGCAAAGCCGCCGACCCCATCCTGGCAGCCCAGCCCTTCAGCAAGCGAGTCCCTCAAACAACAACCGGAGCGCCCAACCAAACCTCGTTCTCTTCCTCGCTTCCCCCGCAACGCCACCCCTGAGCCCGAAGCCCGCACCCTCCAACCCCCGGCCTAAAGCCCTGCACCAAAACTCAGCCGAAGCCGCCAGCGAAAGAGACCATGTTGCATCGACCCATTTGTAGACACAACGCCACCGTACCGCTCCGAATCCAAGCGAAATCCACCCTGAAACAACGCAAGCCCCATCCACCGGTTCCACAAACGCAGATTTCTTTCCCCCGCATTATCAACCACATCCAAAACCCAATTTCGGAGTCCCAGCCCCGCATCTCCGTAAAGTATTTGCGAGTGAGCCGCCGCGCGGGCTGCGCGGGCCGCCCACTCCTGAGCTGCGCCGCCCCGCGCTTGATGAACGCGAGAGGCGGTGATCTGCCAGCCCATTTCCGGCACCGCGAGGATCACTTGGCGGGGCCCCCGCGCGGTGCCGGAAATCGCGGCCACGTTCACGAGAGGAGATGCCCAACTGCCTTCGATTGGAGAGCGGCGCGGTGAACGGGAAGCATGTCCGCATCCCACATACGCCGATCACTATGAATTGAGAGAATTGCCGAAAGAAGGAATCAATTCCATGCAACCCTCCAACCCGCTTCCAATGTGGATCGCGCGTCTTACCCCGGATCGCATCGATGGGATCCCGGTTCTTGACCCCGCCACCGATAAGCTGCTTGCCAACGTGGCCAATGGTGGCGCGCCGGAAGCACGGGGAGCGGTGGATCGGGCGGAGGGTGCGGCGGAGCGATGGCGATCCATGGTGGCTGAAGAGCGCGGTCGCTTGCTGCTGCGATTCGCGGCGTTCATGCTGCAAGAGCAGGATTCCCTGGCAGCTCTGTTAACTGCGGAACAAGGCAAACCGCTGGCCGAAGCAGCAGGGGAAATTCGCTATGCCGCATCGTTCCTGCGCATTGCGGCAGGCGAAGCCGAGAAGGACCAACGGAGACTCGTGCCAGCGTCAGCACGCAGATAAGCGCATCCTGGTGCTGCGCCAGCCGGTGGGAATTGCGGCGATCGTCGACCCAGGTGGAATTTCCCCGCCGCGATGATCACGCGCAAGATCGGTCCGGCGCTGGCGGCGGGCTGCACCGTCGTGGTGAAGCCGGCGGAACAGACACCGCTAACCGCCTTGGCGATGGCTTGGCTGGCGCGGGAGGCAGGAATCCCCGATGGCGTGATAAACGTCGTGACCGGTGAGCCGGAAGCCATTGTCGACGCGTGGCTCAGCGACTCGCGCGTGCGCATGCTCAGCTTCACCGGCTCCACTGAGGTAGGGCGCCTGCTGATGGCGAAAGCCGCGAAAAACCTCACACGGCTATCGCTTGAACTGGGCGGGCACGCGCCATTTCTTCGTCTTCGACGATCTGCCGACCTCAATCAGGCCGTCGAAGGCGCCATGTGTCAACAAGTTTCGCAACGCCGGGCAAACTCGCATCTGCGCCAATCGCTTCTACGTGCAGGCCAAAGTCTACGACGAGTTCGTCGCGCGCTATGCGGCAGCGATTCGCTCGCTGAAAGTGGTAGAGGCACGGATGCCGGTGAGCATCGGGGCCGTTGATCGACGACGCCGCAATCACGGAAAGTGGAAGCGGCGCACGTGGAAGATGCGCTGGCCAACGGCGCGAAGTTGCGCGAAGGCGGCAATCGGATCCCGCTCAAAGGGCTGGCGGATCGCTTCTACGCCCCCACGCTGCTTGAGGGCTTCACGCAACAGATGCTGCTTGCGCGGGAAGAGACCTTCGGCCCGGTGAGCCCAATGGCTCGCTTCGTTCATGAAGAGGAGGCGGTTGAAATGGCCAATGCCTCCCCTTACGGCCTTGCTGCTTACTTCTACACGCGCGACGCTTCCCGGCTGATGCGCGTGGCGGAAGCCCTGGAATACGGGGTGATCGGCGCCAACGACGGAGCTCCTTCCACCGCCCAGGCGCCCTTCGGCGGCATGAAGCACTCCGGCTTCGGTCGCGAGGGCGGCCGCTACGCGATGGAAGAGTATCTGGAGACGAAGTACGTTTCCTGGCGTCTCTAAGCCGCTATAGCTCCCGCACGCGGATGTTGCGGAACCACACTTCGATGCCCGGGCCGGAATGAACCTGCAAGGCGATGATGCCGCGCGTGAGTATGCCCATTTCGGCTTCGGTGTAGTCCACGGTGCGCATCCCGTCGAGGGTAAGGCCTGATGTTAACGCCCGTGCGCGCGAATGGTGTACGTGTGCCAACCGGATTTATCGAGCTTGTCAATCGCCGGCTGCGGCGCCTGCACCAGCACTTCTTCCGGCGCGATTATCGTCGAGCAGCCCCGATCTTCTCGCCTATGTCTGCCTGATAGCCGAACAACTGCGTGCTCCTGTCTCGGCGTTGATGCTGCGAAAATTGGATGCCCTATTGCCCACGCCGTTGGCGAGACGAAACTGAAGGGTGAGTTCGAAATCTTCGAAAGACTCTTTCGTCCGCAGGAAGTCGTTCCACTTTTGGCCGCTATGCTTGCCGACGATCATGCCGTCGCGCGCGCTCCATACGTTGGGCGTATCCTGCACCCAGCCATCGAGGGTCCGGCCATCGAAGAGTTCGCGCCAGGCGCCAGCCGTCCGGCGAGGCTCCACCACCCGCCCGGACCGCATCGCTTCGTTGCCAAAGTGGGAGGCGTTCGCGGCGTTCACGGCATCGCGCACGGGAGCATTGGGGGCTTTGCGGGTCTTGATGCAATCAAGCCAGTTGAGCACGTGGTCAATGGTGCCGTCGCGAGTGGCATCGACGTGCAGGCTGGGAGCGGAGACGTTGGTCCTGCGGTCGAACGTGCCGTTTTCGGGATAGACCTCAAAGAAGGGGCGGGTCAAACGGAGGGATCCTTCCGTGCCGCGGAAGAGGATCCCGCCATCTTCCATTCGGGTGATCATCGTGCTGAGGTAAGAGACCTGGAAGCCCTTGGGGTAAAGGGACGCCAGACTGACCGTATCGGGCGTTTCAAACCAGGGAACGTGGAGGTTCGCGCCCTGCCCGCGGACTTCGCTGGGAATCTGATCGTCCATCACCCAATGGACCGTTTCAATCCAGTGAGAGTAAAGATCGGTAAGGGTGCCGCCGCCATAATCCCAGAACCAGCGCCAATTGCCATAGCGCCAGGGATCAAAAGGCCGGGGGCAGGCATTGCCAAGGAACTGCGGCCAATCGAGTTGGGCGACGTCGATCTCGGGAGGCGTTTGTTTGCGGTTGTAGTTCTGGTTCCACCAGGTGAGCACCTGAGTGACTTTGCCGATGCCCCCGGAATTGATCAACTCGCGGGCCGCAAGAATGTGCGGATAGCTGCGTTGCTGGTAGCCCACCTGAAGAATGCGGCCCGTTGATTCGACCGCATTGATGATCGAATCTCCTTCTTCGACGGAGTGGGTGAGTGGCTTCTCGCAGTAAACGTCCTTGCCGGCCTTCACGGCGGCAATGCTCATCGGTACGTGCCAATGGTCGGGCGCGCCGATCACCACGGCGTCAATGTCCTTGCGGTCAAGCAGGGCGCGGAAATCGCTGTGAATCGCGGGGCCTGCGGAGTTCCCGCCGGTAAGAGACTTGCGGAGATTCTCAAAGCGGGGAGGATAGATATCGGCGGCGGCCACCACCGCTGCGCCCCCAAACTCCTGGGCCGTGCGGGTGACGTATGTGCCGCGGCCGCCAGCACCCATCAATCCGATCTGGACGCGGTCGTTCGCTCCTAACACCCGCGTGGACGCGGCAGCTGTTGCCGCAGCAAGAAAAAAGCGACGGGAAGGAGCACGAAGAGCAGTGGTGATCGCCATGGCCATTGACGATATCGCACTTGGTGCCTATGCGGCGGAAGGCGCCTGAATCAGTAGCGCTGGACGATACTGGGCAAACCCTCTCCAGAGAGCTTCTGCTTGGTCTCGTTCAGACGCGCGGCAGTCTCAAATGGGCCCACCAGCACACGGAAGAGATCTTTGTTGGGAACCTCGGAGAGGAACGCACGATAGCTGCGCTTCTGTAACTGTTCCGCCATCAATTCCGCTTCCGGACGGCCGACCGCGGCCACCTGCAGAAAGACGTCGCCCTTGCGCGGCGTAATCACTTGCACCTTGCCACCAAGGATTTCACGGGTGCGTTCGGTGGTTGCGGAAGCAGGCGAAGTGGTGGCGGGCGTTGTGTCCGGCTTGGCGGCGACAGGCTGTGGCGCGGTTTCGGCAGGCTTGGTAGCCATAGGTGAGGCCGTGCTTGCCGATGCATCCTGTGCGGGAGTTGCCGGCGGCGGCTCCCCGCCACTCTCCGACGCCGAAGGCTTTGCCATCGTTGAAGAAGGCTGCGGCGCATCCGCGCCAGCGGGCCGCGCTGCGTCGCCATTCACGGCTCCTGCAACGCTGCCCGGCTCGTTCACCACCACGGAATTACGCCCAAGGATGTAACCAAGTGTGAGAAAAATGGCGAACAGAATCACCAGTACAAAAAAGCCGCTCACCAACTGGCGGTTCCCCAGCACGAGTTCGTAATGGCTCTCATCCGATTTCGGCATGGCGCAGAACCTCTATCCGCAACATCCCCCGTGTTGCAACAGGACGAGGAGATGATGTTTTCGTGACTACTCTTTTATACCAGCCTTTTGATCGACAAGTTTGCCAATGGCGCTGAAAACGTCAATCGGGACCGGGAAGACTACCGTGGAGTTCTTTTCCACGCCGATCTCGACCAGGGTTTGCAGGTAGCGAAGCTGCAGGGCGGCTGGCTGCTTCTGGATCAACTCAGCGGCATCCGCCAGCCGGGCGGCGGCGCCAAACTCGCCTTCCGCATGAATGATCTTTGCGCGGCGTTCGCGTTCGGCCTCGGCCTGCTTGGCGATGGCGCGGATCATCTGGTCCGGCAGGTCCACCTGCTTCACTTCCACCATCTGCACCTTGATTCCCCAAGGGTCGGTGTGCTGGTCGAGCACGGATTGTAAGCGGATGTTGAGCTGCTCGCGTTCACTCAATAGCTCATCCAACTCCACTTCCCCCAGCACGCTGCGGAGGCGAGTCTGGGCAAGCTGCGACGTGGCGTAAAGGTAGTTCGCTACTTCGAGCACGGCCTTATTGGGGTCGACAACACGGAAGTAGAGAACGGCATTCACCTTGACGGTGACGTTGTCTCGCGTGATCACGTCCTGCGACGGAACATCGAGTGTTTCGACGCGCAGAGACATCCGCACCATACGATCGATAGGCCGCCACACGAAGATGATTCCAGGCCCCTTGGGCGTCCCCTGCAAGCGGCCTAGCCGGAAGATAACGCCCCTTTCGTACTCGGCCAAAACCTTAATACACGAAAGCGCCCAAAGAATCACGATGGCGAGAAGAACGAATGTGGGTTCCAAAGAATTTGCCTCCAGGGTTGGGTGAACATGTCACGGTTGCAGTGGAGCGGGCGGTGAAGCCGGCTCGGGTTCGACATGAAGCGTAAGCCCGCTGAGGCTCTTCACAAGAACGGTGTCGCCTTTGGCAACGGGCGCCGTAGAAACGGCATTCCAGAAATCGCCGTCAAGCATCACTCGCCCACGCGGGCTGAGGTCTTCCACCGCCACCGCCTGCCTGCCTGGCAGGGCTTCCACCCCGGTGAGCACCTTGTTGCGATGGGCACGAATAACAAGCGACAGCAGAAAGATCGAGATGACGGCAAAGCCGAGCGAGATTGCAATGGCCACGCCCCATCGTATCCGCATTTCGGGGATGGGGCTATCCACCAGCAGCACCGCGCCCAGCGCCATCGCAATCGCCCCGCCAGCGCCAAGAATGCCATGCGAAGCGAAGTTTGCTTCGAGCACAAAGAACGCTACCGCCAGCACCAGCAGCGCCACACCCATCCAGTTGATGGGGAGAATCGAAAGCGCCGACAATCCCACCAGCACGGCGATTGCCCCCGCTACTCCCGGCAGAATCAGCCCCGGATGGGAGAACTCCACATAGATGCCCAGCACGCCGACGATAGTGAGGATGAACGCCAGATTGGGATCGCTTACCGTGGCCATCAACCGCTCCCGCCAGCTCTTTTCGTAGAACGTGAAAACGGGATTGCTTACAGACAGCCCCCGCTCTTCGCCGGACCAATTCTTGAAGCGCCGCTCGGCGATTGCCTTAAACAGAGCCGTTTCATCCGCTGCCACGAGATCGATCAGGTTCTCCTTGAGCGCTTCTTCTTCCGTAAAGGCCTTGGCTTCCAGTACCGTTTTCTCAGCCAGTTCCGCATTCCTTCCGCGGCGCGAGACCACGCTGCGCAGACTCGCCGAAGCGTCCTCCTCCACCTTCTTGCGCATCACCGGATCCATCTTCTCGCCCATCAGCACGGGCGACGCAGCGCCGGTATTGGTGCCGGGAGACATAGCGGCGATATCGCCTGCCTGTAGGAGGAAGAAGCCCGCCGATGCCGCCCGCGCGCCGCTGGGCGTCACGTAGGTCACCACCGGCACCCGCGACGCCACGATCACTTCCACGCATTCGCGCATCGCGTCCATCAGCCCGCCAGGCGTATTCAAGCGCACCAGCACAGCGGCGGCACCCGCCCCCTCTGCCTGTGCGATCGCATTGCGAAGGATCTCTACCGTGATGGGGTGTACCACCCCATCGATATCGACGGCGATGACCACATTCGATGCGGAGGGAACATCGCCCGATTGGGCGGGTTGGGCAATGAGCGCAAACGTACTCAAGCAAAGCAACATCAGCAGCGAGGCTGCGAGCCGTAATCGGAATCCGTGCCGGGTCGAGAATCGCGAGCGGCGGCGTTGCATGGTGAGCACTCCCTCAATAGCATCTGTATCGCAGTTGGCTTCCGGAAACAATCGTTCGCCGATAGCGCCTTCCCAGCTGGGAGCGAATCCGCAGTATCCTGGGAACCAATGAGCGTGCTGCTGCGCATCGACAAACACAAGGCCATTCTTCGCGGCGCCGAGTGGCGTTGCGCGTACACGCCTCTCGAAGAGGCTCTGAACAGCTTCACGCGGCAGTGGGTGCAGCGGGAAGCCGGCTCCGCGGAGTTGCAGGGCAATCTTGAAGAACGCATCGCCGGGGCCGTTGCCAAACGCTTCCATGGCCGCGTCGGCCTGCGCGTAGCTTCCGAAAAGCGAACCAATCAGCGGGAGTACATCAACCTCCGCCAGCTTGACCTGTTCGACAACTGGAACTCGTAAAGCCCGCCATCGTCAACCGGCGATGCGCAGGATGCCGCGCAGCGGAATCTCCACCCAGTCCGGACGATTATTCAGTTCATACTCCAGCTCATAGAACGCCTTGTCGAGCAGGAAGGCCTCAAGCAATCGATCGCGCGATTCGCCAGCGTCGGGAAGGATTCCGGCCCGCTCCGTGGTTGCGAAGTAAGCTTCCAGGAAAGCCTCGCTACTCAGCCGCTCGTAAAGTTCCACCCAATAGCGCATCTCCTCTTCCTTCTCCGGCTGCCGGGCAAGGTGTGCCAGCAGCGCTGAGTTCGCTGCGTAGGAGAACGAGCGCAACATGCCCGCAACGTCTTTGAGCGGGCTGTACTTTGCGCGACGGTCTTCCATGCTGCGCGACGGCTCGCCCTCAAAATCGAGAATGACGAAATCGTTGTGGCTCACCAGCACTTGGCCCAGATGGTAGTCGCCATGAATACGAGTACACTTCCCTGCCGCCGGGACGCTGCGAAGCTCCGACAGACGCGCCAGCAACTTCGCTCTTCGCGTAAGTAAAGTCGCGGCTCTATCGGCAACTTCGTCGGGAAGAGTGGCGAGGCGCACCTTGAGAAGAGCGAGGGTCTGCCGCGCTTCGGCGACGAACGCATCGGACCACGTGCGCAGCCGCTCTTCGCTCACTGGCTCCGGTGCAAAGGCACGGTCCCTGGCCTTGCCAACCAGCGCGCAGTGCAGTTCGGCGCTGCGTTGCCCCAGCAATCGAATCTCCGCCAAATGGTAATCCAATGTGAGGCGGATCGGCTCCGGGATCTCCGCATCGGAGACCGGGCTTGCCGTGGCGGAACCCTCGTCCATCTGGCGCTGGGCGAGCCCGCAAATCTCCAGGTAGCGCCCCAGGAATTTGAGAGTGTATGTCCAGGCATCGCCCTGGTTCTCCACCAGCCGCTGCAGGATGCCCAACGTAGTGGAAGTGGCGCCGCGCGGCTTGTAGTTCACCACTCCAGCCAACGCCGGCACATGATCGAAATGCGCTTTCCGGGTGAGGAATTCGCCCACTTCGTGATCGGGATTCTGGCCTTGTTCCAAGCGGCGAAGCAGTTTGAGAATCCACTCTGGCCGGTAGAGGATGGAGCTATTGCTTTGCTCCGTTTCGAGACGGCGGATGGAGAGCGCTTCCTCACCTGGAACCCATTCCGCCAAGGCGGGAAGTGCCTCAAACCGCACCTCACCATTCCATGTGGGCACCACCGCCCCGCTACGCAACGCTTCCAGGAACCATGCCCCGGCCTCGGGGACCGTCGTTGCATCCACCAGCACCCCACGAACGCCGTCGTAGCGCACCTGGCAAAGCACCGTGCGGGCTTCCGGCTCTTTCTCTCCCGGCTCAATGGGTACAAAAACCAGAGGAAGGGAATACCGGTCGGTGTCACCGCCGGCATAGTCGATCTCGATGACAGCCAAGGCAACCGCGTCCAAAGCGCGCGAGGAGAAGCCTGCATCCACTACCTTTACCGAGGCGATTCCCTTTGCCTTCGCCCCGAACCAGCGCTGCTCAGGAAGAAAGCCGGGGAGGTACGCGGACTCGAGCCGCGCTCGCAGCGGTTCCTCTTCCAGAACTTCGGCCCAATGCTCCCGGCAGGAAAGGAAGTCGTCTTCCGGAGTCAGTTCCCCGGCCTCAGCGCGGGCTTCCGCCAGCTTCAACTCGAACCAATAATATCCATACGGGGCCAGCGTGATTGGATACGCGCCGTCACCGATGCGCGGAAATTCCTGCTGCCCCAGCATTTCAATCGGGGTGGCATCGCCGTAGGCGGGAAGGTCCAGTTCCGCCGCTTGCGCGAAGCGGGAGAGATTTGCCACGCAGAGAATGGTCGTATTCTCGTAGCTACGCACATAGGCGAGCACGGCACGATTCTCGGGATGTAGAAATTCGATCCCGCCGCGTCCGAAAACCTGGTGGCGCTTCCGAAGCGCGAGCATTCTCCGGGTCCAGTGGAAGAGCGACGACGGGCTGGCTTCCTGGGCTTCCACATTGACGGCCTGATAGCCATAAACGGGATCCATGATCACCGGGAAGTAGAGCCGCGCAGGGTCGGCCCGTGAGAAGCCCGCGTTGCGATCCGGGCTCCACTGCATGGGCGTTCGGACGCCATTGCGGTCATCCAGATAGATGTTGTCGCCCATGCCGATTTCGTCGCCGTAATACATCACCGGCGTCCCAGGGAATGAGAAGAGCAGGCTCTTCAGCAACTCCACCCGGCGGCGGTCGTTCTCCATCAGCGGGCCCAAGCGGCGGCGGATGCCAATGTTGACTCGCATCCGGGGGTCGGCGCTGTAGGTGTTGTACATGTAATCGCGTTCTTCGTCGGTCACCATCTCAAGGGTGAGCTCGTCGTGGTTGCGAAGGAACATGCCCCACTGGCAGACATCGGGAATCTCGGGGGTCTTCGAGAGAATTTCGATGATCGGGTGGCGGTCTTCCAGCCGCACGGCCATGAAGATGCGCGGCATCAACGGAAAGTGAAAGGCCATGTGGCACTCATCGCCGTCACCGAAGTAAGCGCGCACTTCGCTGGGCCATTGATTGGCTTCCGCCAGCAGCAGACGGCCCTCATACTCTTCGTCGAGAGCGGCGCGGATCTTCTTGATGGCGACGTGCGTTTCCGGCAGGTTCTCGCAGTTCGTGCCGTCGCGTTCCACCAGGTAAGGGATCGCATCCAGCCGAAGCCCGTCCACGCCCATATCCAGCCAGAAGCGCATCGCCTGAATCACTTCTTCGATCACGGCCGGGTTATCGAAATTCAGGTCGGGCTGGTGGCTGAAGAAGCGATGCCAGAAGTAGGCTTTCGCTTCGGAGTCCCAGGTCCAGTTGCTTCGCTCGGTGTCGGTGAAGATGATGCGGGCCTCGGGGAATCGCTTGTCGGTATCGCTCCACACATAGTAGTCGCGCTCCGGCGAACCAGGCGGGGCAAGGCGGGCGCGTTGGAACCAGGGATGCTGGTCTGAGGTGTGATTGATAACGAGTTCGATCACCACCTGCAACCCGCGCGCGTGGGCTACATTGAGGAATTCCTGAAAATCTTCGAGGGTGCCATAGACGGGGTTGACGCTCGTATAGTCGGCGATGTCGTAGCCGTCGTCCCGCAGAGGAGAGGGGAAGAACGGGAGCAGCCAGATGCAAGTGATCCCCAGATCTACGAGATAATCCACCTTCTGCGTGAGGCCACGGATATCGCCCACGCCGTCGCCGCTCGAATCGTAAAAGGCCCGGATGTGCGCCTCATAGATAATCGCGTCCTTGAACCACAGTGGATCGGATTGACTCCCCGCCTTCTTCATGACCCTATCTTACCGGCATCGCTCCCGTTGGCTCGCGCTTCGTCGCGGTCTCATGTGATATGAACACCATGCCAGACTGGCCGTTTCGTTTAAGCGTTTACGCCTCCCGCTTGTTTTTCCTCAAGTTCAGCCCATCGGGAATAGAGCGCCTCTATCTCCGCCTGAAGGGCCGTTTGCGCTTCCAGCAAAGCCTGCACACGGGCACCGTCGGAGACCACCGCGGCGTCGTTCAACTGCTCTTCCACTTCGCCGAGCCGGGCTTCGCTAAGGTGGATGCGCTCTTCCATTCCGTCGGCTTCGCGCTGCTCCATGTAGGAAAGCTTCACGGCGCGCGGCCGCGCTTCCGATATGTTGGCGGCAGGCTGCGGCGCCGCGGCGCGCAATTGTTGCTTGCGAGCCGTTTCGCGTTCGCGGCGAGTCTCCTGCCACTGCCAGTAATCGGCAAACAAGCCCCACTCGCCATCGCCGAACAAACCAAGCACATGGGTGGAAATGCGATCCAGAAGAAAGCGGTCGTGCGTGATCAGGATGAGCGCGCCGGGGAATTCGACGAGGCTCTCTTCGAGCACTTCGAGCGTAGGGATATCCAGATCGTTCGTAGGTTCGTCGAGCAACAGCAGATCCGCCGGATCGAGCATCAGCCGCGCGATCAGCAGCCGCGCATGTTCGCCCCCGGAGAGGCTGCCTACCGGCGATTGCAATTGCTCCTTCTCAAAAAGAAATCGCTGTGCCCATGCAGCCACGTGGATGGATTTATCGCGGTAGAGAATCAGATCCTCGTGCGCGCCCAGGGCCTGTTGCAAACTGTGGCTGGGGTCCAATTGTTCGCGGCGCTGGTCAAAGTAAACGGGCTTCAGAAAGTCCGCTCGGTGGATGCTGCCGGTATCCGGCTCCAGGTGCCCCAGCAGAATGCGCAGCAGCGTGCTCTTTCCGCTGCCGTTGGCGCCCACCAGACCCAATCTCATGCGGGGCGTCAGCAGAAAAGAGAGGTTGTGAAACAGAGTGCGCTCGCCGAACGCCTTGCTTAATTTCGTTGCTTCGAGCAATCGTTTCGTCTGGCGATCAGTGGCTTCGAAATCGATTCGCGCCGCGCCGGTCTTGTTGAGCGAGCGTGTCGTATCCAGTTCGTCGATCAGCCGATGGGCCTGGTCGATTCTCGCCTTAGCCTTGGTCGCCCTCGCCTTGGGGCCGCGCCGCAGCCACTCCAGTTCCGTCCTCACGCGGTTGGCCAGCGATTCCTCGTAGGAGGCCTGCGCCGCCAGAAACTCTCCGCGTTTCTCCAGAAAGATCGAGTAGTTGCCGGGAGCGCGAAAGATGCCATCAGGAAAATTGCGTCCCAACTCGGCCATCTGCTCCACGACATTTTCCAGAAACAAGCGGTCGTGGCTGACCACAACGAAGCTCGCCGCCTCACTCTTCAGAAAGCTTTCCAGCCACTCGATGCCTTCGAGATCGAGGTGATTGGTGGGCTCGTCGAGCAATAGAATGTCCGGCCTCCCGGCAAGTTGCTCAGCGATGGCGAGCCGTTTTTGCCAACCGCCGGAAAGCTTGCGGGCAGGCTCAGCGGGATCCGCGAAGCCCACCTTGCCCATCAGGATGTGCAGGCTGCGGTCGCGCTCCAATTCTTCGAGGGCAAGTGGCGCAACTCCCCGTTCAAGCACGCTCCACACCGTATCGCCTTCAGCGAATTCCGCCTCCTGCGCGACGTAACCCACGCGCGTCCCCTTGCGCCGCACCACTTCGCCTTCATCGGGAGTTTCGATACCCGCAAGAATCTCCATCAGCGTGCTCTTGCCGCTGCCATTCTTGCCAATCAAGCCCAGGCGATCGCCCTCGGCCAAGTGGACGCTAAAGTTCTGGAACAGCGGCCTGGCGCCATACGCCTTCGAGATTCCCAAGCAACTCAACAGAGCGGACATTGCTTTCATGGTCGCACGGAGGGCAGGGTGCTCCCTTGCCAATCGATTGCCCGCGATCGTTACGGACAACCCGTGACGCACTGGTTGCGATATCGTCTAAGCACCTAAGGAACTTTTGCGATGCGTTTCGCTTTTCGAATTTCATCTCTGGCATTGGCGTTGTTTCTGCTCGCCTGCGTCAACCTGCCGTTGCGGTCGAACGATGCACAGCAGGATGCGCGGCGGATTGTGGAGAAGCTGGGCGTCTCCGCGGGCGCTACCGTTGGGGAGGTGGGCGGTGGTGGGGGCGACGTGGCCGTGGCGGTTGCCAGTCTGCTGGGCGGCAAGGGCGCAGTGCTGGTGACGGAGATCGACGAATCGAAGCTTGGTTCTATGCGCTCGCGCTTCGCGGGAGGGAGCGGTGCCACCGTGAAGGTGTCGGCCTCCAGCGCCGATTCGACGAAGTTGCCCGATGCCTGCTGCGACGGCATGTACATGCGCGACGTCTATCACCACTTCACCAACCCCCAGTCGATGGTTGCCAGCTTGTACCGTAATCTCAAGCCGGGCGGACGTGCGGTGGTGATCGATTTTCGACCTCGCACCGGTGGCTCCTGGAGTATCCCGGAAGGCGTTCCCGCGAACCGCGGCGGCCACGGAATCTCGATCGCCCTGCTGCGAGAAGAGTTGGAAGCGGCGGGCTTCCGTCACATCGAGACGATCGAGGAGTGGCGCGATAACCTCTATGCCGTGATCGTGGAGAAGCCCCGCTGAATCGAACGAACGCGATGCCAATCCTCCTCGATGAGAACTTCTCCGGGCCGGTGCTCGACCAGAAGCTTCGCTGGTTCTGCGAGCCCGCCCACTGGCGCACGAACGGGGGGAACGCCGGGTTGACCTTACGTTGCGATGCCGCCACGGACTTCTGGCAGCGCACGCACTACGGCTTCCAGGCCGACAACGGCCACTGCCTCTTCGCGGAGCTAGCGGGCGATGCGCGGGTGGAAACGCGGGTGCGTTACAAGGGGCTGCACCAGTATGACCAAGCCGGCTTGATGCTGCGCTACTCGCCGGGTTGCTGGCTGAAGGCTTCCGTGGAATTCGAGCCCGAAGGGCCGAATCGCCTGGGTGCGGTGGTCACCCGCCATGGGTACTCCGACTGGTCCACGCAGGATATCGATTCGCACTTCGACGACTTCAGATTTCGCCTTACCCGCACTGGGGCGGATTGCCTGGTGGAAGCGTCGGTGAATGGCGCGGCCTTCACGCAACTGCGCGTCGCTCATCTCGACGAGGGCGGGGCAGACACCACGGGAGGCGCCGCCCCGGCACAGATCGGCCTCTATGCGTGCAGCCCGAAAGAAGCGGGCTTTGAGGCGGTCTTCGAATATCTGCGCATCGCCACGCTTCCCTAGCAAACCGCGTCGCTCGCGACTACTCCTGCATCAGGCTTTCGCGCCGGCCTCCCAGACGTCGCCTTGCCGTAAGAGACTATCGAGCGAACCCGGTTGGCGGGCCGCGCGCGCCTCGCGAATCTGGCGATGCACAGCGGCGTCGTAAGGCTCCCGCTCTACGGATCGGAAGACGCCGATAGGCACTGGAAACTCGGGATGCTGCATCTGGCAGAGGAGGTAGGAAAGCGCCGGGTTCGCCTCGTCGTGGCGCAGCAGATCTTCTTCCGCGACGCCCCCATCTCCCAACGCCACCGTCTTCGGCAGAAAGTTCGTCAGCCGGATCCCGCGATCGCGGTTCTTTCCGAACAGGAGCGGCTGGCCGTGCTGGAGTTCGAGCGCTTGATCGGGACGCTCCTGCCGGCTTTCTACATCGGCGAAGGTGCCGTCGTTGAAGATGGGGCAGTTCTGGAGAATTTCGATAAAGGCCGAGCCGCGGTGGTTCGCCGCGCGGGTGAGCACCTGGCGGAGGTGTTCCCCATAGTTGTCGATGCAACGGGCCACGAAGGTGGCCCCGGAAGCCAGCGCCAGAGCCACCGGATCGACGGGCAGATCCACGGAACCGTAAGGAGATGTCTTCGTCTTCTTGCCCGCTTCGGAGGTGGGTGAGTATTGGCCTTTCGTCAACCCGTAGATGCGATTGTTGAAGAGCAGGATCTTGATATCGACGTTGCGGCGCATGGCGTGCAGGATGTGATTGCCGCCAATCGAAAGACCGTCGCCGTCGCCGGTTGCCACCCACACGGAAAGCTCCGGACGGGTGACCTTGATGCCGGTGGCGATGGCCGGCGCGCGCCCATGGATGCCGTGGAAGCCGAAGCTGTTGATGTAGTAAGGCAAGCGGCTGGAGCAGCCGATGCCCGAGACCACCACGAAGTTTTCGCGGGCGATGCCCAGGCCGGCAAACACCTTCTGCACGGCGTCGAGGATGGCATAGTCGCCGCATCCGGGGCACCAGCGCACCGTTTGGTCCGAGACGAAATCCCGTTTGGTGAATTGCGGCGGCGGGGGAACTTCGCCAGGCAGGGTGACGGTGCTCATTGCGGATCTCCTTCCAGTGCGCGATCAATCGCGTCGACGATTTCGGTGCTGCGGAATGGCTGCCCCTGCACCTTGTTGAAGCGGATGGTGTTGCGAAGGAACTTCGCCCGCAACACCATGCGCCAGCTGGCCCATGTTCAACTCCGGCACGAGGACCCGCTCGAAGCGCGAAAGCATCGTCGCCGAGATCGTTCAGGGAGCGGGTTCAGGTGGCGCAGGTGAGCATGGAAGACGCTGCAGTCCGCGCGAACTGCGCCCGCTTCACCGCCGTCATCGAAGCGCGCCGAAGGTACCGCCCCAGCCCGACCACCAGCAGGTCGCCTGCCGGTCGGCCAAGGAGCTCGACAGCCGGGTAGTCCCGGGCGATGCCGAGCCACCTTCTCCTCCCGGAGACGCACCATCTGTTCGTGTACTTCCGGGTCGTAGGAAATATTGCCTGAACCGTTGCTGTTCTCGAGACCGCCGATGCGGTGCTCGAGGCCGGGCGTGCCCGGCATCGCCCACGGACGGGCCAGCGATTCCGGATCGCGGCTGAACGGCTGGAAGCCCTCGGGATCCACCCGCAGACGCACCTGGATCTCCGCCAGATCGCGCCGACGTCGGGGATGCCGCCAGGGCTCGGCGCCGTTGGCGATGTAGCCGTCGGAGAGCACGAAGACCGGCGTCATGTGGGTGACCGCCAGGCGCACGGCTTCAAAGGCGATATCGAAGCAATCGGCGGCGCTTTGGGGGGCCAGCACCACGGTGGGGCACTCGCCGTTTCGACCGCACATGGCCTGCAGCAGGTCGGCCTGCTCGGTCTTGGTCGGCAAGCCGGTCGACGGCCCGCCGCGCTGCACATTCACAATCACCAGTGGAAGCTCCGTCATCACGGCAAGACCAATCGCCTCATTCTTGAGCGCGACGCCGGGTCCGCTGGTGGTGGTGAGACCGATCGCCCCGGCGAACGAGGCCCCGATGGCGGCGCACACCGCGGCGATCTCGTCCTCGGCCTGGAAGGTGATCACCGCCGAAGTCCTTCATGCCGGCGCGAGCTCGTGCAGGATGTCGGTGGCCGGGCGTGATCGGGTAAGGTGCCGAGAAAAGCGGCAGCCCGGCCTTCTGCGCGGCCGCGTACAAGCCCGAGCGCAGCGCCGTGTTGCCGGTGATGTTGCGGTAGCTGCCAGGCTGCGTCGGAGCTGCGCGGCACCTCATAGGCGGTGCGTCGAACAGCTCGCCGGCCGTCGGCGTAGGCGTAGCCGCCGCGAGCGCCGGCAGGTTGGCTTCGCACGACATCCGGCGACTTGGCGAACTTCTGCTTGATCCAGCGCGGTTCGGTGTCGCCATCCATCGCGGTGAGAGTAGAGCCAGTAGAGCACTCCCAGCGCATAGAAGTTCTTCGACATCTGCTTGTCGCGCTTGGGAGGGGCGATTCCTCCAGCACCTTCATCGTTAGCGTCGTGAGGGGGATGGGGATCACGCGGTAGCCGTCGAGCGAACCATCGTCGAGGGGGTTGGCGGCGTAGCCGGATTTTGAGAGATTGCCGGCGTCGAAGCCGTCCGTATTGGCGATGATCGTGCGGCCAAGGCGAAGAGTGCCCAGGTTCACCTTTAGCGCCGCGGCGTTCATCGCCACCAGCACGTCGGGCTCGTCGCCGGGCGTGAAGATCTCGCCGGAGGCAAACTGCAATTGGAAGCTGCTCACACCGGGCAGGGTGCCCGCCGGCGCACGAATCTCAGCCGGAAAGTCCGGCATCGTAGCGATGTCGTTCCCGATCAGCGCGGACGTGGTGGCAAACTGCGACCCCGTCAACTGCATGCCGTCCCCGGAATCGCCCGCAAAGCGGATGACCACCGATTCCAGCTTTCCCGCCACCCGCACCACACGGGTATTCTCCATCCCGCCCAGCTCGTCGACACGGACGAGCGTTCCAGTGGCGGCAACTTCTCCCGTCATACATAGCCTCCCCGACCCATGCAACGGCGGCGCCATACGGCTGGCGCGAACCTTCGTCGAGAAGATACAAACGAACTCCGAAGCGTCAAACCCGTGGCGCCAGCAAGCCGTTATCGCCCCATCGAACCGGAATTCGGCCGATGGAACCGTTACATGAGGCCCAGTATGAAGAATGCATTCGCCTGGAACGGAAGCATTGCCTCTCTTCCGAATCCGGGAATACCGCAGCCGCCCGGCGGCGGGTTACGCCCTTGCAGACATCATACAGAGTTTCGGCAGAATCGAAAGTGCTATTTTGCCGGCGCAACGGGTTGGCGGTGCAGCGGAAATCCGGAAACCGGTTTGCGCGACCACGATAAAATGCCGGTGATGCCATCCCAACCGGACTTCCCGCGGACTGGCCGGCGCGCCGCTAGCCCTTCCTCCCTCTCGAATCACGCGCTCTCCCGCCGATCCTTCCTCACCGCGATGGCGGCGGCATCAACCACCGCCGCCTCTGCCCAGGCGCCCGCGGCCCCTCCCGCCCCACGCTCCGGCCCGCCCAACATCCTGTTTATTCTGGCCGACGATCTCGGCTACACCGCCGTGCGCAGCTATGGGGGCCGCCACGCCAAAACGCCTCACCTTGACCGCCTGGCGAAGCAGGGCATCCGCTTTACCGATGCTTACGTGACGCCGCAATGTACGCCCACACGCGCCAGCTTGCTCACCGGCCAGCACACCGCCCGCAACCGCATGTGGCACGTCATCCCGCCCTATGGCTACCCTTACGCTCCGCTCAAGGAGCCTCCCTACAAGGCCAATATGGAACGCGGCACATGCACTATCGCCGCGGCCCTGCGCGACGCCGGATACACCACCGCGATCCTCGGGAAGTGGCACCTCACCCGGAACGACGACGGCTATTACACGATGCTGTATCCCGAAGCCGCCACCCACTACGGCTTCGACTATGCGCCCTCGAAGCAGGACCCTTTGGAATATCAGTCCCACACAGACAAGGGCGTCGACTTCCTCACCAACGAAACCATCGCCTTCATCGAGCGCAGCAAAGACCGTCCCTTCTTCGCCTATCTCTCCCACCACACCATCCACGGGCCGGTGCTGGCGCCAAAGGACCTCACCGACGCCTACCGCAAGCGCGGATATCTGGCCTCGGGCATCCACAACGCCACCTATCTGGCGGCACTCGAACATATGGACGCTTCCATCGGGCGCCTGCTTGCCAAGCTGGATGAACTCAATCTGGCATCGAACACCATCGTCGTCTTCCTCTCCGACAACGGCGGTATCGATACCCTGTTCGACAACGCTCCCCTTCGTCTGGGAAAAGGCTCCCCTTACGAAGGCGGCATCCGGGTTCCCGCCATCGTCCGCTGGCCGGGAGTGACGCCGGAGGGTGCGGATTCCTCCGTGCCCGTCCATGTTGTGGATTGGTACCCTACCTTGCTCGAAGCCGCCGGCGCCAGAGCACCCGCTCCAACCGGACCGAAAGGCCACCCCCTCGATGGCGTCAGCCTGCTGCCGGCGTTGCGCGGCGGCAGTTTGCCGGAGCGCACTCTCTACTGGTACATGCCGCTCTACGACATCCAATGGGGCGCCACCCCTTGCGCCGTCATCCGCGAGGGCGACTATAAACTGATCCATTTCTTCGGCGACCACATCGACCCTGAGCGTGACTACGCCCTCAAGCTGGGGGAGCGGGTGGAGCTTTACAATCTCAAAGACGACATTGGAGAGCAGCGGGACCTTGCCCTTCGCGAAGAAGAGCGTGCCGCGGCCATGAAACGGAAGCTGCGGGCGTGGCTTCAATCGCTGGGCGCGCCGATGCCCACGCCCAACCCTGCTTACGATGCCGCCGATCCGTTTCGCCGGCCCTAGCTTTTTGCTTGCGCGTACACGCCCGCCAGCCCCGATTCGCCGCGGTATTGGCGGCTGGGAGATCCCCGAATGTATTTCGTAAGCGCATGATTCTCAACGTTCCGATGCGCCGCGAACAGGCTCGCCCGGCGCTAACCTGAAAATAGAAGACTAAACTGTCTTTTTTGTTGATTTTCCGCACCAGCGGGGGTAGCATGGGTGAGGAGGAAGAGATGAGACGGTCTTTTGTTCTATTGCTTGTTCTGGCCCTGGTGATTCCTGCGCTTGCGCTGGCGGCGACAGGCATACCGATGATGCGGTCGCTCGATAAGGACGAAGCCATTCGCGGTGACGCCGTAGTGGTGAGCGGCGAAAACCTGGGCAAAGCGAATGTCGCGGAACTCTACCTCACCGATGGCAAGAACGACATCAAGCTGAAGATCAGTGAGCAGACCGATGCGGCCATCAAATTCGTGATTGGGAAAGACGTTAAGTTCGGCCGCTACAGCATGATGATCCTCACCGGCGGCGATACGCCCATGTTCATTGAACAACCGGTGAAGCTGAACATCGTCGAGCAGTACACGCCGAAGCCAGTTGAGGAAGCGCCCGCAACGCCTTCAACGGCAACGCCTACCCAGACGCAATAAGCCTCTGGAGCAGTCTTTCGCTAAGCCCTCCCGCGCGCCGCGAGGAGCACGCGGGACCGGCATGCCGATTGCCATCTCTTTCAAGACAAGCCCCCGGTAGCCGCTTCTTGCGAGACCGTCCCTGCCATTGCACCCCGCCCGCCAAACAAGCGGCGGCGCGGGAAGGAGCGGCGCACTCGTGTTCCCCGGCGAAGCGAATTTCAAGGCGCCCCCCCACGTTGTCGCCATCATCCTGGGCGTTCTCACCCGCGGATCGGAAGGAAGCAGTGCGATTTCGAATTCTTGCCTTTGTTCTGTGTTTGGGTTGCGGGATGGGTTCCGCGCCTTATGCCGCCACGACGCAGGAGAGGCCGCGGTTAATCGTGCTTACCGACATCGGAGGCGATCCCGACGACCATCAGTCCTTGATCCGCCTGATGGTGTTTTCCAATGAGTTCGACATCGAAGGGTTGTTCGCTTCGGCTTCGGGAACCCCCGGGGAACTTAAACAAGCCGCTGTACGGCCAGACCTCATCCGGGAGGTTGTGGAAGCCTACGGCAAAGTGCGCGAAAATCTGGCAGCACACGATCCTCGCTATCCTTCGGCCAGCAGCTTGCTGGCGGTGGTCCGTGCCGGCGACCCTCACCGGCGGCTCCTGAGCGTCGGCGAGGGCCATGATACGGACGCGTCGCTGGCCATCGTCGCTGCGGCGGACCGCATCGATGGGCGTCCCCTGAATATCGCGATCTGGGGCGGGGCGCATGACCTCGCCCAAGCGCTATGGCACGTCCGCAAGCACCGTTCGCCCGAAGCGCTATCCCGCTTCGTCGGCAAGCTGCGGGTTCACTCCATCGAACACCAGGACGAAACAGGACCGTGGATTACCACCAGCTTTCCGGAGTTGTTTTTCATCCTGAGTTCGTCCAACGCCGGGGTTTCGCTTGAGAATCGGCTACCCCGCGATCGGCGGCTTTCCGTATACCGGGGCATGTATCTCGGGGGAGACATGTCGCTCACCTCACGCGACTGGATTGACGCAAACGTCAGGACCAATCCCCTGGGCGCGATCTATCCCATGAAGACCTGGACTGCGCCCAACCCCCACGGGGTGATGAAAGAAGGCGACACCCCATCGTGGTTTTACTTCCTTTCAAACGGGCTCTCTAACCCGGAGCATCCCGAGTGGGGCGGTTGGGGCGGACGTTTCCGGCACGTCCGCGACCGCTACTATACGGACGCCGAAGACAACGCCGCCCCGGGCGAGGGCGCCCGCTCTACCGTGTGGCGATGGAGACCGGATTTCCAAAACGCCTTCGCCGCGCGGATGACCTGGTGCTCCACTCACCGGAAGGACGCCAACCACGAACCGAGCGCGGTTCTGAACGGAGACGCGACGCGCCGTGTGCTCACCCTTCACTCCAAGGTGGGGGCACGCGTGCATTTGAGTGCGAAGGGCTCTTCCGACCCCGATCACGATTCGATCGCCTACCACTGGTATCTCTACCCGGAACCGGGTGAAGGATCCCGGAGCGCTGTAGCGATTGAAAACGCGGCGACGTCTGAAGCTTCGCTGGTGATTCCGCCAGAAACCCGCGAACTGCACGTGATTCTCGAAGTGAGCGATTCCGGCTCGCCCCCCCTGGTATCCTACCGGCGCGCCGTGATCAGGACAGATTGAGACCGGAGGGTGGCAATGCCTCGCGGTGAGGCCATCCGGCGGCGGAGACTCAGCGGGCCATCGCAATGCTTCGCCGGGTTTCAGTTCCCTTCTTATCGGGGAAGCCATTTCGGCTAGGAGTGCCAGCCTCCGCTTCGCCGGTCAATGGTAGTATCGATGGACCCGTCGAGCGAGACAATTGTTTTGCAGTAAACGGAGATCTGTCCCGACTATTCGTGTCTCAAGGTGGGGGTCCAGACCAGGCTGTCCCGCATTTGATGATCGGCTTTGGCGGGGCCGAAACGAACTGTGGGTGGCCAGACTTGGAGGCGGTGGCACGGCAAGTGGTGTCCGATGAGCAGATTACGGATGAAAGAAGAATTTGCGGGTGGCGTGACCGCCCCGCTCACATCCGACAGAATCGGGGGGACCTCGCCAGACTCGCGGTTGATGGGCGGTGCGCGCTGGGTTGCTCTTGCGGCGGCCAGCCGAGCCGCAGCGAAGTTCCACTCATCAACTGGGTGGATCTGCCTGGAGTCGTGCACGGAGCGGCTAACCAACGGGAGAATACGCCGTGGCGCGGTACAGCGAGATCTGCATCTGGCTTGAAATCTGCCCGGCTCGTTCAATGGATTCGCGCCGCACCTTGATCCACTCAGGATCGGCCCCGAACGCATTCCATGCCTTCTCCCGCTCCGCGAGATTCGCAAACGGAATGAGGTAGGTGAGGTTCGGCCGCATGGTTCCAAACACCGTCGTCGAGTAGAAAAGAGGATGGACGCCCACCCGGTGGAAGATCTTGATCTCCGGACCGGAGAATCGTTCGTGAAGCGCCTTTAATTGCCGCCACGTCGGGGAATGGTAGGTACGCAACTCCAGAATGCGCCGCGTTTCCGGAGCCTTTTCCGGCAGGGTGATCTCGGGGGAGTAGTCTGTAGCCTGCAGCAGCGACGCACTTGCCGAGAGGAACGGCTGCTCTCCGGCTTCCCAGTCGTCGTAAGCCTTGCTGAATTCCTTGTCCGCGAACAGCTTGTTCGAGAGGTCGAAGATCTCCTGCACGGAACTTGCGCCAAAGATCGCCAGAACCTGCGGCATGTGCGGCGCGGCAAGAGCTTCCGCAACAATCGCCGGCCCGTTGTGGAACCGGCGCATCGTGGGAATCAGCGCCTTCGAGAAGAAGTTGTGGATCCGCTCGGGTTGCGAGCCGTTTTCCAGAAAGTACTGCTCCAGCACGTAAAAGTTCGTCTTTCGTCCGCCCTCCGTTTGCATGGCCGCCACCGCGGGCACCATCGCTGGAAGCGCTGTCATCATCGCACGTCGATTGAGGAGCATAGTGTCTTCAAGTCTGATCTAATTCCCCACCGAGAGCAACCCACGCTTCAGCGCCTGCACAATCGCCTACGATCGGTTCTCGACCTGAAGTTTCCCCAGGATATGCCCGACGTGCGTCTTTACCGTTTCCTCGCTCACAAACAGTGCGGTGGCAATCTCCCTGTAGGACCGCCCGCTCGCCAGTGCCCGCAATACGTCGAGTTCCCGGGCGGAAAGGTCGCAGGCGCCCGCTGGGAGTCGCGCTAGTTGAATCGCGACTGACGCGTCGACGTAGGTTCTTCCCGCGGCGACGGCCCGGACCGCCGCGAGCAATACCTCGGGTTCAGAATCCTTCCGCAGATACCCGCTTGCCCCCACCCGAAGCACCCCAATCATCCACGCCTCATCGACCGACGCCATCAAGGCGATCACCCGCAATCGCGGATTCGCTTCCCGCAGCCGGCGGGTGGTCTCAATCCCGTCGCATCCCCCGGGCAGAATCAGAAAATAGGGACGCCTTGGTCCCGAATTTGCACACTCCGAAAACAGACCTAACATGTTTCAAAAATGAGGGAGGTTTTTTACAGCTTCCCGTCCCCGGAACTCTAAATTCTAACTTCACTGACACGCCACGCTTGGGGAATCCGGCGTCAAATGTTAGCACCATGAGAGTGACGCATGACGGCACCACCACAAACGCCAACAACCTCATGGCAATCACCGGCGCCAGCGACGAGCGGAAGTTCCGCTTCGGCTTGCGACTCACCTTCTAACCGGCGCTCCTTATGCCCAACCGCCACCGCATTTCAGATTCCTGCCGCTTCCGCACTAGCCGAACGAAGGCACCTTCATCTGGACACCGCCCTGTAATGCGGATTGGTGCGCCACGATCCCAGGCGCCGTATATGCCACGGCCTCATAGACGTCCACCGTCGGTTTGCGCGCCTCGAGCACGGCGCTCACAAACTCGTGGGTGAGGAAGGTATGCGAGCCTTCGTGGCCGCTCGGGTGACGCAGCGCTTCGGGAAGCATTGCGGTGCTCCACCACTTCGGATCTTCATACGCTTCCAAGATCGAGCCTTGCCGCTCAAAACCTCCGCTGTCCTTTTCCTTCCCGTCGCTCCAGCGGACGATCTTCGCGCCCAGCCCGTTCGGATCCGGGTAGAAGAAACTCATCTTGTCGCCATAGTATTTGGCTCGCTCGGTGCCCTTGTGCGCGCCCTTCCACCACACCGCCACTCGAAACGCCGTACCCCGGTTCGTCTCGAAGAACGCCGTCTCGTTCCAGAACGGATTCCGGTACACGTTGTCCTTCAACATCGGCGCCCCATCCCCCCACCCCACGCAACTCACCCGCGTAATCCGCTCGCCCGTCACTCCCAGCAAATGCGCCGTGCAGTGCGTGGGATAGTGCATCGGGGGAAATCCATAGCGCCACGTGCGTTTCCCGTTCTCCATATAGAGGCTTTCGAGCCCGGCGTGGTGATACTCGCTTTCGCACGCGTAGAGATTTCCAAACGCCCCTTCCTGGTAGAACTTTCTAGCCGAGATCGCCATCTGCTGGTAGTGGCTGGTCTCCGCCATCATGTAGGTCAGCCCGCTACGCTTCACGGCTTCCACCAGGCGCGCGCAATCCTCCAGCGACATCGCCGCCGGCACCGCGGAGAGGACGTGTTTGCCCGCGCGAAAGCAGGCTAGCGCGTGCTTCACGTGGTCTGGCGCGGGCGTAAATAACGCCACGGCCTCCACCCGTTTATCGCGCAGCATTTCCTCCAGCGAGGGGTATGTCTTGCTGCACGCATACGTCTTCGCCAGGTGCGCCCGCCGGTCTTCCCGAAGATCGCTCACGGCCTCCACCACGCAGTTGGGATGCTCATGAAATTGGAACTCCGCGCCGAAGCGTCCGCCCACCACGCCTACCCGCAGCTTTTTCTCCGCCGCCACCGCCGTCGTTGCCGCGAGCGCCAATAGCGTCCGGCGGCTCCACTTCATCTCATTGCTCATTCCTCTCGCTCCTCTCCGTTGCTACTACTTTTTGCGAATCAAGCGTCCCCGCTCCACGTGCATGCAATGCGTTCCGTCCGTCCCGTATTGACATCTCTCACTTCGGCCTCCGCGCGGTGGTGCCCTCGCGCTGCAGTACCATCGTCAAAAGTAACGTAGTGGTAGCGATCGGTCTTCGATTCCCGCAACGGGGCATCCACTGTATTTCCGTCCACCCGGAGTGCCACCAATTCGGTGTGCGCCACCTTCGGAACCCCTTGGTTTGTCGTGTCTGCGCCCAACCGCAAGCGCAGGGCCAGCCCCTTCTCGGGAGCTCCTTCCTCGAACGGCATCCCCGGCCGAAGCAGCACCAGCGAGCCCAGCGGCAGCCGCGAGTTCTTTCCATCCTCCCCCCACCAACGCCATTCCGCTTCGTGCCGCTTCACGAAATCGCGCAGTTCCTTCGAGCCTCCCGCGTAGTGCGTCTTCCACCCCGTCACTTCGTCGTGCCGGATAGTCATCACGCGGTGCGTAGACAATGCGTCCATCCAGCCTGCCCAGCCCGCGTCGCGCGCCACATAGAGCGTACGGAAAGCGCTCAGATACTTGCCCCACCACCAGCTTTCCTTGCCATGCGCGTCCTGCAATCCCACATACGGCAACCTGCCCGCCCGACTGCGCAAAAACAGTTCCCTGACGAATGAAAAATTTATTGCCGAAATGGAAGGCCGCAATCGCTGCATAGGTTCCCTTTTCCGTGGCCTCGTCGAGCAGCGCCCGCGTAAATTCTTCGTTTTCGTTGAACTGCCACACCAGCCCGCCGCCGCCTTTTTTGAGTTGCGCAAGGCGGCTATCGCGGAAGGTCTCCCAGGGGTAAGGGAAGTTCTTCTTCGGCAACTGCGTCCCGCAATCGACGCCGTTCGGAGCCAACGTATCCACCAGGTGGGAATAGCATCCCAGCCCCGGCAACGCCACGTAGGTTCCATACTCTTCGTCGGCGATGTGGAACTCGACCTGCGACTTATCTTCCACGGCAACACGCCTCGCCTCCCGCACCCAGCCGTCGGGCGAATTCTTGGCGGTCCACAGATGAATGCCCAGGGCATTGGCCAGCCGCACTGCGTCTCGAGGGCTCCCCACTCCCGGTGCTTCCACCTGCGCCGTGAACACCCGCATCCCCGCCTCAATCGGATAGCTTCGCGCCCTCACAGCAGGTTTCCCTTTTCCGCTCGGAACCGCCTGCAGCATCCGCAGACAATCGAGCGCGTAGTAGGTCGCCAGCGGATTCGGCTCTCCCGCCGGCCGATCCTGGAAGCCGCCCTCCGCCGTCAGCAGCGCTTCCACCCATCGACGGCACCCCGCCGCATCCCGCGCCTTGGCGCCTGCCCGCTCCAGCACCTGCAGCGCCGCCCACGTATAAGCGATGTCATCGACGCCCCCCACGCTTGCTTTGGGCGCGTAGGTGAAGCCCCCGGAAGGCAGTTGGCAGCCCTGAATCCATGCGTCCAGTTCCGGAGTAGCCGATAGCTTCATTGCCAAGCACTCCGAGGCCAGTAAGCCCCAGAGCGTATTCATCACGTGCCCGTCGCTGCCGTCGGAGGCCGGGGTGTTGTTGAACGTGCCGTTCAGGCGTCGTCGCGCCGCGAAGTAGTCTCGCCACTCGCCATCCTTCGTGGAAGGCGAAAGTCCCAAATGATGACGTACGCGCACGGCCATGGCCTGATGCTGAAGCACTGGATCTCCGCCAAGTTCGTAGTTGGTGGTAAAGTCCGCCGGCTTCGCCCAACCCTCGGCCAGCGCACGAAAGCTCTCGACCGATGCATCCAGCCAAAGCAAAGTCTGCGCCTGTTCAAAATCCAATCGCCAGAGCGGCCGCTCCGTGCGGCGTCGCTCCGCCACCGGATAGTGAGAGCGCACAAACTCCGCCACCCGCGACGCCTCGGGAACCGGCAACCCCAACAGGCGGTAACTCCCCGTCGCTCCGAACGTAGGGCTCACCTGAGCGGTGACATCGCCCTCCCAACCGTAGGCCCCTTCCGGGCGCCGCAGCGTTTCGAGATACCCCGCAATCTTGCGCCGCAAATCCTCCGGCCAAGGCGGCGCGGCCACTGCAACCATCGAAGAAGCCATCAGTGAAACGAAGGTCCGGCGATTCATGCTAAGAGCGTATCTCGATAGAGCAGCTGCCGGCCGCGCACCTCGCGTTTTCCGCAATTCTTCTAAGCAGTCGCGTGATCGCTTCCGTGCGCTCCGGCAAGACAACGGTGGACAAAAAAGATGGGCGCGCTTCCCTGTGAGGGGAGGCGCGCCCATTTCGGTTATGGCTCCTGATTGGGGAGCCTGCTGCCGGTTACTTCTGTTAGAACATGAACCGCAAGCCGAACTGGGCTTGCCGGGGTGTGCCCACTTGCGAATTCTGTGTATTGAAATCGCCGTTGGCATTCCGCAGCGCCTGGAAGCGCGCATCGGGAGCAAGGACGGCGCCGGTTACCGGATCGACGCCGAGGCCGTAAGTGTTGGTGTTGCCGCCGAAAACCACATTATCGAAGTTGAAGAGATTGAAGATTTCGGCCGAGAATTGCAGCTTTGCCGACTCAGTGAGCCGGATGTCCTTCAGGATGCGCATGTCGACATTCTTAAAGCCGCGGTTGCGGAAGGAGTTGCGCTGGAACGCCACGCCGGGTGCGGAGTAAGGGCGGTCGCCAAAACTGTTGCCGTCGCCGTTGGTATCGGCCCCGGTGATGGCATTCATCGGCAGCGCCGTGCGCGCGCGGAAGATGCCCGAAGCCTGAAAGCCCCACGGGAGGAAGGCCACCGCGTTGCCGGTGAAATCATGCCGCACGTCAATCCTGGAGTAGTTGTACTCTGGCTTGAAGTTGTAAGCATCGTTGTAGTTGTAACCGGTGGCATCGCGCTCGGTGTCGTCGTCGGAGAAGTTTTCTCCGGCGGTGTAAAAGGCACCAAACTGGAAGCGGCGTCCGCGATACTGCACGTTGGTCGTCACGGAACGATACATCGCGCGAGCACTGCTGGACCGCACTAAAACCTGATCGAACGCCGCGTTGGTCCTTCGCACAGTATTGTAGAGCGGACGCTGATCAGCCCGGGTGGAGGGCACTACCGGCACACCCAGGTTGTAGTTGAGGTTGCGCAGGTTGTGAACGGTGTTCACATAGCTCAACTGGAGGCCAACCACAAAGTTGCTCCAAAGCTCCTGTTCCACTCCGAGACCGGCCTGATAGGAGCGAGGATTGCGGAAGTCGTTCGCCATGGCGATGACCGTGGGCGCGGAGGAGGCTGCGGGAAGGCGGGCAACCTGCTCGTTGGTGAGGATGGGGAGGTTGGCCAGCGAGAACTGGTTGAGGTCGACGCCGACGCTCTGGAAGACGTCGTAGAGGGTTGTGTTGGCGGCCGGCGTAATGGTGACGGAAAGATCGCCGGCAGGCGTGCGGAAATTATTGGTGGGGCCTGCCATCACGATGAGCGGCGTGGTGGCATAGAAGATGCCGGTTTGTCCGCGAAGAACGAAGCGCTTGCCCGGCTTGTTGGGGGACCAGGTGAAGCCGAAGCGAGGCATGAATTGGTCAGTCGCGTCGCGAATCTGCGTGGGATCCACTTGCGCGCCACGCGGGAAAGTGAAACCTTGCATGGCGTTCACGAGGGTCGCATTGTTGGCATCGGGCGTGGGGTTGTACTGGCCTTCCCAACGGAAACCGTAGTCGATGGAAAAGGAGGGCGAGACGCGCCAACTGTCGGTGACAAATCCGGCGAGGAGGTCCACTTTGAAGTCGGCAAGGAGGTTGCCGATCTGGCGGAAGTATTGGGCCTGGTTGGTTCCAAAGCGTTTGTCGCCGGCACCGTTGACGGTGAGTTGATCCAGCACGAAGCCGGCATTCGAATTGAGGAAGCTGAATGAGCCGAACTGATTGAAGCCGAAGAACTGGAAGGTGTGGATGCGGTTGTAATCGAAGCCCGCCTTGATGGTGTGGCTACCGGCATTCCAACTCAGCGTATCGGCAATCTGAATGCGGTCGTCATCCTGGGTGGTAGGCAGGAAGTTGCGAGCGCCATAGGTGCCCACCTGGCCGGCGGTCAACTGGGGCAACGCCGAGTTAGCGATGCGGGGACGCACTTCGTAGGTAGCGGTGAAGCGGAGATCGTTGATCACGGTTGGGGAAAGAATCTGGGTCCACTGGATGCCACCAAGGTGGATGCCGTTCTTCTCCGTGCCGTCGGTGGAGAGCGAACGGGTGGTTGCGGGATTCAACGATCCGCCCACGCTCACCGCGTTCTTGCCGTTCGATTCCGAGCGGTTGTAGCGGAGGGCGATGCGGCTGCTGTTGGTGGAAAGAAAGTCGACGCGGGCAGTCATGCCGTAGGCGTCGTTGGTCTGCTGGAAGGGCTGTTCCTGGCCGCGGAAGAAATCGTAAGCTTCGGCGTTGGCCGCCGTGCGCGACGCCGTTCAAAGTAGGGCATCTGCACCAGGCGGGGCTGCTTAGAGAACTGCGATTCGCCGGCGACGAAGAAGAAAGTGCGATTGCGTCCGTCGTAAAACTTCGGGATGAAGACGGGGCCGCCGAGGCCACCGCCAAATTGCTGCAAGGTCTCCAGGGCGTTCTGGCCCAGGGGATTCGTCTCGCCCAATTCCTTGTGGCGGATCTGGTAGAAGGCATCGCCGTGCAGTTCGTTCGAACCGCTCTTGGTGATGGCGTTGAGCACGCCGCCGGTGGAGCGGCCATATTCGGCGGAGTAACCCGCGGCTACCACCTGGAATTCCTGCACCGCGCTCTGGGGCACGGTGATGATGAAGTTGGAGCGTTCACCGCCACGAATGCCGCCAAAGAAGGGCTGCGTGTAGTCGGCGCCATCGAGCATGACGTTCGAATTCACGCCGCGCTGGCCAACGAAGGAGAGTTGCTGGCGCTGCGGCTCCACCTGAACGGTGGGCGTGAGCACGGCGAAATCCTGGAAGCGGCGGCCGTTAATAGGCAGGTCGCGGATGGCGGTCTGGTTCACCACGGTGGAAAGGGTGGGAACGGCGAGGTTGATCAACGTGTCGGTGACTTCCACCGTTTCCGTCGTCTCTGAAATCGTTAGAACGATGTCGATGTTGGCCGTAGTGCCGACGTTGACGGTGGCGGCGACGGTCTTCTTGGCGAAGCCGGATGCACTGGCTTCGAGAGTGTAGCGACCGGGATCCACGAAGGGCGCCTGGTAATAACCGGCTTCATTCGTCGTGACGACGCGCATGGCGCCGGTGCCTTCGTTCCGTATGGTGACGGTGGCGTTGGGCACCAAAGCTTGATTGGGATCGTAGACGTTTCCGGCGATCTGGGCCTTGTTCGCATTGGATTGGGCGAACAGACTCGTCACCAGTATCGCGGCGATCACCAGCGTTTGCAGCATTCGCATGGCTGAAAATCCTTTTTTCCTGATCTGGAAGGTTCGAAGTGGAGTTTGGGTCCGGTAAGACCGGCTCTGAAACAACTCTTTCAGCTTAGCGCGGTTCTGTCACAAACCCATGAAAACAAGGAGGTTAAATGGTGTTAATGAGTACAATTCCGGCCTGATTTCTCAAGCACTTACGGGGCGCCTAAGGGGGCGTGTTTCAAATAATTTATGGAGGCCATTTGAAAGCGATGGCGTGCGCGCGTGGGCCTTGCGTGTTTTCGGCCGACGGAACGCTCACAACCGGGGGGGGCCGTGGCGTCTCGAGCGGTGGAGGCGGTTCGGGAACCAGTGTAGTTGGCGGATCGAGGAGAGGGCCTGGAGCAGCGAGGTATCGGCTAAGCGGCCATGGGTTGACGATCACGCGGGCGGGTGGCGCGGAGGAGGTTCTCTGGTTCTTCGGCTTTCCCGACAGCGATAAGGCGATCGGGATCGGCTCCCGCGTCTACGCTCTTCGCCGGTAGCGCCCTTGGCGGGCTCTCTTCGAAATAGCCGTCGATTCCCGGGCCGATTCGCGTTTTTGGCGCGAATGCCGCTGTTACAATGGAAGGCTTGCGGCATCGCGATGGATGTGGCATTGCGCACCGCTTCAAAGGAGATGAGAAAGCATGAAGGGCGACCCGAAAGTCATTGAGTTTTTGAACATCAGCCTAAAGCGCGAGCTGACGGCGATCAACCAGTATTTTGTGCATTCGAAAATGTGCCAGAACTGGGGCTATACGAAGCTGGCGGCTTATATGCGGAAGGAATCCATCGAAGAGATGACCCATGCCGACAAGCTGATCGACCGCATCCTTTACCTGGACGGCCAGCCCAACATGGTGGATATGTTCCCGATTCACGTGGGCAGCAACGTGAAAAGCCAGTTGGAAAGCGACTTCCAACTGGAAAAGGACGCCATCCCTTTTCTGAACGAGGCGATGGCCTATTGTTCCGAGGTGGGCGACAACGGTTCGCGCGAACTGCTCAAGGAAATCCTGCTGGACGAAGAACATCACTACGATTGGCTGGAAGCGCAGTTCGGGCTGATGGAGCAAGTGGGCATGCAGAATTACCTGGCCAACTGGATGGGAGCCGGGGAAGAAGAAGGCGGCCACTAGGCAGGCAGCGGCGAGAACGTCATCAAGTAGAATGGCATGCCAGCCGGAGCACTCCTAATGCCGAGGCTGGCATTCCGCATTTGGCAGCCTATGCTCGCGGGATGAATGTACCTGCACGGTGATTAGCGAGCTGCACCAAATTAGTTAAACTGCACCATGGCCCTCCACCCTTCGCACCTGCCCGCATCGAACAACAACGTGAGCCCGGCGGGCGGTGCGGCGACCGACGATCCGCCTCCGGCCCGCTTTGGCTCCTGGCGCAACGTCTACCTTTGCGTTGCCGCGTATCTGGTTGTGCTGATCGTGCTGTTCTACACCTTTCGGATGGTGTTTGAGCGATGACAACGCTCGATTGGATCGTGCTGGTCGTCACGCTGGGCGGCATCGTCGTTTACGGTCTCTACAAGAGCCGCAACGCGAACACGGTGGAGAACTATCTGCGGGCGGGGCGCCAAATGCCCTGGTATGCGATGGCCCTCTCGATCATGGCCACGCAGGCCAGCGCCATCACCTTCATCTCCACCACCGGGCAGGGCTATGTGGATGGAATGCGCTTTGTGCAATTCTATTTCGGCTTGCCGCTGGCGATGATCATCCTTTCGGCCACCGCCGTGCCCATCTTTCATCGGGCTAACGTATATACGGCCTACGAGTATCTGGAGCAGCGCTTCGACGGCAAAACGCGCAGCCTGGTGAGCCTGATCTTTCTGATCTCGCGCGGGCTGGGCGTGGGCGTAGCATTGAGCGCGCCGGCGATCGTGCTGGCGATCATCTTTGGCTGGAGCGATACCGTGACGTCCTTGGTGGTGGGCGGCGTGGTGGTTGGCTATACGGCGATCGGCGGCGTGCAGGCAGTGACGTGGACCGACTTTCAGCAGATGCTGATCATGTTCGCGGGCATCATCTTCGCCTTCTTTCTGGCCATCTGGCTGATGCCCGCCGACATCTCTTTTGTCGACGCGCTCTCGCTGGCAGGGGCTGCCGGACGATTAAATGCCGTCACTACTTCCGCCGATTGGAACGACCGCTACACGCTGTGGAGCGGCCTGCTCGGCGGCATGTTCCTCGCCCTCGCCTACTTCGGGACCGACCAAAGCCAGGTGCAGCGTTACCTGCAAGGGAAGAACATCACGCACAGCCGGGTGAGCCTGCTTTTCAATGCCGTGGTGAAGATCCCCTTTCAATTCCTCATTCTGCTGGTGGGGGCGCTGGTTTTCGTCTTTTTCATCTTTGAGAAAGCGCCCGTCCTCTTTCAGCCGGAAGCGATGCAGGCGATCTCATCCCCAGCGCAACGCGCGAGTTTTGAGCCGCTGGCCCGGCGCTACGATGCCGCCCATGAATCCCGCAAGTTGGCAGCAAGGGAACTGTTGGCCGCCGACGCTTCAGGCGATACCGTTGCTTCCGAAGCGAGCGTGGCGCGCTTCCAAAGCGCCGTGAAGGACCTCACCGATACGCGTCGCGAGGCCGCTGCTTTGGCCGCTCAGGCAACCGGCGACGCCAATCGCGTGAACGATACCGAATTACATCTTCTGCACTTTGTGACCAAGTACATGCCGGCGGGGATTGTGGGTCTGCTGATGGCGGCGATTCTGGCCGCCGCGATGTCCACTATTTCGGCGGAAGTGAACTCGCTGGCCACCGTCACGGTGGTGGATATCTACCGGCGCATCAAGACCGACGGTAGCGACCGGCATTACCTTTGGGCTTCGCGCCTGTTCACCCTTTTCTGGGGAGCCTACGCGGTGGTGGTGGCCGACTACGCCAAGACACTGGGCGCACTGATTGAGGTGGTGAACCGCGTGGGTTCGCTCTTCTATGGCGGGATGCTGGGCGTGTTTATCCTGGCTTTTTACATGCGGCGCATTGGTTCCAACGCCGCCTTCTGGGGAGTGCTCATCGGCGAAGCGGCCATCTTCGCGTGCAACTATTTCACCACCATCAGCTACCTCTGGTTCAACGTGATCGGCTGCCTGGTGGTGGTAGGCGCAGCCTGGCTGTTGCAGGGTTTAGATCGCAAGCCCCCGCTGGCGCAGAACTAGCTCCCCTTCGAAATCAAACACCGGAAACACATCCACCGCGAGCGCAAGCGGCGCCCCTTCTTGAGACGCCGCTTCGCCCCATCAGAAGATCAGCTTCAGCCCGAAATGGATATAGCGCGGAAAGCCGTCGGTTGCCGTAATCTTGCCGAACAGCGTGTTGGTCGGCGCGGTGTTGGGCGCCGCCAGATTCGAATGGTTCATCGCGTTCAGGTATTCAGCGCGGAACTGCAAGCGCAGCGACTCGCGAATCCGAAACAGCTTGACGGCCGAGATATCCCAATTGTCCACCGATGCCCGGCGCACCCCGCTAAAGCGCGGCGAAAGGGTCACCCGATTGCTCACCAGTTGCTGGCCGGGAACCACATTGAACACGCTGGTGTCGAACCAGCGGTCCAGCGTTTGCTCTGATCCTGAAAGCGCCGCTTTGCGGATATCATCCACCAGCAAGGCGTTCCCAAATCCCAGCGGTGCGCCCGTGTTATTCTGCCACACGGCTTGCAATTGCCATCCCTCCGCGATGTGGCGCACCACCCCTCTGTTCGATGTCAGCAGTGGCTTTCCCGGTCCGAATGGCAGTTCCACACGCCGCTGAATGCGAAGCGGTGCGTTCGGTCAAGGTCAGAAATCACTTCGGCAAGGGCAGTGTCCGCGGGGTTCTGGAAACGCATCGCCTCCATGAACTTCGACCACGTCCAATTGAATTGCGCGGTGAATCCGTTCTGAAAACGGCGCTCGGTCGTGAATTGCAGGGAGTGATACCAGGAGTAGCCGATCGGCTCACTGGACGTCACACCGGTGAATTGCGGAAAGGGCCGCAATAGTTGGCTACGGTTTATTTTGTTCCCGGCCAGGTTCGTTCCGGGCAGCGGGAAGAAGGGGTTGTTCACCTGGAAGGTGAGAAAGTTGTTCGTGACGTCGTCGCGCACCCCGGTCGTGCTGAGCCACGAGTTCGGAATCGCGTTGTAATCCCGGTCCACCGTTAGCTTGGTGCCGCGATTGCCTACATAGGAGGTATCCACCAGAATCCCTCCCGGCAATTGCTGCTGGAAGCCGAAGCTATAGCGCTGCATGTAGCCGTTGCGGATGCCAGGGTTAAAGAAACTCACTGCGCGTCCGACATCCGTTGCGAGGCCGCCCGCGGATCCCTGCGGATTCGCCCACCCATCGGGAAACGGATTGCGCAACGATGCCGTGAAGCTCTGCCCGTTATTGATCGAAGACACCAGCGAATTCGTGATGGAATAGCCGCTCTGGTTCACTGAGGCGCGGTCTACGCCAATCGGCACGAAGAAGACCCCATAGCCCATCCGGACGACGGTGCGGCGGAACGGGGTCCAGGCGATGCCGATGCGGGGCGCCAGGTTGTTGCGGTCCGGCTGCCACAGGCTGCGAGGCTGCGATTGCGCACCCGCAAAGGTAAGGCCGCCCATCACGCGAAATTGCGACACCGGCAGCTCCGGAATGGGGCTGGCGGCGTACTTGGCGATGGCCGCGGCGGCAACGGGGTTCTGCGAATCGAAATCGAACTGGCGCACGCTGCGGTTGAATCGCTCGGTTATGGGTGCGTCGTAGTCCCATCGAATGCCGGCGTTGATGGTGAGCTTTGGGGTGATCCGCCAGTCATCCTGAAAGTAGAGGCTGAATGTGGAGGATTGCTCCGCGGAAGAATCGTTCACACGAATCTGGCCTCCCGCGGGCAGCCCCAGCAGGAACGACGCGAAATCCTGCCCCGTCGGCGCCACGGGCGAGTTGTCCAGGGGGCCGCGCGTCCAGGTGTTGTTGAACGTGATCTGCGGCGTCATGAAATTGAAGTTGTAGGCATGCTCCCGGTAAAGGCGATACTCCGCACCGAAGCGAAAAGTGTGATTGCCGGAAGAAAGCGAGATGTCGTCGGAGAACGTGGCGTAGTTTGAAACCGTTTGCGATGGGAAGGTGGTTCCCAGGTTCTGGTAATTGCTTAAGCTGATTTGCGGAAACGTGATGGCCTGCGGATCGATGCGTGGTGCCAGCGAGGCATCGAATCCCGCGGCGGTGAGATCGAAGCCCGCCGCCAGGGGCTGGAACGTCTGTTCAAATCGCGTCACGCCTAGACGGAAATTGTTCACCAGGTTGGGCGAGATCACGAACACATCGTCAAATACGGCGCCATAGTTGTAGCGGAAACGATCCTGCCCCGTGGCGGTGTTGTCGAAAATCTGCCCGGAAGAGAAAAGCTGGTAGGTCTGGTTGTACCGTCCAAACACCCGGTGGCGCTCGTTGAAATTGTGGTCCACCTTGGCGGTGTGCGAAAAGAACTCGTTCAAAGACCGTGGCAGCCGCGTGAAGTTGTTGCGGCCGTCAATTGTTCCATTGGTATTCGGAGCCGGCCAGTAATCCAGAAGGTTGGTAGCCAGCGAATCCATCCGTTGCTGGGGAATGATGTTGTTCGCGAATGGCAGCCGAGAGAACCGCCCTCCGGGTGCCGGGGCGATGGTGGCCGGATCGTAAATCTGGTAAGCCTTCCCGATCCCCAGCAACTGCGAAAAATTGCCGCTGCGCTGGGCCGCGTCCGGCACCGTGAAGAACGAATTGCCGCGTTCCACACCGGGACGCGTTAGCCCTTCAAAGCTGTATACCCAGAAAGTCTTACCCTTACCGTCGTAAAACTTCGGCACAAACACCGGGCCGCTGAAGATAAAGCCGAAGCGGTTTAGAATATTTCGCGGGTTGGCCTGCTGCTTCTTTTCCTCCGTAATCGGGCCGGAGGAGGGATCGTATAGAAACTGGCGCTGGAACAAAGAAAGCGATTGCAGCTTGTTATTGTTGTGAAACGAGTAGAGAGTGCCATGAAAATCGTTGGTGCCAGAGCGCAATACGACATTCACATTCCCGCCCGGAGAGCGCCCGATGCTCGCGTCGTAAGAACTCGTTTGCACCTTGAATTCAGCCACCATTTCGGCGGGCGGCGCAAAGGCCGCGTTGGTGCCCCACATGCTGGGCGTGCCATCCACCGTAAACTCCACCGAACCCTGCCGGGTGCCGTTCACCGTGATCTGCGATAGCACTTCCACCGCGGGACCCAGGCTCGGGTGGTTCGGACCTGCAAGGTTGATCACCCCCGGGGCCAGGCGGGAGAGCGAGAGCGCGTTTCCGCCCGGCAGCGGAAGGTCGAGGATGCGGCGGGAATCCACCACGCGCCCCAGGCTCGCCGTGGCTGTTTCCAGAATGGAATCCTGCCCGGTCACCGTGATCGATTCCGTAATCTGCCCGATCTCCAGCGTGAAATCCTGGGTGAGCCGGTCGCCCACTCTCACCGTAATCGCCCTGTTTTGAACCGTCTTGAACCCCGGCGCGGTCACCGTAAGCTCATAGGTGCCAGGCTGGATGTAAAGCAGGTCGTAAGCGCCCGATTCGTTGGTGCGGGCCGTAGCGGTTACGCCGGTTTCTGCGTTGCGGGCAGTCACTTCCACGCCGGGGACGACGGCGGAAGTGGAGTCGCGGACCAAGCCCGAAATACGTCCTCTGGCGTCCTGTGCCGCTGTCTGAAAAAGGCAGGCGAACAGGGCAAGCAACATGCAAACACGGCCAACGTTGCGCATAATTTCCCCAATAGCTTGAATTAAGACGCTGCTATCGTATATCGGTAGCTTTGCGGATGCAAACAGATAAATATGAACGTGAATTAACTATCAAATCAACCGATGCAAATAATCGAGCGTATCGATAACCCCCTGCCATCAAATCGAAAAGCCCGCGCAACTGGCGGGCTTTTCTGAAGTCGGTATGGCCGGTCTGCCGGAAGGCTGGGCGAGCGGGCCAAGTTGGGGAGCGCCCCGGATTAGGCGATGCGGCGGACGAGTTCGTGCTCGGTCTCCACCGTCTTCGGCATGGGCATATATTCGAACAGGTAGTTCAGCGCATCGAAGGAATCCTGGTAGTCGCGGGGATCCAGATCGACGATGAAATCGGATGGGATCTCAAAGCATTCGGCCACTTCCTCATGGCTCCAGATGAGGCCTTCATCGGATTTGGTGAGGCAAATCAGGACGGGGATGTCGAGCTTGCGTTCCACCATGTCCAGGGTCTTTCTGGCTTCGGCGAAGTTGCGAGGGTCGTCGGAGGACACCAGCATGATTACTGCATCGGTGCCCTCGCTTGCGACTTCCCAGTTCATGCCGAAGCGGTTACCGGCGGGGACGCCCCGGAGTTCCACTTCGACGTTCGGGGTGATGAACGCCCCAAATTCGACACCATTTGGCGTGTCGTTTTCAATGACCTCGTCGGAGCAGCGGTAGTCTACTTCGACGATCGGAGTCATGGAGAGGGTGTTGAGGAAAGTGGTCTTGCCGCTGCCGTTGGGCCCAACCACCAAAATGTTGACTTTCGATTTTGAATTCGCCATTGCCTTCTTGCCTCCGTCTGCTTCGTGCCCGCTCGGTTTCGCTTGTCGCTCTTGCGTTCCGGGCATGACCCACGTTAACCGGCCGGGAGCCCCTTTTCGAAGGCGAATCAAACACGAAGAGGCCAGAGTACGGCGCCGAGGGTCCTAGCCCATCGTCCTCTGGTACTATGCCCAAGTCATTGATTCCATGAGGGTTATTTGGGTTTAGACTGATAGGACCGATCCGCGGCCGAAACCGGAAGGGGCAAGGTCTCGGGGAAGCTGGGGCTGCCGCCGAGTACTATAGTACTCCGCGCTGGCAACGGGGGCAGAAGTAGCTGCTGCGGCCATTTTGGACGATCCGGGCCACCGGCTTGCGGCAGCGAAAGCAGGGCTGGCCTTCGCGTCCGTAGACGGCGGCGGGGTATTCGTCGGCCTCGGAGAAGGTTCCCGGTTTCGAATAAGCTCTTTCACAACAAGGGATTGCGAGCGAAAGCACGTTTTGGATGGCGATGTGGAGCCGCTTCAACTTGTGGGTGCTGAGCGCCCCGATGGGATGGCCGGGGTGGATGCGGGCTTGGAAAAGCACCTCCGCGGCGTAAATGTTGCCGAGGCCGGCAATTTGCGCCTGGTCCATCAAAAAGGGCTTCACGGCAAGGCGGGAGGCACGGGCAATGGCGATGAGCGACGCGGCGGTGAAGGCGGGATCAAGCGGTTCCGGGCCGAGCGGGGGCAGTAGCGAGGGGATCTCCTTGGTGAGATGCACATGAACCCGGCCCAGGCAGCGGGGATCGGCGAAGACCAGGGCGCGGCCATCCTGGAGTAGGAAATAGAGCCGCGCCATCGCGGGCGGAAAGCGATGATCGGGCAGCGTATAGACGTTGCCGGTCATACGCAGATGGATATGGAGAGAGTGGGCGTTTGCAAGATGGATGAACAGGTGCTTAGCACGGCGCTCCGCGGAGACGATGCCCGCGCCAGTCACCCGCTTTCGAAAGGCAGCAGGCGTTTGGGGGGCGATCGTGCCCGGCCGTTGAATCTCTACCCCGGCGATGACCGCCCCCGCGGCCTCCCGTTCCACCCGCCGCCGAACGGCTTCCACTTCCGGCAATTCCGGCATGTTGCCCCCACAAGCTTCCGGTTCCGGGCGCCGCTTTCGCGGGAACCTGTCCGATACTGAAGTTTATGGCCTTTGTGAGCATTGAGGAAGCGATCGCCGAGTTTCGGGCCGGTCGGCAGGTGGTGATCGTCGACGATGCGGATCGTGAAAACGAGGGGGATCTCACCTGTGCGGCTGAAATGGTGAGTCCGGAACAGATTAATTTCATGGCCAAGCACGGCCGCGGCCTGATCTGCCTTACGCTCACCGAGGAGCGTTGCGACCAACTGGAATTGCCGTTAATCACGCCCCGCAACAGCACCCGGTTTGGGACCGCGTTTTGCGAACCCGTCGACGCCGCCGAAGGGGTGACCACGGGCATCTCCGCCGCCGAACGGGCACACACCATCCGCGTTGCGATCGATCCGCGATCGAAACCTTCGGATTTGGCCCGCCCAGGCCACATGTTTCCGCTGCGGGCGCGGAAGGGGGGCGTTCTGGTGAGGGCCGGGCAGACCGAGGCCAGCGTGGATCTGGCGCGTCTGGCGGGGCTTTGCCCGGCTGGAGTGATCTGCGAGATCATGAACGACGACGGCACGATGGCGCGGCGCCCGGAGCTGCTTTCGTTCTGCGAGTCGCACCAGCTCAAGATGATCACCGTGGCGGATCTGATCCGCTACCGGCTGGAGCACGAGAGCATCGTGGAGCGCGTCGCCACCGGCGCCGTGGAGACTCCCTATGGCGAGTTCCAGATGATCGCCTACCGCGCGGTGGTGAACGGCGAAGTCCATCTGGCGTTTGTGCGCGGGGAGATCGCGCATCAAGAGAATGTGCTGGTTCGTATGCACAGCCGCAATGCATTCGGCGACGTGCTACGCTCCCCGTCGAACGATACCCACCAGCTCATCCACGGGGCGATGGCCCGCATCGCCGAAGAGGGTGCGGGCGTGGTGGTTTATCTGCACCATACGGGCCTTGGGTTCCGGTTGACTCCCGCGCTGCCCACGGCGGGCTTTGCACCGGCGGCAATGGAGATCCGGCCCATCCAGCGGGGGCAGATGTGGACCGAGGGAAACCGCGAGACGGGTCCTCTTCAGTACGAGAACGGGATCGGCGCTCAGATACTACGCGATCTCGGCCTTTCCACAGTACGTCTGATGACAAATTTCCCCCGGACCGTGGTGGCCCTCGAAGCTTTTGGGATAAAGATCACCGAACTGGTTGGGATCCCGATTACGCATTAGGAAAGTAAGCGGGAACAGATCGTTGGGCTGGCTCGTATTCTGATTAGGGAGAGTCCGATTTACATGATGTCCTCTTTCCGTTCGATGGTGGCTCGACTGAGTGCGCCCAGGTCATTGCGCATGAGCGCGGCCAGGTCATTGCGCATGAGCGCGGCTGTGCTTGGCTTCGTTTCGCTGGCAATGGCGGTTGACCCGAAACTCCTTTCGATGCTGCCGGCGAAGTCCGAAGTGGTAGGGGGCGTGAATGTGCGCGCCATCATGGGTTCCGGGCTGGCCCGGGAGTTCATGAAGTCGCCCGGCAGCGGGGCGGGAGGTCTCGCGGAATTCACAGCGATGACCGGGGTGGACATCGAGCGGGACATCCATGAGGTGATTTTCGCCGGTTACACGCCGCCGGCGGCAAAGGGAGCGGCCAAACCGGCAAGCACGGTGGGGCTGGGCTTCATCACGGGATCGTTCGATGCGGCCCGGATTGGCGGGGCAATCGTGGCAAAGGGCGGGACGAAATCCACGTACAAGGGCCAAACGCTGTTCAAACCGGCGGCGAAGGCGAACAAGGATGGCGACGTACTCACCTTTCTTGACGGCACGACGATGGTGGCGGGCAACCCGGGCCAAGTGAAGCAGGTGCTCGACAAGGCCGCGGGCGGACTTTCAACGGACATCCTGGCGCGGGTGAACGACGTGGGCGGCCGTTACGATGTCTGGATGGTGAGCACCGTCTCTCCGGGCGCAATCGCGAGCGGAATGCCGGAGGGGGCGCCCGGGGCGGAAGCCGCCGGCGCGCTGGCGGGCGATTTCTTCAAGAAGGTGGAATCGACACAGGGCGGCATCAAGTTGGGGCCTACGATCAATATCGGTCTGGAAGTGATTTCCTCTTCCCCGGAGGATGCCGCGGCGCTGATGAACGTGCTGGGTTTTTTCCGCTCGATGATGGGTTCCCAGGCTCCCAAGCAAGGCGAAGCGGCTCCGCCCGCGGGGCTGGTGAATATGCTCAACGCGATCAAGATGCGGACCGAAGCGAAGACGCTATTTGTCTCAATGGCCGTGCCGGAAGCGGACGTGATCAGCTTCATGCGGTCCGCTCAAACGAGCGCCGCGACACCCAAGGAGCCGGTGCAGGAAGAAATCATCGTAATTCAGTAGCTGGCATTCAGTGGTTGGCCGCTTCGGACTTGGTTAACGTCTTTCGCATCCGCAGGACGTCTTCGGGGCCACGCTGGAAGTAATCCCATCCGTCCATCCCCTCGGTGATGATGAGCATGCCGCGGCCGCATTCGGGCAGATCCTCCGGCACTTTGGGATCGAAGAGGACGGCCTTGTTTGCGGCGGCCGCCAGTTTCTCTTTGGTGGTTCGGTGGCCGGTGGTGACGATCTCCAACGCGATGGCGCCGGATTCCAACTCGAAGTCGACGCGGATCTCATGGCCGCTCATCCCGCGATAGGCGTGTTTGACGGCGTTCACGAGAGCTTCGGTGAGGCAGAGTTCCACCATATCGGCGTCGCGGCGGGCGATGTGCAGTTGGTCGAGAAGGCCACGAATCATGGTTGAGGCCACAACGGCATCTTCCACGTTGCTATCCATGCTTAGGCGGAAGCACCTAGGTTTCATCCGGAGCCTCGCTTTCCGGGGCGGCGACCGGCAGCTCCAACGGCGCCGCACGCCCTCCCCATCGTCGCGCGTGGACGCGCCGCGCCGCATTGGCGATCTTGCGCGTAGGGAGTTTCCCGGGATCGCCGATTTTCACCCATTCTCCATCGCACCACGAGGAGGCGGCCCACTTTGTGAGGACGGCGAGCAACTCGCGTTCGGTTTCCTGCGAATAGGCGATGGGCGTGGTGGGCATGGCGCTGAGGGAATCGGCGACCGCTCTGCTGTTTAGCGCTTCGAGGTTGAGAGTGCGCGCCGGGTGCAGCTTGGCGGAAAAGACCGGCCAGAGCCGCACTTCCCCCTCGGCGATGCCGGCAGTAACGGCAACGCCGTGCAATTGCGACAGCACATCGCAGATCGCGCCGACCCCGCGCCAGCAATCTTCCAGTTTTTGAAGACGCTTGTGCGCCCGCGCGGCCGCTTCGAAATCGAGCGCTTCGCTGGCTTCGTTTCGCTGCGTCTCGAGCGGCGCCTTTAGCGATTCGCCGCCCGTAGCGAGGAATGCAAGAAAGGCGTCGGCTTCGGCGGAATAGCGGTGGTCTGGGATGGCGGCCTGGCATGGGCGCAGGCAGAGCTTCATCTCGCCGTAGATGCAGCCAGGATGCTCCAGGGCGGGAAATAGTTCTTCATCGCAACGCCGAAGAAGGAAATGGTCGAGGGCGCGGCTGGCGAAGTCTTCCGCTTGGGATCGATAGAGGAAGGGGCCGAAGGTGTAGGCCGCGTCGCCGGGCTGCTGGGTGATCTGCACCCGGGGAAACCGGTTGCCTGCGAGCAGGCGCAAGTAGCTAGGGAATCGTAACCGGAGCAGGCGGCGGTAACGGTGAGGGAAGAGAGCGCGGGCCTGATCGAGCAGCACGAGGTTGCCTTCCAGGGAGGAGGCCGCCGGCCAGTAGCTTATTTCGCGGGCGATCCCCCGCAAGTGCAGAAGGCGGGTGGGTCCGGTGGGGACGCGCAGGATGCGCTTGACGCGCCGGCGCAGATTGCCGCAACGTCCCAGGTAGGGCTGCTGCCCTTCGTCGAGCGCCAGCACAAAGACGGCGGCGGATGGCGGCAGGCTTTCGAGGAAAGCGTCCAACGCCGCGTCGTCGCGGGGTAGGGCGGCGCGGATGGGATGGGGGGAAAACACGCCGGCTAGAAGAGCCTCCGGAAGAGATCGGCGGGCATGGGGGCGAAGCGGGCGACACCAAGGTTTTCAGCAACGTGCTGGCGCTGGCTCATACCCACCAGGGCGCTCACCACCTGGGGGCCGCTACGGGCGAACTGGATGGCGCGCTGGGCGTCGGTATGGGCATCGGGGAAGATGAGCTTGGCTTGATCTGGCAAGCCCTGGGCGAGCCGCGATTGCAGAATGGATGCGCTGGCAACCACGTGGATGCCCGCTTCGGCGGCGGCATCGAGAATGGAGTGCGGGGGGCCGTCGCCATTGCGCTGATTTTTCACCGCGAAGGCTTCCACCATGCCGAGGTTGAACGGCAATTGGATGAAGCGGAAATGGTGCCCGTCGCCAGCCAATTCGCGGGCGATGCCGGCAAGTTCGGCGAGTTGCAGGCCGGGGTCGGCGGGATCCCGCCGCCGGAAGCCATCCCAGGTGGCCACGCCGTAGGCTTGAACTAGCCCTTGGGCGACGCAGGCTTCCATGGCTTCAAAGGCAAGGCGAATACGGGTGAGGAACTCCTTACGCTCTAGCCCCCCGGTCTGCGTTTGCGCCCCGGCTAGCTGGGTTTCCGGGTTGTGCAGGTAGTAAACGTCAAGGCATTCCAGGCCGAAGTTTTCGCGGCTGTGCAGCACCTGGTCAATCAGAAAATCGGGGCGCATGCAATGGACGCCGCGGACCACGTCGCCTTCGGCCATGTCGAGCATTGGGAGAGCACCGGGGGTGAGGAAGCCGGCTTTCGAACAAACGACAAACTCTTCACGCTTGGCCTCTCCATCGCGCACAAGCTTGCGGAGCGCGGAACCAATGGCGCGTTCGCTGCGCTGATGGCGGTAATTGATGGCGGCATCGAAGACGTTGATGCCGCCACGGAAGGCATCCACGACGGAGGCGAAATAGGCGAGGTCCGTCTCCTCGTCCTGCCCGCCCAAATAGCTACCAAGGCCAAGACTGGCAACCTGCCAGCCGTTCGCGTTGCGAAAGAAGCCTTTGCTTTGGGCGTCTGGGAAGCGGGCGGCGTAGGCGGCGGTGCCCTCCGCGGTTGCGCGGCTCTCAATCATCTATCGATTGTACTGGAAGCGTTCGGAGCGCTCCGCAAATGGCCTCCGGCGGCAAATAGTACGAAGGCGCAGGGGTACTATCGGGCGATCGAGGGGGAGGCAAGATCTTTTCAAATATGGCCGTACCAGGTTTCCGGGAGGGTACCAGCGGACGTAAACGTCTGAAAACACGAATAAATTCGCGTTCTCGTACTACGGGCACGCAGGCCGTACGGGCACGCCGCAGGGTACGACGACGAAGTCTCTTCGCCAAGACATTCGCGGTTGCCGCTGCCAAGATGGGCTTGTCGGGAAAAGCCCGGCGGAGGCAAGCGAAATGAAAAAGACAGTGGAACAGATGTCCCGAGAAGAACTGGTGACGGCCCTACCGAAGCGCCTGCTGGCGATGGTGCTGGGAGTGGCGTTCCTGTTTGCGCTGGCGGCCAATTTAGCCGTCATCACGGTGGCGACGGGGATGTCCCTGCCTTGGCTGATTGCCACTCTGGCCGTGGTGCTGGCTGCACCGGTGGGCGTCTCCCGGATGTTCTCCTGGACGCTGGCTCCCGCGAAGGAGCGGATGCGCCGCCGCCGCCACATGATGCGCGAAGCGTTGGCCTCCGTCACCTGGAGCCACGGAGACTACGAAGTTTAGCGGGCTTGCTCCCCCTTTTGGCGAACTGCCACTCTCCTTATTGGACTTGTCACGCTGCCGTGACAGACTACGGGGCGGCGGAATTCCGGGCAATGCGTCTCCTGTCCCGGGGCGCGAATGGCCGGGCTCCCGCCGCCCCGATTTTCTGCTATCCACCCTTTCCACCTGGACTAGGGCGCCGCCGCTTCGCTACATGCACCGGGAAGCTCGCCGCCGCTCGCGGGAAGGGGGCGGAACACCGCCGTATGGCCACCACTGGGCGGGAGTTCCATCCGCAGGGCGGATTTCGCATCCCATAGACAGGTGCTTACCGCCACTTTGGTTCGCGGCGACACTTTCGCATCCACGTTATCCGCGGCCGGTTCTTCATAAAGATCAACCAGGTAGCGCGTCCCGCTCTTCAAAAAGCGAAGAGGCAAGTTGAGCGTGCGGGCCTCGGTGTTGTTGGCGGTGGCCAGCCACCAGGCGTCTCCCTTGCGGCGTGCCAGGCTGATGTATTTGCCGATCTCGCCGGCCACCACACGGGTGTCGTCCCACACGGTGGGAAGCTGCTCAAAAAACCTGATCTCCGGCTCGCCCTGAAAGTCGGAGGGCTGGTCGTACCAGAAGACGAACTGCCAAGGGCTATACATGATGACGGCCAAGGCAAGCTGGTGCGGCCGCGTGGTGAGAAGCCGGGGCGTGTAGTAGCAGATGGTGTAATCGCCCGCTCCGGCGAGACCGCGCGTGAAGGGGAGCGTGACGTTGTGGGTGGCGTCTGGCATGGCTTCGTTGCCAAGAATGCCTTCCTGCGTCATGAGGTTCGGCCAGGTGCGACTGAGGCCGGTGGGACGGTATTCATCGTGGATATCCACCATCAGCCGGTGTGCGGCTGCCTTCCGCACGGCGTCGTGCAGCCACTTGCTCCATTGCTGGCTGCCGACGTTGACGAAGCCGTATTTTAAGCCGGCCACTCCCCATTTGCTGTAGAGCGGCAGCAGTTCATCCAACTGGGTTTCGAGGTGCCGGCGGTTGACGTAAAGGATGACGCCGATGCCTTTGGATTTCGCGTAGCCGATCACCTGCTGTAGTTCGAGCCCGCTCCAATTGGGGATCTTGGATGTGCGGTCGGGGTCCGGCGTGATGGTGCGGGCATCTTGTTTCTCGTCGTATTCGTGCCCATACCAGCCGGCGTCGTATTCCATGTATTGCAGATTGCGGGCGGCGGCGAAATCGACGAGGGCCTTGCCGCCTTTGGTGGAGAGCGTCACCTCGCGCATGACTTTGCCGGGCCTGATCCAGGAAGTGTCTTCGATCTTCGAGGGCTCGTTGAGGGTGAGCAACAGGTGATTGCCTTCAAGCAGAGCGCCGGGGCTTAGACCCAGCATCAGCACGCGCCAGGGCATGCGGGAGGGAACGGGAAGATCGGCCGGGGAATCGAGCAGCGCGCGGAGCGATGGATTTTCGGCGGTGGAGGCGGAAGCGGGACCGAATTTCATCCGGGCGAAATCGTCCATGCCGGCCTCGGCCAGCGCGCCGAAACTGCCGTCGGGGAACTCCAGGGTGAGCGGCCGTTCGCAGCCTTCTTTGATCGCTTCCACGGGCACGCGTTCATACCGCGCTTGTGCCCGGTAGGTGGCCCAGCCCATGGTTCCCTTGGGAAAGGCGAAGGTAGTGGTTTCCGCGTCCACTCGCACGGTGCTAGCCAAGCCGCCCTGCGGAAACGAGAGGCGCCAAGCCAAGCCTTCGTTATAGGCGCGGATCTCGATCTCGGCCACAGGTAGCGCGCTCGGCCTGGGCGCCAGTTGCACCAGCATTCCGCGAAACGCATCGGGGTAACGGCTGCGCTCCCCGTAGAGCGGCTGCCATTCCTCATGGCGGGAGAAGGGCGACATCCGATCCACTCGCAGTTCCGAGAGCGGAGGGAGTGAAGAGGTGGCGATGCCGACATCGATGAGTGCCAGCCGCGAGCCTTTTGGGGAGAGCACTTCGATTTGAGGCAGGCCCATGCGCGCGGCCGCCATCGGCCATCGCAGATAGACCGTGTAGCTGCGATCGGGAGGGAAGACGGGTTCGACAACGCCAGGCTGCGCAAACGATTTCCCGGGAAGCATGGCCAGAAGCAGGCCGAGGCAAACGGCGAACAGCGCGAAGCCTATCGCTTGGGGGAAGAACGAGGGAGTGCGGGGAGCCATGGGATCAGGCTAGCGCACCGGAGCGATCGAAGCAGTGCGATGCAACGGTGCAATCCGCCATCCGGCGTTCCGCGGGGGCTTTCTTCCGCCATCGTGGAGGCGTAGACTGAAAGTGCAAGCGAAGGAGGCTACCATGCCGTTCTTTCTCGTGATTCTTGCTTACGGATCCGCCGTTGCTCTGGCGTTTCTGCTCCTCTACCGGTTTGAACCCCTCCACTGGGCTTTGCACGTACTGTGCCTGATTGCCGCATTGGCGATCGGCCTGGTGAAGTTGCCGTCTGAATTGACGACTCCGGAAGGGACGCTGGCCGTGGGCGCGGTGTTTTTCTTCCTGTTTACCTGGGGCGCGTTTGCCCCATTTTTCTATCGATGGCACTACCACGGCCACGATCGTTCGGCGCATCATGGGGCGTAGGTAGAATGGCAGGCCGGCCCACGACAGGGCCGGCTTGCATCCCCATGTGGCGCGAAGATCGTTGAGGCCGAGGCTACCTGTCGGCAAGGCGGGTGGGGATGGGTTCGCCCCGGCGGAAGGGCACGCCCCGGGTGTCACGCCCCGTGTCTCCCGCTCTTGCTTCCTCCTCCTCCGTGTCACCTCCCGGGCAGGCCCCACGGGGAAGGGCTGCTATTCTAAAATACGAAGCCTTTCACCTGGGACCCGCGTCGAAGAAGAGGGCTTCCGTGTGCAAGGAAGCCCCGTCGACTCCCGACTGATTTTCCGCTGAGGTGGCTCTCAACATGACAAGGTTTCTCCATCGGCCCAAGCTGAAGGTTCGCGCTTTGGCAATTGTGGCGTTCGCTCTCGTGGCGGCCGTTCTTCCATCGTCTCCCCTGGCCTCGCAGGCATTGGCCCAACAGGCTACAGCCCCGGCGAAGCTCACCTGGAGTGCATTGCGAAAGCTCAATTACCGCACGGGCGAGATGCCCGCCGAACTGAAAGCGCTCGACAAGAAACTGGTGCGCGTGCCGGGCTTCGTCGTGCCGCTGGAGGATTCCGCCACGGAGGCTACCGAATTCCTGCTGGTGCCCTACCAGGGCGCGTGCATCCACGTACCCCCGCCACCGCCGAACCAGATTGTCCACGTGAAGATGGGTAAGGCGAAAAAGATCAAATTCACCATGTGGGACCCCTACTGGATTGAAGGCACGCTCCGCATCGAGACCGTCGACAGCCCCTACGGCGAAGTCTCCTTCAGCCTGGAAGGCGTGAAGCAGGAAGACTACACGGATTAGGGCGGGGACCGCACCTGTGAAGCCAGCAGAACCCGCGACACTGCAAGCCCCCAGCCGCATGGCGCCCGACGGTGCCGCCATCGATATTCGCGATTTGCAATTTGCGTATCGCACCGGGCCGAGGGTGCTTGATATCTCCGCCTTCCGCGTCACCCAGGGGGAACATGCGTTTCTCTTTGGGCCAAGCGGCTCGGGAAAGACCACGCTGCTGGGGCTGATCTCGGGAGTGCTGGAAGCGCGGCAAGGCAGCCTTAACGTGCTTGGGCAAAATCTTGCGACGCTCTCGCCCGCCGCGCGGGACCGCTTCCGTAGCGCGCACATCGGCTACATCTTTCAGATGTTCAACCTCATCGCTTACCTGAGCGTGGAAGAGAACATCATGCTGCCCTGCCAGGTTAGCTCCGAACGGCGTGAACGCCTGGGCGGAGCAGATCCGCGCGGCGAAGCCCGGCGTCTGGCGGAGCACCTGGACCTTGGCCCTTATCTGCGGCGCAACGTGCTGGAACTGAGCGTTGGCCAACAGCAACGGGTGGCCGCGGCGCGGGCGATGATCGGAAGGCCGGCTCTGCTGATCGCCGACGAGCCAACCTCCGCGCTCGACTACGACCATCGCGGCCAGTTTCTCGACCTGCTCTTTGCCCAGTGCAACGCCGCCGGAACCACGCTGCTTTTCGTCAGCCACGATCAGACGCTGATGCCGCGCTTTGAGCGCCAGATTGCCTTGCGCGAAGTGAACGCCGCCGCGACGGGGGTGACGTGATGCTACTTCACCTCGCTTGGAAATCGCTGCTCAATCGCAAGCTCACCACACTGCTAACGCTGGCTTCGATCGCTTGCAGCGTGGGCCTGCTGCTGGCCGTGGAGCAGGTGCGCACCGGCGCGCGCGACGCCTTCGCCAATACCATCAGCGGCACGGACCTCATCGTGGGCGGGCGCAGCGGTTCGATCAACTTGCTGCTCTACAGCGTTTTCCGCATCGGCAACGCCACCAACAATGTGAGCTACGAAGCTTACCAGCACTTCGCCAATCATCGCGCCGTCGAGTGGACCATCCCGTATTCGCTGGGCGATAGCCACAAGGGTTATCGCGTGGTGGGAACCACCAGCGCGTTCTATGAGCACTACCGTTACTACGGAGACCGCAAGGTGCTCTTCGCCAGTGGCGCCCCAACCGAAGGGATTTTCGACGTCGTGCTGGGCAGCGATGCCGCCCGTGTCTTGGGCTACAAGATGGGCGACAAGATCACGCTGAGCCACGGCATGACCGAAGCCGTTGGCGGCGCCGCCGGACACGACGACAAGCCGTTCACCGTCACCGGAATCCTCGCCAAAACGGGCACGCCCATCGACCGCTCGCTCTACATCTCCCTCTATGGCATGGAAGCGATCCATGTGGATTGGCAAGAGGGTGCGCCGCCGATGATTGGCGAAGAGATCGCGGCCAGCGAGATCAGCAAAGACCGTCTGGAGATCCACAACGTCACGGCCTTTTTACTACGCGCCAAACGCCGCATCGATAGCCTGCGCTTGCAGCGCGAAGTGAACACCTACGCGGCCGAGCCATTGATGGCGATCCTGCCAGGCGTGACGCTGGCGGAGCTCTGGAACATCGTCGGCTATGCCGAAGATGCCCTGCGCATCGTTTCCGTGCTGGTGGTGATTGTCGGGTTTCTGGGGATGCTGGTGGCGATCTACACTACCCTTGAGGAGCGCCGCCGGGAGATGGCAATTTTGCGGGCGGTGGGTGTGGGCCAAGCGAAGATTGCCACGCTGCTGATTATGGAATCGGGCCTGCTGACAGTGGTGGGGAGTTTGCTGGGAATCTCTCTTGTGTATGGCGCCGCCTTTGCCGCCCAGCCCCTGATCGAGCAGCACTTCGGGCTCTACCTGCCCATCCGCGCGCTTGGCCAAGTGGAGTATCTTTACTTGATCTGTCTATGGCTTGCCGGCTTTGCGTTGGGCGTCGTGCCTGCCTGGAAGGCTTACCGCAACTCCCTCGCCGATGGGCTGAGCATCCGGTTGTAGGCAGGCGCTCTCTGCCACGTCTTTCTCACGCTAGAGTGGATTCATGGCCAGGCCGCCGCGTGGAAAGAGACTGGAAGAGGCGATGGAGCGGTTCCGCGAGGCAGCACACCAGGCCGACGACGCCGATCTCGTCCCCCGCATTCGCGAAGCGCTACGTTCCGGCAGCGGGCATCTTGCGAAAAAGGCTGCGGAAGCCGCCGGGATGCGAATGCTGCGCGGCCTTGGTGAAGATCTGGAGTTTGCGCTCACATCCTATTTGCGCCATCCGGAGGAAGACCACGGTTGTCTGGCGAAGGAGGCCATCGCGCGCCTTCTGATCGACGAGCCCGACGCAAGCGATGAGGTCTGGCTGGCCGCCGCCCGGCACATCCAGATGGAAGCCTCTTTTGGCCCCTCCATCGATACCGCGGCGGCACTGCGAGGGATGGCGGCGATGGGCGTGGCGGCCAGCCGTCTAAGCAACAAGGTTCACATACTCATCGATCTTCTGCTCGATCGCGAAACCGCCACCCGCGCCGGAGCCGTGCGCGCGCTTGGCTACCTGGGTACGGCGGAGGCGCTGTCCCTGGTGCGCTTCAAGACCCTGCAGGGCGACCACGCTCCAGAAGTGATGGGAGAGTGCTTTCGCGCTCTGCTCTCCGCTGAGGACGATCGTGAAGAGACTCTCTCCTTCGTTGCCGCGTTTCTCTTTCGGGGCAGCGAGGAAGTAGCCGAAGAGGCGGCGCTCGCTCTGGGCGAATCCCGCGATCCCCGGGCACTTCCGCCGTTGATGGGCGCTCTTGACCGCACGGTAGTCCCTTCCATGCGAGCGACGCTGCTGCGGGCGGTAGCGCTGCTACGGCGCGAAGAAGCCTATGAACGGTTGGCCGCGTGGCTCGAAGAATCCACCCCAAAGGTGCGGGCCGAAGCGCGAGCGGCTCTTGCGGTGTTCCGGGAAGAGCGCGCGCTGGCGCATTTGTTTTCGTAGGCAATGCCCGCTTGCACTTCGCGCGGCGCTCTCATAGCATCAAGAGTTCATGCAACACGCCGCCTCTTCTTCACCCGTCTTTTCCCGGCGCCAGTTTCTTCAGGCCGCCCTGGGAGCGCCGGCCCTTGGCCTTGCCGCAACCTCTGCGCCGGCTGCCCAGAGAACGCGACGGCCGAACATCATTCTCCTGCTGGTGGACGATTGGGGCTGGACGGATCTGGGCGCCTATGGCAGCACGTTTTACCAGACGCCGCATCTCGACAAGATCGCCCAGGAGGGCGTGCGCTTCACCAACGCCTACGCCTCCTGCCCGGTCTGCTCGCCCACGCGCGCGGCGGTGATGACGGGCAAAGTGCCGCCACGAGTGAACATCACGGATTGGATTCCCGGCCGCAAGCATCATGAGTTCTCTCCCATCGTGATGCCCGAGGATAGCGACCATCTGGCGCTGGAGGAAACCACCATTCCCGAAGTGCTCAAACCCCTGGGCTACACCACTGCCAGCATCGGCAAATGGCACCTCGGCGGCGCCGGATTCGAACCCACGAAGCAGGGCTTCGACATCAACATCGCGGGCACCGACAAAGGCTCACCCCCCGGCTACTTCGCTCCATACGCGGCTCCCCTCCCCGGCATCACGGATTCTCCCCAAGGCGAGTTCCTCACGGATCGTCTTTGCACGGAGGCCGAAAAGTTCATTGAAGCCAACCGGAACAATCCCTTTTTCATTTACCTGCCCGAGTTTGCCGTCCATACGCCGTTGCAGGCGGAGAAAGAGGTGATTGCGAAATACGCCGCAAAGGCGAACGCGTTGGAGTATCAGCACAATCCGATCTACGCCGCCATGGTGGAAAGCGTCGACGATACGGTGGGCCGTCTGCGCGCCAAACTCGCCATGCTGGGGCTGGAGAAGGACACCATCATCCTCATCACCTCAGACAATGGCGGGTTGAACTACGAGGGCAAGAGCCACAACCCGGTGACGTTCAACCGCCCGCTTCGTGCGGGCAAGGGGCACCTCTATGAGGGCGGCGTGCGCGTGCCGATGATCGTCTTCGACCCGCAGGCCAAGCCGCGCGTGGAAGATTACGCGGTGGCCAGCATCGACCTGCTTCCCACCGTCGTCGCCTACGCCGGCGCCACAGCCCCCGCAGGCATCGACGGCGTGTCGTTACGCGACCTGATCCGCGACGCCAAACGACCCGCCGCCCGCGACCTCTACTGGCATTACCCGCACTATTCCAACCAGGGCGGCTACCCCGGCGGCATCGTCCGCGAAGGGGATTGGAAGCTGATCGAGAACTACGAAAATGGCGAACTCGAGCTTTACAACCTGAAGACCGACATCCGGGAGGAGAACAATCTCGCCCGCCAGCATCTGGCTAGGACGCGCGAGATGCACCAGAAGCTGAGCGCCTGGCGCAAACGGGTGGGCGCCAAGATGCCCGCGAAGAACCCCAATTACGACCCCGCCAAAGCCGACCAGGGCCTCACCGGCGCACGGAGGGAAAACCAATAACGCCGCTCATGCCACGACGGGGGCCGCATCGCGAGGGCGAACGTAGTAATCGAGCAGATCGGCGGCGCTTCCCGCGGAGGGCTCCGCCGCCGCTTCAGGGTGGGTGTCGCGGTATCGCCGGAGAAGCTTCTGCTGAAAGTCGCGCACCACTTCGGGCTGAGCCGCGCTGACATCGGTGAACTCACCGGGGTCGGCTTCCAGGTCGTAGAGCTTTTGGTATCGGCCCGGCGTGGGATTCTCAATCTTGTAACCGTCGGTCCGCTCGCGTTTGCCGGAGCAGTAGATGTATTTCCACTTCTTTGATCGCGCGTAGCACTCTTCGTTTTCGAGCAACTCGCTGAAAATCCAATCGCGCGCCGAATCGCTGGCGGCACTGCTGAGGTACGGCCGCAGGCTTTCCCCATGCTGGATGGCGAAAGGGTCGAGGCCCATCAGATCCAACAACGTCGCTGAGAGATCGACATGCTCGGTGAGTTCCGTCACCACTCCTTCGCGAATGCGGCCCGGCCAGCGCATCAGCAGTGGCACGCGCATGGCGGGGTCGTAGCCGCAGTGCTTTTCGAAGCGCCCGTGCTGGCCCAGGGAATAGCCATGGTCGGCTGTGTAGACCACCAGCGTGTTCTCTTCGAGGCCATGCTCCCGAAGCAGGTCAAGCACCGTGCCCACGCTGCGGTCAAGAAATCGCGTGGCGCCATAGTAGGCGGAGATGATGCCTTGTTTTTCTGTATCGCTGAGGTCGCGATAGATCAACGGAATCTGCCATCCATCCTCTGGGCCGAGGCGCGGCACGGGGAAGCGATTGGGATCAAAATGCTTCCAATCCTCTACTGGAAAATCGAACGGCGAATGCGGCTCGTGAAAACTCACCCAGAGGGCGAACGGCTCGGCTTGATGGGCCTGGAGATACTCTCGGACGAGGCGTGTCTGGTAGCTGGCCTTCATGTCGAAATCGAGGCGCGCGAAAGGCTCGGCGCGCGCGTTCAGCCATTCGCGGGCCGGCACGCGAAAGGGCTGCCAGGGGCCGCGGCCAGGCACGCCGGGCGGGATCGCCTTCGGCTTCGTTTCCGCCCGCCATCGCTGATTGAGCACATCCTCGGTAACCGCCGTTTGAAAGCCGTGCAGCCCCGGCCTTCCCGGTTGATTGAAGTGCATCTTGCCAAACGTGGCGGTGCGGTAACCGGCGCTCTGGAACTTGTCGGCAAGGGTGGGCTTTTCTTCAGAGAGCGCCGTCCGCAACGTGGTAACGCCGGCGCTATGGGGAAGCTGGCCGGTAAGCAGACACTGCCGCGATGGCGTGCAGACGGGGCTCTGGCAATAGTGCGCCGCAAAGCGCGTGCCCTCGCGCGCCAACTGATCCATGTTGGGGGTTTCGGCCAAGCGGTTCCCATCCGCGCCCATCACGTAGCCGGCGTGATCGTCCGCGATGATAAAGACGAGATTGGGCCGCCTGCTTTGCCCATGCAATCGGCGTACAAACGGGGCTGAGGCTGCCGCGCCTCCGATGAATTCTCTGCGTTGCATCATGCACATCATATCTCGCGTTCACGGGGCGCGGCTTGTCCCTGCGTGCCAGACTATGCGAAGCTTCCAGGGATGGCAAACTCGATAGAACGCATCACTCCCGCGGGCCTTCCCGTCCCAAAAGCGCCTTTCTCCTACGCGGTGCGGGCGGGGGACTTTTTGTACGTTTCCGGACAAGCGCCAATCGATCTCGACACGAACGAGTTCTCTCTGGGGACCATCGAGCATGAAACCCGATTGGTGTTCAGAAATGTCGAACGCATCCTTGCGGCCTGCAACTGCACGCTTCACGACGTGGTGAAATGCAACGTCTATTTGCGGGATGCCGAACGCGATTTCGCGGCGATGAATGCGGTCTATGTAGAGTTCTTCGCGGATGTGCGGCCGGCCCGGACCACTGTGGGCACTTCCTTCGGCGCCCCGGGGATGAAAATCGAAGTGGACGTGGTTGCCTACAAGCCCTAAGCCTTAACGCAACTTGCCCGCAAGCGAAGCGCGGATGGCGGCGAGAGACTCATCCACCGGGCTATCGCCACTCACCACAAGCTGCGCATGCGAACGGGTGGGAGCGATGTATTCGAGATACATCGGCCGCACCGTGCGGCGGTACTGCTCCATCACACAAGCGGGGGTGCGCCCGCGCTCGGCCACATCACGGGCCATTCGGCGGCCCAAGCAGCCATCGTCTTCGAATTCGATAAAGACCCCCACGCTGAGCATGGAACGCACCTCAGCGTCGTGCAACGCGAAGATGCCCTCCAGCACCAGATACTCCCCGGCCTGCACCCTGCAAACCCGAGACGAGCGGGTGTGGGTGGAAAAATCGTAAACCGGCACATCCACCGCCAACCCCTCCCGTAGCGCCGCCAACTGCGAACGAAGCAACGGCCAATCGAGAGAGGCGGGATGATCAAAGTTCCACTGCGCCCGTTCGGCAAGGGAAAGGTGCGCCAGGTCGAGGTAGTAGGAGTCGAACGAAAGCACCGGGGCGCGCAGGCGCTTCGCGACGTAAGTGGAAAGATAGGTCTTGCCGGAACCTGACGCCCCAGCGATGGCGACAATTTGAATGAGTGGCCGGCCTAAGGCGGGTTCAGGGCGAGGCACGGTAGCGGTGGGAGAGGGGTTCACCGCAACTGAGAATAGCACGCAACACAGGGGTGATGGCTACTCTCGATGGAAACCCAGGGTGCCAAAGCTGACGACACTTTCTTCGTCGATGTTCCATTGCTGGTAGCTAAGCAACCGTGCGCGGGCTTCCGGGTAAACCTGGGCGAACGTGTATAGCGTGGAAGACCCGCACCACTTGAGATCGGCGTCGCGGGCCGCCACATCGCTCCAGAAAGCGCCGGCATCGCCGCCCTCAAGCATCGCGATGCGAGCCCGGTCAATCTCCTCCACCTCCGCCATCTTTCCCTGGAAGGCTTGGGCGGCGAAGTCGTCGTCGTAGCGTTTGCCCATGTGAGCCATATCCACGCTCATCAGCCAGAAAAGTTCCCTGCCCCGAACTGCGGCAACCTCGCGAAGCTTGGCAAAAAAGCGGGCCAAGCCTTCGTTCTTTTCCGGACGTTCCCCCGCGCGGATGGCGCTTCCAAATCCGCCCACCAGCAGCGGCAGCACGCGCGCGTCGGGACGCACCAGGTGCTGCAACAACAACACATGGAATTCGAGGGAATGCTCGATCGAATGGCAATAGTCTTCGAGGATCACCGCCTCCGGCGATCCGGCAGCCAATTCCTGAACCAGCGCCGCTTCCGGGCGGGTGGTGCCGAGCGGCGTTTCGAAGGCCTTCGTCGTGAGGCCGAAGCGGTCCCGTTCTCCATAGTGCGAGGTGCCCATCACCACAAAGAGGCTCTCCGGCGGAGCCTGGGATATCACCGGAATCATCGCGGCATAGGAGCGCCAGCCGCCCTCGAAACTGATGTGCGGCGCGGCAACGCCGATCACTTGGCCGCCGGTCGAATGGCCATTTACGGAGTGGGCACGCAAGTTTGCATTAAGGTACTCGCGAATCTCAGAGGCCGACCCAGGGTAGCAGGCACCGGCGTGCGCGGCGGCGCGGATCGGGCTGCGTTGAAATGTGTCGATCGCGGCTTGGCGGCTGGCGCGGAACCGCTCGCCCTCCAGAAAACCCGCCGATTCGAGGGTCTCCAGCAGATGCGCCTCCAGCCTTAGAGCCGTCTCGCGATTCGCGGAACGGCCGATTGCGTCGACTAACTCGCCGCGCGTATGGTGGCCATCGAAGAAAGGGAGGAAGCGCAACAGGTAGCTGGGGACAAGGAGAGTGGTATCGGAAAAGCGGAAGGTGTCGCGAATCAACAGGCCTGGATTCTCTTCCACGGGAGACGGCTGAAAGTCCAAATCCATGCGCAGGCAAGGCAGCTTCTCAACCGGGGAAAAAGGAGGCGCAGCCGGGTGATTGCAGGTGCCGGAATGCTTGTGCTGAGCCACTCAATTTTGGATGCGGCAAACACGCAAAAAGGATGCACGGATTCTTCAACGTCACTGGAACTGGCGCCCGCTCGGGTTACGATGGTGCGTATTGAGCAACCCGCCGTCACCGCGGGGCATCGCAAAAAGGGGAGAATAACATGGCTCATGCACCTAAACTCAGCGACCTGGAGATCGCCAGCATACTCACGTCTCTCAGCGACTGGAAAGTGGCGGAGGGCAAGCTGCACAAAGAATACCGCTTCGCGGATTTTGTGCATGCGTTCAGCTTTATGACGGCGGCGGCACTGCGTATCGAACGGATGAACCATCACCCCGAGTGGTTTAACGTTTACTCCACGGTGCGCGTGGACCTCACCACCCACGATAGCGGCGGCATTTCGCAAAAAGACGTGGACTTGGCAAGAGTACTCGACGAACTGGCGGCAAAACTGCAATGATCTGGCGGCGATTTCTTCTTCTCCCTTTCATTTTCGCGCTTGGCCTTGGCGCACTTCTTCCCGTTTCTTCCCTGCACGCCAATCCCGCCGCGGATGCGGCGCGGTTTGACGAACTGATCGACGAAGCGATCGGTAGCAACACCATTCCGGGCGCCGTGCTATGGGTGGGACAACCGGGACGCCCGCTCTATGCCAAGGCTTTCGGGAACCGTTCGCTGCTGCCCGGCAAAGCGCCGATGAAGATCGACACCATCTTCGATGCGGCGTCGCTCACCAAGGTGGTGGCAACCACCACGGCGGTAATGCAGCTTTGGGAGCAAGGCAAGATCCGGCTTGGCGACCGCGTCACGGAATATCTCCCGAAATTCCAGGGAGGAAAGAGCGATATCACCGTCCGGGATCTGCTGACGCACTATTCCGGGTTGCGTCCCGATGTCGATCTCGTCCCTCGCTGGAGCGGGGAGCAGACGGGCATCGATCTGGCGCTGGTGGATAAACCGGTCACCACGCCGGGGCGCCGATTTGTTTATTCCGACATCAATTTCATTCTTCTGGCCGAAATTGTCCGCGCCGTCAGCGGCAAACGGATCGACGAATATGCGCGTGAAGAGATTTTTGAACCGCTGGGCATGAAGGATACCGGCTACCTTCCGGCGGCCTCCAAGCGGTCCCGTATCGCGCCCACTGAATTGGTGGATGGCGCACCCTTGCTGGGCGTGGTACACGACCCCACCACGCGCTATATGGGCGGCGTCGCCGGCCACGCGGGTGTCTTCACCACCGCTGCCGATCTGGCCCGCTTCGCGGAAATGATCCTCAACGGCGGAACTCTGGATGGCCGTCGCATTTTGGCGGAAGGCACCGTGACCAAGATGACCTCCCCGGCCTCGCCGGCCACCAGTCCGGATCTGCGAGGGCTGGGCTGGGATATCGATTCGCGCTTTTCTTCGAATCGGGGCGAGTTGTTCCCGGTGGGGAGCTTCGGCCACACCGGCTTCACGGGAACTTCCCTATGGATCGATCCGCATTCCCGCAGCTACGTCATCCTGCTGAGCAACTCCGTCCATCCATCCCGGAAATCGATTGTGAGCCTGCGATCCAAAGTGGCCACGGTGGCCGCGCAAATGGCTGGCATCGACGGGGCCAAAGTGGCGATCACCAGCTACGGCGAAACGATCTTTGGCCCGGGCAACCGCCGTGTCGTGAATCGCAACGCCACGGTCGAGAATGGCATCGACGTGATGGCGGCGGAGGGCTTCGGCGCGCTCAAGGGAAAGCGCGTGGGCCTGATCACCAACCACACGGGTTTGCTCCGCGACGGCCGGCGCAACATCGACGCCATGCGCGAGAGCGGGGTGAATGTTGTCGCACTCTTCTCACCGGAGCACGGCATTGCGGGCGCGCTCGACCATGAAAATATCGCCGACGCCAAGGACGAAAAAAGCGGCATCCCGATCTTCAGTCTTTACCGGGGCGGCAATGAGCGGCGGCCCAGCAAACAGATGCTCGACATGGTGGATGTGGTGGTGTTCGACATCCAGGATATCGGCGCCCGTTTCTACACCTACATGTCCACCATGGGCTACGCGATGGAAGAGGCGGACAAACGGGGGATGCCCTTCTATGTGCTGGACCGGCCCAACCCGATCACCGGCGTCTATGTGGAGGGCCCGCCCATCGACGACGACCTCATCTCGTTCATCGGCTACCACTCCATGCCCCTGCGCCACGGGATGACCATCGGAGAATTAGCCAAAATGTTCCACGCCGAGAAGGGGATGAACATGCCCCTCGAAGTGGTGGCAATGAAGGGCTGGCAGCGGGGGGATTGGTTTGATTCGACGGGGCAGACCTGGGTGAACCCGTCACCGAACATGCGCAATCTCACCCAAGCCCTGCTCTACCCCGGCGTGGCCATGCTGGAAGCATCGCTCAATTACTCCGTGGGCCGCGGGACGGATTCGCCATTTGAAATCGTTGGCGCGGATTGGATAGACGGAAAATCTCTCGCCGACTACCTGAATAAACGCGATATTCCCGGACTTCGCTTTTATCCGGTCGCATTTACTCCCACGGATTCGAAGCTCAAGGGAATCGCGGCGGAAGGGGTGCGTATCGTGGTGACGGACCGCGAGGAGGTGCGCGCAACCCATCTGGGCGTGGAAATCGCTGCGGCGCTCACGGCGCTTTATCCTGACAAAGTGGAGCTGGAGCGCAACCGGAAATTGATCGGGAGCAAGGCCACGATGGACGCTCTCGCGGCGGGAACGGACCCGCGAAGCATTGTTAGCAGCTGGGAATTTTCGTTAGCGGAATTCATCAGCCGGAGAGACAAATACCTGATCTATCGGGAATAGCCGCCTTGTCGCCGCAGTTGTGGCATTCGATCGAGCGCGGAGGCCCGCCGAATCTATTCAGACTTGGCTTTGTTCTTGCTTCCCGGAGGGCGCCCGCGGCGGCGGGGCTCTTCCTGTGTTGCCGAGTCGATCGAAGTTACCTCATTCAGCCAGCCGGGAGGGCGGCCCCTGCGGCGGCCCCGGCCGCTGGCCAGCCGCTCCAGCACGGCGATCGCCTCGTCGATATTCCGCCGCTCTTCTTTCAATTCTGAAAGAATCTTCGATACGTCCATGAGAACCGCACTCCTGCCCCGCGGGCATTTTTGCGGGGAAATCCCCCACCCTGCCGGCGGAAATTCCCGCCGGGGTAATTCTCAAATGAATTGAAAATGCCGCTCTGTAGTTTTATCCCATGCATCCGGGTTTTTCAACGGAAAACACGAAAAAATCTAATGTGAATTTCCGAAAAAGTACCAGACGATAGCGGGAAAGGCATCTACTTTCGTCAGGCTTGCTTTTCTAGCGCGGTCCGCGACTTCTTTCGAGACCAGAAGCGGTAGAAGGGCCAGGCAACCACGATCACCGAGAGACCGATGATGGACTCCCGCGGCGATGCAAACAGGGTGGAAACGAGAATGCAACCCGCCGCCACCACAAACAGGATGGGGATCACGGGGTAGCCAAGCGTGCGGTATGGCCGCACCAGGTCAGGACGTTTGCGCCGGAGAACGATCACCGAAGCCGTGGTCATCGCATACAGAATCCAACTGGTGAATACAACGTACGTGATGATCTCTTCATAGCGGCCGGTGAAGACCAGCAGGCTGGCGAGCGCGCTAAGAAACAGCAGCGCCTCGCCAGGCACGTGATGAACGGGATTCACCTTGGCTAGAGTCTGCGGAAAGAGACCATCTCGCGCCATTGCATACGGAATCCGCGAACCGGTAAGAATGCTGCCGTTGAGGGCGGCGAACATGGAAACCATGGCCACCACGCTCACCACGGCGGCGCCGCTTTCCCCAAGAATACGTCGCATCATTTCGGAAGCGACGCGATCCGCACCGGCAACTTCGGCAGGCGAGAGGACGTAGAAATAGGCGACGTTGGTGAGCAGATAGATCGCCATGACAGCCAGGCTACCGGCAATCAACGCAACGGGCAGATTGCGGCTGGGGCGCTTGATTTCAGAAGAAACCATGCTGACGTTGTTCCAGCCGTCGTAGGCCCAGAGGGCCGCTACCAGGGCCGCGAAGAAGCCGGCAAATCCGCCGGAGGCCGGCACGCTATCGGTAAAGTGGGAGGCCGAACCCGAACCAAGCAGCAACCCCGCACCCACCAAACCAAAAATCAGCGCCACCTTGGCCACCGTGAACAACACCTGAATGCGGCCTCCAACGCGAACACCAAGGTAGTTGACGCCCGCCAAAATAAGAATGAGCGAAGCGGCTCCGATTTGTCCCCAGCGAATGGGCAGCGGCCCGCCGCCCGGGCCAATGGGAAGCGGAATCTCCCAGAGCGTTTGGTCCAAGGCCGGAAAGAAATTCGCGAAATACAAAAAGAAGCCAACTCCTAGCGCGGCGATAGAGCCGCTCTTGGCAATCAGCGTCTGAATCCATCCATAGAGAAATCCCCAGAATGGCCCGTATGCCTCGCGAAGGTAAACGTACTCGCCGCCCGCTTCGGGCATCGAAGCGGACAGTTCGGCATATGTCAGCGCGCCGAACAGCGAGAGAATGCCACCGACAATCCAAACAAGGAACAGCACGTCGGGCGAGCCGACTTTGAGGATCATGGTTTTCGGCACTAGAAAAATCCCACTGCCGATGACGGTTCCAATGACAATGGCGATGGCTGCGGAGAGGCCGAGGTCTCGCCGGAGTTCCACGGGTTGTTGCGGGTTCATACGCTTCCTTTAGGAACCCGGTCTACGAACGGGGAGACAAGGGAGCCGACGATAAAAGTGGAGAGGGAGCCGACGATCACATACCAGGTCCAGGCGACATCGGTTCCGAACTTGAGGTAGACGACGGCGGAAAGGCCTGCAACAACGCCGATTACGGTGCCGTTCTCTCCCACGCGTTTCGTGAGAATCCCGAGGAGGAAGACACCGAGCAGGGCGCCTACGGAGATGGATGCGACGGTGAGACCGGCTTCAAGCACGTTGCCCCATTGACGGGCGAGGAGGGCGATCACCAGCAGCACGCCACCCCAAAGCACGGTTGTCCAGCGGGCCAGCTTGAGAGAGTCTTTATGGTCCTGCTCCGTCTCGATTTTCTTCGCCCGGGTGAGCGGGCGATAGAAGTCCATGACGGTGGTGGAGGCCAGAGAGTTGAGCGCCGCGCTGATGTTGCTCATTGCCGCGGCGAGGATGGCCGCCATCACGATGCCCGCCACGCCAACCGGGAGATTATCCCAAATGAAGCGGGGGTAGATCTTGTCGCGTTCGGTGAGCGCGGGCATACCCATGCCGTTGTCCTGGTAGTAAACGTAGAGCGCGATGCCGATAAACAGGAACAACACGAACTGGAAGAAAATCACGCCCCAGCTTGCCAGAAGAGCGATGCGGCTTTCCTTCTCGTTCTTCGCCGCCAGCAGCCGTTGCACCATCAACTGCTCTGTTCCGATGCGTGGCAGTGGTTAGGAAGGTACCGCCAAGGAAGCCCGCGATGAACGTGTAGGGTTGAGAGAAGAAAGAACTCGAAAAGGCGAACTGAAAATCAAAAACCTGCAATTTTCCCGCCGCGGCGGCGGTGGTCCACACGTGCGCCCAGCCGCCATCGATATGGTTGAGAATGACGTAAAAGCTGAGGACGGCCCCGGCGACGTAAAGAAACATCTGGACGACATCGGTCCAGATTACCGCCGTCATTCCGCCCTCGAAGGTGTAGAAAAGCGTGAGAAGGAGAATGATGACGATGGAAGGCATTTCCCCGGCACCCAGAATGATGGCCACCACGATGGAGATCGCATAGACGCGCACGCCTTCCGCCAGCGCCCGGGTGACCAGAAAGATCGAGGCCGTCACCTTGCGGACCCGCTCGCCGAAGCGGTTGCGCATCAGTTCATACGCCGTGAATAGCTCTCCGCGATAGTATTGCGGCAGAAAGAGGCCGATGATGATGAAGCGCGCCAGCAGGTAGCCCATCACCAGTTGCAGGAAGCTGAGGTTGCCCCCGAAAGCGAGAGCCGGCGTACCGATGATGGTGAGCGTGCTGGTCTCGGCGGAGACGATGGAGAGCGAGATCGCCCACCAGGGCGTGTTTTTGCCGCCGAGAAAATAGTCCTTCAGGCTCTTCTGCGATGAGCGGAACTGGGCGCCAAACCAGGTGATTCCGACGAGGTAGAGGGCGATGATTCCGAGGTCAAAGTAACGCATGCGGAAACGCGGATGATACCACATGCGGTCCAATAGGTAGACGGGCGAAGCGAGAGAAAAGGGGCTGCACAGAAATGCGAAGTCAGGATAGGATATTAAGATTCGCCAAGTGAACTTGCGATCCGCGATCCGGCACTGGTTGGTGACGGCTTGGCGAATCGCACGGCTTCCCCCCGAAAGCGACGGATGCGGGCACCTTCAGCAGCTTGCTGGTGTCTAGTAGACTAGGCGCATCAGAATTCAAGGCGGTTCTGGCCACTCCAGGGCTTTGATCGCTCTGGCCATTCCAGGCCTTTGATAAACTGAGCGCTTCGGTAAAGTGGTTTTTCTGGTTGCGGGAGAAGCGCCAAATCGCTATACTCCCCAACTTACGGTTCACGCCGGGCGCAAAGGCGGGCTCGTCTCGCTCCCGGCGGTTTGTTTGATTTAGTTGTAGGATTGCTTTGGACGGCGATTCGCAAAGGACAGCATTTTTGAGGAGGCACGGAGTGCGAACTCTAATTGGGAAGGCAATTCTCGGTGTTGCCATCGCAACCATCACCGTAACGGGTCTTTGGGCGCAGGCGCAGCCGCAGTGGAAAGACCGGGCGGAATACGACTTGAGCGCGGCGATCACGCAGGCGATCCAGGGGAACGACGGCGCGAAGGCGCTTGAGCTATTGAAGCAGTGGACGGAGAAATATCCCACTTCTGACTTCAAGGGCACTTGGCCTCAGTACGAACTCAATGCCTACCGGTTGATGAATGATCCCAAGGGCATGATGAGCTCCGCGGAGAAGATCCTAGCCGCATCGCCGGACGACCTTACGGCGAACTACTGGGTTTGCACCCTCACGCTGGCGAACAATCTCACTGCGGAAGCGGAACTCGCCCGCGCGGAGAAATCGGGCACCATGCTTGCGAACCTAACCAAGCCTGCCGCGGTACCCGACGCGAACTGGCCGGCCATTCAAAAAGAGATGACCTCGCTCGGCCACAAATGTGTGGGCGTGGTCGCCCTCAATCGCAAGGAATACCAGAAGGCGGAATCCTCCTTTGTTTCGAGCCTCAAGGTGAAGGCCGAAGATGCGCAGCTCAACTCGCTGTTGGGCAACGTGATCCTCGCTCAGAAAGATCCCGAGAAGCAAACCGAGGCCTTATTCCACTACGCGCGAGCGGCTTCCTACACGGGACAGGGCGCGCTTCCAGACCAGACCCGCAGCCAGTTGGATACCTTCTTTGTGAACGCCTATAACCGCTACCACGGAGAAGATCCCCAGGGCATGCAGGAATTGCGAACGCTGGCAAAGAACAATGCGCTGCCCCCCGCGGGATTCGAGATCTTGAGTTCTGTCGAACGGGAAGTGGCCGCCGACCAGAAGATGCAGCAGGAGCAGCCGCAGCGTTACTTTTGGGTGCGCTTGAAATCCGCGCTCACCGCTCCGAACGGCATGGAGTATTTCGAGGGCGGCATGAAGGACGCACTGGTTCCCACCAAGGAACAGGCCCCCCTCAAGGGCGTCGTCACTTCAAGCACGAAGAAGAGCTTCGTGCTGGCTCTCAGCGACGACACCACGCCGGAAGCCACCATCATGCTAGGTAAGCCTTTGAAGGAAGAACTTGCCCCCGGCACCGTAGTGGAGTTCTGGGCGGTGCCCCAGAAGCTAACGCAGTCGCCGTTCATGCTGGAGTTCATCATCGACGGTGAAGTGGCCGCCTACCGGGTGGTGGAGTAAAACAACCGGGAGCCGGAAATTGGCGGCTCCGATCTCTTCAATCGAAAAGCGGGTGCGTCTCAGTGCGCACCCGCTTTTTTTCCGGTTATAAGAACTCCGATCACGGGATCGGCACCCATTGCATCCGGCGGACCGGATAACCCGTCAATCGCCCGCTTGAGGTCCGCAGCAAACGTTTGCACGGCAGCCGCCACCTCCGCGCTCGCTTCTTCCTCATGGCCTTTGGAGGCGAAGACCGTTCGCCCCCCTCGCCTCACGAACAATGCAAATCCGCGCGGGCCAATCTTGCCAGGGTTGCCGGAACTTCCAAACGATCCATCTTCCCGGCGGTCAACCATCGCCACATAGCCGTCGCGGGCCACCACGTAGTGGGTGCCTATCTCCGCCATGGGCAGCAGCTCGAAGCCGGCTTCGGCCAGGCGTTCGAGCGTTGAGAGGATCTGCGGGGTGAGGGATTGGTCCATGCGGCAACCGGACGTCAGAACACCGCTACATCTTGTAGCGGCCCAGGTCTTCATCGCCGAGATTCTCGAGCCAGCGCTTCAGTTCATCGCTCGTGGCCTTCTCCGAGGCGGAAGCATTCGCCTTGGAAGACTGCAGCACCTGATCGTCCACGTAGATCGGGCAATCGAGGCGCAGCGCCAGAGCGAGCGCATCGCTGGGCCGGGAATCGATCGTCATCAGCTTCCCTTCCCGCTCCAGCCAGATCACCGCGTAGAAGGTATCGTCGCGCAACTCGCTCACCACCACCTTGCGCAGGCTTGCTTCCATGCCCAGCAGCAGCGTTTTGATCAGGTCGTGCGTCAGGGGCCTGGGCGTGGTGACCTTCTCGATCTCGAGAGCGATCGCGTTTGCCTCATAGATCCCCACCCAGATCGGCAGGATGGTGTTTCCGCCGACATCCTTCAAAATGACGATAGGCATCTGGGTAACCGGATCCATCATCAAGCCGCGGATTTTCATTTCCACTTCCATGGCGTTGACACCTCCTACTTGCGATTCTTTCATGCCTTGCGCGTTTGCGCCAATTCTCACGGTACGGGGCCCCAAGCGGTGCACCGCCGGCCCGCCCGCTTCAAGCGCCCACACTAGGCCTGGGACACGCATTCCCCGGCCAGCGAATTGGGCCCGGACCGCGTTACGCGTACCATACGGTACTGGCCAGCCAGATTCGCCTGCATGGAATCGGCAGCCGCGGGCAGCGTGAAATTGAGCGTACGGAACTGGGTGGTCTTGCCAATCCATTGGCGGGTATTCGTGTTGAAGCCTTCCACCAGCACTTCTTCCACCTGCCCCACGCATCCTTCATTGAGACGAATCTGAATCTGCCGCTGATGCTCCTGCACCACGGAGAGCCGTCTCCGCTTCACCTCTTCCGGGATGTGGTCCCCGAAGGCCAGCGCCCCGGTATTGGGCCGCGGCGAGTATTTGAAGCTGAACAGCGAAGCATACTGCACCTCGTCAAGCAGGCTGATCGTTTGCTCGAAATCCTCATCCGTCTCTCCGGGAAATCCGACGATGATGTCCGTACTCAGCGAAATTCCGCGCGGCGACGCCTTCATCCAAGAGATGCACTCGAGGTACCGTTCCCGCGTGTACAAACGGTCCATGCGCTCCAGCACCGCGGACGAGCCGCTCTGCACGGGCAGGTGGACATAGTTGCAAATAACGGGATTCTCATTGATCGCGTCCACAATCTCGCGAACGAAATCGCGCGGATGCGAGGTGGTGAAGCGGAGCCGGCGCAGGCCCGCAACCTCAGCGAGGCGGGCGAGCAGCGTGGCGAAATCCCATCCCTTCCCGGAGGGGTCGCGGTAACTGTTCACATTCTGGCCCAGCAGCATGATTTCCGAGTAGCCAAGATCCACCAGCTGTCGCGCTTCCTCCATCACGCTATCGGCGCCGCGGCTGCGTTCCCTTCCGCGCGTGAAGGGCACCACGCAGTAAGTGCAATTCTTATCGCAGCCCTCGATGATGGTGATATACGCTTTGTGCGGATTGTCGCGACGGGTAAGCGGCGTCTCAAACGTGTCGTCCGTATCCAGGCTTAGCCCGGTCACCCGCTGCGCGCCGTTTTCCAATTGCACCAACAGTTCGGGCAGCTTGCTATAGCTGGCTGAGCCGACAACCAGATTGACGTGGGGGGCCTTCTCAAAAATGGCCTCGCCCTCCTGCTGCGCTACGCAGCCCAATACGCCGAAGCGCTTCCCTTTGTTGGAGCCGTACTTAAACGTATCCAGCCTGTGATAGACCTTCTGCTCCGCCTTATCGCGGATGCTGCATGTGTTGTAAAGCACGAAATCGGCGTCGTCGGGCGACTCCACTTGTGTGTAGCCCTTGGAGAGCATCGTTCCGACAACCTTTTCGGAATCATGCGCGTTCATCTGACAACCGAAGGTTTCAATGTAGAACTTGCTCATGGCGGCGGCTCGCGAAAACTCCCAGATTTTACTAGTATACCGTTGGCCCCCGGCGCCTCATTCACACTGAGCGGCATCTGAGGCAAGACACCGCGCTGCGTGACTGGCGTCACTGGCCTTGGCGCCCGGACGGTGTACGCTGAAATCATGCAGGGATCATTCGATTCGGAAGCGCCGGCTCGTCCTGAACGATCGAGCCACGGCGGCGGGGGCCACGCGGGCGCCCATGGCAACCGCGGCCCGATGCATTCGCCGCGCGATTACGCACGGACGCCTCTCAATATCTACTGGGAGATGACCCAGGCCTGCGCGTTGGCCTGCCGCCATTGCCGCGCCGAAGCGATGCCACAGCCCCATCCCAACGAACTGAGCTTCGAAGAGGGCCTCCGCTTCCTCGATCAGGTCCGCGATTTCGGCGATCCCCTGCCGCACCTGATCCTTACCGGTGGCGACCCTCTCAATCGTCCCGATCTTTACCAGATCATCGACGAGGCGCAGGCACGGGGCATTGGCGTTTCCATCACGCCAGCCGCAACGACGGCGCTCACCAGAGATGTACTGGTGAAGCTGAAAGCGCACGGCATCGATGGCTTGGGCCTGAGCCTGGATGGTTCGAACGCCGCGCGCCACGATGCCATCCGCGGAGTCGAAGGAACCTTTGACCGCACCATGCAAGCCATCGCGTGGGGTGAAGAACTCGACATGCCTATGCAGGTGAACACCCTGGCCGCGGCAGAGACGGCGGCGGATATCCCGGCAATCTACGAGCTTCTCGCCCCGCATCAGATCGCCCGGTGGAGCCTCTTCTTCCTCATCTCTGTTGGGCGTGGAAAGGTGCTACAACCGCTTTCCGCCGAAAATGGCGAGGAGCTGATGCGCTGGATCTACGATACGGCGAAGGCCGCGCCGTTCATCGTCGCCACCACGGAAGCGCCTTCCTATCGGCGCGTGGCGCTCGAGCGGATGCGCGAAGACGGGATGAGTGGCGACCAGATCAAGCGCAGCGGCACGGCGCGCGCCTTTGGCATTCGCGACGGGCACGGCATCATGTTTGTCTCCAACACGGGCGACATCTGCCCGGCGGGCTTTCTGCCCATTTCCGTGGGCAACGTTCGCAACGACAACGTGGCGGAGATCTATCGCAACGCCCCGCTCTTCCAGAAATTGCACGAACCGCATTCGTTCGAAGGGCGATGCGGGTATTGCGAATATAGCGCGCTCTGCGGCGGCTCCCGCGCCCGCGCTTTTGAAGCCACCGGCAGTCCACTGGGGACTGACCCTCTTTGCACCTACGTGCCCGCGCCCAAAGCCCACGGCGCTTAACGGCGCATCATTCGACGAAACGCTCGGTAGCGCTCGCCGTCACCCGCCCTTGCACCAGGGGCCGCGCCACTGGCGGCGCCGGGCCGAAGTGCAACGAACGGAGCAGCAGGGCAGCGGCTTCTTGCATGTTGGTTTCCTCGCCGGCGTGCAGCACTGCCAAGGGCTCTCCGGCTTCCACGCGGTCTCCGGGGCGGCGTAGCAACACAATCCCGGCGGAGGGATCAATGGGGTCTTCCTTGCGCGTGCGGCCCGCCCCCAACAGCACCGCGGCCTGGCCGATGGCCACCGTGTCGCAGCGAAGCAGCCATCCGGCTTCCAGCGCACATACGGTCTCCCGGCGAGGCGCGGCAGGTAAGAGAGATGGGTTCTCCACCACTTGCGGATCGCCCCCTTGCGCCTCCACCATGGCCCGGAACGCCGCCAGCGCCGTACCATTGGCCACCGCGTCCTTCACACGCGATAGCCCTTCCCGCTGCGTGTGGGCGATGCCCGTGACGGCCAGCATTTCCGCCGCCAGCAGCAGCGATAGCTCCAGCAAAGGGCCGCTCTCCTCGCCACGCAGAATCCGGATGGCTTCGGCGATATCGAGGCTGTTGCCCACGCTCAATCCCAAGGGCTGGTCCATGTCGCTCAACAGCGCCACCGTCTCGCGGCCGGCGCCCTGGCCAATGGCCACCATTTGCTCGGCAAGCAGAATGGCCCTGTCTATATCGGGCATGATCGCGCCATTGCCCACTTTCACATCCAGCACGATAGCACCGGCCCCGGCGGCAATCTTCTTGCTCATGATGCTCGACGCGATCAGGGGAATGCAATCCACCGTGGCGGTGACGTCGCGCAGCGCGTAGAGCATTTTGTCGGCGGGCACTAGTTCGGCGGAGGGGCCGGTGATCGCCAGACCCGCGCGCTTGATGGCCTTTACGAACTCGTCTGGAGAAAGCGCGGCGTTGAAACCGGGAATGGATTCCAGCTTGTCCACGGTGCCGCCGGTGTGGCCAAGGCCGCGGCCCGAAATCTTTGCCACTCGCGCTCCGCAGGCCGCCGCCAGCGGCGCGCAGACTAGGGTAGTGCTGTCTCCCACCCCTCCCGTGGAATGCTTGTCTACGGCGACACCAACCTCCGCAAGGTCGATGCAGGCGCCCGAATGAGCCATGGCCAACGTCAGCGCCACCGTTTCCTCACTGGACATTCCGGAAAAACAGATGGCCATCAGCATGGCGGACGCCTGGTAATCCGGAACCTCACCGCGGACGAAGGCGTTCACCCACCACTCAGTTTCAGCGGCGCTCAGCGCTTGGGCCCGCCGCTTCTTCAGGATCAAATCCACCATCCGCATTCTCAAAGATTAACAGCGAAAGGGGGAACAGCAAGCCCCAGCGCGAATAAGCCGCTCAGCCTGGACGAAACTGCTCCACAATAGGGAGAACACCTTAGGACCAAGGAAATCGCATGCTCATTCTCGCTTCGGCGTCTCCGCGACGCCGGGAACTCCTATTGAACGCCGGGATTCCGTTCGCGATCCGCGTGCCGAACGTCGATGAAACGGTACTCCCCGGGGAGAGCGCCCTGGCTTACGTGCGTCGCGTGGCCGAACTCAAGGCAATGGCGGTATCCATCGGCGTGGACGAAATCGCCCTGGGCGCGGACACCACGGTCTGCCTGGATGGCACCATCCTCGGAAAGCCCGCCTCAGTGGGAGAGGCGAAGATGATGCTAAGGGTTTTGAGTGGCAAGACCCATGAAGTACACTCCGGAATCTGCCTGCGTTATGGAAACCGCACCCTGGTGGATGCCGCTTCGACAAAGGTGACGTTCGCGGAGATGAGCGAGTTGGAAATCGAAGAGTACGCACGGAGCGGCGAACCGATGGACAAGGCCGGGGCTTACGGGATTCAGGGCATGGCCTCCCGCTATATTACGGGGCTTGAGGGCGACTACTTCAACGTGGTGGGGCTGCCGGTATCGCTGGTCTACAAACGGATCCTGGAACTGGGATGGACAGCCAAGGAACTGCAGGATGAGGATTTGCCCCCCGTGGCCGACCGGATCTAGCGCCGGAACTTTTTCTTGATCGCGGGCCCGAACTCGCGCAGAAGGTTGTTGCAGAAGCGGAAGCCGATCTGGGTGCTACTGCGGATGAGGATGCTCTCGGCGGTCTGGCGGCTTTCGGGCATCCATTGGGCACTCACGTAACCCGCCGAATAGGCCCCCGCGAAGGCGCCCCATGCCGGAGCCCAGGAACCGTTATCGCGGCGGGTCATCCAGGTTTGCTTTAGGGCATTCCGAAGCTTCGCCGCCGTACCGGGCTTCTCCGCCAGAAAGTAGCGCGGATCTTCGTGCAGCAGCAAAGAACCCACCAGGAATTCCGTGTTCTTGTAGATCAAGCGCTGCCCAACGCGATCGGCATAGCGCCAGTTGTAGGTTTCGATGGTACGCGGCCATTCGTTGGGGCTATCGCGAAGGGTGGCCAAGCCGGAGGTCACCGCAATCCGCGCCAGGGTCTCCGGCTGGAAAGTGCTCAACAATTGCATTTCAGCCTTTTCCCTGGTGCTGAGGGGTTTGTACGGCGTGCCGGGCTTCACCGTGCGGTGAATGCGTCCGTCCACGGGCGAGTTGGAAACGGGGAGGATAGGCGACGGGGAAACGCCCCTGGTGACCACATCGTCCGGGCTGGCTTTTGAAGCCGCGGCGAGATAGGCGGGCAGGAAAGCAGCCGGCTGCGCAACGATCCCTGACGCTCCCACTGCGGCTGAAGTGGCTTCCGCGCCGGGCGAAGACTTTGCGTCCTTCGCAAGAAGAGCGGGAGCGCAAACGATTGGGAAGAAGACCAGGGCCGCAAAGGCACTCCTGGCCGACACTGAATATAAGTGAATTCCACAACGACGCATTCGATTCCCGGGCCCAGTCCTAAAAAAGAGATAGTCTCCGCGACCGGAGAGTTTCAGATTGCCCCATCATATGGGAAATCCGCACCGCCAACAACCAGGCAGAAGCGCGAAGCAAGAATCTGCTGGCGGCTGAAAGGAATACCCACCTCCAAGTAAGGTGACGATTCGACCAAATAAGATACAGGTTTAGAAAAAATTTCCAAATCGCGACGCTATCGCCGCAGCTAGCGTCCCGGGAAGTAGTACGCTTTGGCAACCAGAAAGGCCACTCCTGCCAGAAATCCGAGAGACGCTTCGTATTCGCGATTGTGAAAGTATTGCACCAGAGCAAAGGACTGCGTCCCCGGGAACCGTCCCCGATAAGGCAGCAGCAGCGGCACCCGTCGCGCATAGCTTGCGAAGTCTGGAAAGAGATCCGCCAGGTGCTGTTCTTCAAGCGAGATGGCCGGCAGATAGATGAGCAAGAACACCGCGCCAAAGAGGATCGCCAGCGGCCACTGCTGCGCCGCATAGGCCATCCCGCCAGCAACGATCAGCGTCCCCGCATAGAGGGGATTCCGGATCCAGCCATAAGGGCCACTGGTTGTAAGCGTTGCGTTCTTGCGCAAGTGGCCCGCCGCCCAGGCCCGCAGCAGCAGCCCGGGCAACGACAACGCCACTCCGACGGCAACGCTCCGCAAAGTGGGTGACGAAAACCAGGCAAACGCGGCAACCAGCAGGAAGCCCACGGGCACGCGGAGCCGGGCAACAAGGTCGGCATAGGGCTTGGGGAAGAGTCCCCGCGGTGCGTTGGAGGCTCGGTTCATGGGATCCGTTCTTTCTCTTGCCTGAGCGCGGCCGTTGGCTGCAAGGCTCTCTGGAGGGCGGCAAAAACCGCCTCTGGAGTGAGGCGCCGCATGCACTCGCTTTCGACATCGTCGCGCTTGTAAGAGGTTGCCGCGGTGGCATCGCGAAGAACAGCTATGGCTTTCGAAACCGGCCCGTTGCGCGCCGGATCGGTAGGGCCAAAGAGCGCCACACCCGGCTTGCCGAGCGCCGCCGCGAGATGCAACGGTCCGCTATCCACGCCCACCACCGCCGTCGCCCTGCGCGTGGCATCGATCAGCCCGGCCAGCGAGGAAACATGCGGAAGCGCCGGTGCCATCTCGCGCAGACGTGGCAGGTCAGCTTCGGCCACGTTCATCACGAGTGTAAGGCCCGCATCTTCGAGCAGGAGGCGCGCCAAATTCGCGTAATGCGAAAGAGGCCACTGCTTGCTCTGCCATCCCGCGAAAGGGCTTGCCAGCACAAAGGGAACGTCCGGCAACTGGCCCTCCGGCTCGCCCTGCGGCAACCAGCAATCGAGGCTCACCTCGTTCACGCCCAATGCGCGCACCAGATCGAGATGCTTCTCCGCAATGTGCGTGGATGCGGGCGTGACGCGTTGCCGGTAGAACCACGCCGCCAGCGGCTCCCGGCACGCGCTCGATGCGTAACCCGCCGTACGCGCGGCCCCGCAGAAGCGCGTCACAATAGCGCTCTGCAGCAGCCCTTGCATGTCGATGGCAAGGCCGTACCCAGAATCGCGCAAGCGGCGCGCTGTAGCGAAGACGCTGCCACTCTCGCGGTCGAAAGGAATCGCTCGACGAAGCGATGGGTTGCCCTCGAGCAGGGGCATCCACCTCGGCTTGGCAATCCAATCGATGGCCGTAGCGGGGTAACGGCGTTTCAGGCTCTCAACGGCGGGTAGCGCGTGCAAAATATCGCCCATCGCGCCCAGCCGCACCACCAGCAGGCGTTCGTTGCCCTTCAATAAAAAACCCTCGCTCATGCGCCGCGGTTATCCCTTTGGCCCGTCTGGAGGGCCGGCGAGCTTCTGTTTGGCGTGGATATGCGCGATCAGCCCCCGCCGGGCTTCGGCGTCGGCATTGCGGTCGTCATGCAGTTCCGCCTTACCCGCCACCATACTCAGTAGCGAAGGCGACTGCTCAAACGCCACCACGCAATCCACCGCGCGCAAGGCCGCCGCCATCTCGCAACGGGCGGCCAAAGGCAGCATGGCATTGTCGCCCGGCAGCACGGCCACCACGTGCCAGGCGTCTTCCGTGCGCCGCGCCGCCAGCCGTTCGGCGTGTTCGGCCAGCATAGGGTCGTAGTCTCCGTAGGAGATCACCAGGCGCTTTCCGTTCTCTTTGGCCTGCATCGCCGCCGCAAGGGCGTCATTGACGGTCTTGATTTTGTTTCTCGTATCCACAGCAATCTTCCATGTAGGCACGGGCCGTCACCGGGGGCAGCCCCAACGCCCGGCCAACCAAATAGTATCCCCACCGCCTGGCCGTCCGCAGGTAACGAAGCGACGGATCGTCGAGGCGCACGAGCGGCAGCAAATCGTCCAGGCTCGATACCGCGCATTCCTGCAATAGCGGCAGCAGCGTGCGCTCCAGCATATCGGCTTTTACGCCCGCAAGCACCACCAGATTTACGGAGGATGCCCTGCGGAACGCTTCCGCCCGCAACGCCTCCTCCGAATCCGCGAAAACCGCCTCATCGAGCGGCAGCGCTTCGATGCGCCGGCGTGCTTCGGGCGTTGCTTGCGCCACCACCCGCACCGTCACGCCCATCCCGGCGAGGGCTGCAACTTCCTTCACGCTGCCCCTAAAGCTTCCGGCGATGAGCACGCGGTAAATCGAAAGCTCCATCGGCGGCTGGGCTTCGGCACTCATGGCAGTTTCACCAGTTCCGCCGCGACCTTGGCCACGCTTTCCGGCGAAACCCGTGTCATGCAGCGATGGTCAATGGGGCAATCTTTCAGCATACACGGGCTGCATTCGACGGGTTCGCGCACGATGCGGGTGTGGGCACCGAGGGGTCCGGTTTCTTCGGGAATGGTGGGGCCGAAGATGGCCACGGTGGGAACGCCCGCCGCGTAGGCGACGTGCATCCCGCCGGAATCGTTGGTGATCAGCGCCCGGCAGACGGCGATGGCGGAAAGAAAATCGCCCAACGAAGTCTTTCCCGCCAGGCTCTTCGCCTCCACTCCCTCAGCAGACAGGGAAGTTGCAATGCTCTCCGCCAACTCCTGCTCTTGCGGAGTTCCGAATACGGCCACTGAGGCGTCCATTGCCTGCGCCGTCAGGCGGGCCGCGGCCACGAAGCGCTCCGGCGGCCATTGTTTGGCGCGGCTGTTGGCGGCCCCGGGAGCGATGGCCACGACGCGCCCGTCCAGTCCTTGTTTGAAAAGCAATTCATGGCCACGCGCGCGCGTTTCTTCGCTCAGCCGCAATCGCGGGCTTGCCTCGGCCGGCAATTTCTCAATCAAACCAAGCCGACGTAACAGTTCGAGGTAATGGAAAACCTCGTGGCGCGGTATCTCTCCCTTGGCGGGCGGGGCCACCGCGCGCCGCAATAGAAGGCCGCGTCCGTCGAGCGAGTAGCCCCAGCAATCGCGAACCCCGGCCAGCCGGAAAGCCACAGCCGATTCAAAAGAATTTGGAAGCAGCAGGCCAGCGTCGAAACGCCGCTCCCTCAACCGCCAGGCGGCACGCGCGGTATCGTTCCACCCGCCGGGGCCTTTCGGGGAGGGCAGCAGGGCAACGTCGTCGCACAATCCGGAGAGGCGAAAGAGATCCGCAACGCCCGCCCGCGCCACCACAACGAGGCGAGCCTCGGGGAGCGATTGCCGCAGCGCTTCCAGCGCCGGCAGAGCCATCACCGCATCGCCCAGCCAGTTGGGCACTCGTACCGCAAGGTTCATTTCAGCTTTCAGGTTAGCGCGGCTTTCGCGACATACTTGGGCCTCGATTAGCCAATTGCTTCCCCGTTCTCGCTCTTTGTCGGTGTAGGGAAGAGGACGAAGGAGCGGCCAGACCGCGCTCCGAAGAAGGGGAAATCATGCCGAAGACCATTTCGTCATCTGTCGGACAAGGGGGCGTCAACCGGAACGCCGACGTCCGCACCGTTCAGGAACTGTTGAACAAGGTGCCCCAGACCTGGGGCGGACCGATGCTGAAGCTCGCCGAAGACGGCCTGATCGGCCCAAAGACCAACGCGGCCATCCGGCGCTTCCAGGAAGTGCAGTTCAAGCAGGTTTTCAATCCGGACGGCAAGGTGGACCCCGGCAAGCGGACGATTGGCCGCTTGAACGAAATCGCCGATGGCAGCGAGCGTCCGGGCGCCAACTTCCGGGTGAGCGTCGAACCCATTTCTCACGTCCGCCAGCCCAGCAACATGACCTGTTGGGCCGCCGCCGGCACCATGCTCTGCGCCGCGCGCGACCAGATGAGCATGCCCATCCAGGTGGTGATGGGGCGCGCGGACGCCAACGACCCTGGTTACGGCTATCTGAACCTGTTCAACACCAACCAGGGGCTTCCCCCCGGCGACACCGGCCGCTATACCAGGGCAATCAGACTGCGCGTGGGGCCCGCCGCCAGCTTCTCCGTGCAAGGCTGGAAAAATCTGATGACCAATAACGGCGCGCTGGGCGTGGTGGGGCTGACGCCCTTTCTGCACATCCGCGTGGTTTCAGAAATGTTTGGCGACGGCAGCGTGTACGGCACCTCGTTCACCGTACACGATCCCGGCACGGCCGCGCCCTACGAAGAGCTATTCATCAACTTCGCGAACAAGTACGAAGACGCAGCCAACATCAATCACCGCATGGACCAGATCTGGCACAAGTAGCCGTTCCGCAAACGGGGACTTTCGCTCAGGCGGGCGGGGGCCCCCAGCCGTCGGGGTATTTCGGTTTAGGCTTCTCTTCGGGTGTTCCCCAGCCCGATGGCGCGCCAGCCGGCTGCTGGGAAGGCGGTGGATCTCCCCACCCCGTGGGAGCCTGCGGCTTCGCGTCCCCGGCAGGTTGGCCCCACCCATCGAGCGATGGGGAAGATGTCTCCGGTCTTGGCGGTACGGATGCTTCCTGCTCCCCCTCCGCCATCGGCGCCGGGCCGCTCACCGGATTCGATTCGGCCATCCGCCCCCCCTCCACCTTGCCGATGCCCAGGTAAGGGTTGAAAGTGTAATCGAGCGACACCGGCAGCTCATCCGGAAAACGGAGGTTCCTGGTGAAGCTATAAGCGGGGTCGAGCGCCCATTGGCCGCGGGCGAGGATTCCGTTCTGAAGGGTGCGGTCATCGTGCCAGCCCCAGAAAGGCCGCGCTTTGTTGGCGGCTTTGGCCGTTCCCAGAAAGGCGCCGGGGATCGTGCCCAGCGGTGTCAAAGGGCGGTCGCCCAGCGGCGCATAGGTGTAGTAGTCGGCGAACATCCGCTCCGTTCTGCTTCTGTCGATGGCGCGCATCCACCAATGCTCGTAGATGGGCAATAGCGCGTAGCCCACGTTTTCCGCGCCAGTATGCCCAGGCCGCTCCGCCTTGCCCTTGTAGACGTAGGTGATGCCCGAAGCGCCCGGCAGCCAGCGCATCGCCACATGGTCGTAGAGCGAGAGTTTGCCGTCGGTGGCGCCGGCTACGCCATGGCCGCCCGCTTCGATGAACAGCATCGGATGGGAGCCGTCGCGGAAAGCGATCTCGCCATTCAGGTTTTGCGCCCGCTCCTCGATGCGCTTGTCGGCAACGTAGTTGAAGAGCAGATTATGCGCGAGAGTCTCCATCACTTCCGCTTTCCCGAAGCGGGAACCGTCTTTACGCACCGCCAGGATCATCCCTTCGTTGTCGTTTTCGTGGCAGGTGCTGACGGCGCAGAAATCGGAATAGTCTCGCGGGTGAAAGAAGTTGTAGTGCAGAAACCAATGTGTCCCCGTTTCCATCACTGCGTAGTAAACATAGGCTTGGGTGGAGCCCTTGCCCAAATTGTCCCAATTGTTATCGCCGCGGAAATCGCCGTCAAAATCGAATCGCGTGATGGCGTCGGCAGCAGGGTTGAACCAGGTTTCCTGGGCGATGAAAGGAGCGTAGTGCTCAACCAGGGGGAGGTATGGATCGCTGGACGGAGCTGCGTTCAGGAAGTGCATGTCTTCCGGCTGGCGGGTTGAGGGCGCGCCGGCATCCACTTCGATGGTGATCTCACCGGCCACGCCGTCTTTGCTGGCCTGCAGGCGATAGCGCCCGGGCTGCGAAGGAGCGGTATAGACGTAGCAACTCTTCAGCGTGAAGTTCTGCACCGTGCCAAGGATGTCCCGCCAGCCACCGGTGCGCTCACGGAGGTAATCGCGCTGGCTGAAATCTGGACATTGGTAGGCCTTCGAGACCCAGCCACTATTCTTTTCCGCGAAGGCCATGTAGGCGGCGTCCAACGGCAGCAGGCCCTTCTGCTCACTGCCGTCCTTCGACCGCAGGGTGCCGTAGATTTCCACCTTCAAAACCGCCTCTTCGAGCGGACGCACCTTGCCACCGCTGGGCTCCACCACCTCAATCCGAATCTCATCGATGAAGGATTGCGCCGGCGCATTCTCCACCATCCCTAGCACGCCCAAGAGCAAGCACGCGGCCAGAAGCCAACGGAGGGATCCCAGAGGTAGGCGCATACGATTATCCTAGCCCGAATGCCGCCCTCGTGAAGCCAAGCCTTGCCCCGCCACGAAACTGCCCGCTCCATCCGGCGATACAATAGCGGGTCTCCATGACCCGCGCACAGATGCTCGTCCGCGTCCGCAAACTCTGCCTCTCGCTTCCGGAGACCGATGAGGCCTGCCCCTTCGGAGACCCTTGGTTCCGTGTCCTCGGCAAGATGTTCTGTTGCTTCGCGGAAGAAGATGGAGTGCCCTGCCTGGTGGTGAAAGTAGGCAAGGAAAACCTGGATCTCTTCCTCGCCGACCCCCGCTTTTTTCTTGCGCCCTACATCGGCCGTGGCGGCTGGGCCTGCCTCAGAATGCCCACTGGCAAAGCGTCCCCAGTAGATTGGGAAGAAGCCACAGCCCTCATCCGCGAGAGCTACAACCGCATGGCGCCGAAGAGACTGCGGCTAGCCGCGGAACTTTGAGGCCAAGGCGCGCAAGCAGCGGCCGATCGGAGACCGCGATCACGTGGCTCCGCGTTTTCGGTTACCTACAACGCCAGGTCCTTTTCCCCAAGCGAGACGGCAGCGAGGCGCAGCATGATGACCGCGGCCGCTTTTCACAATGGTTCGATTACGCGAGATTCCATGCTCGTGAGCGGCTGCCAGTGCAGAAGGAATCTCCCTACCCCAACCCCACCGGCACGCGGCGTTCCGCCACTGTTTTCCTTAGCCTTGCCGCCAACTCCCGCTGCACTGCCGTATGTGCGCCTGGTGCGTTGGCGAGGTTCTTCATCTCACGCGGATCGGTGCTGTAGTCGTAGAATTCCTCGCCTTCCTTGGCGTCGTCCCACATCGAGTAGCGATAGCGCTCATTGCGAATGGAATAGCCCATCAACGGGTTGTTGCCTCGGGCGCGGCGAACTTGGGTTATTGCCGGGCGATCCCACGCCGCCTGCGGGTTCGCCAGCAGTGGCGCCAACGATTTGCCGTGCAGATATCCGGGGCGTTTCTCAAGCCCGCAGACTTCCGAGAGCGTTGGGTAAACGTCCAACAACTCCACCGTCCGTCCGCACACTTTGCCGCGCGCCGCCACGCCAGCGCCGCTGATGAAAAAGGGCATCCGCGCCACCTGCTCCCAGAGCGCCTGTTTCATCCACTGGCCATGCTCGCCCAGCACGTAACCATGGTCGCTCCAGAAGACAACGGTGGTGTTCTCCGCCAGGCCCATCTTTCCGAGCCCGGCCATCAGCTTGCCCACGTTGGCATCCACGAACAGAATCGAGGCGTAGTAGGCCCGCCGCGCCTCACGCATCTGCTGCTCGGTCATATCCCAATTCGGCGGATTGGTGAAGTAAGCCCACTTGGGCGCAATCTCCAATTCCGCCGAGGAGAACGGCACCGCATCCACGCTTTCGAGCGGAATCTGGTCAAAGTATTTCGAAGGCGCAATCAACGGCACGTGCGGCCGGTAAAAGCCAGCCGCCAGGAAGAACGGCTCGTCGCGATGCTTGGCCATCAGATCCAGCGTGGCGTCGGCGACGATGCCATCGGTGTGCTGCTCGTCGGGCGCGGGCGAAGCGTAGTAGGCCACCGCCGAACCAATGCCGCGTTTCGGCGTGAAGTTGGTGAGTTTCGGCTCCTCTAGCTTGTCGATTCCCTTGGGGTTGACGACGTGGTTCCACGAAGCCTTATCGTCCAGCCCATCGGTGCCGATCTGCCCCGGATTGCCGTAGTGATAGATCTTTCCTACCCGCGCGGCGTAGTAGCCATTCTGCTGAAAGTGTTGGGAGATTGTCGCCACTTGCGGCACAGTTTCACGAAAATGCCGCTGCAAATCATAGACCTGCGTCGCGTCTGGCGCCAGGCCCGTCATGATGGAGGTGCGTGACGGGCTGCACAACGGAAACTGGCAATACGCGCGATCAAAGCGCACGCCGTTGCCCGCCAGCCGGTCAAGATGCGGCGTCTTGACGATCGGGTGCCCATAGCAACTGAGGTTGTTGTTGAGATCGTCGGTGGCAATAAACAGGACGTTTCGCTTCCTGGCACGCTGCCCGCGCACATACGGCGCCAGCCCGGCCGCGGCAATGCCCGCCAACCCGCCCAACACGTTTCGTCTGCTGATCGATTGCATTCGCCAATCCTCCGTCCCTAGTTTTATATCAGACGGGCACGCCCTGGGTTCGAATCTCTGCTCCCTAACGCCGGCCCGCCACTGCGAGACACTGGAATCCTACCCCCACGGAGGCACGATGCAACGAACCCGCCATAGCCTGTATTTCGCCGCCGGCTACCTTTATTTCGGCGGAGCGGGCTTTCTGCTGCTCCCCTCCCTCATGCTCGACATCCTCTTCGCGGAGGGCATCTACAGCATGGTTACGCTGCGAGTGATCGGCGCTCTAATGCTCTCGCTCGCCATCGTGGTTACCCGGGTTATTGAGCACGAAATAGAAGCCCTCTACATCCAGTTTTTCTATTCGCGCCTTCCCGTGATGGCCTGCCTCGCCTACGTCTATTGGGATTCGCTCGATCGCATGTGGCTGATCATGCTGGTGCTGGTGCTAGCGGGCTGGCTGTATTCATGGGTCGCCTATCGGCTTGACCAGCGCGGTACACCCGCACCCCGCGCTTAGGCCAACGCCAGCAGCCCATTCCGTCTAACATAGAAGTCGATATGGAAGGCGCCGAACGCAGCTATCTCTGGATCAACCTTGCCGCGATCGTGGTGGTGATCGCGGGGTTGCGTGAGGCCGGGCCGATCCTGGTGCCCTTTCTCTTCGCCGCCTTCCTGGCCGTGATCAGTTTCCCCGCGGTGGAATGGCTCACCGCCCGCCGCGTGCCTTTGGCCGCCGCGGTTTCGCTGGTGCTTCTGGTTGCTATCCTCTTGCTCGGCGGCCTGGGCGTGGTAGTCAGCCAGTCTGTTAGAAGCTTCACCGCGAACCTCCCGCTCTATGAAGCACGGCTCACGGAGCAAATCGCCCTTGGCCGGGTGTGGTTGGAAGGTACGGGCTTCCAAGTGCCCATCCCCACAACGGATGACCTCATCGGCAGCGCGGCCATTTTCAGTGCCACCAGCAGTCTGGTGGCCGGGCTCGGGATGCTGCTCACCAACGTGCTGCTGAGTCTGCTTTCCTACGTCTTTATGCTTTTCGAGGCACCCAGCCTGCCCGCAAAGCTCCGGCGCGCGTTTGGCTCGGATTCCAACACTCTTGCCGACCTCGACGCCATGGCCGGCAAGATGAAGCACTACCTCGCTCTCAAAGCCGTGGTCAGCCTCGGCACGGGCATCCCTGTCTGGCTCTTCCTCGCCCTGATGGGCATCGATTACCCGGTGCTCTGGGGCCTGCTGGCGTTCCTGCTGAACTTCATCCCCAACATTGGCTCTGTCATCGCGGCGGTGCCGCCGATGCTGCTCGCCGTCATCCAGTACGGCCCGCTATCCGCCCTGGGCGTTGGTGTGTTTTTCTTTCTGATGAATACCGTCATGGGCAATATCGTGGAGCCGAAGATCATGGGCCAGGGTCTCGGCCTTTCCACCTTTGTCGTCTTCGCGGCATTGGTCTTCTGGGGATGGGTGCTGGGTGCGGTGGGGATGTTTCTGGCGGTGCCGCTCACCATCATGGCCCAGATCGTTCTGGCCAGCCACCGCGAGACGCGCAGCGTGGCCATTCTGATGGGCGGCGAAATTGTAGAGAACCTGCACCTCGCCGAAGCCGAGCCCGCCGCTACGCCCGTCGCTTAAGGAACCAAGCCCCCAGCGCCATCAGCCCCAACGCCGTCCACTGCGCCGTCGATAGAGCGGTGCCGGCCGGGTTCCCTACATCGTGCGCCCGAAAGAACTCCACGATGAAGCGGCCCAACGAAGAAAGAACCAGAAACAAACCCAGGATTCGTCCCGGCGTTCGAAGCTTGCCAAACAGTGCAATCAGTAGAAAGAAGATCGCGAACTCCGTCACGGCCTCGTAGATTTGCGTGGGATGCAGCGGCACGTGCAACGGCACGTTTGAAAACTCCCGCACATCGGCGTTCGTATACGTCACCGCCCACGGCCTAGGGCACGATTCCCCAAAGCAGCAGCCGCCAAAAAAGCAGCCTAAGCGTCCGAAAGCGTGTCCAATGGCAAGGCCCGGCGCCAGGCAATCGGCGGCCTGCGCGAAGGGAAGCTTGTTCTTGCGCATGTACCAGACGAAGAACGCAAAGCCCGCCAGCACACCGCCGTAGAAGATCCCCGCCGATTGCAGCAGGTTCATCGAAAATAGCTCGCCTGGGTTCTGCGAATAGTAACTGAAATCCTGCAGGATCAGCGCCAGTTTCGCCCCCGCCAAACCCACCAGCGCGGTATAGAGCGCGGCACCCACCAATAGTTCCGGATCCAGCCCCCGCCGTTTGGCCAGGCGCTGCGTCACCAGCATCCCGGCAAGAAAGCCAAGGGCGACAAAGAAGCCATACGCAGGCAGAAAAAAATCGCCAAACTCAAGCAGTTTCGGATGCATTCGCAGTACTTTCGCGGGAGGAACTTCGCCACATATCAAGCAGCAACAAGACCGTTCCCACGCAAATGGCGGAATCGGCAATGTTGAAGGTGTACCAGTGGTAAGAGCCGACAAAGAAATCGAGAAAATCGACGACGTTGCCGTAGGCGATCCGGTCGTGGATATTGCCCGCCGCCCCGCCCAGAATCAGCGCCAGCCCGGCACGCAATTTCGCGCCGCCATAGCTTGGGTTCGAAGCCGATTGCCACACGAAATACGCCAGCGCGAATACAGCCAGCGACGACGCCCCCACCAGAACCAGCAACCGCACCCAAGGCTCCGCGTCGCTCAACATCCCGAACGCGGCTCCCGAATTGCGGATGTGAATCAGGTGGAAGAAGTTCGGGATGACGACGATCTCATCGTAATCGCCCAGCGAGGCCATCACCCATAGCTTGGAGAGGCGGTCCACCAGATACACGGCGCATGCCGTGAAGTAGAGCCAAAGGCGAAGGCGCGCGGGGTTCTGCCCTTGCCGGATTGCGGATTTTGTTTCTAAGTCGGCCAACGATTTCATTATGGGCGATTCCATGCCGGTCTCGCTTTCCTGGCCTGGGGCACACAAACGAAAAGCGGCTTAAAGCCCACCGAGCACAGCCTCCAGCGCCGCCAATCCGGCGCGGCTGGCGGGCAACTGCACGCCGCCGCTCAACAGCACGATTTTGCTGTCTTTCGAATAGGGTTCAATGCGCAGAATCCGCGCCACGTTCACAACGGAGCCGCGGTGGATGCGCACAAACCGCCTGGGGTCCAGCATCGCCTCCATCGACGAAAGTGTCTGTTGCTTGAGAAATTCCTTCTCGCCCACATGCACCGAAACGTAGTCGTCCGCCGCGGCGATATAATCCACTTTCTCTACTGGAACAACGTGCAGTTTCGCGCCGTCGCGGATGACGATCCGTTCCAGATAACTACCCGCCGGGCGCGCGCTCCCGGCTAGTTCGCGGTAGCTGAGGCCGGGCTCCGCGTTCCCCTTGCGGCCTTCCCGCACGCGTCGCGACACCCGCAGCAGGGCTTCGTCGAAACGCTCCTTGCGGAAGGGCTTCAACAGGTAGTCCACCGCATGCACTTCAAACGCCCGCAGGGCGAATTCGTCATACGCGGTGACGAACACCACGGCAGGTTGATGCTCCAGCAATTCCAGCACCTCGAAGCCATCCAGCTTGGGCATCTGGATATCCAGAAACACCAGGTCCGGCCGCAGTTCGTTCACCATCTTCACAGCCTCAAAGCCATTGCCGCATTCGCCGATCACTTCGATCTCCGGATGCGGGGCGAGGTGCTCTTTCACCACCGCCCTCGCCAGATCTTCGTCGTCCACCAACAGGGTGCGAATCGTTTCGCTTATGCTCATTGGGAACTCGCCTCCGGAACGGGATTCTGGGCCGGCGCGCCAGCGGCTTCGCCCCGCGCGGCAATCTGGATCTTCGCGCGAAAACGGGCTTCTTCGCGGGTAACTTCGAAGCGGGCGTCGCGGCCATAACGAAAGTCCAAACGCCCGCGCACATTCTCAAGGCCGATGCCCCGCCGCCGGCGCCGCGGCTGCTCCGGGTCGAAGGGATTCTCAATGGAAAGCGAAAGCCCCCCGCCCGACAGGCTCCGCGCCCGGATGCCAATCTTCCCGCCTTCCACCAAACCGGCGATGCCATGCTTCACAGCGTTCTCCACCAGCGGCTGCAACAGCAGCGGGGGCAACACGAATCCGCGCAAATCGTCGGGCACATCGGCATCCACCTGAAGGCGCTTCCCGAAGCGGGCCATCTCAATTTGGAGGTAATTGAAGACCAGATCCAATTCCTCTCCCAGCGTCGTGCTTTCCTGGTTCCCAATGTCGAGATTGCGGCGGAAAAACTCGCTTAGCAGCAGGCACATCTCCCTCGCCCTCTCCGGATTCTGCGTCGTGAGTGCGCTGATCGAATTGAGGCTATTGAACAAGAAATGCGGATTGATCTGCGCGCGCAGAGAACGCAATTCCGCCTCTCTCGCCAGCGTCTGCATTTGCTGCCGGTGGCCCTCGGTTTCCCGCTGCGATTCGAGCGCAATCAGCAAATAGCCCACCGCCACGCCCAGCGTTAGCATCACCACCGAAAACACGGCAAGCACCGGCAGATCCCGCCAGACCTGCTCGAAATAAGAGCCTCTAGCCTCCAGGCTGGTGCCCCTGGCAAAACCGCGATCCATCAACCACGCGAACAGAAGCGCGAACGCAAACCAGACCGCCGACGCCGTCGTCACCCCCACGGCATGCACGCCGGCGATCTTTCCCGGCGATGTCTCCCGCAATGGCAGCGCCCGGCAAACGTAATACATCGAGAGAAACAGAAACGCCAGCAGCGTCACCGCAAGAAGTGCAAAGCCCAGCGCATCCCGCATCGCCCACGCCGAAGGCTGGCTTTGGAGCAGGAGCGCGAACACCACTACCAGCGGCAGCCATAGCGCCAGGTAAACCGCAAACTGCGCCTTATTTTTGAGGAAAGGATGCAACAGGTTCCCCCGCCGGAAGCGCCCGGCCTAGTTTTTGACGTCCACGCCGCCCATCAACGCCAAGCCCCGGATGATCAGCGTGCGGCTCTGGTCCGCGGGCGCCCCGCTCTCGGTTTCGATAAAGCGCCGGGAATCGGAGTAGCCGCCCAGCAGCCCTAAACCTTTGTTGACAATGAACCAGTCGTCCGGCACGCGAAGCTCAACGCCGCCCATGATCGCCGTGGCGTTCAACACCACCGGGCCTCCGGCGGCCAGCCTTGCCTTCCGGAGATTCACTTCGATGCCACCGAACATGGCAAACAGGTCGCCGCCCCGGAAATTCTGGGTCTGGACAATCTTCACTACGCCGCCGAACATGGCCACATCGTTCAAAGAATCAATATCCGAACCAGCCGAATCAACAGCGGCGAGAGGCCCCGGTTCCCGTCTGGAGCGTAGTGTGTTGATCAGCACAACCGCCCCCACCACGATCAGAACCACGGGCCAGAGATCGCGATACTCGATCCGGCCATAGCCAAGAATACGCGCCAGGAAGACGGACCCCAGAAGCGTCAGGATCACTCCCGGCAAAAGACTCGCACCCCTGCCGCGGAACAGAAAGCCCAAGCCCAGCCCGATCATCAGCACCGGCCAGAACCGGAAAACCAGGGAGGCGTCCACGATGTCGAAACGGTCGAGCAACAGCAGGATGCCCGCGAACAAGGCCAGCGAACCGAAGAACAGGCTCGCCGTCGCCCGATGAGAGGAATTCCTCCGCGCATGGCCGCGGCCCGCCGAGGGTCCGCCGCCTATTTCCCCCGGATCGCCACGCTCAAAGCCCCGGCCGCCCCATTGGCCCTTTGATTCGCTCATCGCTGCTCCTTCCACCACTTCTCAAGCTCGGCCACCCCGGCCAGAATCAATCCTAGCGGCCATAATTTCCAAAGCTCTTCGAGAGCAATCATATCCATCTGCGAGAGCAGCAACAGCACCCCTGCTCCCAAAATCAGCAATCCCGGCGCGAGCGAGGGGATCTCCCGCGCCACTTTGAATCCCGATGCCTGTTGCGTCGTCATTCCGTCTTCCCTTCTCCCGGGAACCGCGCCTTCGGTGCATGGCATTCCGGCTGGTTCCTGATCTGATCCTAAGAGAGTAGCCGCCCCGGCGGAATGAATACTCGGCGAGCGCCCGGGCAGCACCGGCAAACGACGCGCCAAGGCGAGACGGCGGGAAACACGAGGGAATGGCAAATGCGGAGAGTGAAGGAAGGCGTGGTGGGCGCGACAGGACTCGAACCTGTGACCTCCTGCGTGTGAAGCAGGCGCTCTAACCAACTGAGCTACGCGCCCAAACGATCAGGATAACATGACCGCAATCGGACTACCCCGCATGTCCGCGCACCTTGCTATGGTGCCTGCTGTAGACGAAGTAAACCACCATCCCCAGTCCCAGCCAGCCAAACAGGCGGATCCAGTTGCTAAGGCCAAGGCTGAACATCAGGGCGCCGCAACTGAGAATGCCCATGATGGGCACAAAGGGCACCAGCGGCGTGCGGAAGGGTCGCGGCGCATCCGGATTCGTCTTGCGCATCACAAGCACACCGGCGCAGACGATCACGAAGGCCAGCAAAGTACCGATGCTGGTCATCTCGCCCACCAACTGGATGGGGGCCAGCGCGGCAAACAGGCCAACGCCCACGGCGAAGATAGCGTTGGTGAGGTAGGGCGTGCGGTAGTTGGGGTGGATCTTTGCGAAGAAGCCCGGAAGCAGCCCGTCGCGGGACATGGAGAAGAACACCCGGCTCTGGCCCAGCAGCATCACCAGAATCACCGAGGAATATCCGCAGATGATCGCGATCTTGATGGCGGAATTGAAGCCCGTGTAAGGGGTGCGGTCCACCGCCGTGGCCACGGGGGCGGCGTTGCCCAGTTCCGAATAAGGCACCAGTCCCGTCATCACAAGCGCGAAACCAACGTAGAGAATCGTGCAGATGATCAGTGAGCCGATGATGCCGATGGGCATGTCGCGCTGCGGGTTCTTCGCTTCCTGCGCGGCGGTGGAAACAGCGTCGAAGCCGATGTAAGCGAAGAAGATGATGCCCGCCGCACGCAGTACCCCGGAGAAGCCGAAGTGCCCGAACTCCCCGGTGTTCACCGGGATGAACGGTTCATAGTGGACCGGATTGATATAGGCGATTCCCGCGCCGATAAAGGCAATCACCACCGCTACCTTGATCACCACAACGATCCCGTTGATACGGGCGGATTCCTGAATCCCGGTGATCAGCAGCCAGGAGATGACCACCACAATAAACACGGCCGGCAGATTCACAATGCCATGCACGAGTTCCCCGTTCGGCAATTGAACCGGCTGCCAGGGAGAGGCCACCAGTTCGGGAGGAAGATTGATGCCGAAATCGTGCAGGAAACTTACCACGTACGCCGACCACGAGATAGACACCGTGGCCGCGCCCACCGCATATTCCAGCACCAAATCCCAGCCGATAATCCAGGCAATAAACTCGCCCATCGTCGCGTAGGCGTAGGTATACGCCGAACCGGCCACGGGTATCATCGTGGCGAACTCGCTATAGCACAGGCCTGCAAAGCCGCAGCCAATCGCGGCGATTACGAAAGAAAGCGTTACGGCGGGGCCCGCGTAGTTCGCCGCGGCAAGCCCGGTGAGCGAGAAGAGCCCGGCGCCGATGATGGCGCCAATGCCCAACGCCACCAGGTTAGCGGCACTCAAGGTGCGCTTGAGACTATGCTCCGATTCCTGCGCCTGCTCATGCAGGTCGGCGAGCGTCTTCTTCGCGAAAAGGGTATCGGCCATGAACTCTCCAGCTCACCCACGGAGGGCGGGAATTCGGAATCGCCGCGGAGCCGTCTTCGAAGCACCTTCGCCGGTGCACGGCGGCAGACCCGCCGCAGTTGGCAAGCGCGATCGCCATGGAAGCGCTCAAAGGCAATTCCGCCAGAAAAGAAACGATAACACAAAGAGGTTCGAATTGCCCTCGAAGGACGGCTCAAGTCCTACCCAAAAGGGGATTGTGATTTAATCGCGGGCCGGCGCTCGCAGCGACGGCACCAGGGCGACAATTGCCACGGCCGCGCACAGCAAGCAGAACCAGTCTCCGTAGATGGTGTAGGGCGTCTTTTCGTCAATATAGTTAAAGCGAACGGGAAGCGCCGCCGCGAAGCCCTGGGGCAGCGAATCGACGATCCGTCCCGCCGGATCCACGTTCACCGTGATGCCGTCGCTGGTGGCCCTCAGCAGCCATCGCCGGTTCTCCGCCGCCCTCATCCGCACCAGGCCGAGATGCTGGCGGCGCGCGGAAGCGTTGCCAAAGTAGCCGTCGTAGGAGAGATTGGCAAGAACCTCGGCCCCTTCATTGGGGAAGCGGCGCACCAGATGGGGGAACGCGGATTCATAACAGATGATGGCGCTCATCTTGTAAGCCCGCATGGGGAAGACCACCGTGCGGTCGCCCGGAACGAAGTTCCCCGCCTGGTCGCTCACCTTGCCCACCCACTCAAAAAGCGGCGGCACGAACTCACCGAAGGGCACCAGGAACGTCTTGTCGTACCGGTCCACAAAGTTCCCATCGGGATCGATCAGCACCGCCGAGTTCTTGGGCTCCCGTTGGGGGGTGTAGCCCACCGTGCCAAAGAGGAACCATGCCTTCTGCTCCTTCGCGAACGCGTGCGTCCTTTCGCGGAATTCCGGATCCGCGTAGTAGGGCACGGGCGCCGGCATCTCAGGCCAGATCACCAACGGCACATCCCGCCTCTCCAGCACGCGCAGCCCGGCGGTAGAAAGAGAGAAGACACGGTTCTGCATGGCGCGCACTTCCTCGCCGGTCCACGCGCCCTGGTCGTTCACATTCGGCTGCACCAGCAGCGCCTGCTGGCGGCCCAGCTCGGACTCCGGGAGCGGCGGAAGCAGGTAGAGAATGACGAAGCCAAGTAGCCAGGCCAATTGCAGCCGTGGACGCCGCAACACAATCAAAACCAGGCCCGCGCTCAGCATCGCGAACGCGAAGGAAAGCCCATAGACCCCCACCAGTGGCGCCAGCCGCATCAGCAGGCCCATATCGATGCCCGCATTGCCGAGAGCCTGCCAGGCAAAGCCCAGCGGCCCGTGCGTGCGCTCGATCGCCACCCATGCGGCGGCCGTTGCCGGAATCGCCCACCAGCGCTGCATCAGCCATCCCGCCACCAGCCCGAACACCGCCATGTGCAACGCCTTGATCAGCGCAAACAGGGCCAGTGCCAACATGCTCAAGCCAAGGTTCAGATCGCCGTAGTTGGCAAGCGTGAACTGAATCCAATAGCAGGCGCCCAGCCAATAGACAATGCCGCAGATCCAGCCCAGAAACAAGCGGGGGACCACGCGCGGAACCAGCGTCACCGCATAGAGCAACGGTGCCAGCGCAAACGGCGCCAGGAACGTGAAATTGGCGTCAGGAAATGTCAGCACCAGCAGCACGCCGCTCAGCATGGCAAGGGGCGCGGGCAGCTTCCGCTTCCATTGGCTCTGCGTCGCGACGGTCTCCATAGGGGCGGCTGCCCCTTTCGCGGAAGGGCCGCTCACAGCCCATTCTCCCGGGCCTGGGCATTCACTTCGTCGGCCATATAGGAACTACGCACCAGCGGCCCGCTGAACACCATCCGGAAACCAAGGGCGAGGCCAAAATCGCGATACTCGTCAAACTGTGCCGGCGTCACATATTCGCTCACCGGGCGGTTGCGGCGGGTGGGCTGCAAGTATTGGCCGATCGTGGCTACGTCCACTTCGTGAGCGCGCAGGTCGCGAAGAAGTTGCTGCACCTCGTCGCGAGTCTCACCCAGGCCCACCATGAACCCCGATTTCGTCAACGCCTCGGGCCGATGCCCGCGAGCAAAGCGCAGTACATCGAGCGATTGTTGGTAATGCGCCTGTGGACGCACCTTGCGATAGAGCCTGGGCACCGTTTCCATGTTGTGATTGAACACATCCGGTCCGGCGTCAAGCACCCGGGCCACCGCCTTCATGTCGCCGCAGAAATCCGGCGTGAGTACTTCAATCCGGGCTTGGGGAAGTCCGCCCCGCACCTGTCTTACGGTCTCCGCAAAGTGCGTGGACCCTCCATCCCAAAGGTCGTCGCGATTGACGCTGGTGATCACGACATAGCGCAGATTCATCGCGGCCGCCATCTCGGCGACATGGGCAGGCTCGCCGGGGTCAATCGGCATCTCGGTTTTCGCAGGGTTCGCTTTCGGCACGGAGCAGAAGGTGCATCCCCGCGTGCAGAGATTGCCCAGAATCATGAAGGTGGCCGCACCCCGATGGAAGCACTCATGCAAATTCGGGCATCGCGCCGATTCGCATACCGTATGCAGTTGCTTGCCGCGCAAATCGCGCTTCAACAGGTGTACCGATTCGAAGTGCGTTTGCCCCTTGCGCAGCCACTCCGGCAAACGGGGCGAGCGGGCGGGCGGGTCTTCCGCGGCCGACGCGATGGCCGCGGGCGGCATCGCGGCAGGATTGATTTGGATGAGGGTATCGTTCACGGCCAGATGGGGGCTCACGGCAATCGCCGATGCCTGTGGTTTGATTCTCCCATAGAGGATCGGGTACACGTCGCTGGCTCCCCCATGAATGGCGCGGCGGCCGGGGAGATCGTCGTGCTTTCTCCGGCCAGCGCGTAAAATGGAGAAGCCCGTGCCCACTGCATCCACGCCTGCCCCCTCCGAGCCGAGCGCCCCAGCCGCCACCGTTGCCGTTGTGGCGGAAAAGCCATCCGTCGCGCGGGACCTCGCCAGGGTGCTGGGCGCCACCCAAAAAGGCGACGGCTTTCTGCACGGCGGCGGCTACATCGTCACCTGGGCCATCGGCCACCTGGTAGCCCTCGCGCAGCCGCATGAGATCCGTCCGGAGTGGAAGGCGTGGCGGCGCAACACGCTTCCGATGATCCCCAACCACTGGCCGCTGGTGACCTACGAGAAGACCCGCGACCAGTTCCAGGTAGTACAGCGTATTCTCACTTCCCCGAAAGTGGCCCGTGTGGTTTGCGCAACCGACGCCGGGCGCGAAGGGGAACTGATCTTTCGCTACATCTACGAAGCCGCCGCTTGCGAAAAGCCCGTTGAGCGCCTTTGGATTTCCTCGCTCACCCCTGACGCCATCCAACAGGGCTTTCGCAATCTCAAGAGCGGCCAGGCCTTCGATGGCTTGGGCAACGCGGCGCGGGGCCGCAGCCGGGCGGATTGGCTGGTGGGCTTGAATCTCTCCCGCGCCTATTCGCTCGCCTGCAACGAAGAAATTTCCGTGGGCCGTGTGCAAACCCCCACGCTGGCGATGCTGGTGGAACGCGAGCGTATCGTCAGGGCCTTTGTCGCGGAGGATTACTTTGAGGTCCTCGCCACCTTCGCGCCTAGGAATCCCGCGGGCTCCGCGGAGCCTTCGGACGAGGAGAGGCCGCGCTACCAGGGCACCTGGTTTCGCCCGGCGGAAAGCAGTGCCGGAACCCCTGCGGCAGGGGAGGCTTCAGAGAAGGAATCGCTGCAGCAATCCATGCGCATCGCCAACGCCGACGAGGCCAATGCCATCGCGAAGCGGGCTCGTGAGGGCGAGGCCCGGATTGCCGATATCCAGAGGGAATCGAAGCGCATGGTGCCGCCCGGCTTCTACGACCTCACCGAATTGCAGCGCCACGCCAACCGGCTCTACGGCTTCAGCGCCCAGCAAACGCTCGGACCTACGCGCAAGCCCTCTATGAACGCCACAAGCTGTTGAGCTATCCGCGAACCGATAGCCGGCATCTATCCCAATCCGTCGCGGAGACGCTGCCGAAAGTCGTAGTGGCGATCGGGCCGCGCTATGCGGGTTTGGTGGCCGAAGGCTCCGGCAAACGCCCGCTGGGCAAGCGCTACGTGGACGACACGAAGATCACCGACCATCACGCGATCATCCCCACCGCCACCTCCGCCGAACGCCTCACGCTCAGCGAGGACGAGCGCCGCATCTACGACCTCGTCTGCCGCCGCCTGCTCTCCGCCTGGCACGACGACTACCTCACCGACGTCACCACGGTAATCACCCTCATTGAGAACCCCGGCGTCGAAGACCTCTATCATTCGAGCGGCACGGCCGTGCGCCAAATGGGCTGGAAGGTGTTAGACATCGTCACCCGCGGGGCCGCCGGGAAATCCGCCAAAACGAGAAAAGCGGGCAAGGGCGAGAAAGCCGAAAGTGCCGAGAGCGACATCCCGGACGTCGACCAGGGCAGGGCCAGGCGCTGCTGCCGGGGCTCGATCGCGGGCAAGCGCAGGAGGTCCTGGACGCCGAAGCGATCCGCAAGAAGACCCGTCCCCCGAAACGCTTCACCGAAGCCACCCTGTTGACCGCCATGCAGACCGCGGGCAAGACCCTCGACGAGAAAGAGCTCTCCGACGCCATGAAGGATACGGGCCTGGGCACCCCAGCCACCCGCGCCTCCATCATCGAAACCCTGCTCAAGCGCAGCTTCATCGAACGCCAGGGCAAGATGCTCGCCGCCACCGACAAAGGAATCCGCCTCATCGATGTGGTTCACGAAGAGGTGAAGAGCCCGGCGATGACCGGCCAGTGGGAAGCGTATCTCAAGCGGATCGAGCGCGGCGAAGCCACCTTGCCGGCCTTCCTCAAAGACATCGAAGACTACGTGCGGCAGGTGGTTGGCAAGGCCGGTGAACAACCGGCGCCGCCGCGCCAAGCCGGTCGCGCGGAGGCAACCGCGGTCAATGGCACTGGCAACGATCGCAATGGCAACCTCGCGACGCAAGCACCCGCCGGGACGGCCTTTGCCCCTCAACGGCGCGACTTCACCGCACAAGCGGAGAACCTTGACGAACTGCTGCACGCCGCATTCGGCTTTGAGACCTTTCGTACCGTGCAGCGCGAGGTCTGCGACGCGGCGGTGCGCGGCCAGGATGTGCTGCTCGTCATGCCCACCGGCGCCGGCAAGTCGCTGTGCTACCAGTTGCCCGGGCTCGCCTTAAGCGCCCGCACCGGCGGCACCACTCTGGTGATCAGTCCGCTGATCGCGCTGATGGAAGACCAGGTGGCGAAGCTCGCCGCGCTGGGATTCGCGGTGGATCGCATCCACTCGGGCAGAGACCGCGCGGCTTCTCGCGCCGTGTGTGTCGATTATCTCGCCGGCAAACTCCAGTTTCTTTTCGTCGCGCCGGAGCGCTTCCGGGTGCCCGGTTTTCCCGAGATGCTCGCCAAGCGGCTCCCCGCCCTGATTGCCGTCGATGAAGCCCACTGCATCTCTCAATGGGGCCACGACTTCCGGCCCGACTACCGCACCTTTGGCCAGCACCTGCCCGCTTTGCGGCCCGCCCCCGTCATTGCCATGACGGCCACCGCGACCGGCATCGTGCAGGAGGATATCGCCGAGCGCCTCAACCTCGCCCCCGGCGGCCGCTTCATCCAGGGCTTCCGCCGCGACAACATCGCCATCGAAGTGGTGGAGGCCTCACCCGGAGACCGCACCCGCCTGGTGGAGCAGTTGCTGGCCGACGAAGAACGCCGCCCGGCGATCGTCTACGCCCCCACCCGCAAGCAAGCCGACGCGCTGGCCGCCCATCTCAAATCCGCCATGCCCTGCGACTCCTATCACGCCGGCCTCAGCCCCGCCGTGCGCCAACGTGTCCAGGAAGGCTTTCTGGGTGGAAATCTCGAAGTGATCGTCGCCACCATCGCCTTCGGAATGGGCATCGATAAGCCGAACATCCGCACCGTCATCCATACCGCCCTGCCCGGCAGCGTGGAAGGGTATTACCAGGAGGTGGGCCGCGCTGGAAGGGATGCGCTGCCCTCCCGCGCCGTGCTCATGCACTCCTACGCGGACCGCCACACCCACAATTTCTTTTTTGATCGCGACTACCCCGACGTTGCCATCCTCGAGAGAATCTTCGCCGCTCTCGGTGCCGATGCAGTGCCCAAGCAAGACCTGCAGCGCGCCCTGCGCATCGACGAAGAACTGTTTGACAAAGCGCTCGAAAAGCTCTGGATCCACGGCGGCGCCATGGTGGATTTCGCGGAAAACGTCTCGCGCGGAGAAGACTCCTGGAAGGACCCGTACGCGCACCAGGGCGCGCAGAAGCGGGCGCAACTGGACCGCATGATCCAGTTCGCCGAAACCAGCCGCTGCCGCATGCAAGCCCTGGTGGCGCACTTTGGCGATAAAGAAGGCGCCAGGCAAGCCTGTGGCCTTTGCGACTTTTGCGCGCCGGAACAGTGCGAAACCCAAACCGTGCGCGCCGCCAACGACGAAGAAAAGCGAATCGCCGCCGCGGTAGTCGACGCGCTCAAACGCAATGAAGGGATGTCCACGGGTAGATTGCATTCCAGCGTCTCTGAGAAATTGCCAAAGGCTCTGGCGCCAGATCGCGATGCCTTCGAACGGCTTCTGCACGCCATGGCCGCCGCCGGCTGGGTGGAAACCCGCGACGCCACCTTCACCGCCGATGGCCGCGAAATCCGCTTTCGCCGGGCGTCGCTCACGGCAGAGGGACACTTGTTGGCTGAGGGGACAGAACTGGGCTTGGTGATCCGCGAAGAAGTCCAGCGGAGCGAACGCCCAACCCGGAAGCGCCTCCGGGCGTCCGCGAAGGCCAAACTGGGGCGCGACGAAGCGGCCAAGAGCGGCGACGCGACGCCTCCCAAGCGAAGCCGCAAGCGGAAAACCGCGACAGCGGAAAGCGGCAGCGATGATGCGATGGAGCAAGCGCTAAAGGCGTGGCGCATGGCCCAGGCAAAACGCCGAAAAGTGCCCGCCTTCCGCATCTTCAGCGACAAGACTCTCCACGCCCTGGCCGAAGCACGCCCGCAAAACCTCAGTGAACTTTTGCGAGTCCAGGGCATTGGTTTGAAGATGGTGGAACAGTACGGGGCAGATCTAATGAAGATCCTGGCAATTCCAAAGCAATAGTCCGAAGACGGAAAGTTCGAAGTGATTCGAGGGCGCGTTGACCTAAGGGAACTATTTTCCCACTGCTTTTACGCACGCGATCTGCGAACGAAAGCGGCGTAGAGACTGATACCCCACCGCCTCACGGCGCCGTCGCTGCATACGCCGGGGGCGGCACGCACCGTCGGCTTCGCTAACCCTGAGTTGGCGTTCCAGTGCTTTGCAATGCAGCGCGCAGCATGTCAAGGGCATACTGCGTTGCCAGGCGGCGGACGCGTTCGCGGTCTCCGGTGAAGCGATGACGGGTGGCCCTCACTCCCTGGGCCGAGGCCAGACCGAGGTAGACGGTCCCGGCGGGGTTCGCGTCCGTTCCGCCGTCCGGGCCGGCATAGCCGGTTACAGAAAGGGCGCAACTGGCGCCCGTGCGCGCTCTGGCGTTAGCGGCAAGGGCAAGGGCGGCTTCTTCGCTTACCGCGCCGTGCCTTGCCAGAATCTCGGGGTCGACACCGAGCAGGCCGGCCTTCTGGGCATCAGTGTAGACCAGGAAGCCGCCAAGGAAGGCACGCGACGAGCCAGGGACGCTGGTGAGGCGGGCGGCCAAGGCACCTCCAGTGCAGCTTTCGGCTACGGCCAGGGTGGCATCGCGGGCTTCAAGCAGGTTTAGAACGGTGGCTTCGAGCGAATCGCCATTCTCCGAATAAATGTGAAAGCCCAGTTCGGCACGAATCGGATCGGCCACGGCGGCAAGCAATCGCCCGGCCTCTTCTTCGGTTTCGGCGATGGCGCGGAACTGGAGAGTGATGTCGCCCGCCGCGGCGAGGATGGTGGTTTCCGGATTGACGAACTTCGTGTAGATGGGCGCGACACGATCGTCCACTTCGGATTCACCAAGGCCCGCGATACGAAAGGTGAAGGTGCGCAGGATCTTCGATGGGAAATGCGCGCGCCAGATAGGCAGACAATGCTCCATCACCATTGGCATCAGTTCGCGGGGCGGGCCGGGAAGCAGGAAGATGAGCTTGCCATCGATCTTGGCCATCTGCCCGGCCGCGGTGCCATTAGGATTGGGCAGCACACGGGCACCCTCGATGACGTAAGCCTGTTTGCGGTTGCGCCCAGTCATCGGGCGCCCGAATTTGCGGAAGCGCTCGCGGATGCCTTCGAGGATCTCTTCATCGAAGACCATGCCTCGCCCCAGGGCCCGCGCCACCGCTTCCCTGGTGAGGTCGTCTTCGGTAGGGCCAAGGCCGCCGGAGATGAGCACCAGGTCACAGCGTCCCAGGCACTGCATGACAGCCTCGGAAATGAGGTGCAGGCTATCGCCCACCACCTGCTTCCCTGTCACCGTGATTCCCAGGTTGTTGAGTTCCTGGGTAAGGAAGAGCGAGTTGGTATCCACCTTCTCCGGTGTCAGCATTTCGGAGCCGATGGCGATGATCTGGGCTGTGGGGCCGGGCGCGATGGACATACTATCGGATTAACCGTCCGCGCACATCGACATCCACGCGGTAAATCGCGTTCGTGGTGGCCACGATCATCGCGCGGGTGGGCGCGAAGGCCAGCCCGACAATGTTAGGTCCTGAGACGAAGAGGTCGGCCTCTCCATCGGGCGCAATCTTCACTACGCCCTTGCGGCCTTTGAGCGAACCGGCGACGTAGAGATTGTCGTCGACGTCGAAGGCGATGCCCTGCGGACGCCCGAGGCCGCGGAAATAGGGGGTTACTTCGCCGTGGATGTCCACACGGTAAACGGTGTCGTAGCTCGATGTGGTGGGCCCGGTGACGAAGAGATCGCCCGCCGAGTTAAAGGCCAGGTGATAGGCCGATACCGATGGTTCAATGGTGGCGTAGACGTAAATGCTGCGGTCCGGGCTGATCTTGAAGATGGTGCCGCTGCGATCGCCCACATAGAGATTGCCGATGGCGTCAAACGCCATCCCCGTGGCCACGCCCATCCCCTCCACCCAACTCGTCATCGATCCGGTGGGGGAAACTTTGTAAACCACACCGTCGAAACGGCTGGTGACATAGAGGGTATCCTCGTCGTCGAAAGCCATGCCGGTGGCGTTCATCAGATCGCTGACGAAGGGTTTCGTTTCGTAGGAATGGTCGATCTTGTAAACCGAGACGGGCGTCTTCTGGCCGCGGCTGCCGCTGAAGGTGGTGTAGATGTTACCGAACTTGTCGATGGCTGGGTTACCCACCGGATGCAGGCTGTCGGCGATTTGAATGCCGATTCCGCAGGAATAGCTGGCGGCGTTCTGCTCGCCGGTATTCACAACCAGTTCGCCCACCGTGGCATTCTCCGGCACACGTACCATCAGGTATTGCTGCGAACCGACGATGATGGGTGCGCTGACGTCGCCAAAGCGCACCTGCGGCCGCTCGCCCGGGAAGAGGCCTTCTCCGCGCACTTGAAATTCACCGCCGACGATCGCCGCCACCGGGCTGACACTAGCGATCTCCGGGCGTTTTCCATCGTTTTCGAGTGCCATAGTTTCAATACAGATTGAAGCATCCCGCCACATAGAACACAAGACCGGCGTAGATGCCCGCCGCCAGATCGTCGGCCACGATACCCACGCCCCCCGGCAGCCGTTCCAATTGGCGCACGGGCGGGGGCTTCACAATATCAAAGAAGCGGAACAAACCGAAGGCCAGCGCGATGCCGCCCCAACTGAGATGGGTGCCAAAGGCGATGGTGAGCCACAGCCCCAGCACTTCGTCCACCACGACGTCCTGTGGGTCTTTCCGGTGGTAGCGCCGCGCATGTTGGCCGGCCGCCCAGATGCCGGGAAGCGTAAAGACCGCCAACAGCGCCACCACCACCCAACGCCATTCGGCAACGCCGTAGGTGACCATCGGGATCACCGGCAGCAGCGCCGCCAGTGAACCCACGGTGCCCGGGGCCTTGGGCGACCGTCCGCATCCGAACCAGGTGGCCAGCAGCCAGGCGACTGTTCGGCGGAAATCGCTCTCGCTTCCGGCGGACGCGCCCGCCGCGTTAGTCATCTCGATGCCGTTCTTCGGGCCGGGGCAAGCCTTCGATCTCGAAATCCTTCACGGGCTCCGAGATGCGATACTCCTCACTCGACCAGTTGCCCAAATCGATCAGCTTGCAGCGCTCGCTACAAAAAGGAAATAGGGCATCGCCAAGGTAGCTGGGCTTCTTGCAAATGGGACAAGGAAGGCTGCGTCGTTCGCTCATCACACACCTTCTAAGACAGGCTTGCCAGGACGGGTACACGAACACCCGACTTGAGCTTTTGGCTCACGCTACTCTTGGGGGCTTGCCCCGCGCTGGCTGGCAGGATGTTGAAGATCACCTGCTTTTCGGGCAGAAACTGGGTGCCGGGCTCGTCAATCACTTCCGCCACGAGATCGTAATCGTGAGATTCGGTGATGCGCACGCGGCGAATCTGGCCGGGCTTCACTTCGGTTTCGTTGAAGTCGTTGAGGTAGACAACGCCATCAATCTCCGGGGCCTGGCCCATGGAGCGCGCTTCCCACAGCAGATCGGTTTCAGCCGATGGACCTTCCACCAGCACGGCCATCTCTTCGCCCACCAGCCGCTTGTTCCGCCTGGCGGAGATCTTGCGCTGCAGGGCCATCAGGCGGCGCTGGCGATTGTAGATCGTCTTCTTATCCACCTTGCCATCCAGCGCGTAGCTCTTCGAGGTGTCCTCGTCCGAATAGCGAAACACGCCGAGATTGTCCACTTGGGCGGCTTCGACGAAGTGGCAAAGCTCTTCGAAATCGGCTTCGCTTTCGCCGGGGAAGCCGACGATCATGCTGGTGCGGATCGTGACGCCGGGAATGGTCTTGCGCATGCGCTCCAGCAGCTTCAAGAAGATATCGCCGTTCGCCCCGCGCTTCATACGCTTCAATACGGAAGCACTGGCGTGCTGCAGGGGGATGTCGATGTACTTGCAGAGCTTTGGGTGGGCGGCGATGGTGTCGAGCAGTTCCTGGGTCACCCGGTTGGGATAGGCATAGAGAAAGCGCACCCAGCTTTCCTGCGAGGTGGGAATCGCGGCAAGCCGCGCCAGCAACTGGGCGAGGCCGTTCTTCATGCCGAGGTCGTTGCCGTAACTGGTCGTATCCTGCCCGATGAGGTTCACCTCGCGCACGCCCTGGGCAAACATGCGGGTCACTTCGCTCACCACGCTCTCAAAGCGGCGGCTGCGAAAGCTGCCGCGGTATTGGGGGATGACGCAGAAGGTGCAGGGATGGTCGCAGCCTTCGATGATCTTCACGTAAGCCGAGTGGCGCGGCGTGGTGAACACGCGGGGGGAAAGGTCGTGGTAGAGGTAGGGCGTCTGGGGCGCAGCCTTCGGCTCCAGGCCTTCGCAGAGGGGGGCGATCTTCTCCAGTTCGTTGGTGCCCAGGACGGCGTCCACTTCGGGAAGCATCGTGCGGATATCGTCGCGATAGCGCTCCACCAAACAGCCGGCCACCACCAGGCGCTGGGCCTTGCCGGACTTCTTGTACTCGGCCATTTCGAGGATGGTGTTGACCGACTCTTCTTTCGCGGGGTCAATGAAGCTGCACGTATTCACCACGATCACGTCGGCCTCTTCGGGCGAGGGGGTGAGTTCGTGGCCATGGGCAAGCAGGTCGCCCATCATCACTTCGGTATCCACAAGGTTCTTGGGACACCCTAAACTGACAAAACCGATTTTCACAAGAAGACGTTCCGCGGGTGGGCTGAATGAGCTGCTATAAGCTCAGGATATCATGGGGGCCTGCAAGGAGCCGCTGGCGAGTGCCGGGATGGCGAGTGCTGGGATACGAAAATGCGCGGCTGCCACCCGAGGGCAACAGCCGCGCAAAGGTTTCAACCACTCTCCGCGAAGAGCTAGAAGCTCAGGCGCAGGCCCAGGCGGAAGATGCGATCGCCATTGGGATCGCGGCCTCCGGAGTTGGTACCGGTGACTTCGAAGACGCCCCCACGGAAGGAGCCATCGGAATTCACCAAGCGGCTATTGATGGCCGAAGATGGATTGGCGAACTTCGGCGTGTTGGTCCAGTTGAAGGCCTCGGCGCGGAACTGAAGGTTCCACTTCTCACCGAAAACGAACTGCCGGAACAACCCCAAGTCGGTGTTAAAGAACTCCGGGCCGCGAAGGCTATTGAAGCCGGCGTTGCCGAACCGAGGTTCGAGAACCCTGTCAAAGGCGAACGGATCGTAGTACGGCGTGCCGCGGCCGATTCCGCCCAGCTTTTCCACTTCGGGCTTCACTTGGTCAGCCCGTTGTGTGCTACCCGGAAGGCGGAGGGAACCGCCGTCGGACGTTACGCGGAAGGGCTGGCCGGTCATGAAGCTGGTGAGAGTATTGATCTGCCAGCCGCCTAGCAGCGCTGCTCCAACGCCTTCATTCATGAACTGCTTGCCCTTGCCAAAGGGCAACTCATAAGTGGCCGTAAACTGGAAGTTGTGTGTGCGGTCAAAGTTCAGCGGAACCCGGTTCAGACTCGTGTAGGCAAGGGCTGGAACTAGCGGCCCGCCGTTGTTGTCCTCATTGCAGCACCAGCCGATGGTCTTGGACCAGGTGTAGGCCCCGTTCATCTGGAAGCCGTTCGAAAAACGGCGGCTTAGCGTGGCTTGCATGCTGTTGTAGCTGGTACTTCCTATCGGGCCGATGAGCGACGTTTCCACGGCGCGACCGAATCTCGGGAAGAGCGGTTGACCCTCGCGGTCGGCACCGATCACTTGGCCGGCGTTGAGGTTGAGGCGTCCGGAAACGCGGATGGCGCGGCTGCCCACGTAGCCCACCTGTCCCACAAAGCCCTTGCCGAGTTCGCGCTGGATGGTGAAGTTGTAGTTGTAGATGGAACTGCGGTCAAAGCTATCGCCCGTGGTGTTTACGGCGTAGTTCGTGGGAACAGTGATGCGGCCATTCTGGCCCACCTCCGGAGTTGGCAGAATGGGAAGTCCCTGCGAGAGCGTGGTTGCCCAGCCTAGGGCCGCTGGAGCCAGATTGAATGCCGCCAGAATCGGAAAGTTGGTCCGAAGCGGGCGCGCCAGATTCCACGGGTCCCAATTCAACCCGAAGCCCGCGCGGATAACGGTTTTGTCGTCCATGCGATAAGCGGCACCCAACCGAGGCGAGAAGAAGACGCTTCCCACATCGGTGCCGCAATCCTTAGGTATGCCGCCAACGCCGCAAACAAGCATCTCGTTCGCATTGAAGTCGTAGCGCTCCATGCCGCGATCACCTTCGCGCCAGGGCATGGGGAACATCTCCATGCGGGTGCCATAACTAAGCGTGAGCTTGCGAGTGGCCTGCCATTGGTCGCGCACATAAAAGCTCCACATGGTGGTCTTGGTGCGGTAAACATCCGGCACTTGCAGAATGCGTCCGCCGCCATCGACGAGACCCAGAAGGTATGTGCCCATGGCATTGAAGTTGTTGCCGGCGGCCACATTACCGTTGGGAAGCCGCAACTGCGTGGGACCCTGGCCGAAGTTCAGCCGGCCCGCCGCTCCGCCGTTCGCACCAGCAAATTCCGGCTGCGTGTGGTTGAGCTGCAGGTGGTAAATGTCAAAGCCAAAGCGGATGTTGTGCGGACCCTTCAGCCAGTTACCGTTGGCGACATATTGAAATTGGGGGTCGTTCCGGTAGTAGGGCATGTAGTTCTCAGTGGAGCCGAACGCGCCGAATCCGCTGATGCCGAAACCGGGGTAGCCCGATTCAAAGAAGCGAGTGCCATTGGTACCGGGAATCTTCAACTCGTCGATGCCGCGGTTCGGGCCCAGGCCGGGCTGTTCAATGTTGGTATCCATGAGCGTGTAGCCAAAATAGGCGTCCACGATGAAAGAAGGCGTAAAAGTGTGGGTAGTGCCCAGGGTTCCGCTCCAGGTGCTGCCGAAGCCATTGCCAGGGTTGCCGAACGCGATGGGGCCTCCCCCGATCTCGCCAAATGCGGTAGGTGCGGTGAGGTTGAAATCCAGCCAGCTCAACCGCGCAAATGCGGTCGTCTTGTCGCTGATGTTGAAGTTGAACTTCGAATCGATGGTGTCGCGATTGAACGCGGCATTGCCGGTAGCAAAGTAGTTCTGCGTGGGGACGCCGCCCGGTGCGGGGTTGTTCTCCTGGGGGAGACGACCCATCAGCAGCGACGAGGTGGGGTGAATCCGATTGGTGGGGATGCGGTTATTCAAGAAAGGCGTTCGCCCTGTCCCGTTCGCGGCCCCGCTCAGAGGGTCGTAAATGGCAAGAGTGGAAGCCGAAAGATCGCCCGCGCGCATGGCCTGAGTGGGGACAGTTTGCAAGGAGCCGGCAAAGCGGTGATCGTCCGTTCCCTCCCAGCTTGCGAAGTAAAAGATCTTGTTCTTCTTAATGGGGCCGCCGAGGCGTCCGCCGTATTGGTTATAGACGAATTTGGGGATGGACTGATTCCGTGGCAGGAAGAAGTTCCGTGCCTGGCTCCAATTGCCTTGGTGGTAATGGAAGAGAGCGCCGCTCAATTCGTTCGAACCGGAACGGACGCTGACGTTCACCGAAGCGCCGCCCGCCAATCCCTGCTCGGCGTCGAAGGTATTGGTGACGATATTCACCGATTCGATCGATTCCAGCGCTGGCACATAACTGGCGATGTGGGGCAGCCAGACGTTGGTGGCGCTGGCACCGTCGATGCGGGTGTTGTTGGAAGCGGTATTGTTGCCGTTGGTCTGCCACTGCATGCTGCGCGAGGGGTTCGACGGAACCGAGTGCGGCGTGGAAGGCGGCGAAATGCCGGGAATGGTGACGAACAGCGCCTGATAATTGCGCTGGCCGGGAACCGGCAATTCCGTCAGGGTCTTGGATGCGATCTCAGCGCGTACTTCCGCGCGATCCGTCTGCAGCGCGGCGGCGGAGGATTCGACGGTGACCGTTTCAGAGACCTGTCCGACGCTTAGCTTGAAGTCTTCACGGGTAACCGAGTTGGGTGAAACAACCACCCTATCGTTCGCCGCCGCACGAAATCCGTCCCGGGTGACGCGGATCGAATACTCCCCGTTTGTCAGGGTGGGGATACTGAATCCGCCATTCTCGTTTGTGGTGGCCGAGCGCACCGCGCCGGTCAGTTTGTTGGTGATCGTTACCTCGGCACCGGGGATGGTGGCGCCGCTTTCGTCGGTTACACTGCCCACGACCGAGCCGTACAGGATCTGTGCCTGCATCGCGACCGGGGCGAAAAGGAGGAACGAAGCCAGAAGCGCAGCAACAAGCGCCTGGCGTCCACAAATCAACTCTCTCACCATGGTTTCTTCTCTCCAGACAGGAGTTAGTTCCCGGCAGTGGGACACTGCAAGGAAATCTGATCGGAAGTATATGAGAGAGCCAGAGGGGACTACAACGGAACGATGAAAAAGTGAAAATAAAATAATGAGTCGATTGAGTTATATTTTTAATACAACTTCACAGAGATCGCTATGCAGCATGGAACTTGCCTACAATCAACATTGTAGGTCATCTCAATCCATTTTCGTATAGATACCGCTGTTTGAATAATTAGTATAATTTTATGAAACGAAAAAGGTTTTTTTCTCGTAATTCTGGGATCGAAATAGCTCCTGATCGGGTGGATAGAGAAAATCTCTTGAGGGGACGGGCCGCGAATTTGGCCAGGATGGACAGATTCGCAGCCCGGGAAGGTTGAATTCGAGCTAGAAGTTGAGACGAAGCCCGAAGCGGAAAACCCGCTCATTGATGCCTTCGCGTCCAACATTCCGCTCCCCGCTGATTTCCATAAAGGCTGCGTTGTTGACGTTGCCTTGCGGATTGCCGAATTTGGGGGTGTTGGTTGCGTTGAAAGCTTCCGCCCGGAATTGCAAACCCACGCGCTCCGTAATGGTGAAGGCGCGGAAGATTCCCAGATCGACGTTGAAGGCGTCGGGACCCCCGCCCCCCCCCCCCCCCCCCCGGGGCCGCCCCCCGGCGGGGGGGCGGGGGGGGGGGGCCCCCGGCCCCCGGCAGGGGGGCCCCGGGCCACAGGGAGGGGGAGGGGAGGGGGGGGGGGGGGATCGGGTCGGCCCCCACCCCCTCCCCCCGGCCCTCCCCCCCCCCCTCCCGCCCTCCTCCCCCCTCGCCCCCCCAGCCCCCCCGTCGGCCGATTCCCGCCCCGCAGAGCCCATTCCGCCTCATAACCCCTTCTGCCCTGGTTTGCTACCCCTAACACCCCTTGTATTTCGCCAGGGCCGCGTCCCGCTCCCGCAAAGGCAAGGTGGGGCTTTTCAACTAAGCAGGATCTCCGGGGGCCGGGGGAGGGGGGCTCTCTCACCCCCGGTCATCGCATTCCAATCCAGATTGCCGAAACGGACATCGGTTACGGTCTGGAAGTTCGATGTTTGGTAGAACTTCTGGCCGGGGCCCACGCCGCCAATCTTCACGATGTTGTCGTCGATCAGGTCGGCGGTATTTCCGGTGCTCGGCAGCCGCAAGCGGTTATCGCCGGTGACGGTGAACGGGGTTCCCGTGAAATACGCGAGCACGCCGTTCAATTGCCAGCCGCCAAATAGCTTGGAGGCCACGCCTTCCGTGGCGAACTGCTTCCCTTTACCGAACGGCAACTCGTAGACCGAATTGATCGCCAGGCGATGACGTTGGTCGAAGTTGGTCCGGGTGCGGTTGCGGTCCCAGAAATCGAGTGCGCGCACGCAAGGGCTGCCGTCGGAATCGTTCGCTCCGCAGACGCCCACGTTCTTGCCATAGGTCCAGGAACTATTGAACTGGAAACCGTTGCTATAGCGCCGGTCCAGGCGAACCTGCAGGGAATCGTAGCGTTGCGTGCCTAGAGGGGCCACCAGGTTGGAAACGGCGGTGCGCCCAAACCGGGCGAAAAGCGGCCGGCCATCGTTGTTGGCGCCCAGCACCTAGCCGGCATTGAGGTCCACATAGCCCAACTGGCGGACGGAACGGGTAGCCACGTAACCCGCTTCAAACGTATAGCCGCTGCCTAGTTCGCGCTGCAACGTGAAGTTCCAGCTTTGGATGTAGCCACGGTCGAAATCGTCGCCGGTGAACACGGTATTCACGTTCACGGGAACGGGTATTCGATTTTGATTCGCATCGGGCAGGGGGATATTGGGGATTCCATCCTCGAAGCGGCTGATCGGAAGCAATCCGTTGGGAGACGGATCGTAAAACGGAATCAGAATTGGATAGTTCACTCGCAATGGCCGGGCAAGATTGTATGGATCGTAAGTGATGCCGTAGCCCGCGCGGACAACCGTCTTGTCGTTCATCCGGTAGGCCAAACCCAGCCGCGGGGCGAAAAGCAAACTACTCACGGAGGTTCCGCAATCCCTTGGAATGTCGCCCAGGCCGCAGAGCAGCATCTCATTGGTATCGGGGTTGTAACGCTCTACCCCACGATCCGGACGAACCGGCATTGGCAGATACTCCCAGCGCATTCCCAGCGACAAACTCAGCTTGCGTGTGGCCTGCCATTGGTCCTTGAAGTACAAAGAGGACATGAAAGTCTGGGTTTGGAAGCTATCCGGCACCAGCACATTCTTGCCGCGAGCGAAAACGTTGCCCGTGAGCAAGCTGGCGAAGCTATTGTATTCATTTGTCCTCGCCCCTTCCGACGACGTATTCCCCTGGTTGAAGTTGAAGCCGCCGGATGGCGCGAACGACGATCCGCCGATAAATTCGGGCTGTGCATGATTCAGCCGCTGATCGTAGAAATCGAAGCCAAAACGGATGCTGTGGCTACCCTTGGTCCAGTTGAAATTGGTCACATATTGATACTGCGGATCACGCCGGAAGTAAGGCATGAAGCTGTTGGTGATACCAATGCCTGAGAAGCTCGCGATTTGCACCTGCGGCCATCCGCCTTCGGTGCGGCGGGTACCGTTGGTGCCGGGCAAGCCAAGCACATCCAAGCCGACATTCTCGTCCAGCCTCGGTTGCTCCACGTTCGTATCCATCAGCGTATAGCCGAAGTAGGCGTCCATGAGAAAGGTGGGAGAGATGCTGTAGGTCCCCGCCAGCGTGAGGCTGTGGGTAAGGCCAAATCCATTGCCGACATTGCCGCCCGCGATGGGGTCTCCACCAAGAGCGTCGCCGAAAAAGGCCTGATTTTGCGTGTCGTAATCCAGGAAGGAATACCGCACAAAGCTCGTGAACTTCTCCGTGGGGTTGAAGTTAAACTTCGCATCGAGGGTCTGACGGTCAAAACTGTATCCCGCCCCGCCGAAGTAGTTGTTCTGCGAAATCGCACCCGGGATGTTGGCGCTCGGCCACAGGGGCAAAATCTTGGCCGTGACCGGGTTGATGCGCGAAAGTGGAATCTGATTGCCGGCAAACGGCGTCCGGACGACGGTGCGATCCGGATTCACCACAGTGGTATCGGGATCGTAGACCACCCTTCCCTGGGAGTTGGTCATGTTCCCCATCTTCATCTCTTCGGTAGGCACCGTGCCCCGGCGAGTGGCGAATTGGCGTTGGAAATTTGCGTCGTAGCTGAGGAAGTAGAAGATCCTGTTCTTCTTGATTGGCCCGCCAACGGTACCGCCAAAGTTGTTGAATACCAGTTTCGGGTTCCGTTCTCCGGCGGGGATAAAAAAGTTCTTCGCTTTCGTGCGGTTGTTGTTGTGGTATTCAAACGCACTGCCGTGAACCTCATTGGTGCCGCTCTTGATCTGCACGTTTACCGCGGCCCCGCCCGCCAGGCCTTGCTCCGCGTCGAAGCTATTGGTCACCACGTTAACCGTCTCAATCGATTCGAGTGCGGGCACGTATGCCGTCATGTGCGGCAGCCAAATGTTGGTGCTCGAAGCGCCGTCGATACGCGTGTTGTTGTTTGAACCGCTAGTACCGTTCACGTTAAAACGCAACGCGCGCGACGGGTTGGACGGCACGGAGTGCGCGTTGGTGGGCGTGGTAAAACCCGGCAGCGTCGCGAATAGTGCCTGATAGTTCCGGCCCGGCGGCACTGGCAGGTTCACCAATTGCTTGGAGGAAACCTCTGCTCGGACCTCCGCGCGATCCGTTTGCAGCGTGGCGGCCGCGTCCGTGACGGTGATCGATTCGGTCACCTGCCCCAACTCCAGCGCCACATTGGCTCGAGTGACGCTGTTGATCGTCACCACGACATTCTTCACTTCAGCCGGGCGGAAACCGTCTGACCGGACTTCCACTGAAAAGTTGCCCGCCTGCAACGTGGGGACGCTATAGGCGCCTACTTCATTGGCCGACACTTGACGAACAGTGCCCGTACCCATGTTGGTTACCTTTACGGTCGCCCCAGGGACCCCCGCCCCGGTGGAGTCGGTCACATTACCGACAATCGAACCATATAGAATTTGTGCAACAGCCGACACCGGCATCAACGCCAGCATCAGCAAGATCAGCGGAGCACACCACTGGAGGGGCCCGCGAGAAATTCCTACTCTCACCATGGAGTCAACCTCGTTTACAAAAATTTGGCTTAGCGAGAACATGCCCGTTGTTCAACATAGGCATGAAAAGTAACCCGAGTATATGTCAGACGTTAACGTGCTTCAATCTATTTTTTGAAACATTAAATTTTATTAATTGTGCGGACCGTGGACGCGTTCCCGGGCGTCCTTGCGGCCCTTCCCGGTATTGATAGGGACCCTGCGGGAGAGGATCTAGCGCGGGCGGCTGCGTCCGTCGCGCTTGTATTTTTCCAGGAGGCTGGAGAGGCGATCGACGATTTCCGGGTGCTTCTGGTAGAGGTTGTGCTCTTCGCGAGGGTCTTCCCTGAGGTTGAAGAGCTGCCCCGCCGGGCCTCCGGGCGCGGGCTCGACGGATTGCGGCGGGGTGAACCCACCCGAACCCAGGCCGAGCGCCAGCTTCCAATCTCCCTGACGGATGGAGAACATGCCGGCCATGGAATGATGCACCACGGCTTCACGGGCTGCCGGGTTGGCCTGCCCGGTGAGCGCGGGCAACAGGTTGAAGCTATCCTCGCCCGCATTCTCGGGCAGAGCTTGAGCGGTGATCGCGGAAACGGTAGCCATCAGATCGGTTAGACAGGCTGTCTCCGTTTGGACCGATCCCGGCGGAATACGGCCAGGCCATCGGGCAAGAAACGGAACCCGGTGGCCGCCTTCCCAGACGTCGGCTTTTTCCCCTTTCCAGGAGGCGTTGGCACGATGGGCGTAACGCTCCTTGTCTTCGATCTTCCAATCGGCACCGTTGTCGCTGGTGAAGATGATCAGGGTATTCCCGGCTAGGCCCGCTTCGTCGAGTGCCCGCATTACGGCCCCTAGCGTGTCGTCGGTCTGCGCGGCGAAATCGCCGTAATCTCCCGCACGGGATCGGCCTCGCACGGCATCCGAGGGCAGCCACGGCGTGTGGGGACTGGTTAAGGGGAAGTAGAGGAAGAACGGTTCCGCCGGGCGCCGGCCGCGTTGCCGGATGTAATCGACAGCCCTTGCCGTCAAGGTCGGCAGCACCTCTTCATGCTTGAACGCGGGCGCGGCGGGTCCTGGGCGGTAGAAGACGCCGCGCGGATTGTTTCTGCCTTCGGTGTGCCCGGTGGGCTGCTCAACGGTGCGGTCGTTCTCTATATACACGTAGGGGTCCATGTCGAGCGACGCGGGGATGCCAAAGTATTCGTCGAAGCCGTGGTCCACGGGTCCAGGACGGAGAGGCTGGCTGTAATCGGTCTTTTCGCGGTCGCCAAGGCCCAGATGCCATTTGCCGATTCCGGCTGTCCGATAGCCCGCTTGCTTCAACAAGGCGGGGACGGTGAGGCGGCCCATTTCGATCAGATTGGGGCTGTAGCCCCAGAGCACGCCGCTCTTCAGGGAGGATCGCCAGCAATAACGTCCGGTGAGAATGCCGTAGCGGGTTGGCGTGCAGACTGCGGAGGGCGAGTGCATGTCGGTGAAACGCACGCCCTGAGAGGCCAGCCGGTCCGCGTGAGGCATGGGCACGGCGGACAAAGGGTTGTAGCAGGGAAGATCGCCCCATCCCAGATCGTCGGCCAGGATGTAGACGATGTTCGGACGGGCTGCTTGAGGCTGGGCCGGCAAAGCGGCGGCCAGGGCACCCAAACCCGTGGCGGACAAAAAGGCGCGGCGATTCCAATTCTGCATGGCGGTTCCGATTGTATCCCGCGCACCGTCCCGCGGACTGCGATTCGGCGCTTAGCGCCGGTTGAAATGTTCCATGGCGGCGCGCTTCACCACCGACATCGTTTCCCGTTGGCGCTGGCGGGCGAAGGCCATCGCGTTGGCGGCGCTGGCTTTCGCCGCCGGGGTATCCCGATGCACGCCGATCATCGCCTCAGCCACCGCGGCGGGTGGCTTCTCATCGATATCGAAGAGCCACTGCTCCACGCCCAAATCGCGCATCATCCATTGCTTCAATCCGGCTTGGCGGAAGAACGGGTGCAGGCTGGGGGTGCCGGCGGCAAGGCCAAGGATCACCGAGTGCATCTCCCAGCTCACCACCATCCGGGACTGGGCGTAGACCGTTTGCGCCTCGTCGGGCATCCAGAAATCCGCTTTGTAGCGCACCAGGCTCTTGACGTCATCGGGAAGCGGATCATAGACCGCTTCTCTATGCAGGGCGAGCAACCGGCTTACTTCCGGCACGATGAAAACCGGCTCTTTGGTAGCCCGCACGTAGCGCACGATCACATCCCGTGTCTGTTCGGCATGGTCTTTTTCTTTGCCGTCCTGGCGAAAGCGGTCCACATCCAGCCGCGGGATCAGGGACACAAAACGTCCAGGCTCCAGGGAATGCGCGCGCAGGATTTCGGCGGCTTTCGCCTGGTCGCGCAGATCGAAACCGAAGGTAGCATCGGGCGCGTAGGCCATCTCCGGGCATGCCACTCCTTTCGACTTGAGAAGCTTCAGCGATTCGCCGTCGCGCGTGTAGACAAACGCCGCCTTGCCCAGCACATCGCGATAAAGATACTCTCCGTGCGGCTCCAGCTTGTCGAAAGAGTGCGCGTAAACGCCGAAGGGAATGCCCATCTGGTGGGCTTTGAGAAAGGCGAGCAGCCGCGGGAGGTAGCGCTCCCACTCAAGACCGTAATAACCGTAGGAAAGGGTCATGCCGGAATTGAGCACCAGCAAGTCAGCCCCCCGAAACGCTTCTTCCATCTCCGGGCTTAGCGCTTCGCCCGCCGTGAAATTCCATTTCACCAGATGGATATCGGGAAAGCGTTGCTTGAGATAGGCGCCCACCTCTTCGAAATAGCTGGCGAGCAGCACCGTCACGCGGGCTTCGGGGAAATGCTGCTGGGCCAGGCGGAGGAAGCCGGGAGTGATCGCCACATCGCCGATGTTGTGCAGGTTCCAACCGGAGATCAGCAACACAGAAGGCCGGCGCGATTGTTGACTGGCGGCGGCGGGGGCGGAATCGACCGCTAACGCGGCACCCGCCATCGTTGCAGGGAGAGACGTATTGAGGAATCGGCGGCGGTTCATCGTGGTTGGGGCACTCAGGGAAAGGATGGCCGAACCCAGCATAACTCACCCCCGCCATCCGCGGCAGCGTGCCGCAAATGCGTCTGGGCAGAGGGGAAGCGCTATCCTGAAGAGACATTTAAGACCCACTGGAGAACCCCCCGGGAATGCCCGTAAAAGTTCTATGTCACATCGGCGATGGGATTGAGATTCGCACGCTCCATCGCGGGCTTGCCGCGCGCATCTACCAGATGGTGCAGGCAGACCGCGAGCATCTCGCGCGCTTTCTGCCCTGGGTGCAGCATACCCAAAGCATGGCCGATACCGTTCGGTTTCTCGCCCACGCCCGTGAAGCCTTCCTGCGAGGCGAGGCGATCCATGGAGCGATCTGGCAAGAGAATGAACTGGTGGGCATGATGGCCCTGGAAGTGCGGAGTCCAGCGGACCAGATGGCGCATATCGGTTACTGGATCGGTTCGCGTGCCGAGGGCAAAGGCGTGGTTACCAGAGCGCTCAATGCCTTCGTCGACTATTCGTTCACTGAGTGGGACCTGCACCGCCTGGAGATCCATTGCGCCACGGGAAACGAGAGAAGTTGCCGGGTGGCGGAACGGGCCGGATTCCAGAAAGAGGGCGTGCTGCGCGGCGCGCGCAAGGTGAACGGGGACTTTCTGGATATGAATCTCTACGCGCTGCTCAAGCCAGACTGGCAGGCGATGCGCGAGGCGGCGCGGCTACAACGGGACTAGCCCTAGCCCAGGATGTCGCGCGCGGCTTGCAGTTCGCTCATGGCGTGGGCGTCGCCGATGCGGCGGGCGACGGCGATGCCGGAATCGTAAGTGCTGGCCGCGGCTTCGCTCTCGCCCGCGCTCTCCAGGGTCTGGCCCAGATGGTAGTAGGCGGCTACGTAGTCCGGATTCACATCCAGCAGGTGGCGGTAGCTGGCAATGGCCTGCGGCAGGTCGCCTTCGTTCTTATGCTCGTTGGCGAGCCCGTAAAGCAGAAAGCTGTCGGTGGGGTTCTGCGCAAGCATCTCCCGGATCATATCGATTCGTTTACTAAGCATACCGTTCTTCGGATGCAGCACTGGCGATTGAAGTGGCGGGAATCTGCACGGCTCGGCTCAAGCGGCTTGATATGCAACAGCGATGATGCCACGCCGGGTATCTCACGCTCGATTGCGATAACCTAAAGGAAGTCCTCTGGCCATCCCGCGTTCAGGCGCAATTTCCCATTACCCTGGTGGTTTTATGATGCAATTTTCGCTGCGTCCACGCCCGCTTCGTCTCCGAGCCAGCCTCCTCGCCTGCTTTCTGCTGTCCAGCCTGATGGCTTTCGGCCAAGCGGACGACGAGAACAGCCTGGCACCAGCCTCACAGCCATGCCAGACCGCATCATGCTGGGCTGGACAGCCGACCCGGCTACAACGATGAGCGTCAACTGGCGCACCAGCTTGGACGTGAGCAAACCCCGCGCGGAGATCGCCGAGGCGGGGGATGGCCCGGACTTCTCGAAACAAGCCAAGGATGTGGAGGCGGAAAGCCAGACGCTGAAGACCGACATCAACGAGGCGGCCTTCCACACGGCGCGCTTCACGGGCCTGAAGCCGGATACCCTTTACGCATACCGCGTGGGCGACGGCAGGAATTGGAGCGAATGGAACCAGTTCCGTACGGCCAGCGCCGCACCGGACCCCCTGACGTTTATTTACGTGGGCGACGCGCAGAACGACATTTACGCCTACTGGTCAAGGGTGATCCGGCAGGCCTATTCCACCGCGCCCGATGCACGATTCATTCTTCATGCGGGCGATCTTGTAAACAATCGCGACCGCGACAATCAATGGGGGGAGTGGTTCTACGGGGCGGGCTGGATCAATTCGAAAGTGGCCCTGTTTCCGGTGCCGGGGAATCACGAGTATGGGAGCGGCCCTTCCGGGGACAGGGAAGTTTCCGCGCATTGGCGGCCGCAGTTCGCACTGCCGGAGAACGGTCCGGCGGGCTTGGAGGAAACGTCCTTCTACATGGATATCCAGGGCGTCCGGATGATTGGGCTGAACTCCAACGCCAAGCAGAAGAGGACAAGCGCGAGCCGGCTGGAGAAGACTACTCGCCAACAACCCCAATCGCTGGACGATTCTTACGCTTTCACCACCCCATCTATTCCGCCTCCCGCGGCCGCGACAACAAGGCTCTTCGCGAGCTTTGGAAACCGATCTTCGACAAGTACAAAGTGGACCTGGTGCTCACCGGGCATGACCATACCTACGCGCGCAGCAATCTGGTGAGCGGCACGAACATGCAGGATAAGGCGGGCACGGTTTATGTCGTTTCGCGTTTCCGGCCCGAAGATGTACAAGGTGGATCGCGAACCCTGGATGGCCCGCAGCGCCGCCCGCACGCAGCTCTACCAGGTGATCCGCGTGGACGGCAACAAGCTCAACTATGAATCGCGCACGGCAAGGGGCGTGCTCTACGACGCGTTCGAACTGGTGAAACAGGGGCCGGGCAAGCCAAACCGGCTAACGAACAGGATCCCGGGAACGCCGGAGTTCGAAAACGAGCCCGAGGCGTCAGCACAACAATAGCGGGTCTTCTCATTGCAGAGAACAGAAAAGGGCGCCCGGTTGGGCGCCCTTTTCGTTTGCCGTTGCGGAAGCGCGGGCGATTCGTTGGCCTCAAGTGTTTAGAACTGGAAGCGCACCATGAGCTGCATGATCCGGGGATCGCGGAACCCGGTGACCGCACCGAAGCCGCCCGGTCCTCGGGTGACGTTGGTGGGGTTCGGATCCGTCAGATTGCGGAAGTTCAGCGTCCGGTTGTAGTCGCTGAACTGGGTGTGGTTGAACGCGTTGAACGCGTCCGCCCGGAACTGCAATTGTTCTTTACCCTCGCGGAAGCGAATGATCTTCGTTACCGACAGGTTCCAATTGTTGATACCCGGCAGAATGAAGTAGCGCTGGGGCGCCTCCACACCGATCGAACCGGGTTGAGGCTGCCGGAAAGCAGCCGGGTTGATGTTGAAGTAAGGATCGCTGCCGCTGATTCCCTCGGTGGGATCGCCTACCAGTTGAATGCGCGCGCCTTCTGTGAAGGAGCCCGTCAACTGCGGGTTGCCGATGCCGGGGATGTTGAAGCCGATCGTCTGCGGATTGCCGGTGGTGTACTGGTAGATTCCCGACAACTGCCAGCCGCCCAGCGTGAGATCCGCAACCTTGCTCTGGCTGCCCATCATTTTGGCGACGTTGGGCAATTCGTAGACGAAGTTGAGGTTGAGGTTGTGCTGGCGGTGGAAATCCAGCAGCCCGTAGTTGGCGAAGCGGTTGAGGTTGTCAATGCGCTGGAATTCACCGTCGCCGTTTGCCGTGCCTAGCGCTCGGCTCCAGGTGTAGTTCATTTCAATGATGGTGCTCGCAAAGCGGCGGGAAGCAGTCACCTGCAGGGAGTTGTAGTTCGAAGCGACAGTTCCCTCGTAAATGTTGATGTTGCCGAAGCCGCGGAAGGGCCGCAGGAAGTCGGCATTGGGTGCGGCGGCGCCCGCCGGAGTGAAGGTGGCACCATAGGGCACCGCGTTGACGTTCCGGTTGTTCTGCAGATGGCGGCTGAGTGCGCCCACGTACGCCGTGTCGAGCACGATGTTGAAGGGCAGCTTGGTCTGTAAACCGGCGCTGAAGTTATAGACAGTCGGGACGACGCCGGAGGGGTCAGCCATCACGAGAGACGGCGGGCCCACCAGCGCGGACGCCGGGTTGATATCCTGCGCCCGACCGAAGCTCAGCAGCGGCTGCACCACGGTAGGTGGATTGGTGAGCAGGTCAAAGACGCGGTTACCCTGGAAGCGGTCATAGAAGATGCCGCCGCCCAGGCGGAAGACCATGCTCTGGTTGCCCAGCACATCCAGTGCGAGGCCAAAGCGTGGACCCCAGTGGATGCCACGATCCCGCATGAGGTATTTATTCGCTTCCTTGCCAGGCTGCACAATGCCGTTCGTAAAGTTGCCGCTGCCGGGAACGATACGGCCGATGGCAAACGAGGGTAGTGTCTGGCCCGTCGCCGGGTCAATCGCCTGCCCATTGGGAGCGCGGTCGTACAGACGCACCGCCTGTGCCGCGTTGTACGCGTTCGGCAGGAAGGAGGAGACGATCTGGCCCGCATCGTGCTGGGGTTGAATCCAGGCCATGCGCATGCCGTAGTCAAAGGTAAGGCGCCGGGTGACCTTCCAGGTGTCCTGCAGGTAGAACTCGACGTTGAAGTAGCGATACTGCCCGTTGGCATATGCGCCTGCCTGCTGGAAGGTGTTGTAGACCCCTAGCATGGCGTTCGAGTAGCCGAAGTTGGTATCGAACGGGTTGTTCGGGTTGTCGCCCCAATTGTAGTTGCCGTTGGCGTTCGCGAAGCTGGTCTGGTTCTTACGGCTGAACTGCACGTAGGCGCCGAACTTGAAGGTGTGCCCGCTGAAGATGCGGGTGGTGTTGCTTGAGAAATCCGAAGTGTCGTTATAGTTCACGAACGGCGCGTTGTTGGTGCCGATCGTGGGCTGGTTGGTGAGGTTGGTTCCGTTGAACGAGAAGGAGGGGAAGAAGTCCCGCTGTACCGCGTTCGGGAAGAGCAACGGCAGGTTGATGCCGGTTCCTCCACGAGTGAGGGGCGTATCGCCTTCTGTCGGTTCAATGAGAATGTCGTTGCGGCCGAAGCCGAACGTAAACTCAGAGGTCATCACCGGGCTCACCACCCACGTGAAGCCGCTCGCGAAGCTCTTGCCGGGGCGGCCATCGTTGATGTTGATGATGCCCAGGTTGGAGCCCAGCACGAACGAACCGTAGGGTGAAGTGAAGATGTTGTTGTTGTTGATGTAGTGTCCCCAGAGACGGAACGAGTCCGTGATGTTGTAATCCATCCGGATGAGGTCCTCGCGGCGGGGACGCCGGGTGGAGATCTGCGTCTCGTAGTTGAAGTTCAGGAACACGGCCTGATCGCGGTTCGGATCTGGGAAGAAGTTTAACAGCGCCTGCCCTGGAGCGAAGATGCGCGCGGCGGGGATGCGGCTGTTGGCGAACGGCTGCCGACTGATGGGGTCGAGAATAGTTGGGATTACGCGGCCCGATTGATTGAGGCTCTGCGAGAAATCACCGGTCCTCTCGGCAGCGGTGGGGAGGCGCACACGCCGCACGCCCTCGGGCTGCAACTGCCGCTGGTATTCCTGGCTCCAGAAGAAAAAGAGCTTGTCTTTCATCTTCTCCCACACGCCGGGGATCATCACGGGGCCGCCGACGGTGTAGCCGGGGTTCTGGAATCGGTAAAGCTGCCGGGGTTGGTTGTCGCGATTGCGATTCCAGGCATTCGCGTTCATCGAGTCATGGCGGCGGTAATAATAGCCGCTGCCGTGGAACTGATTACTGCCGCTCCGGGTCTGCACGATAATCTGTGCACCGGCCGAGCGGCCATACTCCGCCTGGTAGACGCCGGTGAGGATCCGGAATTCCTGTACCGAATCCAAACTGATGGTGGCCAACTGGTCCCCATTGTTGCCGGTATCCACGTTGCTGATGCCGTTTAGCAGTAACTGGTTCTGGTTGGGGCGTGCACCATTGGCGGAGATGTTCGCCAATCCCGAGGTGCCCGACACCTGGAAGTTGCCGGTGGCTACGACGCCGGGAGTCAATCCCGCCAGAGCGAGATAGCTGCGGCCGTTGACGGCGATGTTTTCCACCTGCTTTGCGCTGAGGACGTTTGAGCGTTCGGCGGATTCCGTCTTCAAAGTAACGGCCTCCGAGCTAACTTCCACCGTTTCGGTAACAGCGCCAATTTCAAGCTGGATGTCACCCAAGGTTAAGCGCTGGTTTACGTTCAGTACCACCCTGCTGCGCTCCAGAGTCTTAAAGCCGGGAGCTGCGATGGTGATGTTGTATTCCCCTGGAGGTACCGCGGGAAACAGAAAGCGACCCGTATTATCGCTGGAGGAGTTGAGGGTGATAGTTTCGCGCCGGGCTCGTTCAGAGTAACCGGCGCTGCAACGACGGCAGATCCACTTGGATCAACCAGAGTGTCCGCTGATGGTGCCGTTGGTCATACTGAGACCACAGCGCGCCACTGAACACAAGATAGCGAGCAATAGTTTTTTGGTTTTCACGAGAGACCCCGATCAGACAACCTTGTCTGTTCAGAGCGGAGTTATATCAGTTGGGGTTTATCGTCAAGGCTTTTGTGGAATAAAGGATAGATGCAGCAAGTTGAATCGATTAGTCTCCCGCCGGATACCGCTTATTATGAGCACCACCCCTTAGAATGTTACAGATCGAAATCGCGCGCTCGCTCCGTTATTCATCGGACTGAGGAGATAAAAGTTATTTAATCATTGAATTTTCTACTAGCTTTGTTAACGCCAATTCGAAAGGGATCGGGCTGGCGCTGCCGCCTTACCCTGTGGGGGCGCTTAGGAAACAATCTCTGTCATGGTGCTAAGTTGCGGCAGTCTGGAAGCGGGAATGATCCGCCCGCTGAGGCGGCGCGGATGGCGCGAGAGCTTGTTGCGAAAACGTTCCGGCACCAGATTGCAGGAAGCGGTGGATGCCGGCCTGTGTTATCCTTTACAAAGTACAAGGACAAATACGCACTGACAAAGGAGGAGTGACCACCGGATGGCACTCGCAACGGAAGCAAAGCAAGAGATTATCTCCAACTACCGCCAGCACGGCACCGACACGGGTTCCCCCGAAGTCCAGGTGGCGATTCTGAGCCGCCGGATTTTGGAGCTCACCGAGCACTTCAAGACGCACAAGAAAGACCACCATTCCCGGAGAGGTCTGTTGACCTTGGTGGCCCAGCGTCGCCGTCTTCTTGTTTACCTGAAGAGGACAAGCCCCCTCCGATACGCCGAACTGATCCAGCGCCTTGGCATCCGCCGTTAAACGTCGCCCTTGCCAATCACCGGCTGCCCTGTTTCCGCAATCGCGTCGCGGCAACGCATTTCGCACGAGTGCAGCCGGGGTGGCGGAACCCGCTGTTTCCAGTGGCCAACGCTTCTTGAGAGGCGTTGGCTATTGCCGTATATGGGCCTGGGCCTAGCCGGAACCCGGACGTAGCCTGCCGGGAAGGCCGGAGGCCCCAGTTGATTCTGTCGCGAGTCGCCGGGGTAGTTCCTCAAGACGGACTTCCCGCTGATAGATCGCATCCTCGCCGTCGAGAAGGACAATACCGATGATTCATTCCGTCACAGTGGATCTGGGCAATCGCCAGATCACCATTGAAACTGGCAAGATTGCCAAACAGGCGAACGGCTCGGTAGTCGTTCGCTGCGACGATACCCTGGTCTTGGCCACGGCATGCGCCGCAACTTCCCCCAAAGTGGGCCTGGATTTCTTCCCGCTCACCGTCGATTACCGCGAGTATTATTACGCCATGGGGAAGATCCCCGGCGGCTTTATCAAGCGCGAGGGACGGCCTTCGGAAAAGGAAGTGCTCACTTCCCGGCAGATTGACCGCCCCATCCGCCCGCTCTTCCCTTCCACTTTCCGCAACGAAACGCAAGTGATCGCCATGGTAATGTCGGCGGACCCCGACCATGATCCCGATACCTTGGGCATTGTGGGTGCGGGCGCCGCTTTGGCCATCTCCGATATCCCCTTTCATGAAGTGATCAGCGCCGTCCGCGTTGGGTATATCAACGGCGAATTTGTGGCTAACCCCAGTTACGACGAACTGCGCGAATCTAGTTTGAACATCACCGTGGCCGGCACCGATGCGGGCATCGTGATGGTGGAAGCGGGCGCCAAGGAGGTTTCCGAAGACATGGTGGTGGACGCCATCGAATTCGGCCACGAGTGCTGTAAGAAGTTCAATGCGGCCATCCGCGAGTTGGTGGCCAAGTGCGGCAAGACGAAATAGCAATACGTAAG
>JAXHKT010000055.1:0-10761 GCA_034522975.1 Bryobacterales bacterium
GAACTTGAAACTCCAGGGGAACTGCATCACCAGCACACCCAGCTTCCCGGCGTGCGCCAGCGGACGAATGCCTTCCAAGAACCCTTGCACCTCGGCCCGTTTCGGGCTTCGTTCCTGGGTCGAGAGGCCAGTGCAGCGGAGGATTCGACCCGGAAGGTAGCGGATTAGCCATACCTTTGCGCGCCCACACCGACATCAACTCCGGCCGGGGAAACTCCCATTGCGTTGAGCGCAACTCGGTGGCATCGAAATACCGGCTGAAGGAACTAAACCGATGGTCGCCGTTGAACCAGGGCGCCCAAAGAACGTAGAGGTCCAATCCGGGTGTTCACATCCAACGGGGAAAGACGGACAAGCTTAGCGGAGTCTCGTTTGACATTTCGCTGTGTCTTCTCCTGTAGGATCGTTTCACTTCTTTCCACAATGCAGTCAAAAAATCAAGGGTTGTTCGCTCAGCGGACCGGCAACATCCCCACCAGAGGGAGGCCGGAAAAAAGACCGGGAAGGGTGTCCGCTTTCCGGACACTGGATTCCGGGGGCATGGGAACGGCGATTCGCCGTTGGATGGGGGAGCGCCGATTGCAAAAGAAGCCGAGAGAAGACCGCCAAGTCGGGGCGCAAAAGGCCGATTTTGGCACCAGACCATCTTGGGATCGGGCGGGTCTCATTTTGAATATGGAGATACTGCCATCCCGATCTCGCCGGGAAGAAGAACTTCGCCTCGGATTACCTTGGATTGCCGGTTTCGCTCATCGTTCGTTGGGGTGGCGGTCTCGGTCGGCCGTCTCGGACTGCGACCCGCAGCCCCCACCGGTGCAGGGCGTCCACCGTTTGGCAGAGACACCGTGAAGCGCGGGCCCATGGTGCGCGGCAGGTGCGCGGATTCGGCACCTTGGTCCCCGAAGAGCTCCTGTTTCTTCCTGCGCTAAGCGAAGGCCGGGCGGCTCAGGCGTCGACCGTCCCGAGATGCAGGTTACGCCGGAGACGGCGATCCTGGTCCTTGACGAATCCTGATCTTGAAGTCAGGGCGAGGGACGCCGAGTGGAAAGTGAAGGAGTCCGAGGCGAAGGCGCGCAACCTGAAGGTGGAACTCGATACCAAGCGGCTGGACCTCGAAGCGAATCTCGCCAAGCTCCGCAATCGGAACTGGTACAGGCGCAGTGCCAGAGCGAGCGACGACGACGCGCTGGCCGAGGCAGGGCCTGGCCGTCGCGATCGATCGTGAAGATCTCCCGCAGCAACCAAGGAGGAACTGGAGAAGCGTTTTGAGCTCGACAAGAAGCGCGTCGAGATCTACGAGGATTCCGTGGAAGCGCAGTTGGCGCGAGCCGCAGCTTGTGCAGCTACGAACAGTTGAAGGCGGCGCCTTCGGAACTGGCCCCAGAACAAGGTGAGCCGTCTGATCAGTGACGCGCCGGCACGCGGGGTGTCGCTGCAGGAGGTGAACGTCGAGGTGGGCCAGCAGGTGGCCCTGGATCGCAACTGGCAAGGTGGCCCAACCGGAGAAGCTGAAGGCGGAGATTCGCATCGCTGAGACGCAGGCCAAAGACGTCATGATCGGGCAGAAGGCGACGATCGATACCCGCAATGGAACGGTGGAGGGCGTGGTGGCCCGCATCGATCCCGCGGTGATCGAAGGCACGGTGACGGTCGATGTGTCGGCCTCATCGGGGCGCTTCCCGAGCGGCGCGCGGCCCGGACCTCAGCGTCGATGGCACGGTGGAGCTCGAGCGTCTTGACGATGTGGTTTACGTGCGGCGCCCGGCCTTCGGGCAGCCGAACGGCACCGTAGGCCTCTTCCGCATGGAAGCTGACGGCCAGCATGCGGCGCGCACCCCGGTAAAGCTGGGCCGCAATTCAGTGAACTTCATCGAAGTGGTGGAGGGGCTGCGCCCGGGGGACGAAGTGGTGCTGAGCGACATGTCGCAATGGGCTTCCCACGACCGGGTTCGGCCATTGAGCTGCACTCCCGGATCAAGTGCTCCGGAGAGTGGCGAGAAGTTTCGCTGCATGGAACTATCTGAGATCGATCCGACGTATGCAACCTGTAAGGGCGGCGCCCGGGTTCGAACGGTGTGGGAACGAGCGAGTGCTAAGGAGATTACGAGACAAGCCATGAAGTACGAAGCAACGGGAACGATTCGCTGTTGATGCTGGATAGCGTAACCAAACACTTCTTCACTGACGAAGTGGAGACCCACGCCCTCGACGGCATTCACCTGCGCGTGGAGCGGGGCGAATTCCTTTCCATCGCCGGGCCATCGGGCTGCGGCAAATCCACCCTGCTTTCAATCATCGGTCTGCTGGATACGCCCACCTCCGGGCGATATCTCATCAAAGGGCAGCCGGTGGAGAACCTGAAGGCGTCTGAGCGGGCACGCATCCGCAATCGCGAAATCGGCTTCATCTTCCAGGCGTTCAATCTGATCGGCGATCTGACCGTCTATGAGAACGTGGAGCTGCCGCTGACGTATCGCAACATGCCGAGTTCGGAACGGCGGGAGCGGGTCCACCAGGCACTGGAGCGGGTGGGGATGTCGCATCGGGTGAAGCACTATCCCTCGCAACTTTCCGGGGGCCAGCAGCAGCGCGTGGCCGTGGCCCGGGCGCTGGTGGGAGACCCCGCCATCCTGCTGGCCGACGAGCCCACGGGCAACCTCGATTCGAAGAACGGCGAAGCCGTGATCGATCTCATGCAGGAGATCCACGCCCAGGGCGCCACCATCTGCATGGTGACGCACGACCCGCGCTACTCCGAGGTGGCGGACCGTACAGTTCACCTCTTCGATGGCCGGATCGTCGAAGAAGACGTTGCCGCGACGAGCGTGGCGCATTAGACGCCAGCATGCGCTCCGGGCCGCGCCGCGTCGGGAGAAGCGTCGGGAGAAATAGAAAGACCATGGAATATCGATTCTCCGAAGGACTTCGTGAGTTGCTGCTGCCGCTTGGCATCCTGGCGGTGGCGGGCGTGGTAACCGGTGCAGCCTGGTTTGTCCACGAAGTGCGGATTCAGGCGGCTCATCCCGATTTGCCCATGCTGATTCTGGCGGCGTTCTCTGGACACGATGCGGAGGTCTGGGCGCAAATCCGGGAAGCGCGGCAAGCCCTCCGGGAATCCAGCCTGGACGCCGCGAGGGCAGCCCGGGAGGCAGCGGAGGAAGTTCGCGCGTCTGAACGAGAGTCCAGAGAGGCTGCCCGCGCGGCCTCACGGGAGAGACAGCGTTCGGTTCGCGAAGCGCAGGAAGCTGCCCGCGCGGCCCAAGAGAAGGCGCGAAAGGCCATGCGCAATGGCCTGTATCCGATTCTGTTCCGGTTGCGAGGAATGAACCCGGCGAATCCCGCCCGGTCGGATGCGCCCCGTGCTTCAGTGCCCCCGGTAACCTGGCGCGGGCGCTGTACGGATTGCCGGCAAGGAGCATTCCCATGCTGAGGCTCAGCCACATCGAACGTGCCTACAGGAACAAGGGCGGCGTCTACTACGTGCTGCGGCGGATCAACCTCAAAGTGGCGAAGGGGGAGTTCGTCACCATCATGGGGCCGTCGGGCTCCGGGTAAGACCACCTTGCTCAACGTGCTGGGGCTGCTCGACAACGAGTGGGAGGGCGAGTATACCTTTGCCGGCGAAGCCGTCCACCGGATGAACGGGAAGCAGCGCAAAGAGCTCAACAAGCAGAACATCGGATTCGTCTTTCAGAGCTACCACCTGCTGGACGATCTCACCGTGTATGAGAATCTTGACCTTCCGTTGAGCTATCGCAATCTGCGCAGTTCCGAGCGCGCGTCGCTGGTGGCCGATACGCTGGACCGCTTCGGCATGGTCGCCAAGAAAGACCTTTACCCCAGCCAGCTTTCCGGCGGCCAGCAGCAACTGGTGGGGGTGGCGCGGGCCCTCATCTTCAGCCCAAAGCTCCTGCTTGCCGACGAACCCACGGGGAATCTGCACTCGCAGCAGGCCCGCGAGATCATGCAGTTATTTCAAGAGATCAACGAGCGCGGCACCACCATCGTCCAGGTGACGCACTCAGAAGAGAACGCTTCCTACGGCGACCGCATCGTCCGCCTGGCCGATGGCTGGGTGGCCGGGGAAGAACGAACCGCGGAGGCGCCCGTAGCGGCCTCGTAGTCCGTTTCGTGTTCAGCACTTGCTACCAACAACACCGCGGTCAGCGTGGCCGCGGACAGGGGAGGCGTGGATGCCCTTTCGCTTTTCGGATTTCGTGCAGGCAGGACGCCGGCTGCGGCGTGCGCCGCTGTTTGCCGTTACGGTAGTCTGCATCCTAGGGTTAGGAATTGCGGCATTCACCACCGTGTTCAGCGCGGTGTGGGCAACGCTACTGCGCCCGCTTCCCTACGGTGACGACAGCCGTCTGTTTGCGTTGCAGTGGAGCGACCCGCGCACACCAGCCGAGAAAAGCACGTACTTCACTCGGATGGAAGCTTTCGCCTACAGCGACCTCCAGACTGCCGAGGCGGTGGCAATCTGGCACTTCGACAATTTCCTGCTGGGCGATGGGGACGAACGGGAACAGATCCGCGCCGCGTGCGTGAACAGTGGGTTCTTTTCGGCGCTGGACGGGCGGGCGATTGCCGGTCGTACCTTTTTTGCCGCAGAGCACGGGGCAGACCCGGCGGATGTGGTGGTGCTTAGCCATTCCTTCTGGCAGCGGAAGTTTTCGAGCGATGCGTCTGTGGTGGGGCGAAACCTCCTGCTGGACGGCAAACCGCATCGCGTGGTGGGCGTGATGCCGGCGGATTTCCAATATCCGGAATACGAGCTTTGGAAGCCGCTGCGAGCCATCCAGGGGGGCAATGGGTATGCCACTATCCGCCACTACCACCTTTCCGCAAAGACGAAGCCGGGAGTTTCCGAAGGGGCGCTGAAGGCCGAACTGCAGGCGATCGCGGGCAGGCTTTCGGTTGAGTTCCCTGATTCGAACCGCGATGTGCGCGTGGCCACTCTTGGCTTTCGCGAACTGCTGTACGGAGATACTCCGCGGCTGGTGTCGCTCCTGCTGGGCGCGGTGGGAGCGGTTCTGCTGATTGCGGTGGCTAATCTTGCCGGTTTGTTTGTCGCCAGAGAGGCGGCTAAGCGCCGTGAAACAGCGGTGCGCCTTGCGCTCGGCGCGGGGCGTTTCCACCTATTGCGATTGATGGCTGCGGAATCGGTGCTCCTCGGTGCATCGGCAGCCTTTCTCGGGCTGTTGCTTAGTCGCTGGAGCCTGGACGCCGTGCTGAAGCTGGCTCCCTTGGAACTGACCCGCGTCGACAATATTGGCATTCATCCCCCGGTGTTCTGGTCCGCCGTCGCCGTGGTGTTTGCCTGTGCGGCGCTTCTTTGCCTGGCACCGGTTCTGCGGTCGCCGCGCGCGTTGGCGCAGGACATGCAAACGGGTGGCCGGAACTACTCCGAAACCGGTGGGCACGCCTTGCGCAGCACGCTGTTGGGGGCTCAAGTGGTACTAACCTTCGTCCTTCTGTTTGGCGCGGGGCTGATGATCCGCACCATTTGGAATCTGAGCGCGGTGGACCCTGGATTCGCGCTGCCGCAACTTGCCAGCCTGGGTATGGTGCTATCGCCCGCGCAGTTTCCGTCGCCGGAAAGCCGCGCAGCGCACGTGAACGTGCTGCTCGAGTCGGTGAGCAGTCATCCGGCTGTGGAGAGCGCCGCTGCGGGGAACTTTCTGCCGCTGTGGCAGAACGAGAACATGGCGGCGTTCCAGATCCAGGGCGACGTGCCCAAGAGTCCCGCGGACCGGCCCACCATAGGTACGCGCGTGGTGACCGACAGCTACTTTGCCACCATGGGAGTACCGATTGTCGCCGGCCGTGATTTCGCGCGGTCCGATGCGCTTGGCAGCGCGCCGATCGCCATTATCAACCAAACCGCAGCCCGCCGGTTCTTTGGATCTCGCAACCCGGTCGGCATGCAGGTGAGATTCTCGGACGATGTCACGATACCCGCCGTGACCATTGTTGGTGTTTGCGCGGACGTCCGCTACCAAAGTCTTCGCTTGGCACCCGTGCCAGAGTTCTTTCGGCCCTACGCTCAGGACCCTTGGGCATACGTTAACATCGTAGTCCGCGGCCGTCCTGGCGCCGACCCCGCCCTTCTGATTGCGCCTGCAACCGATGCCATTCGCGCTGTGGATCCCGGCAAGCCTTTGTTCGCGATTTCCACCTATCGCGACCTGGCGGCGGGCGAGTTGCAGTTGCCCCGATTTATGGGCCTTTTGCTGGGCACGTTCGCACTCTACGCACTGGTACTTTCCATGCTGGGGCTGTATGCACTCATCTCCCTCCTCGCCGCCCGCCGCCGCCGGGAGTTCGGGATACGCCGCGCCTTGGGCGCCCCCACCGTACGGTTGTTGCGGGACGCGGTGTACGCACCCTTGGTGACAACGGCGGTGGCCATTGGCGGAGGCATCCTGGCCGCGCTATGGCTGGCACGGTATATGGAAGCCCAGCTATTTGGGATCTCCGCACGCGATCCCATCACGGCGGCCTTGATCGTGCTGATGCTCGGCACCGGTTCGCTCGCCGCCGTAGCTATTCCCGCGTGGCGGGCTGCACGCGTAAGCCCGCTCGTGGCGCTTCGGGAGGAATAGGGGCAAACAAGAAATCAGCGCAATTCTGGCCGGAAATGGAACTATTCCTTCGCAGTCCCGTATTGCCATGGAGATTGAGATTGGGCGGCCTGCCACGCGTCGCCCGCAGACAAAGGAGATCCCGGGATGATTCGTAAGATATCCGCACTCGCTCTGGCAGCAATCGCCCTGTTGCCCGCCAGCCTGCTCACCGCACAACAGAACTTCTCCTGGAACGGCACCCTGAGTACCGGCCAGACCCTGGAGGTGATGAACATTAACGGCGGGATTGACGTGAAGCCCGCGGCGGGCAACCAGGTGAGCGTCAGCGCGGTGAAGCGCAGCAAGAACAATACCGAAGGCGACGTGGAGGTGAAGGTGGAGAACGAATCCGCCGGCATCGTTGTGTGTGTGCTCTATCGCCGTCAGGATGGCAGCTTTCCTTCGGGCTGTCGCGAGCGGAACAAGGGCCGTTCCAAGAGGGGCGTGGACGTGAATGTCGATTTCACGGTCCGCATGCCTGCGGCGGCGAATCTCGTGGCTAACAGCGTCAACGGGGGTGTAAACATCGCGGGACTCCGGGGAGATGTAGAGGCAAAAACCGTCAATGGCGGCGTGAATGTTGAGACCACGGGCCATGCGCAGGCTTCGACGGTGAATGGCGGTGTCTATGCCAAAGTGGGCAAGCTTGACCAGAACACGAAGTTCTCCACCGTCAACGGGCGCATTTTGGTTGCCGTTGGCAGCGCGCTCAATGCCGATGTTTCCATGTCCACGGTCAACGGTTCCCTTGAAACGGCATTTCCTATCACCGTCCAGGGCAAGATGGGCAAGCGCAACTTGCAGGGGCGCATTGGCACCGGAGGTCCGAAACTCGAATTGAGCACGGTGAACGGCGGAATTCGTATCGAAAAGGCGTCTTAGGCGTATGAATTCTGCAAGTGACGGACGCCCGGGAGTGTCCCGCGCGTCCCAGAAAGGGACATCATGTACAGCCGCTACGCTGGGGCTCAGGAAAGATTCACGATCGAACGTGAAAGAATCGTATCGTGGCCAACGTTTTCGAACGGGGCGCGTACTAATTCAAAACCGCGTGAAGCGTCCGTTCCCATTAGTATGCCCAAAGTCCTAATCGCAGACGACCAACAGGATGTATTAGAGGCCCTCCGGTTTCTTCTAAAGGTGGAGGGCTTCCAGATTGAGGCCGTTACTTCGCCGCGGGCCGTGATTCAGAATCTCGAGAAGAACGATTACGACGCGGTCCTGCTCGATCTGAACTACACCCGCGACACCACCTCAGGACAGGAAGGCCTCGATCTTCTGGAACGGCTTCGGCAGATGGATAGCACGCTTCCCGTGATTGTGATGACTGCCTGGGGGAGTGTAGATCTGGCGGTTGAGGCGATGCGGCGGGGCGCCCGGGATTTTGTGCAGAAGCCGTGGGATAACGCGCGCCTGCTCTCCACCGTCCGCACGCAGGTGGAACTCGGAAAGACGCTGCGGCGCACCGAGAAACTCGAAGCGGAAAATGAGATGTTGCGCGGCGAGTGGACCCGCGATGTGATCGCCGATTCGCCCGCGATGAAGCCCGTGCTGCAGATCATCGCCCGCGTGGGCCCTTCCGATGCGAATGTGCTGATCACGGGCGAGCACGGCTCCGGCAAGGGCGTCATCGCCCGGGCCATGCATGCGGCATCCTCGCGCGCGGCGCAGCCGCTGGTGACCGTGAATACCGGTGGCCTCTCCGAAGGCATTTTTGAGAGTGAGCTATTCGGCCACGTGAAAGGCGCCTATACCGACGCCAAGGCGGACCGTGCCGGGCGATTCGAACTGGCGGACGGGGGCACGCTCTTCTTGGACGAGATCGCCAACGTGCCGATGAGCCAGCAGGCGAAACTGTTGCGGGTGTTCGAAACCGGCGAGTTTGAACGGGTGGGCTCCTCGAAAACGCGCAGCGTGAACGTGAGGATCCTCTCTGCCACCAACGCGAACCTTCGGGAAGAGGTGGAAGCGGGGCGTTTCCGCGAGGATTTGCTCTACCGCCTAAATACGATTGAGATCGCCATCCCCTCTCTTCGCGACCGTCGCGAGGATATCCCGCTGCTTGCCAACCACTTCCTCAAGAACAGTGCCGCGAAGTATCGCAAAGTGGCCACGGGCTTCACCAAGGATGCGCTGCAGGCGCTGATGCGCCATACCTGGCCCGGCAATGTCCGGGAACTCGAGCATGCCATGGAGCGTGCCGTGCTGATGGCCAATGGCAGTGAAGTGCAGGAGAGCGACCTGTTCCTGCAGCTTCGCGGCGGAGAGACGCCGCGCCTGGAAGAGCTAAGCCTTGAGGAGATGGAGAAGCTCCTGATCGAGAAGGCACTGAGCCGCTTTGACGGCAACGTGACGAAGACAGCCGATGCCCTGGGCCTCAGCCGGAGCGCGCTTTACCGTAGACTGCAAAGATACAATCTATGAGCCTTCGCCCGGAAAGGCGCTTCCGGCTTCGTTATGAAGACCGGGTGGCGCTGCTGGTGGCCCTCAGCGGCGCTCCGGCACTGGTGTGCGCGCTGGTGTTTGTGTGGTTCTGGGATCAGCCGGCCCATGTGCGCTGGACTGTTGCCATCGCGATTGTGCTTCCCTGGGCGGCCTTCGCTGCAGCCTCGCGAGACCGGGTGATCCGCTCCTTCCAGACTCTTTCGAACATCCTCGCGGGACTTCGTGAAGGGGATTACTCCATCCGCGGGCGCGGCGGCAATCCCAACGATGTCCTGAGCGAGGTGATGTTCGAAGTCAATCAGTTGGTGGACATCCTCCGCACGCAGCGCCTTGGGGCCGTGGAAGCCACGGCGTTGTTGCATCGCGTGATGGATGTGATCGAAGTGGCCATCTTCACCTTCGATCCCAACGACCGGCTGCGCTTCATCAACCGCGCCGGCCAGGAGCTTCTGGCGCAAACCGAGCCCGAACTGCTGGGCCGCACCGCCGCCGATCTGGGGCTTGAAGAGTGCATCGAATCCACCGGCGACCGCACCATGGAACTCCGCTTTCCCGCCGCCGCAGGGCGCTGGGGTGTTTCCACCACGGTCTTTCGCGAAGAGGGGCTGCAGCACCGGTTGCTGGCGGTGCAGGACCTCACGCGCGCGCTCCGCGAAGAGGAGATCGCCACCTGGAAGCGGCTGGTGCGGGTGCTGGGCCACGAACTCAACAACTCGCTTACTCCCATCAAATCCATTGCGGGCAGCATTCAAACGCTGGTGAAGAGAGAGCCGCCGCCGCCGGATTGGAAGGACGATGCGCTGCACGGGCTGAACATCATCGCCACCCGCGCCGACGCCCTCAGCCGCTTCATGAGCCAGTATGCGCGCCTCGCCAAGCTTCCCTCCCCGGCCTTCGGGCTCGTGGAGGTGCCTTCGATGATTCGCCGCGTGGCGGCTCTGGAAACCCGCCTTCCCGTGCGTGTCGAGCCTGGTCCCGAGATGCGCATCCTGGCCGATAGTGACCAGCTCGAACAGGTGCTGATCAATCTCATCCGCAACGCCGTTGACGCCTCCAGCGAAACCGGGGGGCACGTCCACGTCTGCTGGACCGTGGTTGAAGAGTCGGGCACCGGCGAGCGCATGGTGCTGCGGGTGCTCGACGAGGGTTACGGGGTAGCGAACTTGGGCAATCTCTTTGTGCCGTTCTTCACCACCAAGCCTGGGGGATCGGGCATCGGACTGGTGCTTTGCCGGCAAATCGCCGAGGCGCACGGCGGCAGCCTGACCCTGGCGAACCGTACCGACCGTAGTGGCTGCGAAGCACGGCTGGACATCCCCATAAAGCCGCCCGCGGCGGTCTCGCCTAGCGCCGAGACGGTGGCCCGGGTTTCGTCCTAGCGGGTGCCGTCGCCAGCGGTGCAAGCGTGAGCGAGTAGTAATTCAGCAGCACCGGGTCCCGGCCTGCTTCCAGTCCATAGAGAACGAACTCGTGGGTTCCTGAAGGGAACGTGCCTGGATTGATGAACACGTCAAAGACGCCGTCTTCGGCGGGTGAACTTGGAGGCTGGGAAAAACTCCGCCGAACCGCATCCTTCGGCCCCAGCCAGTCCGCGCGATAGCGGGGGAACGTCCTGCCTTCGGGCACTTCGAACCGCAACCGCAACGGATCGCCGGGGGTCGCTAGAGGCGATACCGGTTCCACGCCGCCG
>JAXHKT010000056.1:0-278031 GCA_034522975.1 Bryobacterales bacterium
GGCTTTGGCCGGAAGACAATCGACATCCTCAAGGAAGCATCCACGCAGATTGAGACCCATACCACCTACGACTCGCGTGGCCTCGTCAAGACCCAGTCCCTTCCCTACCGCACCGGCGAAGGCGCGCTCCAGTGGACCACCACCACCTACGACGCCCTTGATCGCCCGACGAAGATCAAGACCGCCGACAACGCGGAAACCACCATCGCCTACGACCGCAACATCGTCACGCGGACTGACCCCGCCGGCAAGTCCATCCGCCACATCGCGGATTCTCTCGGTCGCCTCGTCGAAGTGGTCGAAAACGGCGCCTGGATTTCCGACCACTACGCATCAGTCCGCGCAACGACCTGCGGTCCTACTTCCGGCGGCAGCCTGCGCTCCACTTGCAGCGGGGGCATGAAGCGCACATTCACCTACGATAAAAAAGGCCGCCTCCTCTCCGCGAACAACCCGGAAAGCGGAGTCATCGCCTACACCTACGATTCCGCCGACAACCTCGTCAGCCGCCAAGACGCGCGTTCTCTCGTCACCTGCAATGGCACATGGTCTTCGTCCTGCTCGGCCACCGGTGGTTACGACGCGCTCAACCGTCCCCTCAAGCGCACCTACAGCGATGCTACTCCCCAGGTCACCTGGATCTGGGATACCGCCCGCACCGGCTATCTCACGTCCGTCTCAAATTCGGCATCCACCAGCGCCTTCACCTACTTCGTCAACGGCTGGGTGCAAACCTCCGCGCAGACCCCCGCGGGCGCCAGCCCCTTCAATTTCAGCTACACCTACCACCCCAGCGGCGCCCCGGCCACGATGAACTACCCCTCTTCGCGACAGGTCACCTACACTCCTGACGCCGCCGGCCGTATCGCCTCCATCGTCAGCAGCACTGCCTACTGGACCGGCGTCCAATACGCCCCGCAAGGCGCGCCCACGCAGATCACCCTCGGCAACGGGCTCATTGAGCGCTGGGCATTCACCACCACCCGCCAGCAGCCCTTTGAGGTCAAACTCGGCACCACCACGAATGCGGTCGAGAAGGGGCAGTGGCAGTTCCGCTTCTGCGGCGCGTTTGGCGATGCCTCCTGCTCCGCCAACAATGGCAACGTGTTGGGCCAGATCCACACCATCGGTGCCGCCAACTTCAACCAGACCTACCACTACGATCCCCTCAATCGGATTTGCTCGGTCCGCGAGACCGCCAGCACCACGCCCCTCGGCCCGCGCAACTGCGGTGACGTGGGCGGGGTGATCGGCGGCGAGGCTTGGTATCAGGCCTTCGCCCATGACCGTTACGGCAACATGGCCACGCCCACCGATCCCAACATCAACGTCCACCCGCTCACTGTCCGCAGCCTCTCCGACTACGACACGGACACGAACCGCTTGAAGACCCTCAGCGGCATCTGGAACTATGACGCCGCGGGCAACCTCACCAAGCACGGCGCCTGGACCCTCGCCTACGACGCCGAGAACCGCCAGAAGACATCCCAGCCCAGCGGCGGCAGCGTCACCACCTACGACTACGATGGCGACGGCCGCCGGGTGAAGAAGACCACCGGTGCATCAAGCACGTACTTCGTCTATGACGCCTTCGGCCAGCTTGCCGCGGAGTACGTTCCGACGCCGGCCCCACCGGCAGCGGCGCCACGCACTACCTCACCACGGATCATCTGGGCTCCACGCGGCTGGTGACCGACGCCAGCAAGAACGTCATCTCGCGCCACGACTACCTGCCCTACGGCTGGGAGATCTACACCGGCATCACCAGCCGCACCACCGCGCAGGGCTATTCCGCAAACCCCGCAACGCTGGCCACGCCAACCCAGCGGTTTACCGGCAAAGAACGCGACACCGTCGAAACCGGCCTCGATTACTTCGGGGCAAGGTACTTCTCCCCCGGCCAGGGTAGGTTTACGAGCGCAGATGCCCCGTTCGCCGACCAGCAGACTGAAGATCCGCAGAGCTGGAACCTCTATGGGTACGTGCGGAACCGGCCATTGAACTCGGTTGATCGTGATGGGCGCATCGCCGAGACTCTCTGGGACGCCTTCAACATCGGCATTGGCTTGGTGTCGCTGGTAGATAATGTAAGCAAAGGGAACTACAGCGACGCCGCCTGGGACGCTGGAGGTGTCCTCCTCGATACGGCAGCGACCTTCGTTCCGTTTGTCCCTGGAGGCGCAGGCGCTGTCATCAAAGGCGCCCGCGTTGCCAACAAGATTGATAACGCTGTCGACACGGTCAGTGCAGCACGCAATGCAGATAAGGCGAAGGATGCGGCGAAGGCCGCCGGTGCTGGGACAGATGCGAAGAAAGCAGGAACTGGAACATCGCCTACGGGTCCAGTCAAGGCGAAGGATGCACCGGGTGTTACGGCAGGGGGACAAGCGACAAATAAACACGGCCAAAAGCTAGGTCCAAGCGGAAGGCCGCAGGTGAACAACGTGTCCAGCAACACCAGAGAGGCGGCGAGGAACAAGGCAAACCAACTCTTGGAACTGTTGAAGATCGAACCCCGAGCCATGGTCAGCCGCACTTCCGGCGCGGAGCGGGCGCCGACGAGAGCGGGATAACGTCCATTACAACTATCCAGAGTGAAAAATTGTGAATATATGGATCACCACTGCTGAGGTCGCTGTTCAGCCAGGAGATATGCCCTCTGGGGATACTCTTGGTTTCATGACAGTAACCATGTGGGCAAAATCTGAGCGTGACTTCATTGCGAAGGCGAAAGCCTATTTCCAAAAGTACGATTGGGAAATCATTTCGGTTGAGGATACCCGAAAGGTAGAGCCTTCTTTGGACTACGGTGAAGAAGTTAATAGGATGGTCGCCGAAACACTCTTGGATGCGGAGGCCGTTCGCTTAGGAACCTACTACAGCTACAAAACGAACTGACTGGATCGATTGCTTTGCAGGTAAGCGAAGGATCCGGGACAGACGCCGTGACCCGAACTTTTGGTGAGAGGAATGGCGGCGGATGGCCACTATATCCTTGATGGCCAGAATGAGGCGAGTTGTTGCCGTGGGCTGCCCGCACCATGTCACCCAGCGGGGGAATTTTCGCCGGAACGTGTTTCTCGATGACGAAGACCGGGAAACCTTTCTGTAGCACTGCTCGCCGAAAAACGCTTCATCAGCGGAGTCCGGACATCCTAGGCTACTGCCTCATGACGAATCACATCCACTTGCATCGTGGTTCCGAAGAAGCGGGACTCGATGGCCACCGCGTTCCGGCATGTGCACGGAAGCTACTCGCAATGGCTGAACATCCGGCTACGCCGAACCGGGCACGCCTGGCAGAACCGCCCGTATTGCCCTTGATTCGAACCGGTTCCTGTCCGCTCGGGCCATCTCACGTGGCCTATGCCATGCGTTATGTGGAGTTTAACCCGGTGCGGGCGGAGATGGTGGAGTCAGTGCTTGACTACCCCTGGTCCAGTGCCCAAGCCCATTCTGGACTCATCGCCGCGCCCGAGTGGCTGGAGACGCGAGATTGGCAGGAGCGTTACCCGCCGATGAAATGGAAGGAAGTCCTCGGGCTCGGCTTCCGGCATTCGGGGGACCTCGACCGGCTGCGCGAAGCCACACGAACCGGCAGGCCCTTTGGCACCGACGATTTCGTCGCCGAACTGGAAGCCAAACTCGATCGAAACCTCTTCCCGCAGAAGCCGGGGCGAAACCGAAAAGAGGGCCCCGAGAGGGGGGGGGCTCCGGCGCTAGGATGGAGATCGGGGGTTAACGTCCCCGGAATTAGTCCCCGGAATTAACGGTGGGCGGGCTCGTGACAGCAGCGATTGACTTCTTCAGTCCCGTGGCGCCACCCACGCCTCCAAGTCCACCGCGCCCAACTGCAAACCAGCCCCCGCATTGCGCGGAGTCGCAAGGGAGTTCGTGCAGTGGCCCTTAGTAGTGCCAAGACTCTACGTCCACGCCAGGGAGAAGCGTGACAGAGCCCAGAGGAAACAAGAAGGGGGGAAGTGAGTGTGGTTCACGTTAAGCGCATTGTGATCGCTAATCTGGCGGCAGTTGTGGGTTGGTTGCTATCCGTCTTGGTTGTGCCGCCAACCACTCCCGCCTGGCTTTGGGTGCTGGCAGGTGCGGCCAGTCTTCTCCTTCTAAACATCGTGCTCTACCGTCGAGCCAGGATGGGGTTGCTCCAGAGACTGCCCTGGCCCGGAGCAGTGCGGGGAAAAGACTTCGCTTGGCTTATCGTCACAGTTCTGCTCCTCCTACTCGGGTATTGGGTAAGAAGTTGGCCTTGAGAGAGTTACGAGGAATTACGGAAAATTCCAGGGCCCGGTACTCCAGGGTCAGAAAACGAAAGCATACAGTATCGAGGTCGGTGATTCGGAGTTGATTCTCTTGACTTTGGGGGTACCAGAACGACCACGGGCGGTCGTCCGCCTGCACGACGGCGCGCGAGAAATTTACTGGTACGAGTCGTACCTACAGGAGCCTTTTGACGAGAAGCTTTTTGCCAAACCTGAAGGCGTGATAATTGAGGAATTCAAGCAGTGAAGTGCGGCGAGTCGGCGTCACGGAGGAAGTGGTAATGTCAAGCATAGCAGTCGCCCAGGCGTTGCTGACAATCGACAGTGCGGTTCTGCTTTGCTATGGTGCCGTGTCACTCTTCTTTGTGCCCGGGCCCGCCGGTGAACCGTATCTTTCTTACAGCAGAGTGCTCTTTGGGGCCCTCCCAGCGGGTCTTGGTATTGTGTTGCGCTGGCGTGTGCAGTGTGGCTCAGTTTCAGGGCGCCCGTCCTCTGAGTGGATAGGCAGTATGCGCATTTTTTCAAAGAAGGGAAAACTATGTCACTCTTACTTCGAGAATGTGGCATAACAATTACCACAGAATCGCCTGTCGGTGATCATGGCGACACAGCAAAAATGGCGATGATTAAACTTACTGCCAATACTCTCCTGTCCTCGGAGGGCGTGTGTGGCGCAATCTGCGATGCATTTTCAATCGCTGACCCGCGGATGTTGAATTGGGACGCAATCGATGACTATCTAATTGAGTTTGACTGGGCTGCATGGAGCAAGGTGATCGTTTGTGTCGAGGACGCGCGTCGAATATTTTCATGTAACTGTATTGATCGTATTATTTTTCTGAAATTAATGAGCAAGTTTAGTCTGTACTGGAAGCACCGGGGTAAGGAGGTCGAGGTCTATCTGGTGGGCGACATGGTGCTTGCTAGATTTGTTCAAATGGTAGTTTCTCCTTGGAATACCAGTGGATAGACCAATGAGGCTATTGCATAGCTGCTCCGCAACTCGTGCAACTCGGCAGCGCGCCCGCGCTCTACCAGCACACCCGCTACAACGGCCGCCTGCAGCTCACCAACGCCAAGGTCGGCACCAGCTTCACCTACACTGACGCCGCCGCGTCAGACCGCATGGCGCTCGCCCTTTCCTACGGCACCAATGCCAACAACGGCAACGTCCTCACGCAGGTCACCACCCTGCCCGGCGCCGCCTTCGCGCAGACGTACAATTATGATCAAGTGAACCGCCTGTGCACCGTCCGCGAAGTGCCCACCTCAACTCCTTGGGGCGCTCACACCTGCGGCGACATGCAGGGGCTGTTCGGCGGCGAGTCGTGGCGCCAAACCTTCGGCTTTGACCGTTTCGGCAACCAGTGGGTGGCCCAGCACCTGGGCACCAACATGCCCTACAGCGGTCTGCGCCCCACCACGCAATCGAACTTCGACGCCAACACCAACCGGCTGGTGGAATCGGCGGGCCAGGTGGGCTACGACGCCACAGGCAACCAGACCACCCACGGCGGCTGGACCCTGGCCTACGACGCCGAAGGCCGCATTAAAACCAGCACCCCATCGAGCGGCAGCGCCGCCACCTACGAATACGACGGCGACGGCGACATGCAAGGGCTGTTCGGCGGCGAGTCCTGGCGGCAGACCTTTGGGTACGACCGCTTCGGCAACCAGTGGGTGGCCCAGCACCTGGGCACCAACATTCCTGCACAGCGGATTGCGCCCGACCGGGACCAGCACGCCAACACCAACCGGCTGCGCAACCGGCGGGCCAGGGGGGCGACACCACAGGCAACCAGACCACCGACGGGACGCCGGCGACGCCGAAGGCCGCACAAAGCCGCCACCCCCTCGAGGGCAACGCCGCCACCACGACAACGACGACGGCGCCGCGAAAAAACCGCGCCCACCGCCACCGGGGCGACGACCACCGCCAACCGCCGACACACCACCGCCGGCCCCACCGCACCCCGAAACACACACCCACCACGGACCATACCCACCCGCCGCACGAACCCCCCCCCCCCGCCGCGTGAAGAAAACCGCGGCCCCGCCACTCTCCGCCACCGCCGGGCGCCGCCGGCCGCCACCGCCGGCCCCACCGGCCCCCGGGCGCCGCCCCCACGCGGTGCAGGCCCACCCCCCCCCACCAATCCGCCACCGTCGTCTCCCGCCACGACTACCTCCCCTTGGGCTACGAAATCTACACCGGCATCGACCAGCCGTACCACCGCACAAGGCTATTCCCCAAACCCCTCCACCCTCGCCGACCCCCATCCCAGCGCTTCACCGGCAAGGAACGGGATGCCGAAGAACACGGCTCGAGCTGCTTGGGGCAAGGTGCTTCTCTCGGCCAGGGCAGGTTCACAAGCCCCGACGCCCCCTTCGCTGATCAGCAAACCGAAGATCCGCAAAGTTGGAACTTGTACAGCTACGTCCGGAACCGGCCGATGAATGCCGTTGACCGCGACGGGAAGGCCGCAGTTGCGGCTGTTGCTTGGGCGATCCCAGAAATCACCGGCAATGTCTACGACGTGTACGATACCGCTAGCACCGTGCTTGATCCCACGGCTTCCCACCGCGATAAGGTGCTTTCCATTGGCGGATTGGCAGCTGGGGTCGTTCTTCCCGGTGCCGGGTATGGGAAAGGTGCTAAGGTCGTCGCAACTAAGGTCGACGATGCCATAGCGGAGCAGCGCGTGCTAGCGCGGAGGGCAGCCACGCTTGGGGCGGAGATGCAACCGAATAGACGGGAAGATGTCTCGTTCTGATGAGACCTCGCTTGACCAAGACGCACATCCAGGCCGCAATCGGCGAATTCAAGGAGAGATTGTCAAGATTAATCCTCGCGACGGCCGAGCCTGACGATCACGTCACCGCAAGTCAGACGAGCAGCTCGGGTGTCTGGCAAAATCAAACTGATCGAGATCAGAGGAGATGCTCTCGTCAGGCGACTTGACCAAGAAGGCGCGTGCGGCCCTTGAACGGAATGTCTTAACGCCAAGCCAACGAGAAGCTCAAAGAAGTGAGTGAATCGGGAGTCCTCCATTCCAGCGACGAAGAAACCTTCACTCGAGAACATCTTGGCTTCTCCTCCGTGATCCTTCGATGGATCCCGGCGACCTCGCTGATCTGCTCGTCAGATGTCGCCCATAGTGAACTTATCGGTGACGACGATCCGCACTGCAATCGTAGGACTAGTTGCGCACGATGATCCGGACGTACGGCACGCTGCAATAGTAGCGTTGGCCTTTCATGGGGTTGCCCTTCGATGGGATCAAGAACCGGGTTCCGTTCTGTTATGGCTACTAATCCGCGTCCTGAAACAGGACCCCGACCGAGAATGTCGGGGAGTCGCAGCAGCGGCGCTGGGCTCGTTCTTTCGCGGATCCCGTCGTCCGGATGTAGTTCATTACCTGGTGGAGGTCTGTGAGGATTTTGCCGAGTTTGCAGACGTGCGCGCTTTCGCTTACACAGGCGTCCTCGATCTCCTCGGGGTACCACTGCCGCAACAGCCTAGCGCATTCAACCTTATCCTTACGCCCGAACACCTTGGCAAACTCCGGGAGATGCTGAGCCGTTCCTGACTGGCACGATTACCTCCCCTTTGGCGAAGAGATCCCCGTCAACTACGGCGGCCGCACCACCGCCATGGGCTACCAAGCCAACCCCGCCCTCACCCACAAATTCACCGGCAAGGAACGCGACACCACACGCCAGCAGCCCTTTGAGGTCAAACTCGGCACCACCACGAATGCGGTCGAGAAGGGGCAGTGGCAGTTCCGCTTCTGCGGCGCGTTTGGCGATGCCTCCTGCTCCGCCAACAACGGCAACGTGTTGGGCCAGATCCACACCATCGGTGCCGCCAACTTCAACCAGACCTACCAGTACGATTCCCTCAATCGGATTTGCTCGGTCCGCGAGACCGCCAGCACCACGCCCCTCGGCCCGCGCAACTGCGGCGACGTGGGCGGGGTGATCGGCGGCGAGGCTTGGTATCAGGCCTTCACCCATGACCGCTACGGAAATCTGGCCACGCCCACCGATCCCAACATCAACGTCCACCCGCTCACCGTCCGCAGCCTCTCCGACTACGACACGGCCACGAACCGCTTGAAGACCCTGAGCGGCATCTGGAACTATGACGCCGCGGGCAACCTCACCAAGCACGGCGCCTGGACCCTCGCCTACGACGCCGAGAACCGCCAGAAGACATCCCAGCCCAGCGGCGGCAGCGTCACCACCTACGACTACGATGGCGACGGTCGCCGCGTGAAGAAGACCACCGGCGCATCAAGCACCTGGTTCATCTACGACGCCAGTGGCCAGCTTGCCGCCGAGTATACAAGCGCCGGCCCCACCGGCAGCGGCGCCACGCACTACCTCACCACAGACCACTTGGGCTCCACGCGCTTGGTGACCGACGCCAGCAAGAACGTCATCAGCCGCCACGACTACCTCCCCTTCGGCTACGAAATCTACACCGGCATCACCAGCCGCACCACCGCACAAGGCTATTCCCCAAACCCCTCCACCCTCGCCACCCCCACCCAGCGCTTCACCGGCAAAGAGCGGGATACCGAAACGGGGCTGGATTACTTCGGGGCGCGGTATTTGTCGGGGGCGATGGGGAGGTTTACGGGGCCGGATGAGCCACTGGTCGACCAGCATACTGAAGACGCGCAGAGCTGGAACTTATATGGCTACGTCCGGAACAACCCTCTGAAGTATCACGATGCAGACGGAAGGGTCTGCCTCTTCGGCATTGGGAACACCTGCAATGAAGATGTTCCAAATCCGCCTCAACCACCGCCACCGCCGGCGGCTCCGATCAATCCTGTGTTTCCGACGGTCGACGCCGCCGCGACGGCTGCGGCACGGTTGAATCAGGCTGGCCAACAGCGAACCGGTGGCGAACACGGTTCCAGTGTCCACACGGTGGCGGGAGGAGTCGCGTTTACCTACACTGACCCTGTAACGCAGGGCATGCCCACGAGAGTGGATCCGCACAACACGACTGGTAATCCATCCCCGAGGGCGTTTTCCATCTTGGATCCACCGATTCCAGGTGGAGAAGTTTTGGTGGCCGAAACTCATTCCCATCCTCGGGTCGTCGCCATGCCTGATGGAAGCCCAAAACCGATCGAGCAACAGCTGAGCTTTAATGATAAGAATCGGAGTAATACTCTGGGAATGTTCCACAAGAGTTTTCAAGGGATGTACGTTGGTCTGCCAGACGGACGTGTGATCAAGCATAATCCCCGCGCGCCGGAAGGAAAGCGCGTCACGGCAATTCGCTGAGGTAGACACCATGGTATTCGTTCGGAGAGCGTTTATTTGCTTCACGGTTCTAGCCGCGGGGTGCAAGGTGCAAGAAACGAGAGTGCAGCAGCCTTCCGGTGCCGAGGGGCCGAAGTTGCCCAGCACCGAAGAGGAAGAGTGGGAGTGGGTTTACGATTGGCTCTCGACCCCTACATCGTCCGACCAACCGAAGAATGGTTTTGTGCCGGACGCGGCGGTGGCAGCCGCCATAGCTGAAGCAGTGGCGCGCGGGCTGTATGGCGACGATGCCCTGCAGGAAAAACCATTCCGAGCTCGTTTGCGAGGAGATGTCTGGACAGTAATGGGTACCCTGAATCCACCTGGAATAGCCGGAGGGCGTCGCCATAGTTCAAATAAGTAGGGTCGACGGGCGAATTCTGTTCGCGACGCACACGGCTTAGCGCTGAAATTGAGGAGCTGGGCAATTGGCCGCCGAATACACCGCCGCCGGGCTGAGTCGCAGCAGAGCCACGCACTACCTGAACACCGCCCATGTTGGGTCGACCCGTCTGGCGACGGACGCCAGCGAGACTGTGGTGTCACGGCACGATGATCTGCCATTCGGGTTTTCGGGGACGTGGTTGTCGTACGGGGATATCATGTTAGGTATTTGGCTAAAGGAGAGTATTCATGTCGGTTGTTGTAGAGGAAACTCGCACGTGTCAAGTCGGGGGGGACGAACCCCGGTAATTGCTCCTGATGGCAGAGGTGGCGTTGCGTAGGCCGTGGGCAACGGTTCCGACGCGCCGCTGGGCCGGGACTCCATGAGTCCCGGGCCGTTGGTCTAAGGTGGTTCACCGCGCGCACCCGCTTCTCGATTCATCTTGGGCTGGCGTCGTTCCAGCGGGAACCAGGAGCATCATTAGCGGTCTCGCCTCCTTCGCACTGGCCGAGGAGCTCAGTGCATCGTGGCGTCCGAATGTTGAGTTAGGATAAAGCCGCCGGCCTCGAAACAGAGCAAGAGGGCGCCTCGGAAAGCGTGTACTTTCCTCGCGTAGTCCCCGAACAGCGAGGACCGGCAGCTGCGGCTTGCCGGAATCGTTGCGATGCAGAGACAGTCCCGGCGAAGTTCTTCCGTCGCCTCGTCAAAGACTGCCCTGCCCTGCCTTCCCGCTGGAGCCGCCGTCGCTGGAGTTTCCCCCGGCCCGGCGGCGCGCAGCGGGCAAGGGCGGCGCAGCCGGGCGTTAGCCTTCCCTTGCCGGCGAGCACCCGCCGGGCCATCACCTCAAAGTCAGCGGCGGCGGCGCAGGCGGGGAAGGCTTCCCGCTGGTGGGTCCCGAGCCTTTCTCTCTGCTACTCACCACCACTCAGGCTGCTTTCTCCCACTCCAACTGGAACGGCTGCTGGCGCTTATCCACAGCCATCAAATAGGCCACCATCTTCCGCGCGACAGCGATTGTGCCCGTCCCCGGCCCGTCCCGTCCCGTCGGCACTTCGCGCAGATGGGGTGGAATCGGGCAGTGCGCTCCACCAAGCCGCTGCATGCGTGTCGGCGCTTGGAGAGCGGATGGTTCACGATTCGGCGATTCCGGCTGGTCCCGCCAGCGCCAGCCGCAGGCCTGCAGCTTGCCAATCGAGGAGAAACGGCACCGGCCGACCCCACACCCACGTCAAGCGTCACCTCGCCACGCCGGGAATCGTCTCCAGGGGACCGCTCGGCGAGCGCGGGGGGGGAATCCGGCAGCAGTCTTTTGGCCTGTTCGAAGAACGAGGCCGGCGGTCTCGCCACCAGGCGACCAACGATGCGGAATGATCAAGGAACCCATGGAGCAGGCGCGGGATCCGGTCGCCCGCCCCGATGCTGCCGACAGTCTGAAATAGGGCATCGAGCTCTTGGTCTCGTAGGGACCATGACATCAGACCCCGCGCACCGCCCGCCACGCGAACAGCGGCCGGGCGGCACCAGGATATGCGAAGGAAATTCCCGCAGTCGGAACCAGGCGGGAGATGAAGAAGCGGATCAGGTTGCCGCAGAGATCGGCGATGGTGCTGGCCGACGTGCGGTCGGTCTTCTTCTTGGCCTTAGCGATGGCAGTCATCGCGCAACGGACGGGCGACTTTAGATCCTCAGAAAGGTGAGGATCGACAGCGGTAAAGAGGGGCATGCGCGATCACGGGAGGGAAGCCCCGGCCATGGAAGGGACCGCGCCCCCCCCACGGCGCACCGCAAAACGGAGCACTCAACCTCGTAAGTTTCTGTGAGAAAAAACGGTCGGTTCGGCCACTATACTTTTGATGGCAAGGATAGCGAGAGCGATTGCGGTGGGATGCGCGCATCACGTCACGCAGCGGGGGAACTTCCGCAGTGACGTTTTCTTTGATGACGAGGATCGGGAAACTTACCTGCATCTACTGGCGGATGCGGCGGGCGACGCGCGGATGCGAGTTTTGGGATTCTGCCTGATGACCAACCACGTTCACCTGATTGTCGTGCCCGAACGCCCGGATTCGATGGCGACGGCGTTCCGCAAGGCTCATGCCAATTACTCGCGATGGTTGAACGTGCGCCTGCGCCGCTGCGGCCATGTGTGGCAGAACCGCTACTTTTCTTGCCCGCTCGATCCCGCCCATCTGGCCTATGCGATGCGCTACGTGGAGTTCAATCGTGCGCCTCGGCGCGTTGTCGCCCAGCGGGGTGCAAGACCCGCACCAGGAGGTCATCGGGTATGCCTGGATAGCTAGCGAGCGGCTGAATCTGGCAACGGGCTCAGCCGAAGCCTCGTGAGAAAGCCCATCGTGAGGATGGGTGAGCGAGTTGGTAGGCCGTAACGTGAGTGAAGCTTGAGCAGGCCTCGAAACAGAAGATGTGGATGCCGACCGAGCGGTTAAGAGGGAAGGCCAGCGCGATGGGGGAAGAAGCCCGGTGCGGGAGCGCACCATACAATCACCCGAAAGCACCTCATCGATCCACCGGGGTAGTGAGCACGGCATGTCAACCAGGGAGGCAACGTAAAAGAGGGACGCCCCAGCGGCGAAGCAAGTCGTGGAGAGCACGGCGGTCGGCTGGGGTCTCGGACAGGGCCGTAGGAGCGACGAAGCGGAGTAACGTCCGTGGAGCAAAGGGCCCTGACTTCGGACATGCTCTCCAAACGAGCAAAAGGTAAGGTGATTGACGATGAGTCTAGTAACACCAATCAAAGTCCAGGCGCTCCAGCGGAAGCTCTCCGAGAAGGCGAAGCGAGAGCCAAACTATCGCTTCTATGCTCTGTACGACAAGATCCGGCGCGAAGACGTCCTCGCCCACGCTTATGCGGTGGCCAAAGCCAACCAAGGAGCAGCGGGAGTGGACGGAGAAACCTTCGCGGGAATTGAGGCGGCAGGGAGAGAAGCATGGCTGGCCAGGTTAGCGCAAGAAGTACGGACCGGCACCTACCGGCCGCAAGCAGTGCGGCGGGTGTTGATCCCGAAAGCGGGCGGTGGCGAGCGGCCATTAGGGATTCCGACGATTCGGGACCGGGTGGTGCAGACTGCCGTGAAGCTGATCCTGGAACCGATCTTCGAAGTGGATCTGGAACCGAATGCGTATGGTTACCGGCCGGGACGCAGTGCCCGGGACGCGATCCAGCAGGTACATCGGGCGATGTGCCTGGGAAGGACGGACGTGGTGGATGCGGATCTGTCGAAGTACTTTGACACGATCCCTCATGCGGACCTGATGAAGAGCGTGGCCCGGCGCATTGCCGACGGTCGCGTGCTGCACCTGATTAAGATGTGGCTCGAGGTGCCGGTGGAGGAACGGGACAAGGACGGTCATCGGCGATGGACAGGTGGAAAGCGGCTCAAGCGAGGCACGCCGCAAGGCGGAGTGATCTCGCCGCTGTTAGCCAACCTGTATCTGAACCGGTTGCTGAAACACTTTCGACAGTGTGGGAAGCAGCAGCAATGGCAGGCGCAGATTGTCGCTTATGCCGATGACTTCGTGATCTTGAGCCGCGGACACGCGGAGGAAGCGAAGGAGTGGGCGCAGGCGGTACTCGTCCGCATGGGGCTGGTGCTGAACGAGCAGAAGACCAGTGTACGGAATTCCCGGCAGGAGACCTTTGACTTTCTGGGTTACACGTTCGGACTACGCTATTGGCGGACTGGGCGGACATACCTGACGGCGTGGCCCTCGAAGAAGAGTATGGGACGCTTGCGCGAAAAGGTAAGTCAGTTGCTGGAGCCATGGGAGCAAGCACCGTGGTCGGAGGTTCGCGATCGACTGAACCAGTTACTGGGAGGTTGGGCGCAATACTTCAGCTATGGAAGTTTGGGAAAGGCTTATGCGCTGGTGAACCACCATGTGGAAGAGCGGGTGCGGCACTTTCTGAGGCGGCGACATAAGGTCCGCCAAGGAGCCACTCGGCGGTTTCCGAAGGAAGTCATCTTCGGGACGCTGGGGGTGAAATTGCTACGCCGGCCTCCGCTCGCGTGAGCCTGTCGGGAAGTCCGTCGGAAAGCCGGATGCGGGAAAACCGCACGTCCGGTTTGATGAGCGGGGAAAGGAAACGGGCGCTCCACGCACCGCGCCTTTCCTCGACTCTACCCGTCCGAGCGGACTTGGTTGGGTCTGTGCTCGACTATCGATGGTCAAGCGCACAGGCCCATGCCGGCCTCGTTGCACCGCCGAATTGGCTGTCGGAGAGTTGGGCCGGAAGATACCCTCCAGAGAAATGGAAAGAGGTGCTGGGGTTGGGATTCCGGCTGTCCGGCGACCTCGATCGCCTCCGCGAGGCGACGAGAACCGGAAGGCCGTTTGGAACGGACGACTTCGTCTCGGAGTTGGAAGCGAAGCTGGACCGGTGTCTCTTTCCAAAAAAACCAAGCCCCAAGCCAAACAAAAACCCGAACCAGGGCCGCTGGCGAGAGCCCGCCTGCAATGGAGATCGGGGGATATTGTCACCGGAATTGACCGGAATTATTTGCCGCAATCAATAGACGCGCTGAGCTTCCTACGCGCCTGAATTCCGCAAGGTCAGGCGTTGCCAAAAGAACTGCTTCTGGAAATGCGAGCCATTCTGACGACTGACTCACGCAGCCGAGTTGTGCCTCATTCGCCGCCGGTATGCCATCAAGCCTAGCAAGCCAACCAGAGAGAGTACCCAGGTTCCAGGCTCAGGCACCGGAGCGGGGGTCTCAATGGCAGCAGGGTTCCCTAAGAAGCTGGAGAAGGTCAGCCGGCCAACCTCACTGGTATCGGTCATTTGGGCAACTCGACCCTGGAAGCGAGCACCTGTGTAGCTGAAGACACCGTCACTGATGTTGTAGTCGCCTCCGAACTCCACACAGTTGAGGCAATCCTGGCCATTGATCGTGAACTCTCCACTTGCGCCAACACCTTGCAGGCCAAGCAACCTCGTGGTGACATCGGTAAGCGTAAGCCCGAACGGTTGGGGCTTTGCTACCGCTGCCAGGAGTGTCAAGCCGACGTACTCCTCAAGGCGCACGCTCCCATCGCCCTGCAAGGACTGGCCAGGCAGGAAACGCACCGTGAAATCAAACTCGTCGCCCTCGCCAAGCAAGAAGGGATCGATATCGAGTTGTTCCACCGCCCAGTTGAAGGGATCTGGAAAGTATTGAAACTCTTTCAAATCCACTGTGTATTCCCGAGCCACCAGAATGCGTGGGTTCCCCAGGTTGCCAAACCAGAAGGCATTGTTGAAGTTGCCTTCTCCAGTGGCGCCGCTCAGGGAATTCACCGTCGCCTGGATGGTCCCGAATCGCCATCGTAGAATCGGTGAAATTCGCTTGCCCCGCTAACTCCAGACAGTTCGCACAATCGTCGTTTAGTGTCACACCAACGTTTGTTCTGTACGTCGCCGTCAAACACGTCCAGCGTCATCGTGGAGCTAGTCAGCGCTAAACCTGCGCCGGAGTTTCCTCCCAGAAATGTCAGAACCGCGCTCAGCTTCTCAAGGGATTCTGCGCCAGCCAGGGAGTCAAAACGAAGGTATTCGTCCCTTGCAAATGAGAATGAAACATCAATGGTGTCTCCGGCCTGCACGCTGAACGGCGTAAGACCGGTGTTGCCCCCCGAACCAAAAGTGGGTTGGAACAGCGCGTCGCGTAGATCGTAGACAATGTTGAGTTCGATTTTCTCAGCGCTCAAAGGCATCGCAAACAGAATAAGCAGCAGCAGCCCAACGAGCGAGCGAAGTACCTGAGCCATCATAGCTCTTGGTATAAGTTTTGTCATCATTTTGCCCTTCTCCCGAAACACTCATTTTTTCAATGGTGTGCACACTTCTACCCGCCAGCCAGGGGTTTTATCGGACCTGCAGCAGGTAGTACGAAGCAAGATTGTAAGTTGATTTCGAGGCAAACTTTATGCTTCAGTCGCTTAAAGTACTACCAATCCCTCCCGATTTCGGATGATGTCCGCTTATGCCCCTTCTACTGGTCAGATACAATGACCGTCTGGACTGCTGAATGGACAAACCTCCGCCAATTTCCAGCGAACCGGGCGTGCCGGCTGTGCCGGATGACCGCCTCGACACCTGGAAGGAAATAGCGGCCTACTTGAAGCGCGATGTACGGACGGTACGCCGCTGGGAGGAGTCACGAGCGCTCCCTGTGAGGCGCCACGCCAGCGGGCCGCGAAGCCAGGTTTACGCGTTTCGTAGCGAGATTGACGCCTGGCTTCGCCAACCGGATGCAACGCGGGAACCCGCCGATCCGGCCTCTCCGTTACCTAAACTACCTCCCACGACTAAGTTCCCAGGCGTGCCAGGACTCTCAGCCATCCTCCTACTTTTTTTGGCCGTTGTATTTTTATTCCGGCCTTTTGGGTCACCCACTCCACGTCCTCTAACCCACGTGCCGTTGACGGCCGAGCTGGGCGAGGAATGGTACCCCACCTTCTCGCCGGACGCCACCGAGGTTGGGTATATTTGGCGGAATGCCAACGGAGACACTGACATTTATCGCCGCTCCATCGAGAACGGCACCGTCATGCCGCTCACCTTCGACCGGAAGGAAAAGCACTGTTTGAGTTGGTCGCCCGACGGACGTACCCTGGCTTTCTGCCGTGAATTGGAGCCCAACCGGAGCGCCATCATACTGCTTACGGTGGGGGACGCCGCCGAACGCGAACTCACCACCGGCTTCATCCCGCGGGATCTGGATATGGGGGAGACAGTTGCGTGGAGCCCAGACGGCCGGTTCATAATCGCCAGCATTGATCGAAAGTGGAGCGCAGCGCCCGGGCTTCATCGAATTCAGGTCGATTCCGGCGAATCGATCCGGCTCCACCCAGCCACCGGCAGGCACCTCCTACGGTGACTCAGAACCGGCCCTATCGCCAAATTGCCGCAACCTGGTCTTCCAGCGGCTTTCAAGGCGAGGGCAAAGTGAGCTCTTTGTGATGCGCCTGGATGCAGAGCAAATGCCGGAAGCTGAACCGGTAGCACTCACCCAAGCCGGTTTGTTTACGTCAAGCCCAAGCTTTTTTCCGGGAGGGAAAGAGATCCTCTACGCGCAAGGATCCCTGGAAGGGCGTCGTCCGTTTCGCATGAATATTGCCAATCCTGATGGTGCAATTGCCTTGCTCGCGCTAAGCATGCCACTTTGGATGCCCACGCTTTCGATGGACGGCAAGCGTATCGCCTACGCTCACCGCTCATTTGACACAAATCTTTGGACTCTGGAGATCAATGAGCAGCACCAACCCGTGGGGCAACCGCAACTGGTTGTCGCCTCCAGCCGTGGCGACGCCAACCCTGCCTACTCTCCTGACGGTCGTTGGCTTGCCTTCGATACCACCCGGTCCGGCGTATCGGAGATCTGGATTGCGGAAGCAAACGGCAGGAACCCTCGCCGCATCGGAGGCTTCCCGGAAGCGATGTGTGGTTCACCCGCATGGTCCCCTAACAGCCAATGGCTGGCCTTCGATGCACGGGTGGAGCAGTCGTCCGACATCTACGTGGCGTCCATTCAGGAAGGCATCCAGCCCCGGCGCATCACAACCCATGCCGCTGACGATCTGCTGCCTGGATGGTCCGGTGATGGCGCCTGGATCCAATTCGCTTCCAACCGCACCGGAACCTGGCAGATCTGGCGTATTCCTGATACGGGCGGCGACGAACAGCAGTTGACGACGACGGGCGCACTCTTCCATCGCGTCGCACCAAATGGAGATGTGTATACCACTCAGACCGAAGGTCGCCAGGAGGATGCGGTCATGCGGCTAACCTCCGATGGCCAAGAGACTCCCGTGCTGCCTCCGGTGTATTGGTACAACAGCTTCGACTTCCTGAGAAGTGGCTTGGTGTATATCGCGAAGCCATCTCGCCCAAATGCCGCAGCAACAGTTGTTTACCGGGATGAAGCAGGCAGGGACCACCCAGTTCACAAGCTCCGCAACGGCGTGGGATTTGGCCTCAGTGTTTGCCCAGACGGCCGCCACATTACCTGGAGCCAGCAGGACGGCAACAGCTCGGACTTAATGCTGATCGATGACTTGCCCTAGCTCGATTCCCCGGAGTGACCCGCCAGCGCCAATAGCCGCGTGTGCCGCACAATGCCGAAGATCAGCCCACTTCAAGGGAAACCGTGACCGGACAGTGAACCAAGTGGTCGCGGTAGGGATGCAGGTTACCCCGCACCCCCCGCACAGATCCGTACGGGCCAAGTGGGGCCTGGAAGCTGTGAAGGAATTGCTCCCGGCTGAGGCCTTGCGAGGATGCGGGCGATTTCTGGGGGTGCCAGCCCTCGTTCCGGCATTCGGTGCAAATTTTGGCGATGGATCTGGCTTCCGGACGATTCTGGTTCTGGTGCGCGTCAGAGGCTCCGGAGAGGCTTCTGGACAGCGTTTTGGGGCGGGATTTGGGCTTTTGCGTAGTCCCGTATCAGGCCGTTTGCGTTTGGGCGCGCGTGATCGCGAAGTAGCGTTGCAGGTTGAAGGTGAGGGCCGGCCAGATCGCTTCCACGCTCACCCGTTTCAGCCCCCTTGATCGCACCCTCGCCCAGTTCAGCTTGGTCTTGATCCAGGCGTTGGGGAACTCGGCAATCGGCGCTCTTTTCTTGTAGATTGCCTTCGCTTCTTCGGTCTCCATGCTTGGCCAGAAGGCGTCCACGCAGTCGTCTTCCAGGCGAATGCTCACCGCCCGGCCGTGCTTATCCATCTTGTTGTTGGGCGTGCAGCGCGTGAGCATTTTGCAGGCCTTGCAATCTTCGCGGGTGGCCGCGTACGTATAGACGGCGCCGTTGCCCTCGGTCGGATGCGTGCGAATATGCACCAGCCGTTTGCCCATCGGGCAGATCGCTTCGTTGGCCTCTTCGTCCCACTCGAAGTCGCTCGGCGCGAAGCCCGCATCGATGCCTCTGCCCGGCACGTTCTTTTCGTATTTGCCCCACGATCCAATGAAGTCCACGCCCTTGCCGGCGGCTTCCATAATCGATTTGCGGTTGGTGTAATCGCCGTCGGCGAGGATCTGCGCCGGCCCCTCGCCGGTTGCCGCTTTCACCCGGTCAATCGCCGGGGCGAGATGCTCGGCGTCCGACGGCTGCTTGCTCACCGCCACATCCACAATCAGCCCGTTGGCGCTGTCGGTAACCAACTGCACATTGTAGGCGGGCGCCAACCCATGATCGCTGGTCTTCATGAAGCGCGCGTCCGGATCGGTGAACGAGGCGTTGGGTTCCTTGTCCTTCTCATGCTTCTTGTTAGCGGCGATTTCAGCTACTTCCACCAGCGCTTCCTTCACCCGCTCGGTGCGTTCGCGAGCCGCGCGCTTGCGGGCCGCTTGCTGGCGCGCGTTCAAGTCCTGCCGCGCTTCGTCGGCCTCAATCGCGGCCAAGTGCGCCTCTACCACTTTCTGATGCGCACGCAATTTGGCCGGCTTGCTGAAGGTCTTCTTGTTCACCTGCGCCCGGACCTTGGTGCCATCGACAGCCACCCGTTCGAGCGTGATCAGATCCTTCATCAGCAGCATCGTCAGCACCTGCCCGAAGAGCTGCTTCATCTCCTCGCCCCGCTGGACCCGGAAGTCGCTCAGCGTGTGATAGTTCACCTTCTGCAAGCCGGTGAGCCATTGCAATCCGGGCTCCCACTCGCATTGCCGTGTGATCTCGCGGGCCGAGGAGACGCCCCGCGAGTACGCGTAAATCCAGATCGCGAGGAGCAGCCGGGGCGGCCAGGCATCGCGTCCCGAACTGCCCTCATACACTTTCACGTTCTCTTCAAAGCCGCCCCGTCAAGTTGGTGATTGGGGTCCAGCCCGCCCAGCAAGTCCCAGATCGCCCGCGCCGGATGCGACTCATCGAGCATCCGCTCCACATCCACCAGCACGAAGGTAGGCTGATTGCGTTCAATGTGGCGGAAGCGGCGGCGGCCCGATGGAACCGCGCTGGCGGGGGTGGGACTGGCGATGCCGGGCTCCGAGGAAGGCTCCGACACACTGCGGGCTGCTTCGAAGGAAAGCTCACACTCCGAAAACAGACTCATGCCTCTATTTTACGAGAGATCAAACAAAACCGACCCAGAATGGTTCGGAAATGAGGTAGGTTTTTTCACAGCTTCCCGTCACCGGAACTCGGTAAAGCTGCCATTCCCGCGTCTTGCCGAGGAGTTCGGGAGTTCCGAATGCCTCCCGAAACTCGATGGGTGCGATGGTGCGGGGCGGGATGGGGGCGGAGGTTAAGGGTTCGGAATCGGTAGATCAGCGGTTGAATAACCTGACGACCAAACCGACACGCCCAACAGCCGTCCCGGAACTGGTCCCCGGAACTGGACCGTCCCCGGAACTGAATTCTCGACGGATTGCTGGCAGCACTTTCCCATTGACCGTGGAATCCTTCACGCGCAAACTGGGAGTGCTATGTCTGATTTAGCCACGTTGCGAGTTTCTGGTTGTCTCATTCTGCTTCTCTTCTGCACCGGCCTGCCCGCCATGGCGGAGCCCCCGCGAGACGTCGAAGTCGTCGGCCACTTCGGAACCTTTCGTTTCGCCGACGATGAAAGCTGGGGTGGCAGCACCCTCGGCTATGGTTTCACGGCCACCTTTCCTTTAACGCGGCGCTGGGCACTTGAGACCGACTTGGTACATGGCACCGATGAAGAGACTGCCGCTGATACAGCCGGCCTCCGGGAGCGTCGCATGGTCGCTTCCTTCCATGCCGTCTACCGGCGGGGCGACGAGGGATTCTACTGGTTTGTCGGCGGCGGTTACGGCTTCCAAAACGCTAACTCGCGCGTTCGCACTGCGCTGCCCGGCCCTCCGGACTCGGTCATCGGCATCCGGGAGTTCCGTTCCTCGGAAAGTGATTTTTCGCCGTCCGGCCACAAAGATCTCCGCAAATCGTAGCGGCAGCCCACAAACTACCGATCTTACGGGTGGAGGTGGCGTTCCAGCATGTGTACGCCCGTCCCAACGTGATGGTTCGCTTCGGCGTCGGCTGGCGCTTCTGAGCCGGAGGAGCCTTGCCGTTAGCCTGCCGGCCCGCGTCGACGGCATCCTCCCCGGAAATCGGGGACCATTCAGTGGTGACTTCCATGAGACGGCTGTCTCTGGTCAACCGAAATCTTCAGGTCCGCCTTCGTTTTTCTTCTGGCTCTGTAGAACCGGGCTTCCATTCGCATTCCTGGTGGCCATTTCAGACTGGCCGGATGCAGGTTGAGGTTCGTGAGCTAGAGGACGTGCTGCTATCTGTCCCTCGGGGTCTGGGCCTTGCGGCTTGCCCTACAGTCACTGGCGCAGTCACGTCACGAACGCGGCTTTCTCCAGAAGATCGATCCTTTCTCGGCTTTGCCATTCAAAGCTTAGAGTTCCTGCGGCTTTCCGGCTCGCCCGGTGGTGCGGCCTCAGGCCGGGAACGGCACGTAATCCTCGCCCGTGCGCCAGAGCTTGTGCAGGATCACGCTCAGCTTTCGGGCGACCGCCACAATCGCTCGCTTGTTGGCGTTCGAAAAGCGGGGACCAGCCCTCTAATTGTCCCTCTAATATCGCGCTTCCAGATTACCCACAATGGCACCCAGATGGGCGAGAACACAATCACGCCCAACGCTTCCTGCAGCGAAAGGAAGGGCATCCATTGGCGATCGGGCTTCGAAGGCCTTTGGGGATGGTAATCTACGTCAACCTTGATGTCCCGAAGGGCAGTGCCAGCGATTTCCACCCGATACTCACCGGCGGGCAACGTCGTGATTGGGCGGAAGTTCACTTCCTTCGACACGCGATCGCCGCGCTTCCTCGTTATTCGTCGCGTATCTACCGCGAAGCTTGTAGTAAGGATCGTGCCTGGGCCAATGCGCTCGCCTTCAGCAGTAGTCAAGGTGGCCGAAAGAGCGCAATCCGGCAAGCGCACGCGGATCGTCGATCCAGGCATGGGCGGCTCCGAAATTCTCAGCAGAACCACCTCACTCACCGCCCCCTTGCGAACTCGTACCGAACGAGCGGTTGCCGATTCCAGCGAAGTGCATAGAAACAAGAGGGCGACGCCAGCCCGCAGGCCACGCGATACGATCACCCGGTGTGCGACTCGGAGGGCAGATGCCGCGCTGCACATTCTTCTCGATCCACTAATGTCCCATCTCATGTCCCCACACTACGGCCTAACTGCCCTCCGCATCCTTCGGAAACTCTGAAGAAACTATGACGAAATTCGAGGAGCCCTTATGAATCGGGCGGTACAGAGGGTATGGTGGTTCGGTTCGTTTCGCCTATCGGCCTCCGAGCGGTTGCTCCGTCGGGGGATGTCCCGGTTCCGCTCCCTCCGAAAGCCGTCGATACCCTGGCGGCCCTGCTCTCCGCGCCGGGCGAGGTGGTGGAAACGCGGGCGCTCATTGAGCATGTATGGCCGGAGACCTTCGTGGAAGAAGGCGGGCTCGCGCGCAACATCTCGCTCCATCGCAGGACCCTAGGCGTGGCTGAAGCCGGAAGCGAGTACATCGAGACCATTCCCCGCCTGGGATACCGTTTCGTCGCGCCCGTCCGCGGGAAGCGGCTGGAAGGCCCGGCCCACGGCAACTTCACCACCTTCCGCCCATGCTCGGGGCAGTTGGTGCGCGGCGGAGCCGCATGGAGGACCCGTCCGATACGGGCAGGTGTCCAGATGCCGCCAGCGCCGCTCCAAAGGCCAACGCCGAGGAGGGTGCAGGTCTGCGGTGGAACGGAAACGGAGCGAAATCAGCAACTCGGGATTGGCAGGAAAGCGAAAAAACCCGGGGTCGCACGGGCAAAGCCCCCGCTTACGCGGCCACTAGAATGTCGGAATGGCCGAAAAACGAAGGCCGACCTGAAGATTTCGGTAGACCAGAGACAGCCGTCTCTTGGAGGACGCTATCCTGCTACCGTAATTCGAGAAGCGAGAACCAGGGCCGCTGCTCCATGGAGCGGCGGCCCTGGTTTGGCACGGACTCGGGCTTATGCCCTGCGGGTGGCCGTTACCATGTAAGGCGCAAGGCCAACTGCGTCTGCCGGGGCAGGTTACGCTGGCTGGTAATGCGGCCAAAGTTGGCGTTCGTAGCGGTCAGGTTTGGACCGTTGAACGCCGGAGTGTTCAGGAAATTGAAGAACTCCGCGCGGAACTGCAGGTTCACTGACTCCGCAATGCGAGTGTTCTTCAGGAATGAGAAATCCACGTTGTTCGTGGGGTTGAGGCGATAGGCGCTAAAGCGGCTGCCGAAGGTGCGCAGGTTTTGGGAGAGCTGCTGGTTGGGTACGCGGTTGAACTGATTGACGTCAAATGCGGTATCGCCCTGCTGCAAGCCGCCGGTGGAATTCCAGTTGAGATCACCGCCAAGATAGAGCAGGTTGCCCCAGCCCACTGCGGACGATGTGGCCGCCGTGTAGATGCCGTTGATTTGCCACCCGCCAATGACGCGGTCGACAAATCCGTTGGCGGAAGTGGCGAACTTCTTTCCGCGGCCAAAAGGCAGCATGTAGACTCCGGTGGCAACAAGGCGGTGCGGGCGGTCTTCGTCCGCGATGCGCTTCTCGGGCGCAAAGTCCTGATTGTTCAGGTAACTGCGGCGCTCAATCGTGCGTGCCCACTGGTAATTGGCGAGCCAACTGAAGCCATTCGCGAAGCGTTTTTCCAGACGGGCCTGCAGACCGTGATAGTAGCTGCTGCCGAAGTTGTCGGTGTTCATGGTAACCCCGCCTTCGCCGTTAAACTGGGCAAAGGGCCGCAGAAGCTGTTGCAACTGGATTCTGGCGCCGTTGAGCCCGGTGCCCGGCAACAGGCCGGCAAAGGGATTGGTAACCTGCTGGCTCAAGAAGTTGATGTTGTCCTGGTCGCGCTGGCCGGTAGTGCTGAGGAGCTGCCGGTCAAAGAAGTTGAGCTGCCGGTTCCCCTGCAGGCGGTTAGCGCTGTTGCCGATGTAGCCCACTTCCATCAGCAGGTTGCCCGCGAGTTGCCTCTGGATGGTGAAATTCCAGCGGATGGAATAGGGCTGTCGGAATTCCGGGTTGTAAAAGGTGACGCTCTGCCCCAGGAAGGTATTGATGTCACCGGTGCTTGCCGCGGGCAGAACACCATTGGGGAAGGGGTTGCTGAGGTCACTAATGAAAGTGAGGCCGCCATCGTCGCTAGGCACAAACTGCGTGCGCTGCTGGAAGCCCGGCTGGATAGATGGCTGCAACCCTTCGGTGAAGTAGAACAGACCGAAGCCGCCGCGGAAGACGGTCTTGCCGCCAAGCCGATCCGGGGTATAGGCAAAGCCGATGCGCGGGCTGAAGTTCTTGTCGGTAGAAGAGCCGACAGAGCGATTGTTGGGGTTTGCGAAAACCAAGCCGCCGCGAGGATCGAAGCTAGGGATGAGCTGCTGTAGCGCCGGCGTGCTGTTATATACGGCAAGGGCCTGTGTGGTTGCGGCATTCGCCGTGGCGGCGTCAAAACCCACCACCTGGCGATTGTAGCGTTCTGTGGTGCGCAGTTCTTTCTCGTAGCGCAGGCCGAGTTGCAGGGTGAGGCTATTGGTGACACGCCAATCGTCCTGAGCAAAAAGGGACACGTAGCGGGACTGTGGGCTGCGCGCGGCGGCCACGTCAAAATTGCCGGAAGTGGGCAAGCCCAGCAGGAAAGTTGCCATATCGCCGATCAGGGGAATGGCGCCGGCAGTATTGAGGGGACCACGCACAAAGTTGTCGCGGAACTCGTAGAAGCCGCTGGAATTGCCGAAAGAGGTTACGTGCTCGCGCAACAGGCGGAGGTCTGTCCCGAACTTGAACGAGTGGTTACCGACGAGCTTGGTGACCGCAGAAAAGATTTGGAAGTTGTCAAAGGGGAAGGGGGCACTTCCGGAATTTCCTAGGTCGCGATAGGTACCGAAGTCAAAGCCGGGCATGACAGCTTAGAGCTGGTGCGGCGAGAGACGCTGGAAAGCCCAGGGATGTCATGTCGAAGCCGAGACTGGGACGCGTGCCCCCTTCGGTGAATCGGGTCCAGTTAATGCGCGTGTTTAGAATGGTGGTGGGATTGAAGGTGTAGACATCGTCGAGCTTCGCGCCCCAGTTGATGCGCTTCAGGAAGTTGCCTTGCGAGATATCGTCGAGGCCGAAGGCGAAGCCGCGAAACTCCGTGCGCTCGTTTGCTGCATGGAGAAGAACATCTTGTGGTTATCGCTGATGTTGAAGTCCATGCGGCCAAGAGTGGTGAAGAAGTCGTCGCCCCGGTTGGTGTTCACCTGGTAGTTGTCCTGGCTGTCGGCGGCCCCGGCTGCGTTGGGCTGCGGGAAAAACGACAGCACATTCGGAGCGATTGCGGAGATCCGGTTCTGAGGAATCACGTTCCCCGCGAAGGGCGTCCGCAGAATGGTGCCATTGGGCTGCAGCGCACCGGTAAGCGGATCGTGGATCTGATAGCGGCTGCCCAGGGCGAGTTGCTGGCTGAAGTCGCCGGTGCGGTTTGCGGCAGTGGGGACGGTGGTGCGGAAGGGTTCCGGCTGGCGATTCTTGATGCCTTCGTAGTTAAACTGCCAGAAGAGTTTGTTCCGCCCGTCGAAGAGCTTTGGGATGAACACGGGGCCACCCGCGCTGACGCCCCATTGGTTATAGACGGAATTCGTTTTCTTGCCACCGCTCTGGTTGACGAAAAAGTCAGTGGCCGCGAGATCTTCTACCTGGTTGAAGTTGTAGAGTGCGCCGCGGAAGCGGTTGGTGCCCGCCTTGGTGGTGACGTTAACGGTGCCGCCGCCAGTGTTGCCGTAGGAGGCGTCGCTCTGGAAGACTTCCACCTTCACTTCACCAACGGCATCCACCGGTGGGTTGTAGGCCACACGGCGGTCGCGGGTAGTGTTGGGCGCGCCATCGTTCAGCAGTTCATTGCTGCGATTGGGGGCGCCGCCCATCGAGATGCCGGACGGGCCGGCGTTGTCGAAGGGGCGCGTGAAGCGGGGGTCGCTCATGGCGGTGACGCCGAACGCGATGGCCGCCAGGGACATTGGCGTGCGTCCGCTCATTGGAATACTATCAATCACTTCCTGGCTGATCACCTGGCCGGTTGCGGCGGAGTTGGAAGTGAGCAGCGGCGCATCGGAGGTAACGGTGACGGTCTCGACGATGTCGCCAACTTCCAGGGCGATGTTCAGGGAAACGCGCTGGTTGGTGCCGAGTTGGATGTTTTCCTGGCGAAAGCGCTTGAAGCCCTGCGCGGTGGCCTCTACGGTGTAGCTGCCGGGGGCGAGGAAGGGCAGCGTGTACTGGCCTCCGGCGCCGGCGGTCGCTTCCGACTTGCTGCCGGTATTTGTTTGTGTGGCGATTACCGTCGCCCCAGGGATGACCGCACCCTGCGCGTCGTTAACAGTGCCGTTTAGCGTGGCTCGAAATTCCTGAGCGAACACGGGGATCGCCACTAAAGTGACGAGGAGAGAGAGAACGATCAACAATCTTGACAACTTTGTCATACGACTTATCTCCCAACAGAAACGAAGGTTGATGCCGAAGCAGTTTCCCGATTATGAAACGCATGGCATCTCTCAATCAAGTAAAATAAATCGACATAGCTTTCTTTGTTTTTCCATAGATTTCTACCATTTACAAAAGGTTGATGCATGCTGCTGCGCTGCACGCGGGAGAGCCAGCGGTCCAGACAAACTACGGAAATTTCAGGAGAACAGAAATCCTCCGGAGAGGAGTCTTGGGCAAGACCCCGCAGGCGACCAGGGAGACTTCCGTTTCTGAAAGTCCTTCCGCAGGGGAGCACCGTTGTGGTTATCGGTGACGCCGAGCAATCGATCTTCGAGTTCGCAGGGGCAACGCGTGACCGTGGTAGTTGGCTCACGGCGGAGCAGGCTATTACGAGTTGGCGAACGCCGCCGGAAAGCACCCTCAACGCTCCTAGCCTTCCCCGATTTCTGATTTCCGCTCAGAGCATAAGAACGCGGACTAGCATGAGTGTTCGCTCCGATTCGGATTGGCCGGCAGACACCGGGGTCCGTTGTTCTGTTGTGACCCGGCGCTGGAAGAGCGGTGCGGGCATTGGCAGTCGGCCTTTGCAGCAGTAGTGATGGGTCAGGCAGTGTGGCGTTCGGAGTCACACGGCCAAACGGGGCCGTGCTCCATGGTCTCGCTGGCGCGAGCCTGTGGTTTCCCCGGGCTGACGCCACGGGGCTTTCCCTGGAGAGGCGCCCTCCGGGCTTGATACGGTGTAGGTGGCGCGAGGTGGATTTACCCAGCGCTGCGCCGTGTCTCGGCTTCACGGCTTCACCTTGGGCTCTGCATAACGTGCCTTTCAGGCTCGCCCGGAAAGAGGCACCAAGGCGGGAGGTGTGCCGACATAACGAGTGGGCCTGATTGTGGGTTCTGGTTGATTGTAGCGAGCAGAGGGCGGAAACGGACTCCGGGTTGCCGATTCGCGGTTCCGGATGGGCGGGAAGTGGTTGTGGGGATTGGGTTTGCGGGGATTCTCGGAAATCCGCTGGTCGCGGCGATGCTCGGGGTGGCGGGGGCCGGTTTGCGGCCTAAGAGTGAAAGGCACGCCCTCTAATCGAGTGCTGCGTCCCCGAAAACCGAAAACCCCGCGTCCCCGAAAACCCCGAAAACGAGGATGGGAAACCTCGCATGTTATCCCGGGAGATGATTCCTGCCAAAGAGCATCGTTATCCGAGCGCGGTGAGGGCGGGCAGGGTGGCGATGTGGAGTTGGCGGGTGCCGTCCTTGGGGTGGAGGGCGTCGAAGCAGATTTGTTTTCGGTCGCGGCTCCAGCGGGGATGCAGGTCGCAGCGGAGATCCCCTCCCATGTACTTCTTTTCGCGCATCGGGAAGCTTCCGATGTAGTGGCCCTTGCGGGCGGAAAGCGAATAGATTCTTAGCTCCTTGGCCAGAGTCTTGCCGTTGTTGCGGTCAGTGACAATCCAATCCCCATCGGGGGCGAAGCTGCAGTGGCCGTCGCCTACGAAGTATTCTCTGGCCACCACCTGGTAATCCGGTTTTCCGTCGGTGAATAGAACATGCTGGCGGTCCTCTGCATCGTGCTTGAAGGTCGCCAGGATCTGCGTGTCGTTCCTCCATTCGAAATGGGACACCGACTTCCCAAAGGGCACCACCTCCCGCAACTCGCTGCCATCGCGATTGGCGGTGAACATGGCGGATTCAAGCTCGCGATTCTCACCCAATGTCCAGACACGCGCAAGGAAGAAAAACCTGGTGGCACTGGGGTTGAAGACCACATGGTTGAACCACATGTGCTGGCCTTCCACCCAGGGATGAGAGCGAACGATCTGCTGAAAGACAGCATCGATTGAGACGGCCAAATGCTGCTCGCCGCTATTGATGTCCATCACCCAGGCGCCGTCGTTTGCCGGATGCGGGTCCTTGGAGGTGCTGTCTTCCAGGCCCGGATAGCCGACCACGGGGCGCATTCGCGTGAGGCGTCCGTAGTTCAGGCACAATGCGTAAGGATGGTTGCGGGCCACGCCATTCACCGCCCGGGGCAAGCGTCGGGATTCGCCAGTCGCGAGATCACGGACCTCGCCAAACACGTCGCCAGGGCCGCGCCGGTTGTTGTGGATGAAGTAGCGATTTGCATCCGCGGGGTGCCAGTGCAGCATGGCTCCTTGCTGGAAGTTCCATCCCTTGGTTTCGGCGACCGGCTGGAACTTGCCGGTTGTGGCATCGACGAGCCCAAGGCTTGCGGGTTCGTCAGGAAGGGGCATGCGGTCTTGGAACGGAACCTCAAGGCTCAGTAGATGGCTCTGCCTCAAGTTCCAGGGCGGGATGCCGTAATAGCCAAAGAAGTGGTGTTTCGGGCCGCCTGGGTGCAGGGGGTCCGGCGCTGAAGGCTGGCGCCTGGCGGATCTCAGAAAGCTGGCTCGCGTTCAGTAGTCCGAGAGAGCCGCCGAAGCCGGCCGCCGCCAGCCACTCCCGTCTTCCGATTCTCGCCTGATGCCTTGGTGCCATGGGCCAGATGATATCAATTGAAAAGGAGCGAAGGCTTGCGATTCTGGAAAGCGGTAAAGCGGTCCCCTTTTTTGACTGGGGGATACGGTGGGCCTGGCCGCTGCGGAATCGCACTCGCCAAATCGGGCGACTGCTCGGTGGTCTCGCTGCGCGAGGGTTTTCGGTTGTTTGGGCTGGCGCTGGGTGGGGAGTTGGATGACCGAGAATTTTGAGGCTACACTGGGGCTACAGATTTCGCGCCGGTTCTGCCGATAGATTCGATGAGGACAGGTAGGCTCGCGGGGCGAGCGAAGCGAGCCGAGTTGCGACCTAGCAGTTTCTGGCGAGGTTGGTCTGCGATGAGTGAGGCGTTGTCTGAGCGATGCCAGAGTGAGGACGTTCATCGCTGGGTGGCGGTGGTGAGCAGGCGGAGAGTTCGGAGTCTACAGGCGCGAAATGGCGCACCTGTTCCACCGGTCTCGCTGCGCGAGGCTGCTCTGTTTCCACGGGCTGACGCCACGGGGCTATCGTTGGCGAGGCGCCCTGGTCGGGCTCGATTCGGTGGCGCGGTGCGCCGCTGGATTTCTGGCTGGCGCGGTGGACGGCGGGCTTGGCAGCGGGAGTCGCACGGCGAAGTGCGCGCCGTGCTCCGTTGTCTCGCTGCGCGAGACCGGGTGCAACCCGCTGCGCCCTTCCGATGGGCGCGGCTTCACCCTGGGCTTGGCAGAACGTGCCCTGCAGGCCCGCGCGAATGATGGTTCGCTCGCTGCTTCGGATCGGAGCGACGCCTGGGCAGATCGCCGCCTGGATCCGGCGCGCCGAGGATCGGCGGGCGGCGTAGTCCCCTGGTTGGGCAGGGTTGCTGGGACCGGATCGTGCGGACGGGAGAACTGCAGGGGATCGAACTCCGGGAGGGTGGAGGCGGTCAACCGAGGTGCAGGCCTCGCGCTGCGGGCTCGAAGAGTTGGGGGAGCAAGCAGACCGTCCCGGAACTTTAAAATCCGGATCGCGGTTGAATAACCTGATGACCGAACCATGACCGAACCGGGAGGGTGGAGGCCGTGCACCGGGGGGGCAGGCCTCGCGTTGCGGGCTCGAAGAGTTTGGGAATTGAGTAGACCGTCCCCGGAACTTAAAAATCGGGAATCCCGCCACGGAAAAAGTTCAAAATGGGGAGTTTCTTTAGAATCAACAAGAGTCCTTGCGGGTGCGGCTGGGAGAGGGGTTCTTTCACAGCTTCCCGTCCCTAGACGTCCCGGACGTCTCAGCCTGAGACACGAATCAAGAGAGGCTTCGCTCCATCGTAAGACGTTTCCTTGTGGAATCAGCAACTTAGCAAAAACTGGGTAGAGCGTGCACTTCCCCGCTTTCGCGCAACTGTAATGGGCAGAGACGGGCGGTTAACACGCCCATCACACATGTCGGAACTCAACGAGCTGTTCTACAATGACTCCAGGCCCTATGCCGATTGAGAAGAAGATTGTTGAAGTCAAGAACCTTCGCTTCGATCCCCATAATCCACGTCTGACCGGACGACTTTCCGGAACTCGATCAGCAGAAAATATTTCGGTTCTTGGTCGAGGAAATAGGAGTCGAGGATCTGTTGAGTTCAATGGCAACAGCCGGGGTCATCGAAGGCGATCCGATCATTGCGAGAACGTCTGGCCAAGCCGGAATCTACTACGTCATTGAAGGAAACCGGCGGTTGGCAGCGCTGAAGCTGCTCAACGGGGAGACCCTGGGCAATGGTGCGAACGGAACCTACTATTCCGGCAATTGAAGCATCCATCTCGTCGTCGCTCACACAAGTTGCCATCCAGCACGTGGTATGGGACACAAGAGATCTTGAGGCGTATCCTGGATACAAGCACGTTACCGCCACGCGCGAATGGCCGCCTGAAGCCAAAGCGCGATTCGTAGTACGAACGCCGCAAAAGCGATTTCTCAGCGCAGAAATCTCTGATTTCGCCATAAACGGCTGGGGACACGGGTTCCCACCTTGCGACGGTGGTTGATAGCCTACTTAACACTGAAGCAGGCCGAGAATCGTATCGCATTCGATCCACAGGAAGCATACTCCAAACGGTACTTCGGTACGTTTTCATACTCGCCGGGCAGCCAGAGAAATCTAGAAGTTTCTTGCGCTAACTTCAGATCCGCTCACGGCGATGCCAGTACCGGAAGAAATTCTCAATCAATTGTAGGAGTTCGTCACTTGGACGATCGGAACCAAGAAGAATCCTCCAGTTGTGAACAGTCGAGATCAGCAACTACGACACGCCGTTCCCCCTCAGCCCGAAGGCATTGCAATACTTCAGGAGCAAGAAAAAGCATATTCACGTTGGCGTTACTATACACAGAGGTAAGCTCAGGCCAAGTTGCCGAAAAGTTATTGAACGCAGCGTAGACAATCGAAGAGTGTCTTTCAAGCAATTTATGACGTACGCAATGACGAAAAAGTATTGTCAGCATTAGGCAATCTGAAGAAAGAGCATTCCAAAAACTGAAGCTCAATACCTCTGACAGCCAATGACCTCTAAAACTCATGAAGGCAATATCTGAAATTGACTGATACCACGTAAATGCAGACCTGGGCGCAAGGTGGGCCGACTACTTTCAGCACGCGTAAAAGGAAAACCTAGAAGCTGGTTTGGGTGGTGTTGAGCTTGATAATGCAGAACAAGTTGCGCAGAACGTAATGGATGAAGCTCAATCACGAGAAAAGACTTTGTCTGATGCGTATCCTTTTACATGCGACGGTTACAAGATAGCTGTAAAGTGCCAAAATCCTGCACGTACGACGTATCTGTTTTGCCTTGCACTAAGCCTACTGCCTACCAGCGAGATTGAGAATGCTATCCGGTGCCAGCAGTTCGGCAAACAATCGTCATGACTGCCGAAAAAAGTTTCTTCGGCGGCATCTGCATTACGGATAGGCGCACCTTGGCGCTGCGAACTATATTCTCGAAATTATTCCACGCTACTGGATCGGCTGATAGAGCTCATTCCCAACTTCTTGGGCGCCGTAAACGAAGAACTGAGGCTCCGGGCGGAGGTGATGCTGGCTGGGATGTATCCATAGTGAAGGGATTTTGCGACAGCGAGTTCCCTTGGTTAATCGCCCTTGGAAACTGTGCAACGGGGCGAACTGATTGGAAGCGCAAAGGAATGGAAGTGCAGCCTACATTATTTTGGAACTTCTTCGAACATCAACATCTCAGCGTATTTGTTACTTTTTTTGCTGTTCCGTTTGTAATGGATCATGACATGCGTCTACGAAAGCTGTTGGCTCTCAAATTTAACTTTTGATCGGTTTCGAATATGTGAACATGCTCCTGATTCGACTGAAAGAGATAGTAACTTGGCTTGTTGGAAATCGAGGTTTAGCCTTAGATCTAGAGATCATTTAGCAACTAACCAAAGTTGATCAAGTTGCGCGAGGACTGAGTGAAAAAGCGGCGGCGGAACTGCATTCCCAATCATTTGAAACGTATCCCGAATTTTCGGCGATACCCAATCGAAATCCGCGGGAAACCCCTGCAGCAGTGCGCACTCTCTGAATGATAAGCGCCGTGCTGGTCCTTCATTGGAAAACACCCACCTGTCCGTATGGGACTCGGATCAACTGAGGACTCAATGGATGAAGCGGTACGTGGCGCCAGTGACCGACGACGCATGGACTGGGTTCATCCCAGTCGTATCGTCTGCGGCGAGAGAGGTAATACCAGTGGAATGGTTCATCGTTGAACTCGACCCGCAGGCCATTCCGGCAAACTCCCCCGCGAGTAGATCACGTTGGGTGACGTAAGGATAAGGTCGCTCAGGCCCGTGAGTGGGTTGTGGAAACTCAAACTCGAAATCCACCTTTGAACGGATACCAACATTATGAAGAGCAGGCTCTTCCGATTCTGGCCAACTCCAGTAGTCTTTCGCATTTAGCAATGCCCACTTAACCTCTCGGTATCCCGCAGAGCGGAAGCGATGAATCTGATTACGCAGGAGTGTGGCGCTTTCACCGTAGCTCATCCGCAAATGACATTCTCGACCACAAAAGCACTTGGTCGAACTTCCCGAAGCACGCGGTCAAACTGTCTATACAAAAATCGATCGGGCTCGCTCCATGTCCTCTTTCCACCTTGAGTATACCCCTGGCATGGATAGCATCCAACAAGCAAATCAGCTTCCGGAAAACGTTGAACATCGGCGATATCACCACAATATACCTTCGGCTCCCGCAGAATTTGCACGATAGTACTTCACAGGCCGAGGGCCAAACATCATTTGCCCTGATGATCCTGGGTAACCGTGTTGCTGCAAAGCTAAATCCGAGCCGCCGCATCCGCTGAAAAGAGAAGCAACTTGTACGTTACCAGTAACCCATTCGTGCCTCTTATATTCGAACAAATTCGTCCGGTTGCCGGCACGGCTTGTTCAAAGCCGATGAGGGGCAGGAAGCTGGAATTCTCTCGGTATCTGAATTCGGTATCAGGTTAAGAGCCTGTCGGAATGAAATCCGCCGACCGTCTTCGGCTGCTGCTGTGGCAGTACCTCGCGTTGAGGGTTTGTGGGGCGCTTTCGAGCAGGTTGGTTGGATTTTGCAAGGAGGATCGCGAGAAACTCACCATTCGGCCCGCAGGACGGTTTTCGGGGTGATTTTCGGTCGCTTTCGGGCTTCCGATTGCCCTCAGGCCGCCTTACTGGCCTTCCTGGGTAGCCAGTCGTGGCGATAGAGCTTCAGCAGGTTGTGCGTCAGGCAGATCAGCTTCCATTCCGCCTTCGTTTTCTCAAACCCTCGCAAGCGAAATTCCCGGATGCCGCGCGCTTGTTTGATCTGTCCGAACACCGGTTCCACGATCGTCTTGCGCTGGTTATACAGCGCCTTCGCTTCGTCGGTCTTTAGCAACTCCCGCACGCGTACCATCGTCGGATTCGAGCGCCGCTTCTCTTGCTCTTCGTCGTTGCTCTTCTTCTTGCCGCCATCCGGATTCACCAGTGCCAGCATGCCCTTCAGCGCTTCGCTGTTGATGTTCTCGGTGTCCCAGTAGCCCGCGTCCGCGGTGATCGCGGCGGGCTTGGCGCCCATCGCCTGCTCCACCGCCGCCACCATCGGCAGCAGCATCCGGTGATCGGTCTCATCCTGCGTGAGTTCCGCGCTGAGGATCACCTGCGCGTGGCCATCGACGGCCGCTTGTGCGTTGTAGGCGTAGGTCAGGTTGCGCTGCCCTTTGTCTATCATCATGCGGCTCTCAGGGTCAGTGAAGTTATAGCGGCGCTTGGGCTGTTTGACGTCCTTCTTCGCCTTCATCAACCGCTGCTTGCGTTTGCCACGAGCCTGCTGCTCATCGGGTGTGAGCGGCGGCTCTGCGGGAGCCTTCTTTGGCTTGCGTCCGCGCTTGCCGGGCGAGTACTCGCGCTGGGCTTCGGCCAGCCGCTGCTTGGCTTCCTCTTCCAGTTCCTTCTTGGCCTGTTGGATGCGCTCGATTCTCTGCTTGGCGCTGGCCAGTTTCTCGGGCAGATCTTCTTCCTTCTTGCCCTTGCCGAAGCGCGCGTCTTCTTCGGCGTCGGTCTGCTGGGCCTCCTCGATCCAGCGATTCACCAGTTCGGTGAGCTTGCGCTCTTCCTCGCTCATCTTGGCGTGCGATTTGCCGCGGTGAAAGCTGGCGTTGGCCTTCAATTTGGTGCCATCGATGGCCACGTTTCCCAGCTTGACGAGCCCCGCGCGCTGGCACAGTTGCAGCGCCTCAACGAAGAGCTTGGCGAGTAACTCGAGATGCTGCTGGCGGAAGCTGGCGATGGTGTCGTGATCCGGATGCTGGTCCGCGGCGAGGTAGCGGAAGGGCACCATGTCGTAGGTGGCCTTCTCAATGCGGCGCGAACTGGTGATGCCGGTGGCGTAGCCATAGAGCAGCAGCCGCGTGAGCATCTCCGGGTGATAGCCCTCGGCGCCGCGGCTGTCTTTGCGCCAGTAGGTCTCCACGATCGGCTTGAGGTTGAGTTCGCCGACGACCTCGGCGATGAAGCGCGCCAGGTGCTTCTCCGCCAGCCAGTCATGCAGGGAAGGCGGCAGCAGAAGCGGCTGATTGAGAGTAGAGGTCCGAAATCTCTTCATCTAGCAATTGGATGAAGCAGGCTGGAACAAAGCTGCGGGGAATTGTTCGTAAAGTCAGAAAGTTGACGTGTCAATCTCCGACAGGCTCTTATCCTTTTTCAAACCCATTGGGCAATCGGTCCCCTGGCGATTCGCCCGGGGAAGCGGCGTTGGCTATGGATTTCGGCTTGCGGCCACGCTTTTGCGGTTCGAGATTCCGCTCGAGCTTTGCCTCCAGTTCGGCGACGAAGTCCTTGCTGCCAAACGGTCTGCCGGTCCGCGTGGCCTCGCGCAAACGGTCCAGGTCGCCCGACAGCCGGAAGCCTAACCCAAGGATCTCGCGCCACTTGGGCGCCGGGTAGCGTTCGGCCCAGGCGCGGTGATCCAGCCATTCTGGTGCGGGGGTGAGCCCGGCGTGGGCGCGGGCACTCGACCATGGGTAGTCCAGAACCGAGGCCACTATCTCGGCACGGACCGGGTTGAATTCCACATAACGCATGGCATAGGCCGTGTGCGCAGGGTCCAGCGGGCAGGAAAAGAAACGGTTCTCCCAGGAGTGGCCACGACGGTGGAGGCGGATGTTCAGCCAGCGGGAATAGTCGCGCTGGGCGTCGCGCATGGTGAGCGAGAGCGAGTCGGCGCGCGTGGGAACGGCAATCAAGTGGATGTGGTTCGTCATCAAGCAGTGGCCGAGGATGCGCAGTTGGCGGTCGGCGGCGTGTCCGGCCAAGAGAGCCAAATAGGTTTGGCGGTCTTCGTCGTCAAAGAAGAGATCGCGGCGGAAGTTGCCTTCGCTCAAGTGATGTGGTGCGGGCAGCCCACGGCCACCACGCGTCGAATGCGTGCCATCAGAAGTATAGTGGCGCGACGGGCGGAAAATTCTCACGAAAAAGGATAACCTGATACCGAATGTGCTCACCGAACTCCCGGAACGAACTCTCCCGACTCCCGACCTTAGGTGTCTGTCCTGGAATTCATGATGACCAACCCGAAGCCGCAGATCCCGTGTCGCCAGGAGCTCGGGAGTTGAATGTCCCGAAACTCGATGGGTGCGTATGGTGCGGGGCGGATGGGGGCGAGGATGAGGGTCGGATCGGGTAGATCAGTGGTAGCATGACCACCTGATGACGCTGATGACCACGCATGACCAGCCCAGATTTCGGTCTCGACGTCCCGGCATTCCGGGGACCTCGACCGGCTGCGCAAGCACACGATCGGAGGCAGCGGTCAGGTCGCATGGCTAGCCAGCTCGTTATCGAAACCGTTCGCTGTGGTGAAAAAGCGTCGCAGCCGGGCCCTTTGGTGCTGAGGAGGCTCGGCAAGAATTAGGGAGTTCTGCAACGCACCATTGCCAGAGAAATCACGCCGATGAAGAGACTGATGCTAAAGAATAACATCGTGACACAAAGCTGCCACACGGCGGATTCGGCGTCAAGGTATCTTCAGCCTAGCTTAGCTTAGAAATTTTTAGCTCTGACGGGCACTGCGCAAGCAACTGGCGATCTTGGTTTGCAACAACTTTTTCCGGCATCTCTTCCTCGACTGATGGATTTGACGGAACGTCAATTGTTCCTGGGCGAGCGTTTCAGGAAGATAAACTCCTACATGATATTGGACAGTTGTATAAAAACGTACGATCTTAAGGGCGAAGGAACTTGGATTGACTTGTTCTTTGAAGTACCTCCGCTAAAAAGTGTTTGATCCATTGACTCAATGTCGATAGACCAGAATATATTTACTTTGATCAATGGAAGGATGAGGCAAGCGCGTTTCCAAAGCCCGACAGGATCGCGGTATTTTTGGCCGTGAGGGGTGTAGCTTCGCTTCGAGTTTTAAATAAGGGCAGAATCTCCGAGACTGATTTAAACATAGGCAACGATAATCAATCGTTCTGAGAGTAGTTATCGTGCTCTTGTCAAGAGCATTCGCCAAGTTCTAGTTGCGGTATTTGGCTGGAGGATTGACGGGCAGAGTTACTTTCGGAGAGGGAGCCTTGAAAGTGTAGCAATAGTACGCTCGAGCGACTTACAAGCGCTGGAACATCCTGAGAAGACATTTGATAAAATTCGCTCGGCAGTAACAAGCGGCATCCTGATCGTATATATGTCCTCCGCGCCGTGTTTTCGAAATACCCAGTCATTTCCTTATTTAGATTTGGACGAGACTTCTGCTGGGAGATGTGCTAGAGATTCTAACTATGGAGAGAAGAAGTTGTTTTGTGCGGGCCTCTCCGGCCGTGAAAGGTGGCCGTTCTTGTATAGAGTTCAGCCCGCTGAGCCCGCCGTGAGTAAACGTTAAAAAGGAAATTCCAAAAAACGGGGACATTCATGATAGGTATCTGTCAAGGGGGAGACGGAGGTCCCCCGTGTCCTCCCGGCGACAGAACGGTTTTGAGATCGAAGCAACGCTGCCGTCACCGCTTGGCCGGGACCAATGGTCGATCGTCTCTGGTCTGGGGGCCCTGTATCCATATCGTACCCTGGCATGTGGGGCGACTGGCATATGGCAGGCTTTGGCATCGTGGCGCACCTCGCCTATCATGGGCATGGGTGCCGATGCGCCGGTTTCTCTATTAGAAGGACAGCGCGCAGGGTTTGTCCGACGCGCAAATCACTAGGATACCATTTACTGATAAGAACTGTTTTGCCGGCATGGTGGGCTCCGCTCACGGCCTCACTAAGAAGGAATTTGATGGCGGCGCGAAGGCGGCGGCGCAGGCGCTGAAGGGCTTCCAGAAGCTGAGCGACGATGGCGTTTATGGGTTCCCGCATCTGCCGTTCAACCAGGATTTGAAGGGGATTCAAGCGCTGGCCGATTCGCTGAAGGGCAGCTACGATAGCGTCTGCCTGGTGGGGATCGGAGGCAGCGCGCTGGGGCCCTGGGCGGTGGATTGCGCTCTACGAGGGCCGCATCCGGTGCAGGCGAAGCACGATGCGTCGAACCCGCGGCTGGTGATTCTGGATAACGTCGACCCGATGTATCTGGAAGCGGCGCTGGCTAGCATGAATCCGAAGAAGACGATTGTGCTGGTGGTTACCAAGTCCGGCTCAACGGCGGAGACGACGTCGGCGTTTCTGCTGGTGTATGACTGGCTGAAACAGGGCGTGGGCGCGAAGAAAGCGCCGTCGCGGGTGATCGCGATTACCACGGAGGGGAAAGGGGGATCTCGGACGGCCTTGCCAAACGCGCAGGGATTTGCCAGCTTTTGATATTCCGCAGAACGTGGGCGGACGCTTTAGCGTGCTGACGCCGGTGGGGCTGGTGCCCGCGGCGCTTACGGGCGTCGATATCGCCAAGCTGATGAAGGGCGCGGCGGCGATCAATAAGCTGGCCTGGGAGCGCGATCTTAGCGTCAATTTGCCGCTGCGTTCGGCGCTGATCCATTGGCTGTTGTGGACGCGGAAGCAGAAGACCATCCAGGTGGCTTTCCCGTATTCGAACCGGCTGTGGGGCATGGCCTTCTGGTTCCGCCAGCTCTGGGCGGAATCGTTGGGCAAGGCGAAGGACCGCAAGGGAAATCTGATCAATGTGGGCCAGACGCCGGTGGCGGCGCTGGGTGCGACGGACCAGCATAGCCAGGTGCAGCTCTATATTGAAGGGCCGAACGACAAGTTGTTCAGCATCTACCGGGTGAACAAGTTCGATACGGTGGGCAAGATCCCGGCAACCAAGGTGGGCTTTGAGAGCTTCGATTATCTGGCGGGGCAGAACTTCGCGAAACTGATCGACGCGGAATGCCGGGCGACGGCGGCGGCGCTGACGGAGAATCAACGGCCGAACGGCACCTACACCATCGACAAGGTGGATGCGGAACACGTGGGCGCGCTCTTCCAGATGCTGGAATTTGAAACGGCATTCGCGGGCGAGCTGCTGGATATCGACGCGTTCGACCAGGAAGGCGTGGAACTGGGCAAGAAGCTCACTTACGGCCTGATGGGACGCAAGGGCTTTAAGCAGTATAAGGATTGGATGGCTGCTTACGAGGCGAAGCGGAAGGGGATGTAAGGGGCAAGGATGCGGTGGTTTTTGGCGTTCTTTCTTTTGCTTCCGATGCTGGGGTTTGGGCAGAGGCAGGGTCCGCTGCCGAGCCGCGTGCCGGGGGCGAGACAGGCGCCTAGCCTGGGCGGGGTTCCTTCGCGGGCGGTGGGGGCGTTTGCTCCGGACCGGCGACCTTTGCTCGAACAGGCTGACCTGGTGGTGGTGGCCCGGACGGTTGGAGGCACGCTGAATCCGGAACAGACTGCGGTTTCCTTCGACCTTCGCGTTCAGGTGCAGCGTGTGTTGAAGGGGGAGAGCGTGACGCCGGGGCAGGAATTGCACCTTGTCTTTTACGATGAGATGCCGCGCTTTCCTTTGAAGACTTCGCAGCCGGTGACGGTTTCGCGCGGCATCGTGTTTTTGAAGCGGCGGGGTGAGGTTTTCGAGGCGCTTCGGATTCCAGTGGCGCCGCGGCCCAGCGGGAACTTTCTGCTGCACTTGCCGGAAGGCGTGGCCTCTACGGAAACGAGCGGCGATGTGCAGACGCAGATCGGCCTGGAACTGGCTGCCGCTCTGGAGTATTGGGGTGTCAACCATGCCCAGGCTCTGGACACGGCGGGCGAGAGTGGGATGTATGCCGCGGGCAAGGTGAGCGCGGAAGCGGTCTATTTTGAGCAGGCGGCCAGCTACTTCAATGGTCCGGTGGTGGACCCGGCGCCGTTTGCCGCTATCTATCCACAGTTTCTACGCTCCGCATCCCCGCATGTGCGGCTGGTGGGCATTCTGGGGCTGATTCGCTTACAGCATCCGATGGGCATCAACGCGCTGGCCCGGGATTTCCCGCTTTACGTCCGGTCAATTAACGCGGGAATGATCGCCGACGCGATCCGTCGCTGGGATATTTCGAAACAGCCGGCGACGGTGGATACGCTGGGGCAGATGGCGCTCTCGGAAGAAGCCGGCGCCGGCCTGGAAACGGCTTTGGCCTGGGGGATGGGGCAGCATGTGCTGGTGGACGCATTGCCGTATCTGGCGGCGCTTCTGGAAAGCCCGCATCCTGGCTCGCGCGCCGGGGCTCTGATGGGCATTTGCAATCTGAACGAGGGCGGGGATCCGCGGGCTTCGCTATGGCGCTATTCCGGGGAGGAGGCGCGCCCGCATTGCCCGAATCGCTTTCCGGTGACCGATGCGCAGGCGGAGCGGGCACATATCGCCTTCTGGCGGAACTGGTGGGACACGAATCGCGAGCGCATCGAGAGGGATTTTCGCGGAGATGGCACAGGGGGAATCGTTCCCTTCGCTCGTGCCGTGGCGCCGGCGCGATGGAGCGATTCGCGCCAGCCCGCTTCGACGATGAGCCAGGCATCGCCCCTGCAGGCCGCCCGGATAATGCTGCAGATGTTCGATGCGGAGATGCAACGCGACCCAACGCAGTCACCTGAGCGGCCATCGTCTGAAAGTCGCCTCCGAGGGATGCTGGGCATCGAAGCCGATGAGGCGGACATGCGGATTCTGGCGGAAGAACTGGAGCGCGGCGCGGTGGCATTGAGGGCGGTGAACGAGCAGCTCCGGAGCGCGATGGGAGAGGCTCGATTGCGCGGAGAGCGGCCAGACCCCGCCGTGGTGCAAGCTGCCGAGACGGGCAGTGCGGCCACGGTGGAAGCGTTTCTGAAGACGTGCGAACAGCGGTTGAGCCCAGGCGTGTGGCGCGCCTTCAGCGCCCGCATCGAACAACGCGCCAAAGATACGATTCGCGTAACGCTACCCACGCCCGGACGCCGACCGTGACGGGGCTGCAATGGGTAGCGGTCTGCGTCATTCTGGACTTATCGATCCTAAAATGATTTAATGCTTGCGGGTGGGCTTTTGCGCCGGAAACGGACGCAGCCCGCACCTTATCCGTGGAGCGAGTTCCATGGCCACAGCCGCCCCTGTTTCGCCCTCCCGCCAGCGCGTCCTGGACACGTTAGCCCACCGCACGCCGGACCGCATCCCGATCGATTTCGGCAGTTCCACGGTTTGCGGAATTCATACGCTGGCGATCGCCGAGTTGCGCGACTACTACGGACTGGAAAAGCGTCCGGTGAAGATCTTTGAACCCTTCCAGATGCTGGGCCTGATCGACGACGATTTGAAGCGGGCGATGGGTATCGACGTGGAAGGCGTTTACCGCCGTAAGACGATGTTCGGTTTCGCGAACGACCGTTGGAAGGAATGGCGTTTTCACGGGCGCGACGTGCTTGTGAGCGAGGATTTCGTCACCAGCACCGACGCCAACGGCGATCTGCTGATTCACCCGGAGGGCGACCGCAACGCACCGCCCAGCGGACGGATGCCGCAGGGCTTTTACTTTTTCGACGCGATCATCCGGCAGAACCATTTCGACGAGGAAAACCTGAACCCCGAAGACAATATGGAGGAGTTCAAGGTGCTCAGCGATGCCGATCTCGCGGGCATTGTGGAGGATGTGCGGGCGGCGAACGAAACAGGGCGGGCGGTGGTGGCGAACCTGGGCGGGATGGGCTACGGCGACATCGCGCTGGTGCCCGCGCCGTTTCTTAAGGATCCGCGGGGGATTCGCGATATCACCGAATGGTATGTGTCTCTGCGCGCACGCAAGGAGTACGTTCATAAGATCTTCGAGCGGCAGACGGAAGTGGCATTGCAGAACCTCGAGCGCGGCTTTGGGGCGCTGGGGAATTCCTTCGACGCGCTGTTTGTTTGCGGGACGGACTTCGGCACGCAGACGTCGTCGTTTTGCTCCGTGGCGACGTTCCGGGAATTGTGGCTGCCCTACTACAAGACGGTCTGCGACTGGGTGCATAAGAACACTACCTGGAAATGCTTCAAGCATTCCTGCGGTTCGGTGGAACGCTTTTACGACAGCTTCATCGAGGCGGGCTTCGACATCGTGAAACCCGGTGCAGTGTTCGGCGGCGGGGATGGAGCCGGGTCCGCTGAAGGAGCGCTATGGGAGCCGGCTGGTGTTCTGGGGCGGGGGCGTGGATACGCAGCAGGTGCTGCCGTTTGGGACGCCGGAAGAGGTGCGAAGGCAGGTGCTGGAGCGCTGCGAGATATTCGGGCGGGATGGTGGCTTCGTGTTCAACACGATCCACAACATCCAGGCCCGAACACCGGTTGCCAACATCGTGGCGATGTTGGATGCGCTGAAGGAATTTAACGGCAACGGATGAGGAAGCAGGGAGAATTAGAAGGTCATGGCAGATCTCAAACGGTTATATGACGCTGTGCTGAATGGCGACCAGAAGAACGCCGTCGCCGTAACGGAAGAGGCTCTGGCGGAGGGCATTGCGCCGATGGAGCTGATCAACGGCTACATGATTCCGGCCATGGACGAGGTGGGACGGCTTTACGAAGTGGAGGAATACTTCGTGCCGGAACTGCTGCTGGCCGCGCGGGCGATGAAGGGGTCGCTGGGGTTGCTGCGTCCGCTGCTGGCGGCGCAGGGGACCGAGCCGGTGGCAAGGGTGGCGATCGGCACGGTGAAGGGCGACCTGCACGACATTGGAAAGAACCTGGTGGCCTCCATGCTGGAAGGCGGGGGTTTCGAGGTATTCGACCTGGGGGCCGATGTGGCGCCGGAGCGCTTTATTGAGGCGATCCGGGAGAAGGGGGCGACGATTGTTTGCCTGAGCGCGCTGCTTACGGTGACGATGCCATCGATGCGCAAGACGATCGATGCGTTGAAGGAAGCGGGGGTGCGCGACGGCGTGAAGGTGTTTGTGGGAGGGGCGCCGGTGACGCGCCAGTTTGCTGAAGAGATTGGCGCCGATGGCTTTGGTGAGAACGCTAATGCAGCCGTGGCGCTGGCCCGCGAGGCGGCGGGGGTGGCCGCTCGGCGATGACGCGGGCGGCGCTGCTGAAGCTGGCCCGTGGCGGGCTGGCGATGCCCATCGGAACAGACCTGCTGCTGCACGAAGCGAGCGATCCGGAAGCGGTGCGCCGCGACGGGCGAGGGTTGGGCGAAGTGGTGGTGGCATCCGCTAGGCGATGGCAGACTCCTTTGGCCATTCCGTTGATGGACTTGCGGACGGAGAAGAGCGATCTGCTGGCGTTCTTTGGGGTGGCGGATGAGGAGCGGGACCGCTTTCACTTTGACGGAGCGCCGGACGCTCACGCGGTGGAGGCGCTCTATGACGCGGCGGAGCGGCCCTTTCCGGTTGAGAATCGTGCCCAGCACGAAGCGCTGCGGGTGGTGCGGGAACACCGGGATCTGGTGGCGGTGGGCATGGCGATCGGGCCGCTTTCTCTGGCGACAAAGCTGATGGCGGATCCGATACCGGCCATCGCCTTTGCGGCGCGCGAAGGAGACGAAGCCGAAGAGCCGCTGGCGGTCTGTTTCCGGCGCTGTATGGAGATGGCGGAGATTACGGTGGAGCGGGCCATTGCGGCGCAGTTGCAGGCGGGCGCGCAGGCGATTCTGGTGTGCGAACCATCGGCAAGCGTAGCGTTTCTTTCGCCCCGGCAGATGCGCGGAGAACGGCATCTGTTTCACCGGTTTGCGATTGAACCGCACTTGCGGCTGAAGCGGATTGTTTGCAACGCGGAAGCCGAGTATTTCTTCCATGATTGCGGAGACCTGAACGATGAGATGGTGAGGCTGATTGGCTGGGAACTTCACCCGGCGATGCTGAGCCTGGGGAGTTCGCGGCGGCTCTGGGAGGATGCGCGGCACGTGCCGGACGATGTGGTGTTGTTCGGCAATCTTCCCACGCGGCAGTTTTATTCGGATGCGGCGATGCCCGGAGAGCGCGTAGCGGAGATGACAAGCGAACTTTGCGCGCGGATGCGTGAGACGGGGCAGCCGTTCATCGCCGGCAGCGAGTGCGACGTATTGCATGTGCCGGAAGCGGCGGATACGGTAAGGGAGAAGGTGGATCTGATGCTGCGCGTGGCGCGAGACTATTTCGAGCGAGAGGGGGCGGGAGAAGCGTGAAGTTGAGCGAGTTGCTGAGGCAGGGTCCGCTGCTGACCGATGGCGCCTGGGGTACGGAGTTGCAGGCGCGCGGCCTGGCGTTGGGGGAATGTCCGGACGCGTGGAATTTGAGCCACCCGGACGCTGTACGGGCGGTGGCGGAAAGCTATGTGGAGGCGGGCAGCCGCGTGGTGCTGACGAATACCTTTCGAGCGAACCCGATCGCGCTGGCCGGCTACGGGCTGGGCGACCGCGTGGCTGCGATCAACGCGGCCGGGGTGAGGCATTCGCGGGAAGCGGCGGCGCGGACGGGGGCGGCGGTGTTCGCATCCGTGGGCCCGAGCGGCAAGATGCTGATGGCGGGGGAGCTGAGCGAGGACGATCTGCAAAGCAGTTTCGCGGTGCAATGTGAGGCGCTGGCGGAAGCGAAGCCCGATGCGCTGCTACTCGAGACGATGAGCGATCTTGCGGAGGCGCGGATCGCGTTGGGAGCGGCGAAAGAGACGGGACTGCCGGTGGTGGTTTCCTTCGCATTCGACACGGGAAGAACGCGACCGGACGATGACCGGGGTTACTCCGGAACAGGCGGTGAGGGCGATGGAGGAAGCGGGCGCGGATGCGGTGGGAGCCAACTGCGGCAATGGCGTGGAAGCGTTTCCGGCGATCTGCGCCCGGATGCGCGCGGCGAGCGGGCTGCCATTGTGGATTAAGGCGAATGCCGGGATGCCCGAGATCGTCAATGGAGAGGCGGTCTACGGCACGCTGCCCGCCCATTTCGCATCCTATTTGCCGGCGCTGCTGGCGGCGGGAGCGAGCTTTGTAGGGGGATGTTGCGGCACGTCGCCCGCCTTTATCGCCGCACTGAGGAAAGGATGGCCCCATGCGATTCCGGCTGATCGCCTGTGAAGTAGTGGCGAGGGAACTGCGGCTGGAGGCGGCGCGATCGCTGCATCCGATCGATATCGAGACGCTGCCGAAGGCGCTGCACGATTTAGGCGGCAAGCGGATGCGGGTACACATCCAGGAGCGCGTCGACGCCGTGGACCCGGAGCAATACGCGGCAGTGCTGATGGGCTACGCGTTGTGCGGAAACGGACTGGCGGGCATTGAGGCGCGCCGGGTTCCCGTGGTGATCCCGCGGGCGCACGATTGCATTGCGCTGCTGCTGGGGAGCCGCGAGGCCTACGACAAGATCATCGAAGAGAATGCCGGTACGTTTTTCCGCTCGCCCGGGTGGGTGGAGTATGGGGGCCATACGATGCAACTGAGCGGATTGCCCCCTGAGGCGGCGAACGAACTCGATTGGTTGATGGACAAGTACGGGGAAGAGCCGGGCCGCTATCTTTACGAGGAGTTGTATCGATACCAGAAGAACTATTCGCGGCTGGTTTACATCGACACCGGCGTTGGTGCCGAACAGCGTTTTGAGCAGAAGGCCAGAAAAGAAGCCGTTGAACGCGAATGGCAGTTTGAAAAACGCGCGGGAAGCCGGGAGTGGTTCCGAAAGCTGGTGACCGGGAAGTGGGACGACGACTTTCTGGTGCTGCAACCCGGTGAACGGAGCGCGAGCCGCTGGGATTCCGATATTCTCGTCGCTGAGGCGGTGACGGCATGAATGGAAGAGAACGAGTTCTGGCTACCTTCGATGGCGCCCCACGGGACCACCTGGCCGTAATGCCGATTACGATGATGTTCGCCGGGGATACGGCAGGCGTGCTTTATCGCGACTATGCGCGCGACTACAGAGTGCTGGTTGCGGCGCAGATGCGCACGGCGGAGAAGTTTGGATTCGACTATGTATCGGCGATCTCAGACCCCGCCCGGGAGGCGTCGGATTTGGGCGGAAGCATCGAGTGGTTTGAGAACCAGCCGCCCGCCATTGTGGAGCGGGAGGCGGTGCTGCATGAGAAATCGAGGTTAGGCCAATTGGGCCAGCCTGCAATGGCCGCGGGCAGCCGGATGGAGGATCGCATTCGCGGGGTGGAGGCGCTACGGAATGCGGTGGGCGATTCGCTGCTGGTGGAAGGCTGGGTGGAAGGCCCTTGTGCGATGGCCGCGGACCTTCGCGGGATCAATACGCTGATGCTGGATTTCTCCGACGATGCGGAGTTCGTGGAGGAGTTGTTCGCGTATGTGGTGGCGATGGAGATCGCGTTCGCGAAAGTGCAAATCCGCGCGGGGGCCGATGTGATTGGCGTGGGGGATGCGGCGAGTTCGCTGGTGGGTCCGCGGATTTACAGGGAACGCGTGCTGCCCTGGCAGAAGAAGTTGATCGCCGCGATCCGGGCGGAGGGCGCGCGGGTACGGCTGCACATCTGCGGCAATACGCGGCGCATTCTCGACGGCATGGGAACGACGGGGGCGGATATGATCGATCTCGATTATCCGAGCCCGGTGGAGGAAGCGCGCGCGGCGATGAAGGATAGGCAGGTGCTCCTGGGCAATCTGGATCCGGTGCGCACGGTGCGCGATGGCGATCCCGCAAGTGTGACGGAGGCGGTGGCCCAATGCCACCGGCAGGCGGGCAGTGCGTTCATCGTGGGCGCGGGCTGCGAGATCGCCCGGGCGACGCCGGAGGAGAACGTGCATGCGCTGGTAAACTACGCGCGGACGCACGTCTGATTGCGCATGTCTTCCCGCCGCCTCATCTTATATCCCAGCAAGAGCCGGCCGTTGCGGGATCTGCTGTTAGCCGAAGGAGTGGAGTTCCCCTGCGGCGGCGATGGCACGTGCGGCGACTGCAAGATTCGCGTCCTGCAAGGCAGCGTGCCGGTGACGCCGGCGATGCGGGAGTTTCTGAGCGAAAGCGAGCTTCATGGCGGATGGCGTCTGGGTTGTTGCGCGGCGGCGAGCGGGGCCAATGGAGAGGCCGTGCAGGTGGAGGTGCGGCAATGGCAGACGGTGATCCTGAGCGACGACGTTCCCCTGGCGTTCGAGCGGCGGGAGGGCTTTGGCGCGGCGGTGGATCTGGGCACGACGACGGTGGTGGTGCAGTGCGTGGACCTGAGCACGGGGGAGATCGCCGGCAGCGAATCGGCCCTCAACGAGCAGGCGCGATACGGCGCCGACGTGATGAGCCGGGTGCAACACGCGATCGGGTATCCGCGCGTGCTTGGCGCGCACATTCGCGCGCAGATTGGCGCGATGCTGGGCGCGGCGGCAGGGGGGCGCGCGTTGACGGAAGTGCTGCTGGCTGGCAACACGGTGATGCACCATCTGTTCTGCGGGCTGGATGTGGAGCCGCTTGCCGGCGTTCCCTTCCGTAGCGGCGCCCTGGGTGCGCGGAGTTTTGCGGGCGTGGAACTCGGATGGGACGACTTCAAAGAGAGCGCGGTGACTTTTCTACCCTGCGCGGGCGGCTTTGTGGGGAGCGATTTGCTGGCGGGTTTGCTGGCAAGCGGGCTGGCGGAGGCGCGGGACGCGGAAGCGATCTTCGATCTGGGTACGAACGGCGAGATTGCGGTGAGCGATGGGAAGCGCATCTTCTGCGCTTCGACGGCGGCCGGACCTGCGTTTGAGGGCGGGCGGATTTCGTGCGGGATGCGGGCGGGGCCGGGGGCCATCCATCGCGTCGAGCGGGACGGAGCGGGGAGCCGCTTTCAGGTGATCGGCGGGGGCACGGCGCACGGCATTTGCGGCAGCGGCCTATTGGACGCGGTGGCTTGCGCGCTGGATGCGGGAGTGGTGTTTGCGAGCGGGCGCATTCGAGAACAGGAGCGCTCGATCCCGCTTAGCGACGGGCTGCACCTTACGCAACGCGATGTGCGGGAGTTGCAGCTTGCCAAGGGAGCGATCGCCAGCGGCTTTGCTTTGCTAAAAGAGGCGGCAGGGGTGGCGGACGTGAAGCGGATTCACCTGGCGGGGGCGTTCGGGAATTACGTTCGTGAAGGAAGCGCGCGGCGCACGGGGCTGCTTCCGCAGGCGGGCGCGGCGGTGCATGCGGCGGGTAACACGGCGTTGCGCGGCACCCGGCTGTTGCTTCTGCGGCCTTCCAGCCGGGAGCGTCTGCTGGCGGATTTGGCGGCACGCATCCAGCACGTCGAACTGGCCGCCGAGGCGGGTTTTCAGGATGCGTTCGTGGAAGCGCTTCCCTTTCCGGAATAGGAGGCAAAGCAAAAAGCCCGGACTGTGAAGCCCGGGCCTTTCGCGGTTGAGGTGGGGAGTTTGCGCTAGAACATCAGGCGCAATCCCAACTGCAGGGAACGGTTGCCGCCGGCGCCACGGACCTTACCGAAGTTGGGGTCGTTGACGTTGGTGTTCGGGTTGTTGAGTTGCCAGCCTGGAGAGTTCGGCAGGGCGAAGGCTTCCGCGCGGAACTCCAGTTTGTAGCGCTCCCGGATGGAGATGGTCCGGAAGAGGGAGGCGTCGAGGTTATAGAAGTTTGGACCGGAGGCAGCATTGCGGCCTACGTTTCCAAAGGTATTCGCGGCGGGGGCGGAGAAGACGCTGGTGTCGAACCAGGGGCTGTCGTTTACCGCGCCCAGGACGTTGAACGATCCGTTGATGTTGGGGGTTTGCGCATTGCCGGGAGCGTTGTTGGGAGCGGTGGAGCTGAAGTTGATGGCATTGCCGCTCATCAGCGTAAGGATGCCGTTGAGCTGCCAGCCACCCAGCACCCAAGCGCCGGGACCAGATTGGATGAACTGCTTGCCCTTGCCGAAGGGCAGTTCGTAGATGTAGCTCTGCACGAAGGTGTGGCGACGGTCAAAGCCGGCGCGCGCCCAGTTGCGTTCAGGGTTGATGTACCAGGCGGGTCCGCCGTTGTCGTCGCCGCTGTTGGCCATAGCCCGGCTCCAGGTGTAGGCGGTGGTGAGCAGGAAGCCGTTGGAATAGCGCTTATCCAGCTTCATCTGCAGGCCGTTGTATTCGCTATCTCCCGAGGCGAAGCGGAGGTTGGTGTTGACGTTGCGACCGAATTGCGCGAAGTAGGGCCGGCCCGCCGCTCCCGCGCCCAGGATGTAGCCGGGATTCAAGAGCCTGGGCATCGGCACGTGAATGGACTTGTTGCCAACGTAGGCCACTTCGAAGGTGAAGTTCTTTGGCAAGGCGCGCTGGTAGGCGAGATTCCAGGCTTGCACGTAGCCTTCCCGGAAGTTGGTGTCGATGACATCGTATTGCTGATTCTGGGGACTCGTGATGATGCCGGAATCGGGGATTACGGCAGCGATGGGGGCTGGGAAGCCATTGCCCATCGACGCGATTCGGCCGTCGCCCAGAATGGCCGGCGAGAAGGAGTTCAGCCCATTGAAGGTGTTGTTCTGCTTCACGGGGAAATTGTAGGCGTAGGTGTTGTCGGCGAAAGGCAGGAAGCTGATGCCGAAACCCATGCGGAACACATCTTTTTCGCTGAGGCGATAGGCCATGCCGAGGCGCGGAGCGAAGTTCTTGTAGTTCGCCTTCATGCCCAGATTCATTGGCACGTTGCCGTAGCCCGCGACTTCCAACTGATTCAAGTCCGCGTTGTAGTTGGAGAATCCGCCCTTCAAGCGCGGGGTGGCCGGCTGATAGAACTCCCAGCGCAGCCCATAGTCGAGGGTAAGTTTGGGGTTGATCTGCCACTTGTCGTGGAAAAACAAGAAGTATTGGGTTTGCCGCCATGCGGGGAAGATCACGGCAAGGTCGCGGCCAGTATCGTTCGGCAAATCCAGCAGGAAGCTGGCGAAGGCGTTGGCGAAACCGGCAGAGGTAGAGTTGCCCGCGCCGCAATTGCCGCTGCAACTGGTTTGGCCCTGGCGGAAGCGAAAGATGCCGCGGGGATTCTGCGTTTGGGTCTGCAGCAAGTCGTCGCGCAGGCGGCGGATATCCGCGCCAAACTTGGTGGTGTGGGTGCTCCAGGTCTTCGTCCAGGTATTCACGAAGTTGAAGTTTGTCTCGGAGCGAATCCAGGGCAAAGAGGCGGAATAGCCGACGATGGGGTTGGAGAAGCCAGTGATGTTAATGTTCACCAGTCCGCTGGTCCAATCGTCGAGATTGACGCCACGGATGCCGATGTCTTCACTGGCCTTGGTGCCGTAATCCACCTGCTGCGCGTCGTTGCGATAGCGGTTGACGCCCAGGCGGAACTCCGAGATGAGGGTGGGGCTGAACAGGCGATTGTAGTTCACCGCTCCGTTCTGCGATTTCTGCACGCCACTGCCGCTAAAGCCGCCGCCGTGGGGGCCGCCCGCCGCACCGAAGGAAGGGGGATCAAAGACGGTGGGACGCTGGAAACTGTAACGTACGCTAAAACGATCCGCATCGCTTTGGTTGTGGTCCACCTTGACGTCGAAGCTATCCGTATCTTTGACAAGGGTGGAGTTGTACTCATAGTTGATGCCGGTGCCGGGGAGCGTCGGCCCGGGCAGCAAGCCCAGGATGCGCTTGGAAATGGGGCTGATGCGGGCGTCCGGGATGCGATTGCCGGTGAAGGGGGTGCGGCCGGTGCCGGTGGCGGTACCCGTGGTGGGGTCGTAGATGAGGGTAGTCATCCCGGAGAAATCGCCGGAGCGGAACGCGGGGGTGGGGATGGTGAGGCGATCGGTCTGGCCGCGATGGTCGGTGACACGGAGATAGTCGCCGAAGAAAAAGGTCTTGTTTTTGACGATGGGGCCGCCGAAAGTGCCGCCGAAATAGTTGTAGACGGTGAGCGGCTTGGTGGTGGTGAGGAAGGCTTTGGCCGCCAAGGCGCTGACGCGGTTGAAGGCGAAGGCGCTGCCGTGAAATTCGTTGGTGCCGGATTTCAGCAGCACATTGGTGACGGCGCCACCGGCACGGCCGAGCGATGCTTCATAATTGCTGGTGGTGATGTCCACCGTTTCCAGAGCTTCGATGGGTGGGATGAGCGCGGTGAGCAGGCCGGTGCGGTGGTTGTTGTCGATGCCTTCGAGTTGCACGTTGTTGGCGAGGCGGGATTGCCCGTTCACCTGCGTGGAGAGGCTATCCTGCGCGTTGAAAAAGACCGAGTGCGGGCGAAAGGCGCGCGTCGTTCCAGGCACCAGATTGAGCAGACTTTGAAAATTGCGGTTGGTGCCCAGGGGCATGTCGGCCAGTTGCTGCACTTCGATCTTGCGGCCCGTGTCGGTGCGGTCCGTTTGCAGAAGGGCCGCCTCGGCGGTGACTTCGATGCTCTCCGCGACATCGCCGGTTTGCAATTGCATATCCACGCGGACGGTGGTGTTCACCAGCACTTCCACGTTCTGGCGAACGCTGCGTTTGAAGCCGGGCATTTCAATAGTGACGGTGTAGACTCCCGGAGCGAGATCCGAGAAGGCATAGTATCCAGCATTGGTTGTTTCGGTTGAGCGGCTGACGCCCGTGTTTTGTCCCGTGAGGCTGACTTTGGCTGCGGGGACGCTGGCCGCGCTTTGGTCAGTGACGGTGCCCAGAAGAGTGCCCGATACCGCTTGGCCGTAAGCCGCGACGGTGGCAAAAAAGAACATAGCGAGAACGATTAGATTTCTTGGATTCTGCATAGCGAGACCTACCTCAAGCAGGAGTATCGTATCCGAATAAAGTATTCAATTCAATCCATATTTGGATACATTAAATATGAATCATTTTTAACGAATAATAGCGGGACGAGGCTGGTCTGGCGAGAGGCTGGACTTAGCGGAGATGGCCCATGCGGCCGGAGCGGTAGTCGGCGAGGGCTTGGCGGATTTCTTCCTGGGTGTTCATCACGAAGGGTCCGTAGCTGGCCACGGGTTCGAGGATGGGGGTGCCGGAAAGAATCAAGAGAACGGAATCTTCGTGCGCTTCGATTTCGACGCCGCTGCCAGACTCGCTAAGAGGGGCAATGCGGGCTTCGCCTTCGAGTGGCGAGGAGCCGTTCAACACGACGTTGCCGCGTAGCAAAGCGACCGCGGCGCGGTGGCCTTCGGGCACGGGGATGTGCGCACGAGCGCCGGGAGACATGCGGACGTCGAAGAGGTTGATGGGGGTGACGGTGCGGGCAGGCCCTTTCGCGTCGTCGATGGAGCCTGCGATCACGCGGGCGGATACGCCTTCGGCTAAGGCCACGACAGGGATGGTTTCGCTGAGGATTTCCTGGTAACGCGGGGCGGACATCTTGTGAGCGGCGGGGAGATTCACCCAGAGTTGGACCATCTCAAAAGTGCCGCCCGCTTCCGTGAAGGCGCGCCCGTGCTTTTCTTCGTGGACGACGCCGGAAGCGGCCGTCATCCACTGCACGTCGCCGGGCCCGATGGTGCCGGCATTGCCCGCGGAATCGCGATGGTCTACGGAACCCTGGTAGGCGATGGTGACCGTCTCGAAGCCACGGTGGGGATGCTCCTCGACGCCTCTCGGTTTGTCAGATGGCGCGAAGGTGGCAGGGCCTGCGTAGTCGAACATGAGAAAGGGGCTTACCGCGTCGCTCACGCCGTTGGACGGAATGAGGTTGCGGACGGGGAAGCCATCGCCTACCCAATGCTGCGATCCCGCCCCATGAACACCCAATATTTGTTTTCCAGCGGCCATTGCGATCTCCTTCCGCCCCGTGCCCCGTTAGGATGCTTTGAGGAGGTGCAAAGGTGCAAGCGTGCTGTTGGCAGGTGGCTAAAGGAACTGGCAGGCGGCTGCGCGTGGGTGGGCGCTGCGATAGGATAGGCGGCGATGGTCACTCGGCGAAATCTGCTCAGAAGGGCTGCTTCCGCGGCGGCGCTGGGTCCGTTGACGGGGTTGCCTTTCAACACGCAGCCCGCGATGGCGGAGAAGATGGGCAGCATCTCGGTTTCCGCCCCACGGGTGGGCGCGCAAGTTTACGTTTGGACCCAGCATTTCGCACGCCAAAAGCAACCGGTCAGCGAGCATCTTCGGGAGATGCTGGAGGCGCATTGCCGTGCCGGGTTTCGCCATCTGGAGTTGATGAGTTCGCTGGTGACGCGGGATTTGCTGCCGCAGTTGCGGCGCGCGGGGGATGAACTGGGGATTCGCTACCCGGTTGTCTATAGCGGAGCGCGCCTTTACGAGAGCGAGGCTCACGCCGGGGAGCTGAAGAAGTTTCGCCAGCTGGCGGCCAATGCCAAGGCCATTGGAGCGGAAGCGATCAACTGCAATCCGGACCCAAAGCCGCGCAAGGAAGCCAAGAGCGACGCCGAACTGGCGGCGGAGGCCGAGGGTATTCACGCCGTTGCCCGCCTGTTGCGGGAGGAGGGCCTCGTGCTGACGCTGCATCAGCACGACGCGGAGATGGCGAATGACGCGCGGAACTGGCGCTACTGGCTGCGGGAGACGGATCCGGCAATCGTGCGATTCTGCTTTGACACCCATTGGGCGCTGCGCGGCGGACAGGATCCGCTGACCTTGTTGAAAGAATGCCGCACACGCCTGGCGTCGGTTCATTTGCGCAACGCGCGTGGCAGAGTGTGGTGGGAAGATCTCGACGATGGCGATTTGGATTACCGCCCGATAGCGCAGTATTTGAAGCAGACAACGTATAGCGGCATTCTTATGGTGGAACTGGCGTGGGAAGAGCGAACGCGCATTAGCCGCCCGGTGGAAGAGAGCCTGCGGCGTTCGCGGGGATACGTGGAGCGCCGATTCTTGTAAATTTTACGCCGCAACGTCAAAAAAGCCCCCATTGCTTGAATGGTCCGCCCTTGTTTGACGCTTTAACAAGTGAAAGCAAAAAATCAGAGAGGGCGAAGCACGACCATGACTTCCCACGCGAATGTTCTATCCGCGCGTCCACAGGGACCCGCGATTCCCGCTGATCTGGGGTCAGCCGGGCAACGAGTTCATCTTTCCGGAGAAGTGCATACCGGCAGCTTTTCCATCGTCGAGTTCAGCGCAACGCCAGGGGCTGAACCAGCAGCCACGGCCAGCGATTCGGAAGACCGCTTCTTCTGCCTGCTGGAAGGTGAGTGGGAGGTGCGCATCGGCGACGACCACTTCCGCGTGAAGGCTGGGGGATCGTTCCATGCGCCGCGAGGAGTTTCCTACGATTACCGTGTTCTGTCTCCACTTGGCAGGGCAGTGGTGCTGGTGACCCGGCCCAACGACGCCGAATTGAGCTAAGACAGACCCGCGCTGGCAAAAGGCCGATTCGGTTTAGGCACACTTTCAAAAGAACATGGCCGGCAGCCCTGGGGACTGCCGGCCATGCCTTGTGTGCGGGGGCTTGCGCAACCGCCTATGGGTTCGCCTGCGCCGGCCGCTCCGTCAATGCCATTTGCTCAATTTCAGTGAGCTGCTTCTGGTAAGTGGTTAGGTCCGTGCCCTCGGGCAGAAGTTTGAGGAAGGCTTTCATGTGGCTGGCGGCGTCGTCGTATTTCCGCTGGTTGGCCATGATGAGCGCCATGAAGTAATCGAGGCGGGGCATGCGATGGCCGGGGTCCATGCGAAGCGCTTCGGCTGCGCTTTCTTCGGCTTTGTCGAAATTCTGTAGTTGCAGATTGCTTAGAGCGTTCAGGTAATAGGCGTAGGGGAAGTCCACCGGATTCATGCGAATGGTAGTTGCGGAATACTTTTCCGCCTGCTCCCAATCGTTGCCGCCCGCGGAGATGGATGCCAGCCGAAGGTAGGGCGAGAGATATTTGCCGTCGGCTTCGATCGCCTTGTTGTAAGCCTCGGTGGCCGCTGCTGCGTTCTTGAGCCCTTCGAGAGCAAGCCCTTTGCCATACCAGGCAACAGCGTATTCCGGATAGAGCCCCAGCGCCTTGTCAAAATGAGGCATGGCTTTTTCGAACTTCTGTTTCTTGAGTTCGTTCATGGCCTTCTCATACGACTTTTTCGCGTCCTTAGGCGCGTTCATGGTGGTGAGGCTGATGGTGAAGCCTTCCACCTTGGCGAGGCGGGTAAGGACGAGCGTGCCGACATCGGGGTTGTCGAGAGACCGCCGGCCGGAGAGTTGCACGACATTCGAGCGATAGCCGGGAAGAGTGGCGCGGATTTCGCAGCCGATGAGGTCCCGTTCGCTAATTACGTTCCCCAAGGGGCCTGGCATACCGGAACCGAGACCACCTCCGCCGAAGGGGCCGCCCCAACTGCTGGTGCTGGCATCGGAGAACATCTGGCTGTTGCGGCCCAACTGGATGTTGAAGTCGCCCTTGGAATTGACATAACCCTCCGGGATAGGCTGGCCATTGCAGACGCGCTCAATGACGGTTTCGATGGGGGCGGCGCCGCCCTCGGAGAGCATCACTTTGCCGCTGAGGTAGATGGGACGGTTGGCGAAGGGATCCTGGGAGCGGCCAAAAGGGTCGTTGCTGCCGGGCTGGGTGGGCTGGCCGGGCTGAGGGAAATTGCCTCCTGGACGGTTGGTGCCGCCTGGGCTGGGGAATCCGCCGCCGGTGTTGCCGCCGGTGTTGCCGCCGGTATTGCCGCCACCGCTGGTGCCTCCGCCCGACGCGCCACCGCCAGACGTTCCTCCACCGGCGGAACCTCCGCCGGCATCCTGTCCCAAGAGGGCCGAACTGGTTGCGAACAAAAGTACGGCCACACCAAAGCAGAGCAAAGTGCTGTGAGTGAGGCGAGAACGGCACGAGACGGACCCAGAAAGCAGGTTCATCGCTGCGACCTCCACGTTGTCACGATGATATCGCAACAGATTCTTTCCTGATTCCCTGAAATTCGCGAAGATTTGGAAACTCTTCGGTTCCTTTCGGCTACGGCGCGCCCCTTTTGGGCGGATCTCTTGCTCCCTTATGATGGAGTTTGATGGCTGATTCTTCTTATTCGCCCCCGGTGGAAATTCGGCCGGCCACGATGGCCGATGTCCCTGCAATTCTCGGATTCATCCGTGCCCTGGCAGAGTATGAGCGGCTCTCCGAGCATGTAGTTGCGACGGAGGAATCGTTGGCAAAGGCATTGTTTGGGGCGAGGCCTGCGGCCGAAGCGCTTCTGGCGATCGCGACGCCGGATGGGCCGGGCGCTCCGCGGGCAGTGGGCTTTGCGCTCTTTTTTCAGAATTTCTCCACCTTTGCGGGTCGGCCTGGAATGTATCTGGAAGACCTGTTCGTGGAGCCGGAAGCGCGTGGCCGCGGATACGGGAGAGCACTGTTCGCGCGGCTGGCCCAGATTGCTGTGGAGCGCGGCTATTGCCGTCTGGATTGGGCGGTTCTTGACTGGAACGAGCCCGCCATCGCCTTCTATCGCAGCCTCAACGCTCTCCCGATGGAGGATTGGACGGTGAACCGCCTCAGCGGCGACGCGTTGTGCGCGCTGGCTGCCGGGGGCTGAGATGCCGCTTGACCCTCAGCCGGGAGTGCCCAAGTTGCTTACGAGCGCCCAGGTGAAGGCGATCGCTCTAGGTTGCGGGTTCGACTTGGCGGGGATTGCGGCGGCGCTTCCCTTGCCGGACGCGGAGGCCTATGGTTCGTGGGTGGACCAGGGCATGGCCGGGGCGATGGGCTACCTCAGCGGCTATCGCCGCGAGAAACGGGCCGACCCGGCCACGCTGATGCCTAGCGCCCGGAGCATCCTCTGCGTTGGATTGCTCTACAACACGCCCCAACCTTACTCCACGGAAATAAGCGCAGAGGACATTGGGTGGATCTCGCGCTACGCCTGGGGGGAGGATTACCACCAGATTGTGGAAGAGGGGCTGCGCAGGGTGGAATCGGCACTTCGCGCGGCGACGGGGGAGCTTTTTGAAGCGCGTATTTGCGTGGACACGGCGCCGCTGCTGGAGCGCAGTTACGCAAGGCAGGCGGGGCTGGGCTGGATCGGCAAGAATACCTGCCTGATCCACGAGCCCACGGGCAGTTGGTATTTTCTGGGGGAGTTGCTGCTCTCGCTTCGATTGGAGGCGGACGCGCCGCCGCCGGAGCGATGCGGAACCTGCCGCCGGTGCATTGACGCCTGCCCCACGGCGGCGATCGTTCCCACGGGATTCGCGGAGGGGCGCCAGTACTTCGTGGACGCCCGGGCCTGCATTTCCTATTACACGATCGAGAAGAAAGGCGAGATTCCGGAGGAGGCAAGAGCGGGAAATGGGTTGCACGTGTTCGGTTGCGATATCTGCCAGGATGTGTGCCCTTGGAACCGCCGGGCACCGGTTAGCGGCGACCTTCGGTTTGCGCCGCTGATGCCGCCGGGGGAGCCGCTGGAGAGGCTGGCCGCAATCACGGAAGACCAGTTTGGCGCGCTTTTTGCGGAAAGCCCGGTGAGCCGATCGCGGTATCGCGGCTTTCTTCGCAATGTCGTGGTGGCGATGGGCAACTCGGGAAGCGGGCGATTCGAGACCGTGCTGGAGCGGCTTACACAGCACCCGGACGCGACGGTGGCATCGCACGCGCAGTGGGCGCTGGAGCGCGTAATCGCTGGTGCTGCGACCGAAGCGGGCGCGAAATCATCCAAGGAATTGTGACCAGACGTCCTCTACTCTTTGGCTTTGCCGCCATCGTCGCGTCGTCGGCTTTGCGTGCCCACGCCGCCCAGAATGCGCCCTCTGCCCGGAAACCGGCGGTTGCCAAAGCGCCAGCCGCCAGGACTCCGGCGATGGCGCGAATGGATATTTCCGCGAATTTGGAGAAAGGCTTTCTTCACTTCTACAACCTGGAATACGACCAGGCGATCCGGTGGTTTCGTGAAGAGATGCGCCAGAATCCGGAGAGCGCGCGCCCGCACAACCATTTGGCCCAGGCCGTCCTTTACCGGGTGCTGTTCCGGGCGGGGGCGCTGGAAACGCAACTGGTGAGTGGGAACAATCCCTTTCTTCGCCGGGCCAAGGCGGAAATCTCGCCCACCGAAAAGAGCGAATTCTTCGGGGCGATCGAGAAAGTGATGTCGCTGAGCGACGCCGCGCTTGCCGTCAATGCCGACGATACCGATGCGATGTATTCCAAGGGGATCGCTTTCGGTCTTCGCGCGAACTATCGATTTCTGGTGGAGAAGTCCTGGCGCGATGCCTTGCGGGATGCCACCGAGGCCCGGAAGCTGCACAATCGGGTGGCGGAGCTCCGCCCGGATTTCGTCGATGCCCGGCTGGTGCAGGGGGCGCACGATTACGTGGTGGGCAGCCTCTCCTTCTTCTACAAGATGCTGGGCTTTCTGGTGGGTTTCCGGGGGGACAAAGAAGCGGGGATCCGGACCATGGAAGAAGTGGCGCGCAAAGGCGTGCGTGTGCCCTACGACGCAAAGGTGCTGCTCTGCGCCATCTACCGCCGGGAAGGTAAGGAGTGGACGGCGAAGGCGGTGCCGCTTTTGCGCGAACTCACCGCGGCGTTCCCCCGCAATCACCTCTTCTATCTGGAACTGGTGCAGTTGTATAGCGACCTGGGCGACGAAGCCAACGTGGTGGCCGTGCTCAGAGAGATGGAGCAACGGATTGCGAAGGATCCGAATTTCTATCATGCGATGCCCGCTGCGCGTTTCTCCTTTGCCAAGGGCAACTTTCAATTTTGGTATCGCAACTACAGCGCCGCGCTCAACAACCTGAAGGATGCCGCCGAGGGCGCGGAATCGCTGGACCTGCACACGGGCGTGCTGGCCCACATGCGGCTGGGGCAGGTTCACGACATGCTGGGGAATCGGGAGGAGGCGCGCAAAGCCTATCAGGCGGCGGTGGCGCTGGCGCCGGATAGCGATGTTGCCCAGGAATCGCGGGGCTATTTACGGCGGCCGTATCAGCGAGCCTAGCTAGGCCGCCTACCAACGGGAGAGCGCCTGCGAGACGCAACTGCCTGTCTTCGCGGGGCGCAAAAGAAGATACACGAAGCCCAGGAGGAAGGCGGCGCTCACCGTGAGGAGCGAGACGCTGCCGAGTAGCGTCTCCGGCCGCTGCTCATGGAGCCAGAACGGGGCGGCGAAAACCCAAAGGCCGAATGCGGAATTCATTATCCCGAAGGTGAGAGCGAGGCTTTCGCGGCCATCCACCATTTCCGCGGCCAATTGGGGCATCAAGCCCAGAAAGCCTCCAAAGCCGAAGCCGATCAACGCCAGCATGGCCATCGTGGAACTGAATTCGGGCGGCCCCCCGTTGGCGATCATGCTGAGGCCCGTCGCCAGAAGGATCTGAACCAGAAAGGCGGAGATGCGGCCGGTCTGGTGGGCGAGCCCCTCCCAGACGCGGCGTCCCACGCGGTTGGTGACCGCAAGCACCGCTACGCAAACACCAGTGGCCAACCAGGCTTCGTGCCAGCGGACCGCGTTGAGGAAGGGAATCCGTTCATCAAGGGCAACCACCCCAGCGAAGGCGCCGGCGAAGAAGACGCCCCATTGCAACCACAGTCTCAATAGCGGCATGACGCTTTGATCCCAGGCTCGCTGGCGCGCGGTTTCGCAGGCCACGGTTTCTCCCCTTAAGGTCTCAAAGACGCGCGGAGCGAGCCAGGCGCGGGTTCCCGGGAGGAACTCCCCCATCACTGCCACGCCCAACAGAAACAGGAGCGCCATGGCGAGAAACGTAGCCGGGACGGTGGCGGCGTAGCGGGCGGCCTGCTGGCCGAGCATCCATTCGAGAAACGGAGCGGCAAGAAAGGTGCCAGCACCGAAGCAAAGGACGGAGAAGGCAAAGAATATCCCACTGCGTTGGGGGAGCCAGTGGCGAAAGGTAGAAATGGGAGCGAGATAGGCGACACCTGCGCCGAAGCCACCGAGAACGCCGATCCCCATCGTCAATCCGCCAAGGCTTTGCCCTACGGCGGCGGCGCACAAAGAGCCGGAAACGAGGCAGAGAGCGCCGAGCCTAGCCAGGGCGCGAGGGCTTTGGCGGCGGGCGAGTTGCGAGGCGGCGAGGAGGCCAACCGTGAACCAGACCAGAGCATAGCGATACGGGGTGAGCAGGGTGGTTTCGTCCCAGCCGCAGAGGGAGCGGAGAGGGCCAAGGAAGACGCTCCAGGCGAACAGCGCGCCGAGGGTGGTGTGGATGGCGAAACTCGCAGCGATCAGGGATCCGCGCCCGGCCAGCGAGGAGGACTCAACCAAACCAATTGCGCTCGAATTTGTCATGGCCCGAGTGTCGGTCTCCCTACCTTCAAGCCTAGTACGGGTACGCTCGAAGACTCAATCGTACTGGAAAGAATTAACGAGGCAACCCGTTTGGGGGAGGGCGTACCGGTACGGCTAAGTTAGTGGCGGCGGAACTGTTCCAAAATGCGCAAGGCGAAGATGGTGGTGAGGATCTTCCATCCGGCCCGGATACTGGCGTATAAATTTCCCGAAATCTTACTATTTCCTACGCGACGGAAATAACTGACGGGAACTTCCTGGATGCGGAGGTGGCGTTGCACCGCCTTCACCTGCATTTCGACGGTCCAGCCGTAATTGCGATCTTTCATGTCGAGGAGATCGAGGGCGTCCCGGCGAATGGCGCGAAAGGGGCCAAGATCGGTGTACCGATGGCCCCAAATCCAGCGGACCAGGGTGGTTGCGAGGCGGTTTCCAAAGACCTGGTGGGGCTCCAAAGAGCCGGCTTCGGCGTTGCCCAGGGTGCGAGAGCCGATGACGAGGTCGGCCTGATTTTGGGCGATGGGGAGCAAGAGGTGCTGCGCTTCGGTGGGGTCTTCGCTGCAATCGGCTTGGAGAAAGACGATGGTGTCGATCTCGGTGGGGAGCGCCCGGATGGCGGCGAGGCAGGCGGCTCCATAGCCGCGTTCCCGTTGGGTGACGACGAGGGCGCCGCCTCGCCGGGCGACTTCGCGGGTATTGTCGGTGGAGCCATTGTCGGCGACCACGACCAACTGAAACAGGGACGGGGGCAAGGAGCGAAGCAGACGGGGCAGGCTCTCCTCTTCGTTGAGGGCGGGGATGATGAGAGCCGTGCGGAGGTCCAAATAGGAGTGCGCGGATAGTATCATGGACGAGTAGCGGGAAGCGATTGGCGCGTGACGAGAAGTTAAGCCGCCGCTTTCCGGCCCCCTAGACCCATGATGACAGAGAATCTTCCCGGTCCCGCGAATCCAGCGCCCCCGCCGCAGCGATGCGACCCTGAACGATGGGACCGCGTGCTGCGCCGCTGGGCCGGAACCGCGTTCCGGGATTTGGGGCTCTCGGTGATCATCGCGTTTCTGATCGTGGTTTTCCTTTACCAGCCGGTGAAAGTGGAAGGCACCAGCATGATGCCTTCGATTGGCGATCAGCAGCGGATTTTCGTCGACAAATTCTTCTTTCAGGCGGGCATCAGCGAGGTTCACCGGGGCGATGTGGTGGTGTTCTGGTTCCCGCAGGACCGCCGGGTGTCCTACATCAAGAGGGTGATTGCGGTACCTGGCGACGCGATCTCCGTGCGGGGCGGGGAAGTGTTTCTCAACGGGCGGACGCTGCGCGAACCCTACGTGCCGGCGGAGTTCCGCGACGAGGCCGAGATGCCCGAGATTCGTTTGGGAGAGGACGAGTATTTCGTTCTTGGCGACCACCGCAATTCGTCGAACGACAGCCGCACGTGGGGGCCAGTTTCACGCGAGTTTATTTACGGCAAGGCGGTATTCGCGTATTGGCCGCTGGCCGACATGAAGATGGTCCGGTAGAAAGCGCAGGCGCGGCAGCGGGGCTAGGTGCCCGCTCAGCCGGATGCTCGGCAAGATCCTCCCCGCGATACACTGTAGTTTTAGTTCCCAACGTCTGCTGGACACACCAAAACCATGCGTAGATTGCAATCGTTGATTCTTGCTGTGGCGCTCGCCATCCCCGTGGGCGCGGCTTTCGCGGAAGAGGGGATGTGGCTGTTTAGTAACATGCCGGATTCCGTGAGGCAGGATATTCGCCAGAAATATGGCTTCGAGCTTACGCCTTCCTTCCTCGATCATCTGCGAACGGGAAGCGTGCATTTTGGGGGGGGCTCAGGGTCCTTTGTTTCAGCGGATGGACTGCTATTCACGAACCATCACGTCGCCGCGGGCTGCATCCAGAATTTATCGAGCAAAGAGCACGACTACATGGGCAATGGCTTCTACGCGAAGACACGCGAGGAGGAGCAGAAGTGTCCGGGGACGCGGGTGCGGGTGCTGCTTGGGATTGAGGATGTGACGGCGCGCGTGCAGGGAAAGGGCAATGCCGTGAAAGACGCGGCGGAGGCCAATAAGCTGCGCAAGGCGGAGATGTCCGAGATTGAGAACGCCTGCTCCGCCAAGGGCTTCGATTGTCAGGTGGTGACGCTTTACGCGGGCGGCAAATACAATCTCTACCGCTACAAGGAATACGATGACGTGAGGCTGGTGTTCGCGCCGGAATCGGGCATCGCGTTTTTTGGCGGGGATCCGGACAACTTCAACTACCCGCGCTATTGCCTGGACATCACGTTTCTGCGCGCGTACGAGAACGGCGCTCCGGCCAAGCCGGAGAACTATTTGCGCTGGAGCAAGCAGGGCACGCAGGTTGGTCAGTTGCAGTTTGTCTCCGGGCATCCCGGAACCACTGGTCGGTTGAATACGCTTTCGCAGCTTGAATTTTTCCGCGATCTATCGTATCCGCTGACGCTGGAGCGCATTGCTTCCCTGATCGCCACCGCCAGCGAATACGCCAAGCTGGGGGCGGAAGAGAAGCGGATCGCCAGAGACGCGATTTTCGGACTGGAGAACAGCCAGAAAGCCTACACCGGATTCCTGAGCGGCTTACGCGACGACAGCCTGATGGGGGAGAAGCGCTCGCAGGAAAGCTCTCTGCGCGCCGAGCTTGCGAAGAAGCCGGCGCTGGAGCGCGAGTATGGCAATGTGTGGGGCGAACTCGCCGACGCCATGCAGGCTTACCGGAAGATCTACAAGGAGGCGCTGCTGAAAGAAACCTTCATGGGGCGGGGATCGGATCTTTTCGGGCTGGCCAAGCAGATGGAGCGCTTTGCCACGGAGATTGAGAAGCCGAACGAAGATCGTCTGAAAGGGTTCAACGATGCCGCGATTCCAAACATCAAGAGGCGGCTTGGCGCGAATATCCCCATCTACAAAGAGTTCGACGCGCGGATGCTGGCGAACTCGCTCGAAACGCTGCAGCGTGAATTTCCAAACGATCCCGCGGTGAAGAAGGCGCTATCCGGTCGAACCCCGATCGAGGCGGCGCGCGGCTACATTTTGGAAAGCAAGCTCGACGACCCGGCGGTGCGGAAACAGATGCTGGAGAACCCGAAGCTGATCAGGGAATCGAAGGATCCGGTGTTTGCGCTAGTGCGGGCGCTGGAGCCCGAAGCACGCAAGCTGCTCACTACTTATCAGGACACCATTGAGGGCGTGATGGTGAACGCGGAAACGAAGATTGCCCAAGCGCGCTTCGGTGTTTACGGAGAGAACGACTATCCGGACGCGACCTTAACGCTGAGGCTCTCCTACGGGCCGGTGCGCGGTTTTGAGGATAAAAGCGTCGGCTACATTCCTCCGTTTACGCCGATCGGCGGTATTTTCGATAAGGCCACGGGCGAGGATCCTTATATCCTGCCGGAATCCTGGAAGGCGGCGCGCAAGAAGCTGCGGATGAACCTGCCGTTCAACTACGTCACCAGCGCCGACATCCATGGCGGCAACTCGGGCAGCCCGGCGGTGGATACCAAGGGCGAAGTGGTGGGCATCATCTTCGATGGCAATCTGCCAAGCCTGCCGAACCGCTTCATTTATCAGGACCGGACGGCCCGCGCGGTACTGGTGGCCTCCCAGGCGATCATCGAAGCGCTTGATAAGATCTACGGCGCGGACCGCGTGATTGAAGAACTGGGTGTAAGGGAATAGCGGGCGGGGCGTTGAGGACTCGCCGAACCGGAATTGATATGACAAACAATCTTGAGATCACCGTTTCCGCCGTCAAAGAGATGCTCGAAAAGAAGGAGCCCGTGCGGATGATTGACGTTCGCGAGCCGAAGGAGCATCAGCTCTGCCAGATTTCGGGCAGCCAATTGATTCCGATGGGCACCATTCCGCAGCACCTTTCCCAGTTGGAGGGCGATTCGGAAGAGTCGAAGCTGATCGTCTTTTGCCACCACGGCATGCGCAGCCTCAATGTGGTTGCTTGGCTTCGCGAGAAGGGTGTCGCCAATTGCGTGAGCATGTCCGGCGGCATCGATGCCTGGAGCCTGCAGGTGGATGCTTCGGTGCCGCGCTACTAACGCCGGCGCCCGAGGGTTCCCACTTGCGCGGGTTCCCATTTGCGCCGGTTCACATTTGCAGTGGCCCGCTTTCGCTAGACTCGGAAAGAATATGTTCGCGCTACCGCATTGTCGCGTTCGATTGCCGGCTTGGCCCGCTTCGCTTCGGCTGTTGCTTTGGGCAGGCGCCGTGCTGCTGCTGGCTGCCGGGTTAGGCGCGGCGCCGCAGACGCTTTTCCGCAGTGTGGCCGACTATGGCGTGAAGGGCGACGGGGCAGCCGCGGAAACGGCTTTGATACAGGGGGCGATCGACGCCTGCGCGGTGGATGGCGGTTGCACGCTCCACTTCCCCGCCGGGCGCTATGTGACGGGCACGCTCTACTTCCGCGACAATGTGACGCTCTATCTGGACGCCGGTGCGGTGATAGCGACAAGCGGAAGTGCGGACGACTATACGGCGCCCGCCCTCTTCTACGGCAAGGGGGTGAACGGTATTACGCTCACCGGCGAAGGCGAGATTCAAGCCGGCCCTGTGCCCGCGCCGGATGAGACCACGGTACGGAATCCAGGATCGCGGCTGATTTCCCTGGTATTGATTGAGAACGCCACGAACGTGCGCATCAGCGGGATTCGCTTTCTGCGGTCTCCGGTTTGGACGGTGACGCTGCGGGTTGTGGATGGGGCCTGGCTCGAGAATCTGCTGATCGAGAACGCGATGCTGGCTTCCTCGACAAACGGGGTGGTGCTGGATTCCTCGACCCGCGTATCGGTACGGTCGCTTGTGTATCGGGGGGGCGGCGACGGCATCACGATGCAGACGAGCCTGGTGGACGGGATTGCGCCGCCATGCACTGGAATCGCCATCAGTGATAGCAACCTGCGAAGCGGCGCAACCGCGATCAAGGTGGGCACGGCGACGCACGGCGACATCCGCAACGTGGTGGTGAGCAATACGGTGATTGAGTCGTCGCAGGGCGGGGTGGGCATCTTTGCGCGGGATGGCGGCTCAGTGGAATCGCTCCAGTTTTCGAATTTGGTGATAGAGACCTCGGCCGTGCGCCGGGGCAGCGCGGAGTGGCCGATTGTGATCGATTTGAAACGGCGGGACGAGGGATCTCAGGCCGGGAGCGTGAGCGGGGTGGCGTTCACCGGGGTGCGGGTCCACACGGCGGGCAAGCTTCTATTTAGCGGTAGGACGCGGCACCCCATCCGCGAACTCAGCATCGACGGAATGGCGGTGACGGTGCGGCCCGCCGCCGGCGCGCCGGCGAAGCTTGAGAGACCATGGAAATCCCCGTGGGATGCCGTTGCCGGGGAAGACGAGGCCACGACGGCCATCCTGCTTGGCTACGTCGCGGATGCCTTTGTGCGAGATCTTCGGGTTAGCTGGGAAGGCGAGAGCGGGTCTCCGGATAGCCACGCGCTCTTTGTTCACTCTGTGGATGGCCTCTCCCTGGACGGAATCACGGCGAGGCAGGGGAAGGTGGGGGGCACGCTAGCAGCGATGCATTTTCTGGCTTCCCGCAACATCGGGATCCGCAACTCCACGGCTCCTCCGGAGACCGGCGTATGGGTGCAGGCGCAAGGAATCGGCAAGCAGGACTTCTATTTGTTTGGGAACAATACCGCCGCCGCCTACCGGGATTATCTTTTCGTCAGGTGACGGGCTTGTTTCCGTTTGGCCTTGAAGAGTGACAGACTGTGAAAGACTGCGGCGAAAGCCGCGAGGCACGAATACGGATGAGTTCCGCCGCCGACTCCCGCAAGCGCACGTATAAGGTGCGGATCTTCCAGCAGACCTATAGCATCGTCTCGTCCGCGAGCGAAGCGGAGTTTCAGCAGATTGCCGACCACGTGGATCAACTGATGCACACCATCGCGTCGCGCTCCGGATCGACGGATGGGACGCGGGCCGCGGTGATGGCGGCGATGCATCTGGCGGATCGCCTGCGTCATGCCGAGCAGCGCCTGGAATCGATTCATGCCGAGCAGCGCCAAGCTCTGGCGCAGGTGGGTGTGCAAACGGGCCACTTGGAACGGCTGTTGCGGGAAACGCTGGATCTCGAAGACCTGAGCGCTCTAGAGCCGGACGCGGATCCGGGATCGGAGGGCAGCGCGCTGGCCGCTGCCCCACGGGCTCCATTGCGAGTGGAGCCGCGAAGTGCCCCGGAAGCTTGCGATGAAACGCCCGCGGAGACAGAGCCGCCCGGCGAAGAGCATGCGTCACGTGGACGAACCCGGCGAGAACGCGTGCCCGCGGCGCCCACGCTGTTCTCGATGGATGGCAGATCCTTTGAGCCGTCAACGGAAGAGGAGTAGCTCTCCGTCGATTGGATCAAGTTGCTTTCTTGCCTGCCTCTGAGCAGGTAGTGGGCGGGATGCCGGGGAATGCGGCCCTGCCTGCGATAGAATCGCGGTTGCAATCAAGAGAGAGGTTTCCCGCTATGACGCACGCATCCCCTTCTTCCTCCTTCAGCCGCCGGAGCTTTGGAAAAGCGGCTATCGCCGCCACGGCGTTGAGTTACTCCCGCGTTCTGGGAGCGAACGACCGGGTTTCGATGGGCTACATTGGCCTGGGCAATCGGGGAGATCAGGTACACGACGCGTTTCTGGAGCACGGAGACAACGCCACGGTGGCGATCTGCGATTTGCGCGAAGACTACATGGATCTGGCCGGGAAAAAATCCGCCAGCCGCGGCACGGCGAAGCGTTATCGCGATTACCGCAAACTGCTTGACGACAAGAACGTGGATGCGGTGGTGATTGCGACGCCAGACCACTGGCACGCCGTGATGTTTGTGGCGGCGTGTAAGGCGGGCAAGGATATCTACTGCGAGAAGCCCTTTTCTCTAACGGTCTTCGAGGGCCGCCGGATGGTGGAGGCGGCGGACAAATACAAGCGCATCACCCAGGTGGGCCTGCACCGCCGCTCAGCGCCGGAGATTCGCAAGCTGGCGGAGATGGTGAAGGCGGGCGAGATTGGCAAAATATCGGCCGCGCGATCTTTCCATGTGCGGAACGATTGGCCCGTGGGCATTGGCAATCCCGCCGATTCCGCCCCGCCCAGCAAGGAGCTTTGGGAGGGGTGGCTTGGCCCGGCGCCGGCACAGGACTACAACTTGAATAAGGCCTTTTATAACTTCCGCTGGTTCTACGATTTTTCAGGAGGGCAGCTTACCAACTTTGGCGTCCACTACAACGACACGATGCGGATGCTGATGCAGTTGGGAGTGCCCCGCTCGGTAACCGCGATGGGCGGCAAATACGTAGTGAACGACAACCGCCAGATCCCCGACACGATGGTGGTGCTTTGGGAATACGACAACCCGGCCACCGGAGCGCCCTCACTGAATTCCTATGAGCAATACAACGGCAACGGCGCTCCCGGGAACTACAAGGAGATGGAACTGGAGTTCCGGGGCACGCTAGGCACGCTTTATATGCAGAACGCCAACTGGGAGATTGTGCCGGAGCGCAATCATTCCGTGGCTCCCAAGCCACGCAGCCCTATTGAGCGTGACGAAAGCGAATTCCGCGGCTCTTACAAGACAGCGATGGCCGCCAAACAGGGTAAGGGAAGCGCCAGCACGGCCTTCCACTCGCGCAACTTCCTCGATTGCGTGAAGAGCCGCCAGCCGACCAACTGCGCGGCGCTGGAGGGACATCGCAGTAACGTGGGTCCGCTGATTGGCAATATCGCCCACAAGACGCGCACGCACTTGCAGTTCGACGAGAAGACCGAGCGCTTCACGAATAGCGATGAGGCCAACAAGTATCTGCACTACGAATACCGGAAAGGGTATTCGATCGAACTCTAGTTGCGACGCGCGCCGCGCTGGATCTGTTGGACGCGGCAGCGCTGGGCTTCCTGTGCCATCACGTCGAGTTCCGCTTCCTTCAGTTCGGTGAGGTCCTTTAGGTAGCGCTGTAACTGGATTTGGCTGCCTGAGCTATCGGTGAGGTATGCGTCCATTAGTTCAGCGACGGCGGGGTTCTGGTAACGCCGGACGGCTTCAGCCACCGAGACCACCTTCAACCGGAAGGACTGGACGCGGAAATAGGCGTCCAGGGCGAAGCCGAGTTTCTCCGGTTTCGTAGACAGGTTGGTGAGCGCCCATTCGACGCCCCGCAGTTCTTCGAGCGTCGATTCCAATTGCTGCACGTAGGCTTCGGGGGCGCCTTTACTCACCCACTCCTGCGGACGAAGCTGATCGAGGATCGGCTTTACTTCGGCAAGGCGCTTGGCCATTTCAAGGATGCTCTCGCGGGTGTTCCATTCGGCGGCGGCTCCTTCTGTCTGGGCGGCGGCCGGTTGAGCCAAGGCCACGGGGTGAAACGTACTGAGCAGCATTGCCAAGGCAAGTATCGTCAGAGGAAGTGAAGAACGGAAAACAGCCATCACGCCTAACAGTCTCGCATGGAACGTTCAAGAGGGCATTTTCGGGACGGGTGCCGGAAGCTACAAGCCAGGAGGAGGCGGGGGCGGAGCGGGAGCGCCACCGGTGGTAGGAATGGTGCTGCCGCCGGGTGCGGGGGGCGGGGGTGACGAGGGGTCCTGATCCCCGGGGAGCGGAGAGCCGCCGCCTCCGGGCAGGGGAGAGTTGCCGACGCCGCCCTGGCGGGCGCGCACGGCGATCACATAGAGAGCATCCGAGATGGCGCGGAAGCTGGCTCGCAGCACGCCGCCTTTGTCTACCTTGGCGCGGGCGATGGGTTCGTCTCTATCCACCCGCAATTCATCGCCGGGCCCCAGAATGCGCTGCTTGCCGGTGGGCAACAAACGGTGCTCCACCATCACTTCGCCTTCTTCCACGGAGACCGTAGTAGCGTCGGAATCCTCTTCCACCTCCACGAGGAAAGTGGTGCCGCGGACGGAGATGACGGCGGTGGGCGTGTGAATCCGGTGCGGATTCGGCTTGCCCATGATCTTCTCAATATGGACCTTGAGGCGGCCTACCCAGATATCCAGCACGTCGGCCCAGTTGCCGCGATTGCTGCGAAAGAGCACGTGTGAATTGGGGAAAACCTCGAAGCGGCTGCCATCGGGTAATTCGAACTCGGCATAGCCGTCGATGCCCGTGACGATCTCCTGCGACGGCTTTACAAAATCCCCCGGATTGAGCACCCACAGTTCGCCGGAACGGCTGACGGAAACGCGGCCGCTTGAAAGAATCACTCTCGCGGAATCGGAGGTGGATGCGGCGGAAGGAAGCCCGGGGAAGGACTGGGCCGCGATCAAGGCTGTGGCCAACAACAACAGGGCGGCAAACCGGACGCCGTTGAAGGCAATCCGTCCACTGCCGGTTCCGGGTTGTGCCACCCCTAAGCGCACGCGTCAACTCCTCCGCGATCTCCAGACGGCACTAGCGGCCCAAAGATGCCCGCCGCATTCGACCCATCCAGCAAGACAGAGTTAAATGCATATTTCCGCCTAAACAACTGAGTTGGCTCGATTATAGCAGGGAATAAACAAATCGGAATTACGAAAATTGCCGGTGGAGGGGAATCTGAACCACGCTTTGTACCAGGGGCAACCGTGCGGGCGAGTTGTCGCATTTGCCGCATGTTCCAGGTAGGAGGCTTCTATGGGGAAGCAAACGAAAGTTCCAGCGGCTTATCCAAGTTGATAGGAAAGACATACTTGTTACCGATTGCAGGTGTCACCGGGCGCGAAACCGCTGCGGAAACGGCTGAAAACGGCGGGTAGGCAGGTCTGTTAGACTGCGGTGCTGAGGGCCGATGGAGATGATTCCTTTTCTTCGCTTGTACTTGCTGGTGGCTGCATTGGTTCTGGCCGGCGGAGCGGAGCCGTTGGTGATTGTGATTGGCTATGACGGGCTGAGTCCGCGAGGGATTCGCGAGGCGAGAACCCCGGCATTCGACTGGCTCACCCGCACGGGGACCTCGACGATGAAGGCGCGGGCGGTGATGCCGACCTCGTCGAGTTCGAACTGGGCGTCGATGATCATGGGCGTCGGCCCCGAGCAGCACGGCGTCACTTCCAACGAATGGCAGCCGGACAAGTTCGAGATCGCCCCGGTGGTGCCCGGTCCGGCAGGTTTCAGCGAGACGATGTTTTCCGTGGTGCGCCGCCTTCATCCGGCGGCGGTGATCGGTGTCTTTCACGACTGGAAGGATTTTGGGCGGCTGGTGGAGTCCGGTGTGCCCAACGTGAAAGAGCATGGCGAAGGGCCGGAGGATACGATGCGCCGGGCCATCGCTTTTCTGAAAGAGAGAAAGCCGACACTGCTCTTCATCCACCTGGACCATGTTGACCATGCCGGGCATGACAACGGGTGGTACAGCGCCCCATATACGCAAGCGGTGGAGTTGGCGGACCGCCTGACGGAAGAACTGGTAAGCGCGGTGACTGAAGCGGGGAGGATGGGAGAGACCACGTTCATCCTCAGCGCGGACCACGGAGGCACCGGAAAGAAGCACGGTGGAAACACCATGGAGGAAATCGAAATCCCATGGATTGTAAATGGACCGGGAGTGAAACGGGGCCATGTGCTGGATGAGCCGGTAAACGTCCACGATACGGCCTGCGCGTGGTAGTGAGGGCTTACAGCCTGCAGCGCGGATGGGTGGGGCCTTACGTGCCGAAGCCCTGGATCTGCCGTGTGCCGGAGATCTACGCGCGTTAAGAGGGCGCGGAGGGTTTCCGTGAACCCGAGTTTGTGATACGAAGGTCTTGGATCGCATGACGCCGGCGGGAGTTGCGGCGTACTTTGCGAGGGGCCGGGCGGTATGAATGCCAGCAGGAGGAGGGTTCCATGAGCTTCCGGTATCAGCGTCGTTATACGGGTCCGCTGCAGGCGGCCATTTTCGACTGGTCAGGAACATTGGTGGATTTCGGCAGCCGCGCGCCGGTGGAAGCCTTGGTGCGGGTCTTCGAACGGCAAGGGATTCGCGTGACGGTGGAAGAGGCGCGGCGTCCGATGGGAATTCACAAGCGGGATCATCTGGCCACGATGCTTGCGATGGAGAGCATCGCCGGCCAATGGGAGGCGCTGAACAACACTGCGCCCTCCTACGCTGACATTGATCGGCTCTACGCGGATTACCTGGAGTTGCAGTCGGCAGTGGTAGCCGACTACGCCACCCTGATCCCCGGGGTGTTGGACGCCTCCGAGCGGATGGGGGCTAGGGAAATCCTGCTGGGGAGCACCACCGGCTATGCGCGCCAAGTGATGAACAGCCTGTTGCCGCTGGCGGAAGACCAGGGCCTGCACCCGGTAAGCGTAGTGTGCGCCGACGAAGTGACGGACGGGCGCCCCGCCCCGTGGATGGCGATCACTTCTGCCATGCACATGTCGGTTTATCCGATGGCAGCTTGCGTGAAGATCGGCGATACGCCTTACGACATCGAAGCGGGTTTGAACGCCGGGATGTGGACTGTGGGTGTTGCGCTGACGGGCAACGAATGGGCTTTCCAAGGAAGAAGTGGGCGAGTTGGATGAGGAAGAACTGGACGTTCGGCTGCTGCGGGCCAACCGTAAGCTGCTGCAGGCCGGGGCGCACTTCGTGATCGACGACCTCGAGGAACTGGATGAAGTGCTGGATGAAATTGAAGACCGTCTGCAGTGGGGCGAGCAGCCTTAGCGAAAACAAAAACCGGGCTGCGACTCGAGTGCCGCAGCCCGGTGGATCAGGATCAATCCGTTTGCCGCTCTTGTCAAGCTACTGACGCGCTTCGCGTCGCGCTGCCGCAAGGTAGTCTGTGATGACGCTGAAATCCTCGTTGCCGATGGGCTTGGTAGTCATTTTGAACGAGTACTTCCCGTCAGCGAAGGTGTCGATGACAAGCTCATAAGGATTTTTGCGATCAAGCTGGCGGATCACTTTGTACTCCCAGGTTCTGCTCTGGGTGGCATCTTCGAGCGACTCCCATGCAACGCCTTTGGATGTGAACACGAGTTTCCCGTTGCGGTTCCCGCCGAAACGGCGCGTGTGCTCAGCATCGAAGCTGATCCCGGGCAATTACCCCTGTCGTTCCGGAGGCGCTGCTGTTGAGGTGGAACCCGAAGGGCCGGCCATTACGCCCGCCGGTTGCGCAAACCAACGCTCAATCGATGAAGCATCGGCGGTTCCGGTCATCCGGAAATCAAAGCGGCTGCGGCTGCCGTCCTGAATGCGAATGGGTTCCTGGGTTTCCACGGTTAGCACATTGTTTGCGATGCCTGACCTTCCTACTATCGCCTTATGGAAATAGAAGGAGGGGTAAGTGGCCGAATCGCTCCAGAATAGAACCTGATCGCCCGCCAGGACGACGCGGCCCTGGACGGCTTCAAAAGAGACGGAAAGCTCCGCCGGGAACATGACGACGTCTGTGTTCGCGGGAGCCGGAATCACTAGCAGCAGCGCTGCCACAATCAGGGAAAGCAGAGTTGTTTTCATTGTTGCACCATTAGGTAAACGAATGTCAATAGTTCATTATATCGCTTTTTCTTATGTTTTGCAACTGATTTCGTCCTGCTTTTGCAAAAAGCAGAGTGCGCATCGAGGGTTTGACCGGGATGGAAGTTTAGCTCTGGGAAGAAGGGGGCTGCTGTCGGCTCGGCCCTTGATGATGCTCCACCTGGAAGCGCGGCGCGGCGTAATCTGGCGGCAGGTACTGCGATGGGATGGTGACTTGATTCCCGTCGCGGGCGGCGCGGTAGTGAGGCGATAGAATCTCGACGCCCGCTTCGTTAAAACGATCCTGGATATTCGCATGCAATTGCGAGTAGATACCGGCCATGCGCATCGGGGCGTTGGTGTAGGCGTTTAACTCGTAGGAGACATAGAAATCGTCGAGGCTGGTTTGAAGCACGAAGGGCTTGGGGTCGTCGAGGATATCCGGGCTGCTGGCGGCGGCCTGCAACATCAATTCATGCACCTGCCGCCAGGGGACGTCGTAGCCGATCGTGATCGTGGTGTTCAGGATGAGGCCCTTCTCTTGAGATACAGTGCTGAAGTTGACGATCTGGCTGGAGAGGAGCATCGAATTCGGGATCGACACATCGACGTTTTTGATCGTGCGAAGACGCGTCACGAGCATGGTCTTTTCGACCACGTCGCCCGTGGTTTCGCCGATGCGTACGCGGTCTCCGATCACGAAGGCACGCGTGTAGGTGAGGATGACACCGCTGACGATGTTGGAGACCATTCCCGTGGAACCGAGGGAGAAAAGCAGTCCGAAGAATATCGAGATGCCCTTGAACGCGTCGCTGCTTGAGCCGGGAATATAGGGGTAAGCGATGACGAGGGCAAAGGTAATCAGCAGCACGCGAACGATCTTGAACGTGGGGATTGCCCAATCGGGGTAAAAGCCGGAGAACACGATGCGTCCGGCTTCCACCTCGCGGAAGAGAAACTGCGCCAAGCGGATGGCGTAGTGGGTGAAGACGGCGATTACCAGCAGGAAGAAGAAATTGGGGATCTGGGCGACGAACATTTCCCACAACACGCGAACCGGGGCGAGGGTGTAGGCGATGATGCGGTCGGAGATCTCGCGCGTGTAGGGGAAGAACCGGAAGACGATGGGCAGGTAGATATAGAGCGCGGTGAGGAGCAAGAACACCCACAAAAGACGGGCGGCGAGCACCAGTAAACGCGTGATGCGATAGGCGCTTAAGAGAACCGTCTGCTGCACGCGCAAGGAACGGATGGTAGTGCCCTTAAGCTGAAGGATCCACCCGATAAGCCAGCGCAAACCGCGCCGGGTGAGGATGAAGAAGAGATAGAGCACCAGCGTGGCGAGTGCGGCGAACACGGAACCTTGCACCAGCGCTCGCCAGGAGAACTCTTTTTTCTCCGCGGCGAGCCGTTCCGTAAGTAAAGCCAGCAAACGCTGGGCATAGACGGTTCGCTCTTCGCCCGCCGCGGCCGCGTCGGCTTCGGTGACCGCCATGATCTCGGTATCTCCGGAGATAATCAGCGTGGCGCCCCCGCGTTCCACCGTCCGCCAGCGGCGTGAGGTCTCCGATGGGGGATTCCGTTAATTCAGTGAGCCGTTCCGAAATATCTTGGGCCCGCTTTGGCGCTGAGTAGGCGCCGATGGGTTGCCGAACGTGAAAGAGCGTTTTCCCGTACAGGCGGACGGGGGCGCTTTGTTCCACCTGCGCTCCTTCGGCGGCCGGTGGCGCTTGGGGTGGAGTGGAACCGCCCTCCTGCTGGCTGAAGAGCGGCGGGGGAAGAAGAAGGAAAGGGAGCAGCGCGGCAATCCAAAGGACACGAGCAGAACGAGCCGGATGCACGATGGGGAGCGAATGTGATTGGAACACGCTAAGCCTATCTTAGAACCTTCTAAGGCTTCCTGCCTCGAACGCCGCCCGGTTGTTCGCTAGACTGGGAGTTTCCGGACAAACGTGGCGAACTATTGGCTGATCCTCATCGGAGTGGCGGGAGCTGCGCTGGCGGCTTGCGCCGCGTATTTGTTATTCCGGCGCGGGCCGGACGAGCGGGAGCGCGAGCGGCTGCGGCTGGCGGAGCTGTCTCGGAATGGGCGGATCACGGGCGGGCGGATCGACGGCCTGGGGGATCGCCTGGTCTACTACAGCTATGAAATCGGCGGCGTGGGCTACGCCGCAGCGCAGGATTTGAGCGCGTTTCCCGAGCTATCGGGCGCCATGCTGGCCACGCTCTCCGGCTCCGTGACGATTCGTTACAGCCGGGCGACTCCAAGCAATTCGATGGTCTATTGCGAATCCTGGTGCGGATTGCCGCTTTCTGCATCTACAAAGGATAACCTGGCGCAGGGGCGGATCACGGAGTCTGACGTTTCAGGCGCCGCCTAGCCCAGCCGAATTCGGAGGAAAGTGCGAATGAAGATTTCGAGAAGCTTGCAGAAGCTGGTTAAAGGCGCGGCCGCCGTTGCGATGCTGGGCGGCGTTTTCGCGGTGGGCACGATGGTGGGCGCCGCGAACCTGGAGAAGCCGAAGAGCGTAATCCACGTGGTTACCTTTATGTGGGCCGATGGCACAACGCCAGCGAAGAAGGCGGAGGTGATGGCGGCCACCGAGAAGATGGCGAAGGCGACGCCGGGCCTCACGCGCCTATGGACCAAAGGCATTAAGGTGCAAGGCCCAAAGCCCGAATACGCCAACAATGCAATCGTGATGGAGTTTGAAAGCCAGGAGGCATTCGGCAAGTACGCGGGCAGCCCGGCCCACAAGGAGTGGTATAGCGTGTGGATTCCGGCGCGCGGCGAGAGCCGTACGCACGACATCACAAACAGCACGAATCCAGCGATACGGCGAGCGCACGTTGCTGGCTCGCTGGCAAAGGCACGGTATCGATGGAAACTCGCGGCTGGCCCGTCGCCGGACGGGCCAGCTACCAATCACGCGGAAGCTAGACCGGCGTGACAAGTTCGGCGTGGAGACCTTTGGGCCCCTGCTTCAGCTCAAATTCGACGCTTGTCCCATTTAATAGGGTGCGATAGCCACCCATCTCAATCGCCGAGTGATGCACGAAAACATCCTCGCCTGAGACGTTCTGGATGAATCCATAGCCTTTAGCGGCGTTAAACCACTTCACGGTTCCCTGTGCTCTCACGATACGGCTCCTTGGCAGCTTCGGGCGGTCCTTTTGAGCTCAGGAGCAGGACACCCGTCGCCGATTTAAAACTAGCCTCTTTTGGGTCGATTTTCTCATCGAAGCGGACCGAATTCAAGAGGATTTCAGGAACAGATCGCGTGATCAGGTACTAATCGGCCGTGCTGAAGAGTGGCTTCATGTCGCGCATCAGTATATGCACGCACGCGAAAGCCAACAAGTGGAAGGTGCCCATAATTAAGAACATCGGCGTATAGCCAAAGTTTTGAACGATATAGCCGGGGAGGAGCCCCGTAAAGATCACGCCTCCGAAGGCTCCAACCGCTCCGCCGATTCCGGTAACCGAAGCGACGGCCTGCTTGGGGAAGACATCGGAGGTGGTGGTGAAGAGATTCGCCGACCAGCCTTGATGGGCGGCAGTGGCGAGGCTCACCAGAGCGATCGCGAGGACCGCGCCGGGTGCGAAGGCGCAAAGAGCGGCCACCGGCATGCAGAGCGCCATGGAAAGCATGGCGGTCTTGCGAGCTTTGCCGTTCGGCATGCCACGCCGGATGAGAAAGCCGGATAGCCAGCCCCCGAAGACGCTTCCGAAATCGGCCATCAGGTAGATGACGGGGAGAGTCCAGCCAACTTCAATGATGTTGAACTCGCGAACGTCATATAGATACGGAGGTATCCAGTAAAGATAGAACCACCAGACGGGGTCGGAGAAGAACTTAGCGGCGGCGAAGCCCCAGGTCTGCCGATAGCCGATCGCTTCCTTCCAGCCGATCGAGGCAGCAGATGCCTGCTTCGACTCGGGGTCACTCTCAATGTAGTCAATTTCAGCCTGGTTGATACGCGGATGGCGCCTGGGAAGCTGGTAGAAACCGATCCAGACGAAGAGCCACAACAGGCCAGCACCACCGGTGATGTAGAAACACTGGCGCCAGCCAAGGTGGATGACCATCCAAGCGAAGATTGGCGGCCCGATCATGGAGGCGACATTGGTGCCGGCATTAAAAATGCCGGTGGCAAACGCGCGGTCTTTCTTGGGAAACCACTCGGCAACCGCTTTGATTGCGGATGGGAAATTGCCAGCCTCACCGAGCCCCAGCATGCCGCGCCAGAATGCGAGAGACCACGCGCCGCTGGCGAGCCCGTGCAGCATCGCCGCGACGGACCACCAGGCGATGGAGATTGCATAGCCGACTTTGGTGCCCAGCCGGTCAATCAGCCAGCCGGCCAGAAGGAAGCCGATCATGTAGGCAAACTGGAAGGCGGCGGTGATGTTTCCGTAGTCGGAATCCGAGATGTGAAAATCCTCTCGGATGTCCTTGATCACCACGCCAAGAACAATGCGGTCGAGGTAGTTTACAGTGGTGGCCGCGAAGAGCAGTCCAAGCATTAGCCAGCGGTATTTCGTCATGACGGAAACGTCATTATATGGCCGTGGCTGGTGGCGGCGCACGTTTCAAGTGGCGGAGCGGTGTGGCGCGAGGTGGCGCAAGTGTCGCGCGGCAGGCAGTTTGGTAACGATAGACTAAAATCCGCAATGAAAGGACGACGCCAGGATGACGCGACTCTCAACCCATCTCATTAATCGCAGAAGCTTCCTTGCGGGAGCGGCCATCGGTGCCAATTTGTCTTTGAGTTCCGTGGCGCGAGCGGCTGGCCCGGCGAGGGAGTGGATTTTCGTCGGCCCTTATACGCGGGGCAGCAGCGAGGGTATCTACCGGGTGGCCTTCGAGCCAGCCACCGGAATTCTGCACGAGCCGGTTCTCGCCGCAAAGACCACCAGCCCTTCATTTCTTGAATGGCATCCCTCCAAACGCTTTCTCTTTGCGGTGAACGAGGTGGCGGAGTTCAAGGGCGAGAAGGGTGGCTCAGTGACCGCCTTCGCCGTAGACAAGCGCAGCGGCACCCTCACGGAACTGAACGCTGTTTCGACGAAGGGTCCGGGACCCTGCCACCTGAAGTGCTCGCCAGATGGAAAGGCGCTGGTTGTCGTGAACTACTCGGGCGGCAATACCGCCAGCTTCACCATTTCCCGCGACGGACGGCTCTCCGAGGCCGCAAGCGTGATCCAGCATGAGGGCAGCGGACCCAACCAGCAGCGGCAGAAGGAACCCCATGCCCATGGAGTGGCGCTGCGCAAACACAAGGGCAAGTGGCTCTGCTATGTCGCCGACCTGGGGATCGACAAAGTGCTGGCGTTTGAACTCGACACTGTTCGCGCGAAGCTTCGGCCCTGGGACGCCCAGCCGGCAATTTCGCTCGCTCCCGGGAGCGGCCCGAGGCATTTGACGGTTCATCCCTCCGCGCCGCTTGGGTTCGTGATCAATGAACTCAGCTCGACGCTCACTTCGTTCCGCATCGATCCCGGGACCGCCATCTGGACGGAGGTTGCCACGGAGAGCACCCTCCCCTCTGGCTTCACGGGCAAGAGCACCACGGCGGAACTGGCGGTGCATCCCAATGGCCGCTTTGTCTACGGTTCAGACCGCGGACACGATTCCCTGGCTGTGTTCGCGATCGAGCTTCGCACGGGGAAACTGGCGCCCAAGGGACACGTAAGCACGGAAGGCAAGACGCCCCGCAGCTTCGCCATCCATCCAAGTGGCCGGGCCTTGATCGCCGCGAACCAGGAGACCGGAAATCTGGGGTCCTTTACGCTTGATCGTAGTACCGGGATGCCGAAACCCACCGGACACCAGGCGAAAGTGGATATGCCCGTTTGCGTGATGTTCTCTTAGCGGCATTCGCGCCAGTGAACGTGAAAAGCCCGGCAGGAGAGTGCGATCTCCTGCCGGGCTAGCGTCTTTCCCATGGCGATCCGTTAGACCACGAACGGTTTCCGGTAATCGCGGCTGATGTGTTTATTCGCTTCGGCGGAACCTTTGAACTTCATTGTGGAAGGATCCCAGGCGAGCTTCTCTTTGGTGCGGTAGGCGATATTCGCCATGTGGCACCAGGCAGCGGAAGTAGCGCCGATTTCGATTTCGGCGTTGAGCTTCTTGTGGTCGCGGCTGCGGCAGGCTTCGAGAAAGTTCTGGAAGTGCTGCACGGTGCCAGGGCCATCGTTGCCCTTTTCCGCCATCACCTGCTTGTTGCCTTCCCCTTCGTAAACCTGGAAGCCCTGGCTATCCATCCACAGCCAGCCGTTCGCGCCCAGGAAGAGGTTGCCGACGGTGTTGCCGGGCTTCACGGGCAATCCCGCTTCAGGCCCGGTGACCATCCCGCGCACTTCAAACACAACCATTTTGTTGCCGGGGCAGGCAAAGGTGGCGATTTGCGTGTTGGGCGTTTCCTGGTCGTCGGTGTAGATCCATTTGCCGCCATCGCTAACGACGGTGTCGGGCCACGCAACGTCTCCCAAACCCCATCGCGCGACATCCATTTCGTGGACGCCCTGGTTGCCGATGTCGCCGTTGCCGGTATCCCAGAACCAGTGCCAGTTGTACTTGAAGCGGTTCGCGGTAAAGGGCCGCATGGGGGCAGGCCCGAGGAAGAGATCCCAATCGATGCCGGCGGGCACGGGCTCTGGAGGCGTGACGCCGATGGACTTGCGGCGCTTGAAGCAAAGGGCGCGCGCCTCATAGACGTCGCCGATGATCCCTTCATGCAGAAGCTGGATTGCTTTGCGCTTATGCGGGATGGTGCGGCTTTGGGAACCCACCTGCATCATCCGCTTATACTTGCGCGCGGTTTCGAGCATCCGCGTGCCCTCATAGATGTTGTGGCTGGCAGGCTTCTCGACATAGACGTCTTTTCCGGCTTCCGCCGCCCAAATGGCCGAGAGCGCGTGCCAGTGGTTGGGGGTGGCGATAGAGACGGCGTCGATATCCTTGCTGTCGAACATCTTCCGCATGTCGTTGAACTCGCCGGCCTTCGCGGAATTGGCTTTCGCCACTGCCGACTGGGCGCGCTCCCGGGCGGCCTGGTTGACGTCGCAGAGGCCGGCGATCTGGGCATCGGGCAGCCTCAAGTAATACTCGAGATGGTTCATGCCGCGGCCGCCGATGCCGACGATGCCGACACGAATGCGGTCGTTCGCGCCAATGACTTGTGTGGCCGACGCGGCAAGCGCCGCGCCCTGGAAGAAGGTGCGTCTGGAGATGGATGACATAGAGAATCCCTTGCCGGATGAGTATATCAAGCTGCGCGATGGGCGGGCTCGACCGTGCCACCGCAGTGCGGGCATTGCGGGGCGAGAAGATCAGCCCCGCTGCGTAATGGCCACGCCGAGCAGCGCAATACAACCGCCGAGGACGAGAGACGAACTCACCGTCTCCCCAAGCAGCGGCACGGCCATCAGAGTGGCCATGGCGGGCTGCAAGTAAGCGAACACGGCCACCCTCGAAGCGGAGACGTAGTTGAGGGCGTGGAAATAGCCCACATAGCAGATGACCGAGGGGAAGACCGCCATATAGGCGATGGCCAGCCAGGCTCGCGTGGAGAGCGTGCTGAGATCTATCCCGCCGGCGAGCCAGAACACGGCGGGCAGCAGCAGCAACGCACCGCCGAAATAAGCGAAGGCATTGATCGTGACGCTCTTGTGCCGCGAGGTGACTTGTTTGCCGAACACGGTGAAAGCTGCGAAGGTAAGGCTGCCGCACATTGCCAGCAGATCGCCTTGCCAGGAAGCGCCACCCGCTTTTTCCGGCGTGAACTGGATGAGAGCTACGCCGCCGAGTGCCAGCAGCATTCCCACGATCTTGCGCGAAGTGAGCCTTTCCTGCTTCAACAGGCTGGCCAGCAGCAGGATGGAAATGGGAGTGGTGCTGATGATCAGAGAACCGTGAGCAACGCTGGTTTGATCCATCGCCAGCGTGAAGAAAAGCTGGTTGAGGGTGACACCGCCAATGCCCAGCACGGCGAGCAGCCAGAAATCGGTACGCAGCCACTGGCGTTCCTCCACGCTGCGGCGCGTGGTGACAAACACAGGCACCATCAGCATGCCGGCGGCCACTGTGCGAAAGCCCATAGCAAGGAGCGGCGGCATCTCGGCGATGGCGAACTTCACGGCGATGAAGTTTCCGGCCCACAGCAGCGTGATGCCGAAGACCATCAGGTAAATACGCCAGTGGTTTTCGCGCGCTGGAATCGCCTGGCTGATCGCGGCGCTCACGCCTTCACGGTCTCCCGCACATAGGTCACCGCATCCAGCCACTCGTGGTCCACTTCAAAGCCAAAGCCGGGGCCTTGGGGCAAGGAGATGTTGCCTTCCCCATCCACCGTTACCTCGGGGCGGATGATGTCCCGTGCCCAATAGCGCTTGCTCGCGGAAACGTCGCCCGGCAGAACGAAGTTCGGCAGCGAGGCCATGGCGATATTGTGCGCGCGCCCGATGCCCGCTTCCAGCATGCCGCCGCACCACACGGGAATACCGGAGGCCTGGGCGATATCGTGAATGCGAATTGCGTTGGCGAAGCCGCCCACGCGGCCCAGCTTGATGTTGATCACCCGCGCCGCACCCATCGCGATCGCCTGTTCGGCGTGGCGTGGAGTGCGAATGCACTCATCGAGACAGATGGCAGTGGAGATGGATTGCTGCAACGTCGCGTGATCGATGATGTCGTCGTGGCTGAGCGGTTGCTCCACGTAGTTCAGCCCGAATTCGTCGATGCGCTTCAAGTGTTCGAGATCGCCCAGAGTATACGCGGAGTTGGCGTCGGCGGTGAGCTGGATGTTCGGGAAGCGCTGCCGCACGGCGCGCAGCACGTCCATATCCCAGCCCGGCTTGATCTTCAGCTTGATGCGCTGGTAACCGGCGTTGAGTTCGGTTTCGATGCGCTCCAGCAGATCGTCCACGGTATCCTGGATGCCGATGGAAACGCCGCAGGGAATCGCCTGGCGCGCGCCCCCGCCGATGCGCTTCCACAAGGCTTCGTTGCGCAACCGCGCTTCGAGATCCCACACCGCGCACTCCACCCCGGCCCGCGCCATGTTGTGGCCGCGAATGCCCGCGCTAAGCTTGGCCGTGCCAGCGGCGCTTTCGAGCTTCGCGCCGATCAGCTTTGGGGCAACATATTCTTTGACGATTTCGTAGGCCGGAATGGTCCACTCCTCGTTGAAGAACGGGTGCTCGCCGGCGGTTACTTCGCCCCAGCCGGAAACACCGTCCTGCACCACCTCCACCAGCACGATGCGGCGTTCGGTGGTGCGGCCGAAGCTGGTTTCAAAGAAGCGAACCAGCGGCATGCGCAAGAGGCGGATGCGGATTTCATCGATGCGGATCATGCCCACTCTCCCAACAGATACTCGTAGTCGCGCGCCCCGCGCTCCAGCCCCACCACGGCCAGCCCGCGAGCGAAGGCGTCCTGGCATCGCGTGGCGATCTCCCGCTGCACGGCGCGCGCTCGCTGGGGATCCGACGCTTTCCATTCGCCAATATCGGCGGGCACAGCGACGCGTTCGGACACCGTGCGTTTGCCGTCGCCGCCGCCCGCGAGAATGGCAACCACGCGTTCGCTGCTCAGCCACCACTCGGCGATCAAGCGGTCGGTAGGCAGGCCACCATGCAGGGCACTGGATGTGCGGCCATACTGGTTCTCCACATAGCGCCGCACGATGGCCCCCAGGCGCTCGATATTGAAGAAGGCGTTACGCGCTTCCAGGGGATCGAAGGTCCATTCGACGAGGTCGATTCCGCGGGCGATGGCGTCTTCGCGCTGGCGCAGCTTCATCTTCCGTCCCAGCCCCAGATCCCGGTAAGCGGGCAGCACGCCCAGCATGTGGCTGTGCAAGTAGTGCAACGCAACGCCTGCCTCGTCCCGGCGGATGCCGGGCACCGCAAGCAGAAATGCCACCATGCGTTGGCCGTCGAAGGCGCCAAGCAACTGCCCGCCGATCTTGCTGGCGACGACGAACATCCGCACGGGGATCAATTCGACGTCGGCGAAGCTCCAGATCTCCCGCTGCAGCGCCACCGCTTGTTCGAACTCGCCGTGCGCGTGAATCTCGCGAATCGCGATTGCCTGTTCCGCTTGCTTCACAGCGCCTGCTTCGCCTCCTGCCAGAGGGCCTCCATCTCTTCGAGAGACGCGGCGTGAATGTCTCTTTGCTGCTCCCGCAGGCGCCGCTCCACGTAGGCGAAGCGCTGGCGGAATTTGAGGTTCGTTCGCCGCAGCGATTGCTCGGCGTCTACCTTTAGAAAGCGCGAGAGATTCGCCATCACAAAGAGCAGATCTCCAAACTCGTCTTCCACTTTGTCGTGGTTGCCGGCTTGGCGCGCCTCGTCGAGTTCGGCAATTTCCTCACGCAGCTTGTCGAGCACCTGGCCGATGCCGGGCCAATCGAAGCCCACCTTGGCCGCGCGGCTGGTGATGCGCTGCGCCTCGGCCAGGGCGGGCAAGGCACGGGGCAGAGAATCGAGCATCGACGCTTCGTCGCGTTCTCCCTTCGCTTCCGCCTTCCGCGCGTTCTCGCCGTGTTTAATCCGCTCCCAGTTGCGCAGCACTTCGTCGGAAGTCTCGACTTCCACGTTGCCAAACACGTGGGGATGACGCCGGATGAGCTTTTCGACAATCGAATGGAGCGGATCGGCGATCGTGAAGCGCCCTTCGCTGGCGGCGATCTCTGCCTGGAAGACGGGCTGCAGCAGCAGATCGCCAAGTTCCTCGCAAAGCGCCGGCCAATCCTCGCGCTCAATGGCGTCCATCACTTCATAGGTTTCCTCGAGCAGATAGGGCTTCAAGGAAGCGATGCTTTGCTCGCGATCCCAGGGGCATCCATCGGGGGCACGCAGCCGTCGCATGGTCGCCACCAGGCGGGCGAACGCCTCGCCCGCGGCGCGGTCCTGCTCATTCAGTTCCAGGGATGTGTGAGGGGGAGTGGACAACTTCTACCGGCCAATCTTCAGATTACCATGCGGGATTTTTTCCTCGTCCCGGTTGCTGTATTTCGCTTCGACTCCCCCGGGAACGCGCGGTAGGATGAGAGCGAGCGACGATCCACCGGATGGCCACTTCCTCCACAAGCGACAAGCGCGCCAACGCACTGCCATGGCGATTCTTCGGATTGCTGTTTCTCGCTTTGCTGCTTGGCCGTCTTTGCCATCTTGGGGTGCTGTGGGTGGATGAAGCGTACGGCATTGCGGCGGCCCAGGCGATGATCGGCGGCGATGTACTTTACCGCGATTTGTGGTTCGACAAGCCGCCACTCTATGCGTGGGTTTACCTGCTTAGCGGCGGCGGCACGGGGTGGACGCTGCGCTTGCTGGACGCTGCCTTTGGAGTGCTCTGCTGCGCGCTGGCTTATGGCCTGGCCGGACGCCTATGGGGGCAGCCGGAAGCCCGTGCGGCGGCGTCGCTGCTGGCGTTCTTTTTTCTGCTGGGAGTGCCCTCGGCCACGGTTTCGCTGGCTCCCGATTTGCTTACTGTTCCCTTCGCTCTTGGTGCGATGTGGCTTGCAGCGGAGGGCCGTCCCGGCTGGGCGGGTTTTGTTGCGGGCGCCGCTCTATTGGCTAACGCGAAAGCGCTCTTTCTGTTTCCCGTGCTGCTCTTCTGGTGCTGGCCCGCCGTGTTGCCGGTGCTCTTCGGCTTTGCCGGAGGCCTCGCCCTCACGCCGCTTTTTCTGCTGGAAGAAGGGGCGTGGCGGGCCTATGTCGAGCAGGTTTGGGTTTGGGGTGCCGCCTATTCGCGGGATACTCCCTTTGAGCGTCCGCTCGCCGAAGGCGTGCTGCGTACCGCGAACTGGATTGGCTTTCACGCGGCTCTGCTTTTGCCGGCGTGCTGGTATCTTCTGCGCGAGCCCTCTCCCCAGGCGCGCCGCCTGGCACTCTGGTTCCTGGTCGCCCTGGCTAGCGTGGCCGCGGGCTGGCGCTTCTATCCCCGCTACTATTTCGCAGTGCTGCCGGTGGCGGTGATCCTGGCCGCCCGGGGTCTTTGGTTGATGCCGCTTCGTTACCGCGTTGTGCTGCTGGCTATCTCGCTGGCGGTCCCGGGGATCCGATTCGGCAAGCCGCAGATCCAATTGGCGATGGAAACCATGAGAGGCCAGCCCCCATCGTGGAGCGATCTTGCCCTCTATGCCGACGGCGCCGAATCTGCGCGCCACCTTCTCGAGAATGCCAAGCCCGGAGATACGCTGCTGGTTTGGGGATACCGCCCGGAAATCAACGCGCTTTCCGGCATCCCCCCGGGCACTCGCTTCCTTGACAGCCAGCCCCTCACCGGCGTTATCGCGGACCGCCACCTCCACAGTTCCACGCCCACTTTTCCCGAGCTTGCCGCCACTCACCGTGCCGCCCTCACCTGGGACTCGCCCACTTGGATCGTCGACGGTCTCGGCCCCCTCAATCCGCAATTGGCTATCGCCGCCCAACCCGGCCTGGCGCCTTGGCTGCGAGACTACGAGCGCGCCGGGGAAACCAAAACCACCATCCTCTACCGCCGCCGCTAGCCGCTCCCTGGGGCCGGTAGCTCAAGCGCCTTCACACGCTATGGCTTGCTGAGCCAGCCGTGGAAACGCAGCCAGCCTTCCAGACGGGCTGGCCAGGTGGAGAGTATCGGGTCAAAGGGGGCAAGGCCCACGCCATGGCGGCCGTGCTCATAGACGTGCAATTCGGCGGGGACCTTGTGCTTGCGGAGGGCCAGATAGTAGTGAATGCTGTTCTCCACGGGCACGCCTGGGTCGTCGCCAGTATGGAAGAGGAAAGTGGGCGGCGTTTGGGCCGTCACCTGTTTCTCGTTGGAAAGATTTTCCACCAGAGAGGACTCGGGATTTGGGCCGAGCAGGTTTCGCTTTGAGCCGCTGTGGGCGATGGCGTCGTCGAAGCTGACGACGGGATAGCAAAGCACGGCGAAATCGGGCCGGGAGCTTTCGCGTTCAATCGGGTCGCTGGCGCTGGGGCTGCCGGCATCGAAATGGGTGGAGGCCGTGGAGGCCAAATGCCCGCCGGCGGAGAAGCCCCAGATGCCCACGCGGTTCTTCTCAAAGCCAAGCGCGGCGGCTTTCGAGCGGGCGGTGCGAATGGCCCGCTGGGCATCCTGCAACATTGCCGGGTGACGGTAACGCGGGGCGAGGCGGTATTTCAGAACGAAGGCGGTGACGCCGCGGGCGTTCAGCCAATTGGCGATATCCTTGCCCTCATGTCCCATCGCGAGATTCACATAGCCACCCCCAGGGAAGACGACCACGGCACTGCGGGTGGAGGCTCCTTGCGGCGCGGGATAGATGGTGATTTCCGGGATGTCTTTTTCTTCGCTGCCCACAGCGCCCGGCGCAGGCCCCGCGTAGAGAGGCTGTGGCACGGGGTCGCGTGGCGGGGCGGTTTGCGCGGGGGCGGTGAGGACAGCGGCGGCTGCCGCAAACGCGAAGACGACAAGCATTCTGGGAGTCCGCATGGATCTCACTCCATTCTCGATTTGCGATCAAGGGCCGAAGCGCGGCGAATCCGCGCGACTGGCATCGGCGTCATGCCAATTGAGCGGCGTCGATTGCCTGGTCTTTGAGCATGATCGGGATGCCCTCTTTCACCTTGTAGATGCGGGCGCCATCTTCGGTAATCAGCGCTTCCTCCATCGATTCGGTCACCTTGGATCGGTCTTCGTGAGAGAGAGACCCGGCCCGGATGGCTGCGTTAAGCTTCTCTATCTCCCCCGCGTCCATCAGGCGCACGGGAACTTTGGTGACGGGGCAACAGAGGATGTCCACCAGATCTTTGCTCAGAGGCATGAATACGAAGGTATCAGGTTCCAGGCGAAGTGGCGACAGCCAGACTGACAGGGGAAAGGGCGCGGTGAACTTCAGCGGCTGGGACGATACCAGGCGGCGAGAAGGCGGGGGGGGACGCCACACCAAAAGAGCGCCTGCAAAAAGACCCATTGGGTGAACACCAGCGGAAAGCGCAGGCCTTCAAAGCGCCGGGAAGAGGCGAGTACTTCGGCACGAATCCGGCGGAAGCCGCCAGGGTAGCGGCGGCGCACGCGGCGAAGCAGGTCGAGATCTTCAAACAACGGTTGATGCGCGAAGCCGCCAATGCTGCGGTAGGCGTCGGCGCGAATGAACAGGGTCGCGTCTCCGTAGGAAAGTCCCAGCCGGCTCATCGCGCCGTAGAACGCCGTCATCCCGCGCACTTCCCATCCACTGCCGGAGAAACGCATCGTACAGGAGCCGGCCACGGCACCCTGGGCGACCGCGGCCTGGAGTTCGGCGACCGCATCGAGAGAGGGGCGGCAATCGGCGTGAACGAACCAAAGGATGGTATCCATGGTCTCCGCGATGGAACTCCCCATGGCAGCGCATTCGGCTAGCGCGCGTTCGGCCCCCGCGGCAAGCTGGGATCCGCGCCCACGCGGGGAATGCACCACCGGCAGACCGTGCTCGGCCAGCCACTCGCGGGTGCCGTCGGTGGATCCGCCATCCACGAACAGAAGTCTGGCGCTATCCGTAAGGCAACTTAGGGCGTTCACCGTCTCCGGCAACGCGGCACGCTCATTCAACGTGGGAACGACAATCCAGAGTGGGAGTGAAGTCATTAGCAAAGACCCTGGAATTGAGCCGGGAGGCGAATTCGAACTGCCATCGAAGCTGGGGGGGCGGCAAGTGTCGGCCCCCCAGCGCGCAGTGGCTAGTTACCAGCGGATCTTCTCAGGAAAATACTCCGCGATCAATTCTTCGTAGTAAGGGCGTAACGCCACGGGGTCTGGTTTCGCGAGACCCTTCGAATACAAATCGTAAGGATTGAACTTGCGGACCCACTCAAACATCTCGCGGTCATGATCGTTCATCAGGTGGTCGTAGGCCCCCTCGCGGTGTCCCGGGTAGAAGGAGTGGTAACGGATCATGTACTGGGCGGGCTCGGGCATATACTGCTTGGTGACGTGGTAGAGATACTCGTCGTGGCCCCAGGAAAGATTCACTTTATCGAGGCCGCCGTGGCGCTCATAGATGCCACACTCGGTCTGAAACTCCGGGCGATTTTTGTCGGGGTTGGCGTCGAAGAACTGGTGGAACACGATCTTCTCGCTCCATGCGCATCCCACCGGAAAGGTGTCGCCTACCACCGCCCATTGGGGGTCGCCCCAAATCCACATCACCTTGCCCAGATCGTGAATGAGGCCGGTGAGTTGCATCCAGCGCGGGTGCCCGTCGGCGCGGATGGATTCGGCAGTCTGCAGATTGTGCTCAATCTGAGAAAGATCGGTATCGGGGTCGCTGTCGTCCACCAGGGTATTGAGGAATTCCATCGCCTCCCAAATTCCCATTTCAGTCTTCTGCAGCGGCAGATATTCGGCACGCTTTTGCATGGCGAAATCGTAGGTCTGGTTGGTATGGTTCTGGCGATAGAATTCGCGGACGCGAGGATGCACCCCGTCGCCATAGTTGCGGAACTCTTCCTGGGCTTTGCCCGGCTTGTAGCGTTCCTTTACTTCGTCATCCCATTCGTCCAGCGATGCAAGTGGCTGTAAGATTCCCATGTTTCCCCTCCAATGATCTTGAGGCTATCAGAATCGCGGGTGCGGGGGGAAATTGGGCACAGTCGAATTGGGCACAGGCAGCGAGGCGCTGGGGATCCCAGGAAACGCTCCGGTCTGCTACAACCGTTACAGGCCCACGAAGGGGCCGGCCCCAGCCGATGCCAGATCGCATGCATCCACTTGTCGCATATCTTCTGGCCGGAGCGCTAGGGCTGGCGGTTTGTCTGACGATCTACGACATGGCTTTCGTCACGGGCGAGAGCCCCTTCTGGCAGGCTCCGCATGCGGACCAGATGCAGGCCCTCACGGGCTGGTATGGATTCGCACACGATCAATGGCGCTTCCCGGTTTTCGAAGTGAAGACGCTGCGCTATCCCGTAGGCGCCAACATCGTCTTCACGGACAGTATTCCCCTGATGGCGCTGTTGTTCAAGCCGTTTGTGCCATGGCTTCCCGCGGACTTCCATTACTTCGGCTGGTGGATCGCGCTCTGTTTTGTGTTGCAGGCGATGGGTGCAGTGGCCGTATTGAGGGCCTGGGGATTGGAGGACCGCCTGGCCTTGGCAACTGCTATCGTGCTGGCGCTTTCGATGCCGGCCTGGCTTGTCCGGCACAACCACCTAGCGCTCTGCGGACATTTCCTGTTGCTGTTTGCGGTGGCCCTCTATGTGAAAACGCAGCGGGATTCGCGGATAGGGCGGCTGGCGATGGCCTGGTGTGGCCTGGCGCTGGCCAGCCTGCTGATCCACCTCTATCTGCTGGCGATGGTGTTGGCGCTGCTCGCGGCGGCGGTGTTGCAGCGGGCGTGGGCATGCAAAGCGCAACTGCGCGCAGTGTGGCCGAAACTGGCGGCGATCCCCTTGGCGGCAGCTTGCGCCGTGCTGGTGGCTGCCTTGCTAAGTGGCCACTTTCGGGGCGAAGCGATGAAAGACCCCAGCGGGGGTTATGGAACCTACAGCATGAACCTGCTGCATCCTTGGTATCCGCAGGGCCTATTGCGATTGCCTGGTCCAATGCCCAATCTCGATGCTACGGGAGGGCAGTATGAGGGCTTCAACTACCTGGGCGCCGGCGTGCTGCTGCTGATTCTCGCCGCTGTGGGAGCGGGCGCGCGGCAGTGGCATCTTATCCTGCGGCGGCACGCGTTTTTGCTGGCTACGCTGCTGCTGCTTGCGCTCTTCGCACTGTCGAATCGCGTATACCTTGGCGGAAACGCCGTACTGGAATTTGGCGTGCCCAGCGTGATCGAAAAGCCAGTGGAAATCTTCCGTTCCAGCGGCCGCTTCTTCTGGCCGGTTGGCTATGTGCTTGCGCTTGGGGCGGTGGTGCTGGTTGCGCGGGAGAGGCAGCGCCGGCGATGGCTGGCGATTGCGCTGGCGGCCGCGGCGCTGCTGCAATGGATTGACGCCGGGGCCGCCCGTGCCTTTCCCCGGAACGATATCCGGCGCGCGCTACCAGCCACCCTGCCCCCCGCGTTGTGGCGTCCATTGATTGTGCGGCACGATTTGGTGCGCAGCTTTCCCGGTTTCCACTGCGGTCCGGCGGAGAACCATCGAGTAAGCCAGGAATTGCAGATCCTCGCGGCGCGCGCCGGCGTGCCTATCACGACGATCTTTATGGCGCGGCAAGTGGATGACTGTACTGCCGAACGCGACCTCGTCGATACGTTACTCCCCGGGCCGCGCGAACTCGTCGTCTACTTCCAGCCATTTCAGGTGGAGCATACGCGGAACTCGTTTCCCGACGCGGAGGCGTGCCGCGCCTTTGCCCATGGCATCGTCTGTTCACGGCGCTTTCTGGAACGGTCGCTTACCGTGCCGGGCGATGCTTCGTTTTCCACCGAGTACTTCAGGGAGATCGATTCGCCATCCGCGCCTCCATCGATCGAGTTGGGGCGTACCGTGCTGATCACGAGCGATGCGGCAAGCGGGGCGGTGCTCCGTAGCGGCTGGTATCCCGCGGAGGCCGAGGGCGCTTGGATGCGTGGAGGAATTTCCCAACTGCGTTTCCGGATTCCGGCCGGCGGCACCGGTCCATTGCAATTCCGGTTCCGGGCGAAGGCGTATCTCTCGGCAAAGCACCCGCGCAAGGCGCTCACCGTTTCTGCTAACGGAGAACGCCTGGCCACCCTGCCCGTCGATACCTGGGAGCCGCGCGAGCGCAGCGTGGACATCCCCGAGGCGCTGATCGCTCCCGATGGCGTTCTGCGCATCCACCTGGAGATCGATCCGGTGAGTTCTCCGGCCGGCGACGGGGTGAGCGCAGACCGCCGGGAACTGGGCATCCAGCTTCAGCAGGTGGAGTTTTCCCGGGCGCCGGTTGCTCCGCCTGGTGGCACCCCACCTGGATGAACGACTGCCCGGCTATTGGATGGTGCTGGCGCCCTGGATGCCCAGGTCGGTCGCCGCGACGTTCTTGTTGGTGTGGTTGTCGAGGTTGATGACGTAAGTCTCTTTGGCTCCGCTGAGGATCTCCGAGTGGGTGGCGGCGATGATGCGGAACTTTCGCTGATCCACCAACTCCATCATCATCTTCAGGATGCGGCGCTGGTTGGACGGGGAAAGGGCCATCTCCGGCTCGTCAAGCAACAGAATGGTGCCGTCGGGAAAGCTGGGGAAGGTCTGGCTGAACATGGAGAGCATCACTTGGCCGTGGCTGGCCATCTGCAGGAATTCGAGCATCTCCGGTTGGTCTTCAAACAGTTCGAGATGGGTGCGCGGGTTGTGGGCCTCGGCGTCGAAGAGAAACACGTTCTTCTTATCAACCCCCTGTTCGTCCAGGCGGTAGACGAAGCCATCGGCCTGCTCGCCTTTCAGCGCCAGGTGGATGGAATGCAGCAGCGTCGATTTGCCACTGCCGTTCTCGCCCTGAATGAGCGTGAGCGGGTGACGCAAATCCACCACGATAGGCATGTGAAAATTCAAGTGAACCAGAATGGGGTGAGCGAGGATTTTGAGAAACATGATTTCCGATCCGGGCCAGGAAGCCGCCGGCGACGAAGGCAAGAGGCCACAATATGTAGATGATCGATCAGTGGGCGGCGAGTTCCAACTCTTTCCCAGACCGCATGTGGTGGCTGGGCCTCGGCTCCCAACGCCCTGGAGCGCAGAAGCTGGAGGCGCAGGCAGGCGATGGGCCTGCCCTTGTTAGACCTCACCGCGTCAAACCCCAGCGCGGCCAGCCTTGGCGATATGGAGCTTTCGCTGCACCTGGCGTTCGCGGAAGCTCCAGGATTCGCCTACCACCCGCAGCCGCAAGGAGCGCTCTTGGCACGCGAGGCGGTGGCTGGCTGGTATGCCACTCGCGCCCCGCATGCGCCTGCCATTGCGGTATCGCCAGAACGGGTTTTGCTCACCGCATCCAGCAGCGAATCCTATGCGTTCCTCTTTCAGGCCCTTTGCGAGCCGGGTGACGAGGTGCTGGCCCCACTGCCTTCTTATCCGTTGTTTTCATACCTCGCCGGGTTGAGCGCTGTCCGCCTGGCCAGTTACCGGCTGCGTTACCACGGGGAGTGGCAGATCGATTTCGCGTCGCTCGAAGCCGCACTCGCGCCGCGCACGCGCGCCATCGTTGTGGTGAATCCCAATAATCCGACGGGGAATTATCTTCGCGAGGACGAGAAGCGGCTTCTGCTGGAGATCTGCGCCAAACATCGGCTGGTGCTGATTGCCGACGAGGTTTTCGAAGAATACCCGCTATCTGCCCGGGGCACACGAGCAGCCTCGTTCTGCGCAGCCGCAGGAGGATGCACTCTGCGTCTCGTTGGGCGGGCTTTCGAAATCCGCCGGTTTGCCGCAGATGAAGACGGGCTGGATGGTTCTGACGGGCCCGGCCGCGGCGGTAGAGGAGTTGCGGGAGAGGCTGTTGCTGGTAGCCGATACCTACCTTTCCGTATCCACTCCCGTGCAGGCCGCACTGCCGCGGTTGCTCAATTTGGGCCGCACGATTGGAGATGCAATCCGTCAGCGTACGCGGGCCAATCTGGAATTCTTGCGAAAGTCGGCGGCTGCGGCGCCACACCTCACGCTGCTTTCCACCGGAGGGGGGTGGAACGCCGTGCTCCGGCTCCCCTCATTCAGGACCGATGCCGAATGGAGCGCCAGCCTGCTCAACGAAACGGGCGTGCTCGCGCAGCCGGGCTATCTTTACGACTTCGAGGGCGAAGCCTGGCTGGTGCTGAGCCTTCTTTCGAACGACGCCGTTTTCGAGGAAGGCGTGCTACGCCTGGGGGCACACGTGGAGGAGGCCACGCGCCAAGCGCATGTGTAGGGGGCCGCGCCTGGGGGCGCATGTGTAGGGGGCCGCGCCTGGGGGCGCGATAGCCTCGCGGTCGCTTTGTTGTGCGTGTTCTAGCGGATGCGTTGCCTACCAGCGGTCGTTGTCGCGCCGGCCGCCGCCACCGCCACGGTAACCGCCGCCTCCGCCACTTCCTTCGTTGCGCGGGCGTGCTTCGTTGATCACCAGCGCCCGCCCCAGCATTTCCCGGCCATTGCAGGTGTTGATCGCTTCCTCGGCAAGGGCGCGATCCGCCATCTCCACAAAGCCAAAACCGCGGGATTCCCCGGATGTACGGTCCCGCACCACACTCGCCTGTTCGGCCTGATAACCGGCTTCGGCAAACCACGACAGGATGTCTTCTTCCATCGCACGGAAGGACAGATTGCCTACGTACAGTCTCACCATTCAAAACTCCTTGAATTGAGGCGGCGATTTTCCGAAAGTGGCTACCTCTTGTCAGTTCGAAAACTGCTGCTGACGCTTGGCGAAAACGTGGCTCGCGATAGCTTCTCAACGGGGGATGGCGTTCGGGAACAACGTAGCGGAGAGCGGCGCAAACTGGATGGAGAAGAACCCTTTCTAGCGGAAAAACAACTACCGTGGATCAAGAATAGCCGCAAGTGGAACAAAACTCAACGGAAATCTGCAACGGCGGCGGCAAAGGGCACCGCCGCCGTTTTCCCGTCTATCGCCTCAATTCGTCCGGCACTTCGTCAGAAGGCCCTTGTTCTGGCATTCGACGTCCCCACGCTATTCGAAAGCGTCACCGTCACCGACGCCACGGCGTTCGTACCGTTCTGAACGGTGAAGGGTATCGTAAGCCGGAACGCTCCTCCGTTGGCCTGTCCGGGGGCGCCCTGGAACCACTGCGTCGCGGCCGTCGTCAGCGGGATCGTCAATTCGGTTGTCTGCAGGTTGGTGCCTGCCGTTGGCGCGAAAGTCACGCGGGCGGAACTCAGGTCTCGCGGTGTGGAGTAACCGGTGATCACCAGCGAGAAGCCGCCAGGGGTGGTCTGGACGGTCAAGTTATCCTGCAGGAAGGGCGCGCTGCGGGAGATGGTGAACTCCTGCGAAGTGGTTGGCCCGTTGGTGATGGCCACCTGCACGCGCGCGGTACCGGCCACGGTGCCCGTTTGGACGCGCTGGGTGGGCACGCCTTCGAAGACCGCCACCGCATTGTTGGCGGGAATGGAGAAGTTAGCCGTCCGCTGCCCGTTTAAGAAGCGGACGGCCGGATCGTCGGCATTGTTGGTGGCGTTCGGCGTGAACGTGAGCGTTGCCGTTCCTTGCAGCGGCAAGGGATAGGGCTGTGCGAGCCTGACGATCACATCCTTCTGCTCCGCCGGGAGAGGATTCGCGAAGGTCTGTAGCGTCACGGCGGGGATGGGGGTTGAAGAGACCGCGATGGTGAATTCGCGGGACGCGGAGAGGCCGGTGGAATCCTGCACGGTGAGGGTGAACGTGCGCGTTTGCGCGCCCTGGGCAACGGTGCCAATGATCCGCAAGGCAGAGCTATTGACCGTGGTGCCGTCAAAACTCAGCCCGCCCGGCAAGGTGATGCCGCCCACCTGCCATGAGTAGCCTGGTGTTCCTCCGATTGCGGTGATCTCCGCACTGTAGTTTTGGCCCACCTGGGCGGCGGGCAGTGTGGTGGTGCTGATGGAGGGCTGCGGCCCGCCGACGCTGAGGGTGTAAACACGTACGGTATCGCGAAGGCGGGTGGATGCCTGCACGGTGAACTGGCGCGCTCCGGTGGTGGTGAATCGCCCGCTCAGAATGCCGGTGGATTGGTTGAGGGAGAGGCCAGGGATGTTCCCCTGCAGCGACCAGGTGACGACGCTTTGCCCGGGTTGCACGTTCTGCTCTTCCGCGCTGACCCCGGAAAGCGTTAGTTGCTGGGTGTAATCCGCGTTGACGGTTGCCCCGGGAAGTGTCTCCGGCTGGATGCTGAGGGGGTTCGCCAGAACCAGCACGGTGAGTGTGCGGGTGACTTGCGTATTGCCTGCATCGCGGACCGTCACGTTCAAGGGGAAGGAGCCGGAGATGGTGGGAGTTCCCGTGATGGAAACTGCGTATGGCGGGTTGAAGCTTGGGTCTGTTCGCGTCCTTACGACGAAGCCCGCGGCAGTCAGTTGGTTCACCTGGGTCTGGTTGAGATCAAACGTGTAGGGTGCCGTCCCGTTTATTGGCGTCACCGTTACGCCCGCTCCGCCAGGGCCGTAGGGCTGGTTCACTACGCCAAACGGCAGGGATGTGGGCGAGAGATCCAGACCTCCGCCGGAGACCACCAGTTGCAGTGACTTCGGCGGCGTGGCCAGACCCGTTGGGGTGTGGCGCGCGCTCACCTGCACGTTGAATGTTTGGGTGGGCGATCCGATGGGTTCGGGGACGCCTGCGAATGTGCCCGTGGCGGTGTTGAAGGTGATGCCGCCGGGCAGGGAGGCGACCCCGCTCACCAGGGTCCAGGTGTAGTCCGCGGCCGGGGCGGTGGGCCCGCCGGCAAATGCAAGGGGCGCCGAATAGACAAGGCCGATGCGAGCCTGCGGCAGCGACGTGGTGCTCACCACGAAATCCTGCACCACAAGATTGAAGGTCTTCTGGCCGGAAGCCTGGCCGGGGCTGGCGTTGTCCACCACACGGATGGTGAATGCGTATGCCCCTGCCTGCCCGAGCGTGCCATCGAGTAGCCCGCTGGAGGCGTTCAGACTCAATCCGGGGGGCAGGGTGCTGCCCTGGGCGAGTGACCAGGTGTAGTTTCCATTGCCACCCGTCGCTTCGAGATCGACGTTGAATGCCGTGCCTGCCGTTCGCGTTCCCAGGTTCGATTCGTTGCCGATGGTGATGGTGGTGTCGCCGATCACGGTGAAGGTGGATGCGTTCGAGGTAAGCCCGCCAACAGTTACAGTGACCGGAAACGTCACTCTCGGGTGGCTGGTGAGCGAGGCGCCAGGTACGGTGAGTCGCTGTGGTTGCCGGATTGCCTGCTGGTTCCGCCTGTTACGGCCACCGATCCCGGAGCGATTGGCGTGCCGCCGAAACCCACCGTCGTACCATCCATCGTGCCCGCGCCTACAAGCCGAAGCCCACAATCCTGCAACACAAGGTCAAGGCTTCCAGCCGCGCGGGAGCGACGGGTTCAGGGTTGTAATCACCGGCACGATAGAGAGCGAGAAGAGCTTCGTTGCCGGTGGTGTTGGGGTCGTTCGTCATTCACCTAATGGTGATTCGGAACACCCCGGCGGCCAACGGGGTGCCCGCAATCTCTCCATTGGCCGTATTTAGCTCAAGGCCATTAGGGAGAGCGCGTCGCCAGCCGGCTCCACCGTGTAATTCTCCATCGCCTCCGCTGGCGGTAAAGCGCTGCGCGGTGTAATGAGGTTCCTCGCCATTCCGGCTCGACAGGGGAGTAGCCCGTAACCACTTGCATCGGCGGATTCGCGATGGTGACGGTGATGTCCCCCGATGTGGCCGTCTGCTGCGGGGTACCGCTATCCTGCACCCGAACCCTGACTGTGAAGGTCCCAGCCACCGTAGGTGTTCCCTCGATTGCGCCAGTGGATCCGTTGACTGACGATCCCGCGGGGAGTGTGCCGCTTTCCAGCGAGAAGGTCCGTGGTTCGATTCCCCCGAAAACCGTGGGATTCACGGGGGAAAGAGCGGCGTCTCGCGTGCCCGCCGCCGCTGGCGGGTAGCTCAGAGTGAGCCGGGTGAGAACGGTAAATAGCCGTGCCTGCGAAAGAACATCTCCGGGGTTGCTCACCAGTACGTTTACAGGCCCCGGAGTAGACAGATTCGCCGACGGGACGACTACAGAGATTGTTGTCGCAGTCACGCTGACGGGCGAGTTGCGCGCTCCCAAACAGCACAACGGCCCCGCTTTGGAAGTTGTTTCCGCTGAGTGTCATAGGGGTATCCGCCGCCCCTGCGATTGCCTCTGTTGGAGAGATCGAATCCAGAGTGGGAATGACCGCGTTAATGTTGAACGTCAAGGTTAGAGAGACCTGGCTATCGGGGTTGCGAACCGACACCAGAACCTGGCCCGGTGCGGCCAGCAATCCGGCAGGCACCACGGCGCGGAGCTCGGTGCCGCTGACGAATGTCGTCGCGAGACCGGTAGATCCGAATACAACAACCGCTCCATTGACGAATCCGGTTCCGGTAACGATCATTGCAGGGATCTCCCCGGAACCCGCCGGTGCCGAGTTCGGATTCAACTGGGTGATGGTTGGCGGGGGTACCGTCACCGTAAACGTCAAGGCATTGGAATCGAGGTTACCCGGGTTACGCACCACGACGCTCTTCGGCCCGGCTGTGGCGATACTCGCCGCGGGAACCGTTACGGTGAGTTCGGTTGCGCTCGAAGCGCTAGGCGAGAGCGGCTCGCCATCGAAGAGCACCACGGAGGCGGCAACGAAGTTCGTTCCGGTGACGGTCAATGCGAAGCTGGCTGAGCCGGCCTCCGCGGTATTGGGGTTGAGCACGGTGAGCGTGGGCGGGACGGGCGCGGGCGTCACCGTAAACGTCAGGGTATTGGAATCGAGGTTCCCCGGGTTACGGACCACGACGCTCTTCGGCCCGGCGGTGGCGATACTCGCCGCGGGAACCGTTACGGTGAGTTCGGTTGCGCTCGAGGCGCTGGGCGAGAGCGGCGCGCCATCGAAGAGCACCACGGAGGCGGCAACGAAGTTCGTTCCGGTGACGGTCAATGCAAAGCTGGCTGAGCCGGCCTCCGCGGTATCGGGGTTGAGCACGGTGAGCGTGGGCGGGACGGGCGCGGGCGTCACCGTAAACGTCAGGGTATTGGAATCGAGGTTACCCGGGTTACGCACCACGACGCTCTTCGGCCCGGCTGTGGCGATACTCGCCGCGGGAACCGTTACGGTGAGTTCGGTTGCGCTCGAGGCGCTGGGCGAGAGCGGCGCGCCATCGAAGAGCACCACGGAGGCGGCAACGAAGTTCGTTCCGGTGACGGTCAATGCAAAGCTGGCTGAGCCGGCCTCCGCGGTATTGGGGTTGAGCACGGTGAGCGCGGGCGCGACGGGCGCTGGCGTCACCGTAAACGTCAGGGTATTGGAATCGAGGTTCCCCGGGTTACGCACCACGACGCTCTTCGGCCCGGCGGTGGCGATACTCGTCGAGGGAACCGTTACGGTGAGTTCGGTTGCGCTCGAGGCGCTGGGCGAGAGCGGCGCGCCATCGAAGAGCACCACGGAGGCGGCAACGAAGTTCGTTCCGGTGACGGTCAATGCAAAGCTGGCTGAGCCGGCCTCCGCGGTATCGGGGTTGAGCAGAGCGGCCGTGGGTACGCCGACGATTGTGAACGGAAGGACATTCGAGACTTCATTGCCCGGCGCGGGATTGCGGACGGTGACATCTACTGTTCCCGGAACGGCCAGTTGAGCAACGGGAATCACTGCGGTCACCGAAGTCGCGCTGCCAAAGGTCGTCGCAAGGTCAATGCTTCCGAAGACGACCACCGCCCCAGAAGCGAAGTTGGTGCCGGTGACGGTGATCTCCTGGTCAATCGTCGCGCCCGCTCCCGCGAAATTCGGCGTCACCTGCGAGATTGTCGGCGTTTGCCCGAACAGCGGAACTGCCGTCGCCAGCGTTAGAAACGCGCTCACCCAGAATCCTGCTTTTAGTCTTGCCATGCTGTCACCCTGCATTCGTTCGGTTCAATCCGCCAGTTTGGTGCCGCTTCGACTAGTGCCGCTTAGGGAGCGGTGAAGCCGGGCGTGCCAGGAGTGATAATCACCGCCGGAGGGGTAGGTGTTACCGGGGGGGTGACGGGACCACCCGGGGATCCCGAAGATCCTCCCCCGCCCGCCAGCGCAAGAGCCGCTCCCACGCCGCCAGCTACGGCAGCCAGCACGCCGATGAGCACGCCTTTGTTGCTGCCTCCGCCGGAACGCACCGCTGGCGCCGCATTCGTCTGGGTGATCCTGGCGGAAGCCCGGTTGCCGCCGGAGGACGCCGTCACGCGGATCTCGAAACTTCCCACCACGTTATTGGGCCGCATCCCCTGCACACGCGCTATGCCATCGTCGCCGGTGGTGACGCTGGACTGGTTGCCGCCATCCACGAAGATCGCGCTGGCGCCCATTGCCGGTGTGGTGAAGCTAACCGCCGCACCCGCGACGGGCTTACCGGCGGCGTCCAACACTCGTACCACGGGAGATCGCATCGTCATCTCGCGTACATTGTTGATGGAGCCTTCGCCCTCAACCACGACAATCCGCAAAGGGTCGCCTTCGGCCTGCTGCGCCAGAGCCCCAGCAATGGCTGGGCCGGGCAGCAATGCGATCGAGAGAGCCAGTGCGAGCAAGGCGTCCGGCCGCAACAATTTGCAGCGCTCCCACGGCCCTTCACTCAAAATGCGATGCCTCATCGTTGCCCCCTATGTCGTTCGCCCACTTCCAAAGATGCGAAGGCGCAAACCCGCGCCATGCGCCAGAATTCTCGCGTAACAACTCTTTCGATGCGGCAATTATAACTTAGCTATTCCTTTGTGAAACCTCCACTTGGCAAAGGTTTACACTCGCAAACTGCACGGTTTACACCTTGCGTTGGCGGGAGTACTCTTTGTAAAGTTGTGGCAGTACAACCAGGACTGTTTCACTACCATGGCATCCAAGCCAGTCGAGCTACCAATCTCTTCCTGGGCGCCTCCCGAGAGTCCTCTGCGCATCGAGTACTCCAACGAGGTGATGGAGGAGATCCGCGCCCGTGCCGTGGAAGGTTTTTACAGGCTGACTCGGGGCGGAGTGGAAATCGCGGGCCTGCTGCTGGGCAGTGTGCAGCCCGATTCCATCCGGGTTCTCGCGCAGCTTCCGTTTGAAATTGAATACGCTTACGGCCCGGTATTTGCGTTGTCGCCGCGAGACCTCGCCTACGTCCGCAAATTGATCGAAGACGTTTCCGCTTCCGGTGTCGCGGAGAATCCGCAGGCGCGTCCCTACCGGGTGCTTGGGCTTTACGTTTCCCACTCCCGCAGTGGGGTGGCGCTCTCTGAGGCGGAGGTGTCTCTCTTCCAGCAGCTATTGCCACACGCGTGGCAGACGGTGCTGGTGCTCAAGCCTTCGCGTTCGCCGGAAACTGCGGCGGCATTCTTTGTAAGGGACAAGAGCGGCGAGATCCGGACGGGCCAAACCTACGGTCACTTTGCCGTCGCGCCGGCGATGGGGGAACGGCGCAGCCGTCCGCCGCGGCCGGCCGATGGGTCGTTGCAGGCCTTGGCGGAGGCGGCCCGGCGCGCGTCCGATGAGAAGGTGGAAAAGGTGGCAAGCGTGCCCGCGGCGCCTGTTTCCCGGCCGCAGGCACCCGCAGCTTCCAGCCCGCTTACGGAAGAGGATCTGCTTGCGCGACGGGCGATCGGCGCTCCCACTCCAGCCATTCCTCCGCCGCTTGCCGCGCCACCCGCAACGCGGCCCCCGGAGCCGCCTGCTGCTCCCCCAGCGGCGCTGACGGTGGAGGCCTCGGTGCCCCGTTCGGAAGAGGCTGCGCCGGCACCGCTCCCGGCCGCGTCGCTGGCACTGGCCCCGGCCGCGGCGCCCGAATGGCATGAAGAAGAACTGCCCAATGCCGGAGTGCGGGCCACTTCCTGGCTTCGTTGGGCGATTCCCTCCGTGGGCCTTCTGCTGCTGCTGGTGCTGGGCTTTCTGGTCTACCACGCCCTCAACAGCGCTCCGCCGACCGTGGTGTTTTACACCCAGGATTCCGGTGATCTCTTGGAAGTTAAATGGCAACTGAGAGGCTTCAGCGATGCCCGGTCCGCCGTGATCACCGTAACGACTGGCGACGAAGTAAGGCGCATTGACCTGATTCGCACGGGCCAGCTTTCAGGCACCTACCGGGACTCATTTCTGCAGCGGACCTCCCATGTCGCGCTCGATGTGGAGCGGGCCACCGGCGAACTGATCCATCGCACGGCGCCACTGGTTCCAGCCGATTCGGTGGTGGCATACCTCGGCAGCGCCGCTACGCCCGATTCGGGCATGGCGGTTGCGGAGAACTCGCAGAGCGCAGCGCCCGCACAGGAGAGCGAAACGCAAAGCGCCGCAACCCCGGATATCGCACTGGCGGTCCGGTCGCCCGAGCCCATCCTGGCAACGCCAGTGGAACCGGCGCCTAGACCCTCCGTAGGCTTGCCGCCGGCACCTGCCGGAGGAATAGCATCGATTCCCGTAGCCTCTCCTCCGGTGGCTGAGTCGCGCGCGGGTTCCGCGGAGAGGCTGCCCAGCCCGCGGGAAGAACTGGAGCTGCGCCGTACGATGGCTTCGCCGGAATCAAGCCGTACATTGGCTTCGCCGGAAACAAGCAGGCCTGCGGCTGCCAAGCCATCCACCTCCGCGCCCGTTCCGGAAGCCCCCGTGCAAGCGCGGATGACCGAAGCCCCGGCACCGGCGCGAACCGACACACGGCAGCCCGGCCCCAGCCAAGCCGCCACGTTACCGCGGACGGTGGCGACGCCGTCTCCCGCGGTATCGGCGCCTGCTGCCAACCCCGCCGTGCGCAGCCCCGCGGTGCAGATTCCCCCGCCGGGGCCGGCAATCGCCCCTCCATCGGTGGCACTCCCGAAACCAGCCGCGGCCAAACCCGCCGCCACCCGCATCGCCGCCGGCCGGATGATCTGGACGGGCCAGTTGCGCAAAAACCAAACCCTGCAAATCACCGGCAACAATGCGAACAGTGGCGTCGTTAGCGCGGGGCTGCCCGGGCAGCCGATCCGCGTCAACGTGCTTCCGGGCGAGTTGACTCCCCAGGGGCTAGTGGTCTATACGGCCAACCCGCGCTACCGCGATGCGAAAAATGCCGTGGAAGCCCCAGGCCCCACCAACGGCTGGAATCAGACGCGGTACCGATACGATCCCGCCCGGGCGAACTCGTTGATTGTCACCGCCACGCCCAGCGCCGCGAACGGATGGCAGGGCGTCACGGTCCGCAACGATTCGAAAAACACCGATGTCGTCGTGATTGACTGGCAGGCTGCTGAACCCTAAGCTTTCCGTTTGGCCGTCATGGCCCGAACCGGTTTCTAAAACAACATTCAGTAGAATGGGTCTAGACAGAGCGCCCTCCGGCCCTGCCGAATAGCATCGTGGATCAGGAAGCCAGTCCAAGCCGCAGTTCACTGAAGACCCTTCTGGCCGACAGCCAGTCGCAGTCGCTCTCAGAGCAATGGCTGAAGAATGCCTGGCACTTTGTCCAGGCCAAGGCCCATCATCACCTGGTTGAGCAACCGCTGCTGGGCGAGATGGGGCAGAGCGCCTTGCTGATATTCGCTGCGCTCTTTCTGCTTTCCACCGCATCGGGCGTTCTGAACGGACGCTATTGGGCGATGCGCGAGAGCCTCGCCCATGAGGAGTTCGAACGTGCCCGCGGTTTGAACGCCCAAGGGCAGCATGAGCAGGCGCTGCGGCGTTTGCGCGCAGCGTTCCATCTGGAGCACCACAACCGCGAATACCAGATGGCACTCACCCTCACGCTGATCGAACTGGAGCGCTATGACGAAGCCCGCCTGCAGCTTGACGACATCCTGAAAGCCGACCCCACGAACGCCCCGGCGAACCTGCTGCTTGCCCGCATCGCCGCCAGCGAAGGTTCCGCCGCGATGGATACCGCGGTGCAATACTTCCAGCGGGCGGTCTACGGCCTTTGGCCAAGCGAACCGATTCGAAACCGGATCGATGCCCGCTTTGAACTTGCCAACTTCCTAGCCGCTGAGCAGCGAATTGAGGAACTCAGGGCGGAGCTAATCGTGCTGGCCACCGACATCCGCGACAACCTCGACCAGTTGCTGCGGGTGGGCTATCTCATGCTCTACGCGCGGGCGCCAGACCAGGCTGAGATTGTCTTTACCCGCGCTCTGGGCCAGGAGCCCCGCAACGCTGATGCCCTCGCCGGCCTCGGTAAGGCGCAACTTGAAACGGGGAACTTTGCCGCATCTGAACAGGCGCTGCTTCGCGCCAACAGAGCGAACCCCGGCAACGAGGAAATAAGAAAGCAGTTGGACCTGGTGCAGCAGATCCGGGCGCTGAACCCGAAGCGCCGCGGGTTGGGGATCTATCTGAGCGCCCGGCGCGCGCTTCAACTGCTCACCTTAACGCACGATCGTCTGGCCGCCTGCGCGGAGCCGGAATCGCTTCCACCCGAGGCACGAGAAGACCTGGCTTCGGCAACAAAAGAACTGGAAACCAAGCGTCGTGGCGCGCCAACGATGGAACAGGTGGACGCCGATATTTCGCTCTCCATTCGTCTCTACCACCATGGCAGCGATTTTTGCGGGAAGCCTCAGGAGAACCCGGCGCTGGAACGCTTGTTGCTTGCTCTCACCACGGAGCAATAGTCCGGAACACAGAACTAATGGGAACAATAGCGGAAATCCTCGATACCAAGCGTAAACAGATTGCGGCGACGCTCGCTGCCCGCCACTTCAACGCCTCCGCTATCCCCGTACCCCAGATCGGATCCGCCCAGCGATTCCTGCTGCTTTCCATCCTCATTGGCGTTTTTTCCGGGCTGCTGGTGGTCTGTTTTCATTTCCTCATTGAGTTCGTTTCCTGGAGTACGCTGGGCGTGCCGGCGGGTGAGAGCTTTGTGTTCACGCTGCTCTTTCCCCCATTTGGCGCATTCGTTTCCGTGCTGCTCATCCGGGAGGTCTTCCCCCTTGCTGGCGGCAGCGGAATCAACAACACCAAGGCCGCGATTTACGTCTCCGACGGGTATGTCCCGCTCCAGTCGGTGCTCGGCAAGCTGATGGCCTGTTCCATCTCGATCGGATCCGGCAATTCCCTGGGTCCGGAAGATCCGGCTTTGCAAATGGGCGCCGGTGTGGCGTCTTACATTGGGCGATCCTTCCGTCTGGCGAAAGAGCATATGCGCCTGATCGCCCCGGTAGGCGCCGCCGCCGGCGTTGCCGCTGCCTTCAATACGCCCATCACCGCCGTCCTGCTGGTGATCGAGGAGGTAATCGGCTCCTGGAATGCGGGCGTGCTCGGCTCCATCGTGCTTTCCGCGGTTTCCGCGGTAGTGGTGAGCCGTTCCTTCCTAGGGGATCAGCCCCTTTTCCGCGTGCCTGAATTTGAGTTCAGAGACCCCATCGAACTGGTTGCCTACGCGGTGATGGGCGTAGCCGGCGGCTTTGTCTCGGTGGCCTTCGTGCGGATTCTTGTCGGCATTCGCGAACGCCTCGCGGAACTGCCTTCGTGGCGGCATTATGCCCTTCCGGCGGTAGCGGGATTCCTGGTGGGTTGCATCGGCCTCGGCTTGCCCGGCGTGATGGGGGCGGGCTATGAATCGATGGATAGCGCATTGCACGACGAGTTCGGCTGGCGCCTGCTGCTGCTTCTCTGCCTAGCCAAGTTTGTCGCGACCGTGCTCTGTTTCGGTGCCGGTACGCCCGGCGGGATGTTTGCCCCCACGCTGTTCATGGGAGCCACGCTAGGCGGCGGCATCGGCCTGCTGATCGGCAATATTCCGGGCATGCCCCAGGTCTCTGGCAGTGCCTACGTGCTGGTGGGTATGGGCACCTTGTTCGCGGGCATTTTCCGCGCGCCGATGACCTCCATTTTCATGGTGTTTGAGGTGAGCGCCAGCTACGTCATCATCCTCCCCGTGATGATTGCCAATACCATCGCCTACCTGATTTCCCGTAGCTTTCTGCCAGAGCCCTTCTTTGAACTGGTAGCCCGCCAGGAGGGGCTGGATCTGCCTTCCAACGAAGAGCAGCGCGAACGCGAATCTCTGCATGTGGAGGACGCAATGTCCCGCACGCGCCGCTCGCTCAGTTGGGATAGCACGGTGGCCGCGTCTTTGGAATCGATCCGCCAGGCCGACGTTCCCTATGCCCTGGTTTCGACACGGCATGCGGTGTGGGCTTCGGTGTCGCTGGCTGCCGTCGAACGCGCTGTCGACCAGGGCAAGGGGGAACAGACTCTGGCGGAAGCCTTCGCGCTGACGGATCTCCCACGCCTCTACATGGATCTTTCCCTGGACGACGCTCTACGCAAGCTCAGCAAAGTTCCGATTTTGCCCATCGTCAGCCGGGCGCGGCCGGATCAGTTGCTCGGTTCGATTACCCTGATCGACGTCCATAGAGCGTTCGGCATCAAAACCTAGCGGGGTTGGAGCGCGGCCACCGGAATCAGAGTGAGACGCAGTATGTGTCGATCGTCTTGCGTAGCGTTTCGATGGAGTCGAAGATTTGCGGCGGAACACCTGGCGGCATCGATCCCGCGTATCCTAAGTCTTCGGTTTCATAGACCGGCTGGAATCCAGCAAGATGGGCCACCCGATTGGCGGCCACCACATTCGCCAACAGACTCCGTCCGCCCGCCGCCACGGGCTCGTGATGCCGCATACAAACCTCCATCAGGGTCACCGGGAGTTGCCATACCAGCATCATCGTCGCTCCGGCCGTGCAATGGTCGATCTCAAAAAACTGTTTTTCAAGTTCCCGGATGTCCACCTGCCGGCTGATCGATTCATCAATCATGCTGACGTACTTCCGCGGAAATGCCGTCATCAGCGCAATGCGGCCGAGGTCGTGCAGCAAACCTGCTGTGTAGGCGAGGCCCGAATCGGTGTCGTAACAGATAGAGAGATCCGCGCTCAGATGTGCTGTTGCCAGGCAATGCTTCCAGCAATCTACCAGCTTGGGCTCGCGGAATGCGTGGCGAAACTCCCTGGAGAGCGCGATCACCAGCACCAGCCCCTTCACCCGCTCCACGCCCACGATGGCCACAGCGTGCCGGATGTCATCCACTTCGAAGGGCAGGCCGAAAAGTGGAGAATTGGCCGCCTTCAGTACTTCCCATGTGAAGGAGGGGTCGCTCTCAATCACTTCGGCGAATGCGGAGTAGCTGGCGGTGGGATTGTTGAGCAGGTGCAGCAATCGCGTGGCCGCGCCTGGGAACGGCGGCAAATGCCGCAGCGCCCAGTGATGGCGGGGTAGCGGTGGCCCTGAATAGGGCTGGATGTCGGATTCGATTGAGCTCGCGTTCATTGCCCGTACTTCCGCCTGCTAAGCGTCTCTTCGGCGGAAGCACCAGGGTGCTTGAGGAGGAAACCGCGGTCCGGCGAGGCCTCACCCTCTCGAAGTCCTAAGAACTTTTCAGAGCAAGGCAAGCAGTACGGATTGGAGGCGAACGCCGAAACGTCCCCGATTAGCGGCGGAAGTCAAAGCGGAAGCGATCATTCCCCGCGTTGCCGTAAAGGTCGATGCGCTCCAGGGTATTGTTGTTCCGGTAATCTACGCGGGCGACACCGTCGATTGCGCCTTCGGTGGAGCCGTCGAGATCTACTTCAAAGAAACCGCTGCTGGAACTCGTAAGCCGCCCGCGGAACTCCACGGTGCGGTTCTCCGCGGTCTCAATGCGGATCACCGCCCGGTCACGGGTCACCTGTACGTTGGCGCGGTTGATGTTCAGGTTGGCGCGGCGGTCCCAGGTGACGGTGCCTCGGCCGTTTGCCAGCAGGCTGGAAGGAGGGGTGACATTACCCCATCCGCTGCCACTGCCCCAGCCCGTCGAATTGCCGGAATTCGTTCCCCAACCATTGTTGGAGGATGTGCCGCCCCAGCCGTCGCCCGAGTTGGTGGCGCCGCCATTCCTGCCGCGGTTGACTGACCCATCGCGCTCGCGATTTCCCTGGCGGCCGCTTGAGATATTGGACGAGCCCTGGATATCCCACTTCACCCGGACGTGATAGCGGTCCGCGCCGCCGCCGGAATCGCGAACGTTAAAAATGGCCCGGCTGGCCCGGCGCTGGCTCGGGTCCTCCATGAGTTCCACGCGCCCTCGGCCGTCCATTTTCTCAAAGCGGAAGTTGTTCACAACGCCAACCGGGAGCGGGAAATTGCACTCGGATCCTTCATCGCGGGATTCCTGCCCGGCAAGCGGACGAATGTTGACCCGGTCAGCCTGTAGCGTCACCTCCACTTCGTTATCCACGCGGAAACGCAGGTCGCATTGCCCCTGTCCCGATGGAACATCATCGCGCGTCATCCGCTTGACGGTGAAGTTGATGTCGGCGGATGCCACGGAGGCAAACACCAGCAGCGCCGCCGCGGCACCCAACGTCGAAGAGCACACCTGAGGGAAAGAAGGGAAGCTGACTTTCATGCAATACCTCCGCAAGCCAGAAAAACCGCGAAACATGTATCCAGTCGACACGAAGATCAAAATACCTTGGCCGGGTACCCAGCCTAGGCACCCAGAAGGATATCATGAAAGGGTGGAGGCCCGGCGATGTCCCCGGCGCCCCGGACAGCCATTAGATACCGGGTCTTCTCATGGCGTTTCGAGCTAACGAGAGTTCTTCATTAAACCGCTGTGCAAATCTCCGCGACGATCATCGCATTGAACGAAGAGCGGAATATCGCCCGCGCCATCGAAAGCCTTCGTTGCTGCGACGAAATTCTGGTTGTGGATAGCGGATCTACTGACCGTACCTGCGAGATCGCGCAACAGCACGGCGCCAAAGTGATCGAAGCCAACTGGTTGGGCTACGCGGCGCAGAAAAACTACGCGGCGAGCCTGGCCAGCCACGAGTGGATTCTCTCCATTGACGCAGATGAGGCCCTGAGTGAGGGTTTGGAAGCCGAGATCTGGCAGCTCAAAAAATCCGGCCCCGCGGTTGACGCCTATGAATTCGCCCGGCTGGCGCAGTATCTGGGACGCTGGATTCTCCATTCGGGCTGGCACCCCGACCGCAAAGTGCGCCTCTACCGGCGGGAGAAAGCCCAATGGGAAGGCGAATTCGTTCATGAAAGCGTGCGAGTCTCGGGCAGCGTGGGCCGGCTGGATGGCAACCTGCTGCACTTCACGTGTGAGTCCCTGACGGAACACGTGAAGACGATGAACCGTTACACCACGCTGGCGGCACAGGAGATCGCCGCCCGGCGGATGCGCGTCTCGTGGATGCGCCTTTTTCTCGATCCGCCGCTCACCTTCTTCAAGACCTTTATTCTGAAGCAGGGGTTCCGGGACGGCCTGGAAGGATTCATCATTGCCTATATGGCCGCCACATACAACTTCCTGAAGTATGCCAAGGCCCGCATGATGGGCTCAGACCATTAGGCCGCGGGCGGACAATCGAATGGCGAACGAAACGAAGCCGTCCTCTCTCAAAGCCCGCTTCCGCGTCGTCCATCTCGATGCGGGGCGCGAAATGCGAGGCGGGCAGTGGCAGGCACTGGCGCTGCATGAGGGGCTACTGGCGCGGGGCGAGCGGAGCCTTTTGCTGGCCAGGGAGGAATCGCCTTTGGCGAAGGCGGCAAGGGAACGGGCGCTGCCTATGGAGCCGCTCAGCCTGGGGCGAGTATGGCGGGAGGGCCGCGACGCGATCCTTCACGCACACGACGCAGCCTCGCATCGGATGGCTGCAATCGCAGGGGCGAGGCGGCTGGTGGTTTCGAGACGCGTGGTGTTTCCAGTGAAACGCGGGTTCCTTTCCCGATGGAAGTATCGGCGAGCGGCGCTGTTTCTTGCTGTTTCTGAGCAGGTGCGCGGAGAGCTGCTGCGTGCCGGCGTGCCGATGGAGCGAATCCGCGTTGTCTATGATGGCGTCGAGGCGCTCCCCTTACCGCGCGAGCGGCGGGACGTGGTGGCCCTCGACAGTGACGACCCTGGGAAATGCGGAGACCTCATTCGCGTCGCGGCCTCCCTTGGCGGCTTTCCGGTGTCGTTCCACGGAGACTTGCCTTCGGCGTTCGCACAGGCGAAGATTTTCGTCTATCTCAGCCGGGCCGAGGGGCTGGGCTCCGCGGCCCTGCTGGCGATGTCGGCGGGCATCCCGGTGGTGGCTAGCCGCTTGCCCGCCCTTGCCGAAATTGTCGAGCATCGAAAAACAGGCCTTTTGGTGGATAATGAGGCTGCGGCCGTGGCCGAGGCGGTGCGAACGCTGCTCAGCGACGATTCGTTGTGCGAATCTCTGGGGCAGGCGGGTCGAGATGCCGTCGAGGCCCGGTTCAGTGTAGATCACATGGTGGAGAATACCCTCGCGGCGTATCAATCGTTATGATCCCTTTCGAACCGTGGATCGCCTTTCTGCTCGGCCTTTTGGTGGGCAGTTTCCTCAACGTATGCATTCACAGGCTCCCCCAGGAGCTTGCCGTCTGGAACCCGGCGCGTTCCTTCTGCCCGCGTTGCCGGCAAACCCTGGCCTGGTATGACAATGTCCCGGTGTTAAGTTATCTTCTGCTGCGGGGTAAATGCCGCCACTGCGGGGCGCCCATCTCCTGGCGCTATCCGGCGGTGGAACTGTTCACGGCCATCCTCTTTGCCTTCATCGCCGCCCTGGGCTTACCCCCTGTCTACACCGCAAAGTTCGTGGTGTTCGCAGCCATTATGGTCGTCCTGATTGTTTCCGATTTCGAAGAGCGTTTTCTGCCCGACGCCTTCACGCTGGGCGGCGCGGTTGTGGGAGTGGTATTTGCTTACTACGCGCCGGTGAAGCTGGGGGCGCTGGCCTTCATCCTGCAAGGCACCTACGGTCCGCAATTGGCCTCCGCAATCGAGGCGGTTTTTGCCGCCGTGGCCCTTAGCGGCATCCTGTGGGTGCTGGGGGAGATCTACTACCGCATCCGGGGCAAAGAAGGCTTGGGGTTGGGCGACGTGAAGATGCTGGCTACGTTGGGGGCCTTTCTGGGTTTGCAAGGGGCGATGCTTTCGCTGATGGCGGCGTCGGTGGCGGGCACGCTGCTGGGCGTGGGTTACATGATGGTGGCACGCAAGGACTTCGCGACCTACGAGCTACCACTGGGTAGCTTTCTGGGTATTGCAGGATTGCTGGTGGGCTACATGTTGTTGGGCTCGCTGGTGCCGGGCCAGTAGGGGCGGGAATTTCCTTGTGCTACGAGGCCGCAGCGATGCGCGGTGGGGTTACGCTCTACTCGTGCCGCCGATTCCCGCTTACTGCGGCCACCAGTTCTCCGTCGGCAGCTTGAGGGAAGGCGGAATGCGCCTGTTCGCGATTCCGAGGTAGCCACTCCGGACGCTTTTCTGCGGTAAGTTCCGTCGCCGTGAGCGTAGCCTGCATCAATCCGCGCTCACTATGCTCCTTGCTGCGAGTAATCATGTGAAAAAGTTCGTGGGCGGCCACGCGGCCCAGTGCCCGGGCATAAAGACGCGCTTCGCGATCAATCAGCAGCCGGATGGGGGCGATTCTCACGAAGCTGCGCACCGCCTCCATGTCCACGGTTCCAAAGGGAGCGATGTCCGGCCCGGAGGCGTGGGTCCAGGCCAGCGCGCTGGAGGGCATGGCGGGCAGGTGCGCGCGGGCCGATTCGCCGTCCGATGTCATACGGAGAACGACGATCCGCCCGGCGAACGAATTTTCTGTCGCTTCACGAAGGCTGGCAAATTGGGTGCGTAACCCCAGATCCGCCATCGCTGCGCCCAGTTCCCATTCATAGTAAGCGGGAACCCGCGGCGGCCACGGTTGCGCTTCCCAGATCGTCACAATCACCAGCGCTTGCTCAACGTTCCGGGATTGTTGGAAGTTCGCAGTGTGGGCGGCAGAGGCCGAATTCTCCGAGCAGGTTTTCCAGCCGAGGCGCCGCCCGTGAGCAACCCGAGCGCCAAGACAGCGGCGTAGACGCAACTACCGCATCCACCAAAGGCGAGAGCCCGCAGACTGCGAATTTGCATGGCCACCTCCGATTGGGCGGCAAAAGCACCGCCTTCGGAAGTTCGAAGGCGACGCTATCGCATCCCTGGCATGTTCATTCTGGCCGGCATGGTTTCGATCAGTCCCAGTATGGAAGAGTTTCAATTCAATGACAATCCTGTTTCGACTTGAATACAGACAAAAGGTACCAATCCTGTTTGTTTGTCTAAAAGGTCTAAGGTGTCTAGGGCGCCGTAGGGGCGGGCGAGGGATGTGGCGAAAGCTGTGAGGATGCAGCCAGGTGGCCATCTCTGCCCCTGGACGAGGCGATGCCGCGCGCCGGAACTCTTGGGGGAGTGGATGCCAGTTTCGGCCTAGAAAGGGCTGGCGACGATCAGCCCGCCAAAGACAAGCCAGGCAAGCAGGTAGGTCCAGATGAGGTTGAAGCCCTGGGCGCCCAGAAAGGCGAAAGCGGGGCGGCCCTGTTCCATCTCAAGGATTTCCTTGAAGCGGGTTTCAAGACCGATACAAACGAAGGCAAGAGCGAACCACATGGTGCGCAGGCCGCCCACCACCTTCTTCGTGTCGGCGATGATACCGTCGCTGAGCAGGAACGAGAAGACCAGCGAGGCGACGGTAAATCCGAGGACGAATTTAGGGAAACGCTCCCAGATGATGCGCGCGGTGGGGCGTTCGCCGGTGCCCTTCTTGTCGCGGACGGTCCACCAGAGGGAGAGCAGGAAAGCGGCGACGCCCAGTAGTACGTTTTGCGAGAACTTGACGATGGTGCCTACCTTCATCGCGGTTTCGCTGATCAGCGCGCCGGCGGCGACCACTGAGCCGGTAGTATCAAGGGTGCCTCCCAACCAGGCGCCTGCAACGGCGTCTGGCATGGATAGGCTCTTGGCCATCCAGGGTTGGATGACGATCATCGGTGCCGCGACGATGAGCACGATGGAGGTTACATAACTCAACTTCTTTTTGTCGCCCTGAATCGCTCCACAGGCGGCGATGGCGGCGGAGACACCGCAAATGGCGACGGCACTGGCGAGCATCGCGGAGAACTCGTCGTCCAGGCGGAATCGCTTACAGAGCCAGTAGGCCACATACCAGACAACAAGAACGACGAGGATGGATTGCACGATACCGAGCGCCCCTGCTTGGACGATTTCGCCAAACAGAATGGTGGCTCCCATCATCACCAAACCGGTCTTGATGAAGTATTCCGTGCGAACGGCCGGCTTCAGCCAGGCGGGCGTGCCCACGGTGTTGCTGATTCCGAGCCCCAGCAGGAGGGAGAAGATTACATACTCCACGCCCCAGGTGCTTGCCAAGGCGCTGCCCGCCAGTGCCTGAGCGACGAGCGCCAAAGCGAACACGAAAGGGAAGGCCAGCGCAAAGGGAAAGAGCGGGATCCGCTGGATCATAGCGCCAACCAAGGCGAGCACCAGCATCACGAAACCGATGCTAGCCCAGGCGATCACCTTCCCTGGGGCGAACACGCTTCCCAATCCAGCTGCATCGGCCCACTTGAGCGAAGGCAGTTCCGGACGATAGCCCAGCAGAATCACCACAAGCACCAGCGCGCCAATCCAGACGGAAGTCCAATCCTCCGTGGAGTACCACGGGACGGCAGCCGGCTTGCGGAGGGGTGTAGGCGTTTGCGGATTCTCGGAGGTAGGCACTGATCCAAAGGGTAGCGTAAATGAGTGGCGGAGCGCAGAAGCCGCATGGTGGGGAAGCAGCCGGCCCGGATGGGAGCAAAGCCTGTGCTTCTTGCGGACTTCTCCTGTTTGGTTGCTCGGGCGTGGACAAAGGCCCATCGCCGAAGCGGCCATCTATCCCTCCAGTAGTCCTTCCACTTCTTCCCTGCCTGGCACCGAAGGCTGCGCGCCGGGCCGGGTTACCGAGAGGGCGGCGGCGGCATTGGCGAACTGAACCGCGTCACGCATTTCCATTCCTTCGGCGATGGCCGCTCCCAACGCGCCGTTGAAGGTGTCTCCGGCGGCGGTGGTATCAACGGCTTTCACATGAAAACCGCAAGCGTGGAATTGCTGGAGGCGATTGACGAAAACCGCCCCGTTGGCGCCCAGCTTGACGATCACCGCGCGGGGCCCCAGTTCGAGGAGCCGCTGGCCAATGGCGTAGGCCTCTTCCACACTGAGCGGGCCGGGAGATTCCCCCAACAGCATGGCCGCTTCGGTTTCGTTGGGCGTCAGCAGGTCAACCGCGCTCAGAATCTCCGGGGGCAGGGGCTGGGCGGGGGCGGGATCCAGAATGGTGATCACCCGGCGCAACTGGCCGAGTTCGAGGGCGGTCTTGACGGTATCGAGGGGTGTCTCCAATTGATGCAGCGCGACGCGTGTCTTCCAGTAAAGCGGCTCCTGGGCGCGGATATCGTCCGGGCTGAGGCGCGCGTTTGCACCGGGAATCACCACGATCGAATTTTCGCCGGAATCGGCCACCCAGATGAGCGCGGAGCCTGTGGGGGCATCGCTCAGGCTTCCAACGGTATCGTTCTCTACTCCGGCGCCGCGCAGGCTTTCGAGCAGCATCGCGCCAGCGGCATCGTCGCCCACCATGCCAAGCATGCGCACTTCCAGGCTGGCGTCGGCCATGCGGCCCGCGGCTACGGCCTGGTTGGCTCCTTTGCCGCCCGGATGGATCCGCAGATCGGTGCCCGTGATGGTTTCGCCGGGGGCGGGCATCCTTGCGGTGCGGGCCACGTAGTCGCAATTCAAACTGCCTATCACCAAAATTCCGCCAGACATGCGCGTGCGCGAAGCCTCCTGCGGATTGAGGGTATCAGATAGGGATGGGGGTGGCGAGCAACGCGTGGCCGCGAGAACCGCGGTAGCGGAGAAAGCTACTTCACCATATCGATGCCGTAGCGCTTAAGCTCTTCGGCATAGTAGCGCCGGTGCAGGATGTCCCACTCCTCGGTGCCTTCCTGGATGACGCGCTTCATGGAGCGGATCTTGTCGCGGGCGGCGGTTTCCACGCGATCCTCGAGCTGGAGGATTTCGGTGATCTGTTTGACGATTTCCAGCCGGACGTCGTTGGGGTCGCGGCGCACCCGGACGTCGCGGCTGCGCTTCAGCTCGACGATCACTTTGTGGGAGAGATCGAGGATCTTGTCCCTGGAGAGCCGCATGTGGTCGCCCGAATCGCGGCCGGAGGCCGTCACGATCTTGCGCTCCAGAATCAGCTTGCGTTTGATCTTCTTGAACATCTCCATGTAGCTGACGCCGTCGCGCCGCATCACGTCTTCGTATTGTTCAAGAATGTCGCGGACGTCTTCGTTGAGGTCGTCCTCCGCCCGCAAGTCCTCATCGATCAGGTGGGCCACCTGCACGGCGGCACCCTCCAAATTTCCACATTCCAACCACACGGGGTGGAGTTTGCGAATCAGTTGTCGGCTGAGGTAGTTGATGAATTCGGGCGCTAGCAGCATCCAGATTTGCTCGTTACACTGCGAAATCTGAAGAGAGATCGCTCTTTCAGTGTAGTGTTCGCGAAAATAGAGTGTCAATGGAAGGACGCAATCTGCAATCCGTCGCCTCGGCTCAGGTGCCCCAAGCGAACGCTTCGCTTCGCGGGGATTTTGCCTGGACCTTCACCGGCAATGCGGTGTATGCCGCCGGACAGTGGGCCGTCCTGAGCCTGTTCGCCAAACTGGGCGGGGCGGAAATGCTGGGCGAATATGCGCTGGCCTTGGCCGTGACGGCACCCGTGGGGATGCTGGCGCATTTGAACCTTCGCTCCGTTCTAGCCACGGATACGGCAAAAATGCACGCCTTTGGCGACTACCTCGCCGTGCGGCTGCCGGTGACGGCCGCAGCGCTAACCTTGATCGTGTTCCTCGCGCCGATGGTGTCGGATGGCTGGGTGCTGGCCGGGGCTATCGTTGCTGCCGGGCTGGGGCAGAGCGCGGAGACCGTGAGCGATCTGTGCTACGGAGCGATGCAGCGCCGGGACCGGATGCGGCAGGTAGCCTGGTCGATGATCGGGCGAACGATCGTCTCCGTAGGGGCGCTTGGCGCGGCGCTATGGATCACCGGTAATCTGTTATGGGCGGTGGGCGCGCTGGCGGCCGGACGGCTGACCGTGTTGCTGCTTTACGACCTGCCCGCGGGCGTGGCGGGGGAAACCCTTGCGCGGTCCGGCTTTCCGGAAGCCAGACGCATCTTTGAGACCGCATTGCCACTGGGGCTGGTATTGATGCTGGTATCGCTGAATACGAACCTGCCGCGCTATGCCATCGAGCATCGATTGGGCAGCGCGGAACTGGGAGTCTTCGCAGCGGTGGTCTCGTTCATCACGGTTGGCAGCACAATGGCGAATGCAATGGGCCAAAGCGCCACGGCGCGGCTGGCAAGGCACTTTCAGGAGGGCCGATTCGCGGAGTTCCGCCGCCTCACGTTCGGCATGGCGAGCATGATGCTGGCATTGGGCGTCGCGGGGATTGCCGTGGCGATGTTCGCGGGCCGCTGGGTGCTGGAGTTGTTGTACCGGCCCGAGTTCGCCGCTTATCAGCCGCTGCTGGTGGCCGCGATGGGCGCTGGCACGCTGAGCTATCTGGCCATCGCCTTGGGCTATTCCGTCACCAGCGCCAGGATCTTTCGCGCCCAGTTGCCGCTCTTCGCGCTCTCCGCCGCCGTGTGTGGCGTGGCGAGCTGGCTGCTGGTTCCGGGAATGGGGCTCTACGGCGCCATATCGGCCTTGGCCCTGGCGGGGCTAATGCTGATTGCCGGGCAGTGGTGGATCCTTCGGGCGGCCTTACGCGATGGAGGGCGCCCACGATGACCTCCGCGCAATCGCCCCTGCCTGCATCGCCGTCTCCGTTGCTGGAGCGATCTGCCTGGCTACTGCTGTGCGTGTTCGTCTTTACGATGCCGTGGGAAAAGAGCGTTCTCATCCCAGGCGTCGGCAGCATCGCCCGCCTCGCCGGGCTGGCTGCCTTCGTTTTGGGCGTTCTTGCCGTGGCGCAGAGACGCGCCTTGAGGCCACCGAATCTGGTGCTTGTATTGGCCGCCCTCTTCGTGGCGTGGAGCGCCGCTACCTGGGGATGGAGCCTTGACCGTGCGGCCACCGTTGCAAAAGTGTTCACGCTGGCCCAGGTTTGGGGCGTCCTGTGGCTACTTTGGGAGTTTTGCCGGAGTGCTCAACGGCATCGCTGGCTGCTGGCTGCCTACCTTGCGGGGGCCGTGGCAGGCTCCTCCATTGCCATTGTTCGATATGCGATGCACATGCAAACCTCCTATCGCCGCTATGCGGCAACGGGCTTCGACCCCAACGATTTCGGGCTCATGCTTGTGCTCGCGCTGCCGATGGCGCTCTACCTGAGCTTGGAGTTTCGCGGGCACTCTCGCTGGCTTTGCTACGCGGCGGGCGCCATCGTAATCGCGGCCATCTTGCTCACCGCGTCCCGGACGGCGCTTGTGGCGAGTTTCGCGTCGTTCGCCTTCGTTGCGTGGACCTGGCGTCGCGCGGACCTTCGCCATCGCGCCGCTTCCGTTGCACTGCTCGCGTTCCTGTTACTGAGCCTCTTTCAGTTCGCCCCCGCGCCCTCCCGAAGCCGGCTGGCGACCCTTCCCGAAGAGATCGCGCGGGGCAGTATCAACTCGCGAAAACAGATCTGGAAGAGCGGGGCGCGCGTTTGGCTGGAGCACCCGTGGCTGGGCGTTGGGGCGGGCGCCTATCCCGAAGCGGTGCGTCCGCAGTTGGGAACGCCATCCGTGCCCGGGGCGCGCTATGTGGCCCACAACACCTTCCTCTCCGTGCTTGTCGAAGGCGGCATCGTGGGACTCGCGGTGTGGGGGGCGCTGTTTCTTTGTCTCGCGGTGTTTGCATGGATGCTACCCGCGGAAGAGAGGGCGTTTTCCGCGGTGCTGTTGGGCGTTTGGCTGGTGGCCGTCTCGATGGTGACCTGGGAGCACTACAAAGGCACGTGGCTGGTCTTTGGCCTGATCATGGTGGCCTGGCAACGGGCTTGGTTGCCTTCGCGCCCTGCGCGCGGAGGACATTCGTGAAGATCCGCGTACTCGAAGTGCTGGCTACGCTGAAGCGCGCGGGGGCGGAGCGGATGGCCGTATCTCTCGCCTGCCACCTGGAGCCCGTGCGATTTGAGACCCAGGTGGTATCCCTCTACGACGCCTTTCCCGGCGGCTTTGAGCCCGTGCTAGCGGCGTGTGCGATCCCCACGCATCATCTCGGCAAGCGCCGGGGATTCGATCCGCGGATGTATGCGCGGCTACGGCGCATCATTCGCGAGTGGCGCCCGGACGTCGTGCATACGCACTCCTACGTGCAGCGCTATACGTTCCCGGCGTCGGTGGCGGCGCGTTGCCGCACGATGGTGCATACGGTACACAACGTGGCCATGCAGGAGACGGATCGCTTGGGCCGCATGGTGCATCGGGCGGCTTACCGGCACGGTGTGGTGCCCGTGGCGGTAGGCGTGGAGGTGGCCCGTTCGTTTGAGCAATACTACGGCTTCGCGCCGGTGGCCACCATCCCGAATGGCATCGACTTGGAGCCCTTTCGGGCGCCCGCGGAACCGATGGCTTGGAGGCGAATGCACGGCTTTCGCGAATCTGACCGGCTGGCGGTCTCCGTTGCCAGGCTGGAGCCGCAAAAAGACCCTCTGGGCCTCTTAGAGAGCTTTGCCGCGGCTCTGGGCGAGCGCCCGGAATGGCACCTGCTTCTGGCGGGAGAGGGCAGCCTTCGACAGGAAGCGCAGCGTGCCGCCGAACGGTTGGGCCTCACGGAACGAGTTCGCTTTTTGGGCGTGGAAGGGAATGTAGCCGAGCTTCTCGGTGCCTGTGATCTCTTTCTGCTGGCATCTCGATGGGAAGGCACACCGCTGGCCGTGATGGAAGCGATGGCCGCCGGATTGCCGGTCGTGGCAACGGCGGTGGGCGGCATACCCGAGTTGGTGGAGGATGGATGTACGGGGCGACTGGCAACGCCTGGAGAGAAGAAGCTTTCGGACGCGATCGCCTCGGTAGCGCTGGATCCGGAACGGCTCAGGGCGTTCGGCGGCGCGGCGCGCAAGAGGGCGGAGCGCTTCAGTGTGGAGAGCATGGTATCGGCGTACGCGGCGCTCTTCGAGCGTCTGGCCGGAGGCGGCGCATGAACGATAGCCGCAGCCCTTTGCCGGTGATGCTGCTCTGCACCAGCCTCTCGCGCGGCGGGGCAGAGATGCAGGTGACCCAACTGGCGCTCGAACTGCACCGCCTCGGCTACGATGTGTCGGTGGTCTCCATGATTGAGCCCACGGCCTTTGTTGGCGAACTGCGGGATGGGGGAATCGAAGTTCATTCGCTCGGGATGAAACCGGGCAGGCTGAGCGCGATGGGCTTGCTGCGCTTGCTCGCTCTTTTGCGAACACTGCGGCCTGCCGTGCTGCATGCGCATCTCTTCCACGCCAATCTGCTGGCGCGTTTTGCGAGTTTGCTGTGTGCGGTGCCGGTGGTGCTTTCCACCATCCATAGCCTTGCCGAGAGCGGGCGCGCCTCCAATCGCGTGGGATTGCGCGATTGGCTTTACCGTCTCACCAATGGGCTAAGCCACCGTACGATTTGCGTGAGCGAAGCGGTGGCCCAGCGCCACCTGGCGAGCCGCGCCATTTCTTCGGGCCGGACGCTGGTGATCCCCAATGGAGCCAACCCCGCGCTCTTCCCGCAGCGACCGCAAACGCGTGCTCTTATCAGAAAGAGATCGGTGCCCGAGACGGCGCTTGCCTGGCTGGGCGGCCGTCCAGTGATGTGGAAAAAGGACTATGTTACGATGCTGAGGGCAATGGCCAGCCAGCCCCATGGGAAGCTCTTCATTGCCGGCGAAGGTCCCCTCGAAGGCGAACTCGGCAACCTCGCCGCGAGCTTGGGGGCAAGAGTTCAATTCCTGGGATTGCGCGAGGATATTCCAGACCTCATGAGTGCCTGCGATGGCTTCGTGATGTCGTCTGTTGTAGAAGGTTTGCCGATGGTTCTGATTGAAGCTGCGATGGCAGGCTTGCCCGCCGTGGCGACCGATGTAGGGGGAGTTCAAGAAGTGCTGCTGGATGGCGAAACCGGCTTCACCGTTCCCCCTCAAGATGTCGACGGCTTAGCTGAGGCGATGGGGCGGTTAGCGGCGATGCCGGTGGAAGCCAGAAGACGAATGGGAGATGCGGCGCGGGGACACGCGATCGGGAAGTTCAGTCTCTCCGAAGTAGCCGCGCGATGGGACCGACTCTATCGCGATTGTCTCGCCATTTCACAACGCCAACGGATGCCATGAACGCTGCCCCGCCGCTCGACGTCACCAACCGCTTCGTTCTCGATTTTGCGCGCCGCTATCAAAAGCGGCACGCGGATGCGCGCATTCTCGACTACGGGTGCGGCGCGGGCCGCCTGGTGCTGGCCGGGCGAGCCGACGGCCTCGATATGGAAGGCGCCGACGTCTTTTATGCCGGCTCGAAGGCGCGAGAAGAGGCGGCGCAATCGGGGCTGCTGGGTAGCGCGATTCACGAGATCATGGAAGGGCGCCTGCACTTCGACGCAGACACTTTCGATCTTGTGGTGAACAATCAGGTGATGGAGCATGTGGAGGATTTGGACGCGGTGCTCGGCGAGATTCATCGCGTGTTGAAGCCAGGCGGTATGCTGCTAAGCCTCTTCCCGGCGATCGATGTCTTCCGCGAAGGGCACATTGGAATTCCGTTCTCTCATTGGATGCCGAAAGACTCACGTTTTCGCTTCTACTACACTTGGGCGCTCCGCTCGCTTGGCTTGGGCACTTGGAAAGAGCAGGCGCCCACCGCAAGACAATGGGCCATCGATAAGCTTGATTGGATCGACCGCTTTACCGTTTATCGTGCTCGCCGGGAGATCTTCGCTACATACGGGCGTTACTTCAAGAGTGAGTTGATTGAAGAGCAATACATCCGCTACCGGCTGCTTGACCGGCCCGGGCGGGAATGGATCGCGGATCTCTTGCGGCTTCCCGTGCTCGCTCCTGTAGCCAAAGCCGTCTTCCGCAAGCTCGCCTTTCTGGTGATTCTCTCCCGCAAGGAGAGCCGGTGAATCTGGTATACGTGATTACCCGCGCCGACGCCGTGGGCGGGGCGACGATTCATGTAAGGGATCTGGCCCGGGAGATGATCGCACGCGGTCACCAGGTGACCGTGCTGGTGGGGGGAGAGGGTCCGGTGACGCGGCAACTCGCCGCGGCTGGCGTGCCATACCAATCGCTACGGCATCTGCGGCGCAGCATTCACCCCGTGCGCGATCTGCTTGCGGTGCGGGAGATGGTGAGCGCGCTTAGGCAACTGCGGCCCGAACTCGTTTCGGCGCACACTGCCAAGGCCGGTCTGGTGGCGCGCGCTGCCTGCGCCCGGTTGCGCGTTCCGGCGATCTACACGCCCCACGGGTGGACAATCGGAAGCCGCATCTCTCCGTTGGCCGGGCCGTTGTTTGGCCTCGTGGAGCGGCTGGCGGCGCGCTGGAGTGCGGCCATCGTCTGCGTCTGCGACGCAGAGCGGCGGCTGGCGCTGGAGAACGGCATCGGACCGCCGAACCGGCTGCGATTGATCTACAACGGAATGCCCGATATCGCCATGGATATGCGGGCGGACCCCACGGGCGAACCCGTACGGATTCTCTGTGTGGCGCGCATGGAAGCACCCAAGGATCATCAGACTCTTTTCGAAGCTCTCGCCGCGCTCCGCTGGCATTCGTGGAATCTGGAATTGGTGGGGGATGGCCCGTTGGAGCTGAAACTCCGGGTGCTCGCCGAGGCTCTCAATATCGATGACCGCATCGAGTGGGCGGGCTACCTTCCAGACCCCGCGCCGGCGCTCGAAAAGGCGCAACTCTTTGTGCTGGCATCGTGTTCGGAAGCTTTCCCGCGGAGTATCCTGGAAGCGATGCGGGCGGGGTTGCCCGTGGTTGCCACCGATGTCGGGGGCGTGCGGGAGGCTGTGGCCGAGGACGAATCGGGCATTCTGGTGCCCGCAAACGACCCCGAAGCGATGGCCAACGCACTCGACCTCCTGTTAACAAGCGGCGCTCTCAGGCAACGCATGGGAGAGATGGGGCGTCACATCTTCGAGGAGCGATTCCGCTTCGAGAGAATGGCCGACGAGACGGCAGCTCTCTACAGCGAGCGTTGCCGGGGCGGATAGGCGGGGAAACGCAATGGGAAACATCACGACAGGCCTAAATCGCAGCGAAGCCCTGCTGGCCCCACTGGTAAACGGCGGGGAGCGTGCCGGCCTACTCAGCGGCGCCGGGCCGTCGATCAAGCGCTTTCTCGATATCGTTTCCGCACTTGTGTTGATTGTGGTGGCGTTGCCCTTTGCGATCGTGATCGCCATTGCGATCCTTCTTGAATCCGGGGGGCCGGTGTTGTTCCGGCAGGTGCGCATCGGCCAAGGAAACCGGCGCTTCTCGTTGTGGAAATTCCGCTCGATGGCCGTCGACAGCGAGAAATTGCTGGAGACTTATCTTTCCGAACATCCCGGCTCGCGTGAGGAATGGAACGCCACCCACAAGCTGAAGGACGACCCCAGGGTGACACGCGTTGGCCGCTTCCTGAGGCGTCGCAGCCTGGATGAATTGCCTCAGCTTTGGAACGTGCTACGCGGGGACATGAGTTTGATCGGGCCGCGGCCGATTGTTGAAGACGAGGTGCCGAAGTTCGGGCGGGCCTTCGCGCTTTACCTCAAAGTGAAGCCGGGCCTCACCGGCCTCTGGCAGGTCTCCGGGCGTAGCGACACCAGTTACCGCCGTCGCGTGGAACTGGATTCGCAGTATATCCGCTGCTGGTCTTTATGGCTCGATCTGCGGGTGATCTGGAAGACCGTGGGTGTGGTGCTGCGGGCACACGGCGCCTACTAACCAGATGCCTGGGAGTGAGGGCGTCCCGCCCTCCCGCGCTTCGTCGCGCCAGTGTCTTGCGATTCCGGTGGCTCGAATTTGCCGGTATTCCCCTGATACGCTGTTCGCATGCGAATTGCTTTCTTTGCTCGATCTCTGGCGGCGTGTGCGTTGCTGGCGCTCCCGATTGCGGCTCAGCAGGCCTGCGATCCCGAATGGGTGGATCTATTGAAACCCGGCCTGGAGAAGTGGGAGGTGCTGGGGGAGGGGAAGTGGGCGATTGGTCCCGATGGCGCAGTGACGGGCTATCGCGATGAGGACTTCAACCGTCTGCGGCAACTTGCCCCCTTCGATTACACGATGGTTCGTGGCTGGGTGCTGGCGCAGGGTTGGCTCTATACCACGCGGGACTACGAGAACTACGACCTCTCGCTCGAATACTGGGTGCGGGCCCCCGGCAACAGCGGCATCTCCATCCGGGACCAAACGCGGGCTGCCTGCGGCATCAAGATTCCGCCCGATTTTTCGTGTACGCCATCCAAGACGGGCTATGAGATTCAGATCAACAGCGACTGGCCCGACAAGTGGGTTTCGGGTAGCATCTACACGCTGGCCAACGCCAAGGAAGGCGCGCAGAAGCGTCTGGAGTGGAACCGGATGGAAATCGAAAGCCGCAAGGACGCCATTCGGGTGAAGATCAATGGGGAACTGGTGGCCGAGCATCCAGGCGATCCCAAGCGCCCGCTCAAAGGTCCGATTGGGCTGCAATTGCACGACCTGACGAGTTATTCACGCTTCCGGAATATCAAGGTGAAGGAAATTTGCCCGTAGGGGGGGGGAGGGCCCGGGCGGATCTTACCGAGGTCAGAGTGCGGAGGCCTTGCCCGCGACAGCAAAGAGGCCGGCGGGATCGCTCCCGCCGGCCTCTTTGTTCTGTCGCTACGCAATCGGCTAGAAGCTGAGGCGCAGACCGAAGCGGATGTTCCGCTCGGAGGGGCTGCCGTAGCCGGTGTTCGTCGAGGTGATCTGGCCAAAGGTGCCGGAGTTCGCGCTGGACGAAGGGTTGTTGAAGATCGGAGTATTCGTGAAGTTGAAGAACTCCGTCTTGAATTGCGCCACAAAACGCTCCCCGATGGGGAAGTCGCGGAAGACGCTGACGTTAGTGTTGAAGACGCCAGGCCCGCGAAGGCTGTTGCGTCCGGTGTTACCGTAACCCACCCGCTGGACTTGGGCGTACGCTGTGCGGTCAAACCAGAGTTGGCCGGGGCCAACAGCTTTCGGCGTATCCACGGTGTCCTTCACTTGATCCGCTGTTTGGGTGTTGCCCACGTTGTTAAGCGAGGACCCGGAGGAGCCGATGGTGAAAGGTGTGCCGCTGAAGATGGCCATGGTTCCATTCAACTGCCAGTTGCCCAGAATCGCTGCGGCTGCACCTTCGTTGAGGTATTGTTTTCCTCTGCCGAAAGGCATGTCGTAGGAGCCGCCAATCTGGAAGTTGTGGGTGCGGTCAAAGCCGGCGCGTGCCCAGTTCCGGTCCCACTGTGCGGGATCGTTCCAGGTGATGCCTGTCCAACCGTCGTCGTCGGCCCAGTTCATTGCCTTTGACCACGTATAGCTTCCGCGTAGAACCAAGCCCGAAGCAATGCGGCCATTGAGGTTGGCCTGAAGGCCGTGGTATTGCGTGTCCAGCCAGCCATTCCAAAGCAGTGTGCTGGCGTTGCGGCCAAACTGCTGGAAGCTCTGTACCCCGGCCAGACCGGTGCCTGGTGCGGAGGTGCGGGAATTCCAATCGCCGAAGCTACGCACGGTCTTGGTGCCAACGTAGCCAACCGACGCCACAAGGCCTGGGCTCACTTCCTGCTCCATCATCATGTTCCAGCTCTGGATGTATCCGCGGTTCAACTGGCGCTCGCCTTCGGGAGACCAGATGGAGCGAACCTGCACATTGGTGGGAACAGGCAGCGTGCCCTCGTTCGGATCAGGCAACGCCACAATGGGAATACCCTGAGAGAAAGTGCTGGCCGGAACCAGCGCATCGCCGGGGTCTACCGTCTGCGCGATGGTAAGCGGGTAGAAGCCGCGCAATGGACGCGAAAGCGGAATGGGGTTGTAGGTGATGCCGTAACCGGCGCGAATGACAGTCTTGTCGGTTAGCTTGTACGCAAAACCGATACGGGGAGCAATCAGCTTCTTACTGACGCTGATGCCGAGATCCTGGGGATTGCCGCCCACCCCGCCACGCTCCACCACGTTACGTTCCGTATCGTAGTATTCGATACCGGTTTCGGCACGGTGGATGAGGGGGTAGAACTCGTAGCGTACGCCCAGGGTGGCGGTGAGCTTCTGGGTAACCTGCCAGCGATCGCGGAGATAGAAGCCAAACTGCCATTCCCTGCCGCTCATCTCCTGGAACTGCACACTCTTGCCGGTTTGGGAAACCTGACCAAGCAAGTAGCCTGCATAGGCATTGGCGGGAGTGGTAACGGAGGTGCTCGCGGTGGTTCCAGTGAGCGTCCGGTTGGCGGTGAGGCCCTGGTTAAAGGTAAAGGCGCCGCGGGGATTATCGATCTCCGGCTGCCAGTGGTTCAGTTGATGCTGCACCATGTCTACGCCGAAGCGGATGTTGTGGTTGCCCTTGATCATGCTGACGTTGCTGTTGCCGGTCCAGCTTGTGTCGTTGCGGAAGAGCGGCATCCAGCCCTGCTGGAGGCCCCAGCCCTGGTAGCCGTCGACGCTGAAGGCCGGCGTTCCGCTGTAGCGGATGTCGCTGCCAGTCTGATCGTTTGTGCCCGGGATACCAAGTTCCTGCCCCACAAAATTTCCATAATCGACGGAAGTCACGGTCTGGTCCATGTTGTTCCAGCCGAAGTTGCCGTCAATCAAGGTGGTGGCGGAAAGCGATGCAGTGGTGCCCACCGTAACCAGTTTCACGGGAGTATTGCCCGTGCCGGGGTCGCCTGCGATGCCCGGTCCGATGCCTTGGCCGAACGCGGGAAGAGCGGTTACATCGGCATCCATCTGGCTGTATTTGCCCCAGAGGCGCCAGGTTTCGGTGACGTTGTAGTCGGTTTTGAAGTCGTAGTTGTAACGGTCGAACATGCGGGAACCTGCGGCGACAAAGTTGTTTACAACTCCAGCGCCATTGTTCGGCAGCGGCACCAAGTTCTGTGCCCGGATGGCCGTTTGCGAGATGCGTCCGACGGGAATGATATTGTTCGCGAAGGCTGTCCGGCCAACTCCAGTGACGCCGTTCACCGTTCCGCCCGTTGCCGGGTCGTAAATGGTGGTAGCGAGATTGGTTCCCGCCACGGAGGCGAAATTGCCAGCTCGCTGATCCGCTGTGGCGATTGTGGCGAGCAGGTTGCCGCCTAAGCGCTGACGATTGGCTTCATAACCGCCGAAGAAGAACCATTTGTTCTTGACGATGGGTCCGCCAAAGGTGCCGCCATAGATGTTATTGATCGTGAGCGGCTTTTCCTGCGTCGGCTGCAGGAAGTAGGGCCGCGCGAAGAGGTGCTGATTGTCGTGATACCAGAAGCCCACGCCGTGGAACTCGTTGGTGCCGCTCTTGGTGGCCAACGTCACCGCAGCTCCACCGGCGAGACCCTGTTCCGCGTCGAAGTTGTTCGTGGAGATGTTTACGGTTTCCACAGTTTCGGCGGGAGGAACATAGGCTACGTGGTGAGGCAGCCACACGAACACGTTTACCGCGCCATCGACGCGGGTTGTGTTCATATTGCGCGCCGTGCCATTTACGTTGGTAGTGAGTGCGCGGGCCGGTGTGTCGGTTACCGAGTTCTGGAAGCGGGCCGGCGTGGTGCCGGGGACGAGATCCAAAAGACTCTGGTAGTTACGGAAGGCCGGCAAGGGAAGAGAGGTTACTTCCTTTGAGCTGAGGCTGGCGCTCACGTCGGTCTTCTCCGTCTGAAGGGAGATTGCGGACGCCTCTACCGTCACCTGCTCAGTCACTTGGCCAAGCTGCAGCGCGATGTTGCTGCGGGTGGCGGTGTTGATGACGATATTGACGCCTTCCTGAATGCTGGTGCGGAAGCCTTGCGCCGTGACCGATAGATTGTAAAGGCCTGGGCGGAGATTGCTGAGGGCATAGTTTCCGGAAGCGTTGGTTTCCGTTTTGGTTTGAATGCCCGTTTCCGTGTTGGTTGCCGTGACCGATGCTCCCGGTACGACGGAGCTGGAAGCGTCCGTCACCAATCCGGTAAGCGACCCGTAGAGAACCTGGGCGTTCGCGATTGCCGTGCACATGCTGACGGTCAGCAGAAGGCAAAGCGAAATTCTTACTAAAGCTTTCACAGTTGAGATTCCTCTCTGTTGTTTGCGGTCTGGAGCGCGACAATGAAGTCCACTGTCTGTTCAGGGCCACCCAGAAGGACAAGAACCCCAAACGGAAACGCCCCAGCTTGTTATGATGATAATCGGACGGGCAGATCCCCGCAAGTGCTTGAAATCGCTTCGTTTTGTCGGCGAATCTAGACTTTCTTCCAGATTCTGTAGCTATCCCGGCAAACCCCTGCGAATACAGGGCCTTGCCGGGCTTCGAACTCCTATGAAAAATGGAAGAGGCCAAAGAAATTAACAAAAATTAATCTTTCATTTAATGTTGAGTATAGATAAAAATTAATTAATTTGTCGCTCAGGGCGGAGACCAGGACTGGCTCCAAGGCATTGCCCTACAGCTATTTCGCACTCCAGACTCCGTTAGCGGGTGCCGCCTCGATCCGATCCACCTTAATGATTCCGGTCTTTTCGTAGAGCGTCCCGGTGACTTTCACCTGCTGGGCAGCGAAGGCTTCCGGCGCTTTTTGGTCGCTGAGTACGTACATCTTCTTGCCGTCCCAGAGCGCGTACTTGAACTTGCCGTTGGAGGTGCGGACGCACTCGCGCACGCACTTGGCATCTGGGCTGATACCCATGTGGGCATGGTCTTTGCCGCACATCGTGTCCGTGATGACGCCCGTGAAGGTTTGCGGCTTGGATTGGGCGCCCAGAAGGGCGACGAAAGCGAAAGCGAGAACGAGGATGGTGTGTTTCATGGTTTTCTCCGGTTCAGTTTGATTTGAGTTGAAATCGTCATTGGCTATCGGCGAAGCGCAGCCGGGTGCCTTTAGCGCGTTCGATGGCTCGCCATAGCTGCTGGTAGCGTTCGGCGGAAAGCGGTTGCTTCAATTGAAACTGGAAGGAACGGTGCCCGCCATGATCGGCGAGTGCCCGTTCGGGAGCGGTGACGGTGAGCGAGAGCGGCCCGGTTTGGGCGATGGTCTCGATCATCTGGATGGGCCAGCGCCGGCTTTGCTCCGCTTGTTCGGTGGCGAAGACAAGGGCGTCGCCACGAAAGGAAAGTTGGCCTTCGGCGCCACGCCAGATCCCGGTGAGCTTCGCGGGGATCTCCCACTGCGCACTCGCGGGTGCCTGGTCAATCTCAGCCCCCAGCGCCACCACCAGCCGCTGCCCCAGGTGAGTTCGCAGCAGACCGGCCAAGCCCGCGAAGGTTTCTTCAGCACCCCCGGGCAGTGTGAAACGGAATTGCCGGTCGCGGCCAAGCTGCCAGGGGACATCCTGGTAAGTGACGATCTCAAGGCTTCGCCCGGCAAGGGTAAGCTGCTGGATGCCGTTCCAGTTCAGGAGCAGCGGCTTGGCAGTATCCTGCTTCTTTTTGGTGGGCAGGAACTCGAGCCCCTCCGAGCCAACGGCAAGGGTGCCCGCGGCGTCCGGCCAGAAAGCGCGTTCGTGTTCTACGGCAAAAGGGCCGGGCTGTTGCGCCATGGCCATGGCACCGCAGATTGCGAAAAGCAGGAACAGGGTTCTCATAAAGTCGCCTCTTTCTTCACTTCGGAATGCCATTTCCAAAGCTCGTAAATCACGGGATACACCAGGAGTTCAAGCAGAAATGAAGTGGCCACTCCGCCGATCATCGGCGCCGCGATGCGCTTCATCACGTCGGAGCCCGTGCCGGTTGACCACATGATGGGCAGCAGCCCGATGAACATGGTGGCCACCGTCATGAACTTGGGCCGTACACGCTTCACCGCGCCGTGCACCACGGCCTCGCGAAGATCGGCAGCCGAGCGCAGCAAGCCCTTTTTTTTCGCGTCTTCATAGGAAAGATCCAGATACAGCAGCATGAAAACGGCTGTCTCCGCGTCCACGCCCAAGAGCGCGATCAAGCCCACCCAGACGCCGATCGACATGTTGTAATCGAGCGCCCACAGCAACCACACCGCGCCGATTGCGGAGAAGGGCACGGCCAGCAGGATGATCATGGTTTTCACGGACGAGCGGGTGTTGAGATAGAGCAGCAGAAACACCAGGAACAGGGTGATTGGCAGCACCACCCAGAGCTTTTCTTTTACACGCTCCATGGCCTCATACTGCCCGCTCCAGGAAAGGGTGTAGCCCACGGGCACGGAAAGCTGTTCCCGGATCACCCGCTGCGCTTCCTCAAGGTAGCTGCCGGTAATCGCGACCGGCGACATCGATGAAGACGTAGCCGGTGAGCAGCCCGTTTTCGTTGCGCAGCATGGAGGGTCCGGTGGCCACGCGAATGTCGGCAAGCTGCCGGAGAGGCACTTGGGCGCCATCCATTCCCACGGGAACCAGCACGCGCTCAAGGGCGGGAATGGCAGAGCGGAAATCGCGCCCGTAGCGGACATTGATCGGATAGCGTTCGCGCCCCTCGATGGTGGTGGAGATATTCTCTCCGCCGATGGCGTTGGTGATGGCCATCTGGGCGTCCGCCAGGCTGATGCCGTAGCGGGCGAGTTCGTCGCGCTTCCAATCGAAGTCGAGGAAGTAGCCACCGCCGGTGCGCTCCGCGAAGACGCTGCGAGTGCCCGGCACGGCGGGCAGCAGGCGCTCTACCTCAGCGCCGATACGGTCGATCTCCTTGAAATCGGCACCGGAGATCTTCAGGCCCACGGGGGTCCGGATGCCGGTGGTGAGCATATCGATGCGGCCGCGCACGGGCATCGTCCAGGAGTTGGAAAGGCCCGGCAACTGGAGGGCGGCGTTCATCTCGCCGATCAGATCCTGCTGGCTGATGTGGTCTGGCGTGATGCGCGTGAGCACGGGGCGCAGCCAGCCGGGCGCCCAATCGTCATACCAGGTGGGCTGGCGCCGCCATTCGCTTTCCGGCTTCAGCACTACCACGGTTTCAAACATCGATAGCGGCGCGGGATCAGTGGATGTCTCCGCGCGGCCAGCCTTGCCAAGAACGCTCTTCACTTCGGGGAACTGCTTGATGATGCGGTCAGTCACCTGCAAGAGCCGCGTCGCTTCCGCAACAGAGATGCCGGGCAGCGTGGTGGGCATGTAGAGCAGCGTGCCTTCATTCAGCGGCGGCATGAACTCAGAGCCCAGCCGCAGGTAAACGGGAATGGTCACCAGCATTGCCGCCAGCGTTGCCCCCAGCGTCACCCACTTCCAGCGCAGAGCCGCGCGGGCGATGGGCTCGTAAACGCGGATCAGGATACACGGCTGATGGGGGTGCTTTTCTTCGGGATGGATCTTGCCGATGAGCACGGCATTGGCGGCGCGGGCCAGCCATCGCGGGCGGAAAGAAAAGTTGCGCACGTGGGTGAAGGTAAGCCGCATGGCGGGGTCCAGCGTGATGGCGAGGAACGCGGCGACGATCATCGACAGGTTCTTGGTATAAGCCAGCGGCTTGAAGAGGCGGCCTTCCTGGTCTTCAAGGGCAAGCACGGGCAGGAACGCAACCGCGATTACCAGCAGCGCAAAAAAGCTGGGGCCGCCCACTTCCTTGACGGCACCGATGACGACGTCGCGATACGGCTCCTGGCGGCCGTTATGCTCCCACTCCTCCAGCTTCTTGTGTGTCTGCTCAACGACCACGATGGCGGCATCCACCATGGCGCCGATGGCAATGGCAATGCCGCCCAGCGACATGATGTTGGCGCTCACGCCCATTTGTTGCATGGGGATAAAGCTGATGAGGATGGCGGCGGGAATGGTGAGCACCGGAATCAGGGCGCTGGGCACATGCCAAAGAAAGATTAGGATCACCAGCGAGACGACAATCAGCTCTTCGACGATGGTGTGGTTGAGCGTGTCGATGGAGCGGTTGATGAGTTCCGAACGGTCGTAGCCCACCGCGATCTCGACGCCCTCCGGAAGGCCCGGCTTCAACTCCTCAAGCTTCGTCTTCACGCGCTCAATCACATCGAGGGCGTTGGCCCCCTGGCGCATCACGACGATGCCCGAAACCACTTCGCCTTCGCCGTTCCATTCGGCCACGCCGCGGCGCAAGTCTGGCCCCAGCGTCACCGTGGCCACATCGCCCACGGTGACCGCGGTGCCGCTGGCGCTGGCCTTGAGCCCGATTGAACGAAGATCCTCAGCGGACTCAATGTAGCCGAGGCCCCGCACCATGTATTCCGCGCCGGAGGATTCCACCAGCCTGCCGCCGACGTCTTCGTTCGACTGCCGGACGCGCTCCAGCAGCATCGGCAGCGAAATGCCGTAGGCCTGCAAGCGGTTGGGGTCCACCTGAATCTGGTATTGGCGGACGAAGCCGCCGACGGGGGCTACCTGGGCGACACCGGGAAGGGCCTCCAACTGGTAGCGCAAATACCAATCCTGGACACTGCGCAACTCAGCCAGATTCTGCTTGCCGCTGCGGTCGATGAGGGCATATTGGAAAACCCAACCCACGCCGGTGGCGTCCGGGCCGATTTCGGTTTTCACGCCGGAGGGGAGCCGCGGCTGCACGGCGGAGAGATATTCCAGAGTGCGGGAGCGCGCCCAATAGATGTCCGTGCCTTCTTCGAAGATCACGTAGACGTAGGAATAGCCGAAATCGGAAATCCCGCGCACGGTCTTCACGTGGGGCGCGCTGAGCATGGCGGCGACGATGGGGTAAGTCACCTGGTCTTCGACGATATCGGGCGAACGGTCCCAGCGGCTGAGCACGATCACCTGTGTGTCGGAGAGTTCGGGGATGGCATCCAGCGGAATGCGCTGGAGGCTCCACCAGCCCAGCACCATCGCCGCGATCACCGACGCGAAGATGAGTAGCCGGTTGTTGGCGGAGAATTCGATGATCCGGTTGATCATGCGCCGCCCCCAGGGTGGCCAGAGCGGCCGGCGCGGCGGCGGGGTTTTCGGGCTGCGCGTTCGGCTCCTATCGCTGGCGCGCTGCTGCCATCGCCGCTTCGCAGTTGGCTTTCGGAATCGATCAGGAAGTTGCCGGAGATCACGATTTCGTCGGTTCCCGCTCATCCTTTGAAAAAATCCCCGGATCTGGTCTCCAAAGCGCCGGCCCACGCGGACTTCGCGAGGTTCCATATAGCCATTCCCGCGGTGCACGAAGACGGTCTGGCGAAGGCCGGTATCGAGAACGGCGGTTGCGGGAACGGTGAGCATACGGTCGCTGTGCTGTTCAAAGGCGACGTCCAGATACATGTCCGGCTTCAAACGCATGCCGGGGTTGGGCGCTTCAATGCGGACTTGCAGGGTGCGCGTGGCGGGGTCGAGGCCTGGCTGGATATCCCACCTTACCCCGGAAAGACTGGTCTGGCGCATACGGGAAAGAGAGGGTCACGCCTGGCCCGGGCGGATGTTGGGCGCTTCGTATTCGAAGACCTCCGCCATCACCCACACGCGGCTGAGATCGGCCAGCGTGTAGAGCGACATCTCAGGGCTCACCTTCTGGTTGGGAAAGGCGTTGCGTTCCATCACATAGCCTGAAGCGGGCGCGTAGAGCGTGACGGATTTCACCGGCTGCCGGGTGCGCTCGAGTTCGGCGATTTGCTGCGGTGTAATGTCGAAGAGTTCCAAGCGCCGCCGGGCAGCTTCGAGCATCGACTGCTGGTGAAGCCGGGAGTCGCTGAGAGAGCTTTTCGCCATCGTCTCGGCAGCCCGCATCGCCAACAGGTATTCGCGCTGGCTGGCCAGCAGTTCGGGGCTATAGATGCTCACCAGGGGCTGGCCTTTCTTCACCAGATCGCCCGTGAAATCGGCGTAGACCTTCTCAATCCATCCGCCGATCTTGGGGCTGACGCGAGAGACGCGGCGCTCATCGAGGGTGACTTTGCCGGCGGCGCGGACGCTCTCGTGCGCCTTCGTAAAGGTGGGTTTGCCGAAGACCACGCCAATCAATTGCTGCTTCTCAGGGCTGATCTGCACGGTGCCGGCGGCCATCGATTCCGGACTGTTTTCATAGACCGGGATGAGGTCGTTGCCGGTCTCTGGGTTCACGCCGGGTGCGTCCGCCTTGTAAGCGCGGCTCTGGGGATCGGTGTAATAGAGAATCTTTCCCTTCGCCTCGGTGGTGGCCCCGGCGGCACTCGGATCGTCGGCGTAGACGGGGCTCAACTCCATGTTGCAGATGGGGCAGAGGCCGGGCTTGTCGCTCTTGATCCACGGGTGCATGCCGTCCTGCCAGTAGAGGATTTTGCGCTCCCCCGTAGCACTGGCGTTGGCAGGTTCGCCGGGCTTCACGCCGTACCAGCGGCCGTAGCCATAGCCGCCCACGAAACCAACCGCGAGCACAACGGCAACGATCAGGATGATCTTGAGAGACTTCATGGCAGCAATTCCCTTCCGCTTAGCTCGCCTATCCGGCTGACGGCCATCTCCAGGGTGCGACGCTCATCCAACTGCGCCATCCGGTAATCCACCAGCGTGACGAAGCCGCTGAGCACGTTTAGGAACTCCGCATTGCCCGCTTCATAACCGGCAAGGGAGGATTCAAGCGAGAGGCGCGCCTGCGGGATCACGGTGTCTTCGTAGATCTCAAGCAGGCGCCGCGCCGTGCGGGCTGCTTCATACTGCTCGCGAATCTGGTAGCCCAGGTCCTGCAGCATGGCTTCGTATTCGCGCCGTGCGGCGGCCAGCTCAAAGGTGCGCTCAGCCACCTCAGGGCGCTGCTTGGTGCGGAACCAGGCAGGGAGGCTGAATTCAAAAGACACTTCCCACATGGGGTCCAGCCCGGCACGGTTCATGTAGGTGCCGGCGAGCTTCGTCTCCGGCTGATAGCTCTTGCGGGCGAGGCTGACGCCCAGGTTTCTTGCCTGAATCTGCTTCTCGGCGCGGGCCAGCAACGGCGAAGAATCAGGCAGCGTTTTGAGCAGGGTGGAGATGTCCTCTGGCAGTGTTGCCGGCGCCGCTTTCGCCGGCAGCGCCACGGGTTCGAAAGGCTCCCTGCCCAAGAGCGCGTTCACCTTGGCTTCAGCCACCCGCTTGCCCTGCTGAAGGCGTTCTCGCCTGGTGGCCAGCAGGCTCAATTGGGTTTGGGCCTGCAATAGATCGCGCTGGCTGCCTTCCCCCACGGCATAGCGGGCTTCAGAAGCGCGCAGCACGTCGCGCAACAGGCGCTCGTTTTCCGCCAGCAACTCCAGGGCTTCGAATGCGTAACGGTATTCCACCCAGGCGCGTTGCAATTCGCCCACCAAGCTGTTCCACACCTGCTCATAGGTGCCTTGTTCGGCCTGGGCCTGAGCCTGCGCGATCTGATAGCGCAACTTCCGCACGCCCCGGGCAGGGAACTGTTGGGACACCATCAGCCCCGCCGTGGCCATCGGCTCTCTGCCGATTCCCTGAAACGGCAGCGGAGTGGGCATACTGCGATAGCTCACCCCCACCATGGGGTCCGGCAAACTGCCCGCCTGTGGGGCGCGCTGGCGCATGGCCTCGAGGGTTTTCTGCGCGGCTTCGAGCGAGGGATTGCGCGCCTCAAGTTCGCTGACAAGGTCGCGCCAATGGACGCGCTGCTGGGCGGATGAGCCCATTGCGCCAAAGAGCAGCAGGAGCAAAAAGGAAGAAGCTCTTCCCATAGAAACCTCATGGATCGTGTGCCTGCCAAGAGCAGGCGAGCGGAGGGGAAAAGGCCGCCATTCCCGGCGTAGCGGGAACAAGGATAGGGGGGCAACCGCATGGGCCAGGGATTGGCTCAGGACGGAACGCCTGGGAGAGAGAACGCTAGATACGGATAGGGAGCGAGAGCAAGGGTGGCGGAGAGGGGTTCAGGGCCACAGCGGCATCAGGCTGCTGCGCGGGCACGGCAGCCAGCTCAAAAAGTGAAAGCGAAGGCAGCACCGCCGGTGTGGCGTCCACCACCACAGCCGTTTCCGGAACGGCGCTCTGAAGAATGCGGGCGATCTGCTGGTGGGTGCATTGGTCACCGGCAGGAGCTTCATCGGGCGAATGGGAAGGGGCGGGCGGCGCTTCGCCCGTGCGCTTGCAGCAATCGTGAATGCCCTGGGGATGCGCGGCCGCTTGCTGCGCTTCCGCGCTGTCGCAAGAAGGGCAGAATCGGAGCGTACCAGTGGCAAGCACCAGCAACGCCGCGAATATGGCCTGAAAACGCATCTCTCTTTATTGATGATAGACGGAAAAGAATAGTTTCTGCTAATGGAATTCTTGTGGCGGGGCACTGGGGAAACCGGGCTAGGCCCGAAAAGCGCCCACGCTGCGACATTTTGACTGAGAATTTTCCGTCTGCGCGGCCACTTAATTCCTAGGAGGAGTCCGCATGCGGTTCTCTAGAGACTTCCTTTGGAATGTGGCGGTGGCAATTGCGCTTTGCCTGCTGCCTGATACCGCCCACGCGGCCGAGCCTGCCGCGAAACTGCTTGCGGATGCGACGCCGCTGCGGGCCATTCGCTATACCTTTCCCGATGCCTCCTGGCCCAATACCCTGCCGCCGCTGTGTGCCATGGCGCGCGACCTTCCGCTGCTGCGGGCGAGTGGCGGTGCGGCTGTGCTCACCAACGGCGCGCCGCCCGAGGATGGCGACCATATCTTTCTGAGCCTGCTTGCATCCACCGGGCTATCCTGGATCTCCACCTACTCTCCGCCCGCTGATCTTGATGCCACACGTCCGTTGCTGGAGCAGCGTGAAGTGCTTCTCGCCCGCTTCCGGGATTTCGCCTCGCGATTCCAGGGCAACCCCAGCCTGCGGGGCGTAGTGCTTGATTTCGGCGCGCAGCGCGCGGTGGAAGTGGCGTTGCTGGCGCCCGAGTTTGCCGCCATCCTAGCCAAGCACTTTCCCGAAAATACGCCCGCTCTGGGCGTGGCGGCCTATACGCCCGACTCTGTTTACAATGCGCCAGCGGGGGCGGGTTTCTGGCTCTATCGCTTTGCGGGAGCGCCGCCCAGCGGGCTTGATCGCACGTTGCTTAGCCAGCGCAGCAGCATCCCCGTGGTGTTTGACCTTAGCGGCGTGGCGCGGCAATTCCCTGGCACGTCCGCGGGAAGCTGGAAGAGCTTTCTAACCACCTTCACTGCCGGGGCGGCCAGTTCGCACCTGGTTGCCATTGCCTTGATCGGCGAGCGTGAAGCAGCGTCTTCCATCACCGTTTCCAGCGATGGCGGCGGCAGCAGCACCACCAGCGTGATTCGCTATCGCGAGGACGCCCTCTTCCGGGGCAAGCGAGATGCCGAGAGCTTTGAGAATCTGGAAGCCACCCCCTTCACCACCGCCCTGCGCGAATGGTGGCAGGCCGAAGCCCTTGCCGACTACAGCGGGGCTCCGGCGCTTGAATCGCTGCTGAATGCGGCCACGCAAACCGAATATGTCTCCCCCGGCACCCGCATCGCCTTTAGGGGCGCGCTGTTGGGCGCTGAGTGGCAGGCGCCGCCTTCTCCAGAGTGGCCGCTGCACGCCGGGGCCACCTGCCTGTGTGTGGGCGAGCGCCCGGTGGCGATGGGAAGCCTGGAGGCTGGAGAGGGCAGCGCGCAGTTGCCATGGCTGATCTTAAAAGGGCTGGTGCCCGCGCGATTTGTGCGAGAGGGCACTGCCTCCGCCGCCAAGCTGATTGAAGTGCTGGATGTCTCGCCCGGCATCTTTCCCCGCCGCATTCAGCGCAGCGATGCCGGATGCAGCGCGGAGGAATCCGACGGCGTGCGCCCCGGCGAGACCATCGAGATTGAAGCCACCGGCGCAGGGCCATTGAATGGAGATCCGCAGGGGATTGAGGTGCTGCTAAACAGCACGCCCTCGCAGGTGCTGGAAGCCGGGCTTTCCAGCGATTCGCTGGGACTCACCACGTTGCGCGTGAAGCTACCCTCGACGTTGGCCGAAAGTGAACGAAAAGGACTGTATCTTAGGGCGGGCGCGCGAGCCAGCAATCTTATCCCGATGGATTTTGTGGGGGACGCGCGCCCCACCGTTTCGCTGGTGGCCGAACGTCCCAGGATCCTCTTGCAGCCGGGGGCGCTCAGCACGCCCCTGCGCATTGACACTCGCGGACTGAATGGCTTTTGCGGGCGCATCGAATTCAGCGTGGAGGGCCTGCCTAAAGGGGTTAGTGCGTTGATTGCGGCCGCGGATGCGGGCAAACCGGCCTCGCTGCAACTAAGGGCGGACAGCACGGCGGAAGTCACGGAAGGGCGGCCCTTCTATCTCTATGCGCTGCCTACCCCCGGCGACCTGGCGACGCTCGCGTTGGAGGTGCGCGTGATGCCGCAAGTGGGCGCGATGACCGTAAAACTGGAATCGAAGGGATTCACCGCGGGCGCCACTGCGGCGATCACCTGGAACGGCGAACTGCTGCCGCCCACGGGGCCGAAAGCCGCACGAGGACTTTACTTGCAGGTGATCGATCCGCGAACAGGAATCTTCTTTCCCGTCGAACGCTACGACGTATGGGAGAGCAAGGAAGAAAGCAATCGGATGGAAGTGCGGATCAACACCCTACGCAGCGGCGTGATTGTGGGCATGGCGGTTGCCGACGAAGGCACCCTTCACATGCAGCCTTCTCTCAAAAGCTGGATTCAAACAAAGCTGGGAAGCGCGGCAATCGCGACTCTGGGCTACCAGCATTCCTGGGCCATTCTCAGCAAAGTGGGGGCCACCGCGCCGCTGGCCGAAAGCGCCAGCGCGACCAGCGCGGCAGTGGCCGAAGCGGTGCTGGCGCTGCCTGAGAAAAACTAGAAGGCTAGCCCGCCCGTTTGAGCACCTTGTCGAGCACCTTGATGGCCCGGTCCACATCCTTCTTCCGCAGCACGAAGGGCGGCAAGAAGCGCAGTACGGTGTTGTTGGTGCAATTGATCAGCAACCCCTCTTTCATACATTCGCTAACCAGCTCTTTTCCGGGCCTGTCGAGTTCCAGGCCCAGCATCAGGCCGGTGCCGCGGACCTCTTTGATCATCCGGTGCCGCGACGCCAATTTGCGGAGTTGCTCCTTGAAGTAGGCCCCCACCTCGCGGATGGAGGGCAAGAGTTCTTCGAGAATATCGAGCGTTTCGAGACCCACCCGGCAAGCTAGCGGTCCGCCGCCAAAAGTGGTGCCGTGCATCCCTGCCGCGATCGTCACTGCCGCTTTCTCGTTGGAGCAAATCACCCCAAGTGGCAGCCCGGCGGCGATGGGCTTGGCCGTCACCATGATGTCGGGCATCACGGCGGGGTCGTACATCTGGTAGGCGAAATACTTGCCCACGCGACCCACGCCGCACTGGATTTCGTCAAACACCAGCAGCGCGTTGTAGCGGTCTGCCAGCGAGCGAGCCTTTCGCAGAAACGCTTCGCCGATGGGATAGATGCCACCCTCCCCTTGCACCACTTCGAGCACAATACCGGCGGTGTTCTCGTTCACCGCCGCCTCCAGGGCGGCAACGTCCTGTTTGGGGACATACCTAACGCCGGGCAGGAGAGGCTCGAAGTCTTTTCTGTATTTGGGCTGCCCGGTCAATGCCAGCGCGCCGGTGGAACGGCCGTGAAACGAATTCTCAAGCGAAACGATTTCGAACTTTGAAGCGGAAATGGCGTGCCCGTGCGAGCGTACCATCTTAATGGCGCCTTCCATGGCCTCCGTGCCGGTGTTGGCGAAGAACGTGCGCTGCAGGCCGCTAATGCTCGCCAGTCGCTTGGCGAGGATGCCTTGATAAGGGTTGTAATACAGGTTTGAGCAGTGAATCATCAGCGCGGCTTGCTCCTGAATCACTTTCACGATGCGCGGATGGGCATGGCCTAAGCCGTTGACGCCGATGCCGGAGATCAGGTCGAGATACTGCCGTCCGCGGTCGTCCCATACGTACGCGCCTTCGCCCCGCAGCAGCAAGAGCGGGTAGCGGCCGTAGTTCTGCAGAACATACGCCTTCTCCAGATCCATCACCTGTTCCAGCCGAAACTGGGGCGCTTTGCGTCCTGAAAAAATACCCATATTCCTCAATAGTATTTCATCGCCCCGTCATTCGAACGGTTCGTGAGCTATTGTTAACGGCCAGGGCGGCGGTATGCTGATGATGCGGGCGGAAACAAAATGGCTAGGCAACGTATCAGCGTGGGGGGGGCAGCCATGTTGATTCCCAATTTCGTCTTTTTGTTGCCGTTGTTCTGCCTGCTGGCGGCGGCCCCTGCCGGAGCGCAACCCGATTCGCGGGCGGGCTCCGGGGGTTCGGCTCCCCCGCCGAACGCTGCAACGGCTCCTGCGACGCCGATTCAAGGCTTTGTGCCGATGAGCGGCAAAGAGCGGACGCAATGGTATCTGCGGAGTACTGCCGGAGCAGCAGTAGGCGGGAGCGTCCTTGCGGCCGGCTGGTCTACCGCCTGGCGCACGCCGCAAGAGTATCCAACCACCTGGGGAGGGTTCGGCAAGCGCTACGCCTTGAGCATCTCGGGCGTGGCCATTTCCAACGGTGCGGAGGCCGGCCTAGGCGCGCTATGGGGGGAAGATCCCCGATACTTCCGAAAGGGAGCAGGTCCGGGCACCGGTTTTGGAGCGCGGATGAACCATGTTTTGCTCTCCGCCGTCACGGCCACCAACCGGGATGGCAATCGAATGCCCGCCTATGCCCGCTACATCGCCATTCCGGGCAGCAGTTTCCTGCAGAATGACTGGCGCCCGGAGAGCCAGTCCTCGACAAACGAGGCGCTACTGCGCACGCTCTATGGATTTCTGGGCAGAATGAGCGCGAACGCGATCCGTGAGTTCCTGCCCGATCTCCGGCGGAAGAAGCCGCAGTCTGCCCCGGCGACATTCCCCCCAGCCGCCTTGCCGCGGAACTAACCTGTCCCCAGCCTGCCGTTCCCAAACGCCCCGCCCTCAAGGAAATGAGGGGAAGCGCCGATAGACCCGGAAGGGGCAGGTGGGCACGCCTTGGGGGCGCGCCGCCACCGTGCTCTAAGACTCACCATGGCGGGTTTAGGGGGTGCATGATGCGGCGCGCGCTAATCACGGGAGTAACCGGACAAGACGGCAGCTATCTCGCCGAGTTCCTTCTGGCAAAAGGCTACGAGGTACACGGCATCAAGCGAAGATCTTCCACGTTCAATACCGAGCGCGTGGACCAGATCTACGAAGACCCCCACGAGGAACCCAATTTCTACCTGCATTTTGCGGATCTGAGCGATGCAAGCAGCCTTTGGAAGCTGCTCTACGACATCCATCCCGATGAAATCTACAATCTGGCCGCCCAAAGCCACGTCAGGGTGAGCTTCGACATTCCCGAATACACCACCGACATCACCGCCACCGGCGCGCTTCGTCTGCTCGAAGCGATGCGCTCGACCGGTGTGAAGGCGCGGTACTATCAGGCGAGTTCGAGCGAGATGTTCGGTGCCACGCGCCCTCCGCAAGACGAAAACGCCGTATTCCACCCGCGCAGCCCCTACGCGTGCGCCAAGCTCTTTGCGCACTCGATTACGGTGAACTACCGCGAGGGCTATGGGATGCATGCCTCCAGCGGCATTCTGTTCAACCACGAATCGCCGAGGAGAGGCGAAACTTTCGTCACGCGCAAAATCGCCCGTGCGGCGGCGCACATCCAGCGAGGTTTGCAGGAAAAACTCTTCCTCGGGAATCTCGACGCCCGGCGCGATTGGGGTTATGCGCCCGAATACGTTGAAGCGATGTGGCTGATGACGCAACAGGACGAACCCGCGGATTTCGTCATCGGCACCGGAGAAACCCACTCCGTGAGAGAGTTTGTCGAGGCCTGCTTCGCGCACGTCAACCGCGATTGGCGGGATTATGTGAAGATTGACCCTCGCTATTTCCGCCCGTCGGAAGTGGATGCGTTGCAAGCCGACGCTTCGAAGGCTCGCCGGTTGCTCGGTTGGGAGCCGCGAACGACTTTCCGCGAACTCGTGAAGGTGATGGTAGAGGCCGAGATTGAAGCGCTCAAAGTGCGGGCCTCGGGCACGATCCCCAAGGTGGTCTGCGTCACCTGATGGATCGCGCGAATTCCGCGAGAAACGAAGGGGTACTGCAATGCGCAATCAGGTACGGGGCGTCCATCCGCAGCGCGTGCTGAAAGAGAAATCTGCTAAAATCTTTCGGATAGTACTACCCGATACAAGTGGCTTGATTTCAATGATTTGAGGCATCTCCGAAAACCATTGATCTATTGGTTTGTGCCCTGTACTGCAATGCCTTTCTTGTATCTTCGCCTACCCTTCTCCCGGATTCCCGGAGAAAGTGGAATTGTCGCCAGGCAATTCGCGAGATGGGAGTTGTATCCGATGAGAAGTTTTCCAGGCGGATGCAGCCCAAAACAACATTGGCCCGCGGGCCAAACCTTTGGGGAGTGGAAATGCAAGATTACATCGCGAAAATCCTCGTAGCGGGGCCGGTGGGTGCAGGAAAGTCCACATTTGTGCGGACTTTGTCCGATACGCCTTATGTGGACACGGATGTGCTCGCCAGCGAGGATATCGGCAAGATGGGAACGACGGTTGGCATCGATTTCGGCACGATGGATATCGACGACGTCCGCATTTTGCTTTTCGGCGTGCCCGGTCAGGAGCGTTTCGATTTCCTCTGGGAAGTCACCTGCAACGGCGCGCATGGGCTGGTCTTGCTGGTAGCCGCGGATCGCCCGGCCTGCTTTATCCAGGCGAAGAAGACTCTGAAGTTCTTGCAACAATTCATTCAGGTACCAACCGTCATAGGACTGACACGGACCGATTTGGGTGAAGAATGGCCCCCTGAAGAAGTGGGCAGCTACCTCCAGGTTCCTCCAGATTGTGTTGTAAACGTGGACGCAAGAAGCCGTGAGAGTGCCTTGGATAGCCTCCGGGTGCTCTTCGAATATGTTGCTCCGCCCTCTAGGTCTTTGAGATCGGAAGGATCATTTAGCCTTGTTTAGGAGTACAATTTTGCCATGGACCAGCAACTACTAAAACGGATAGAAATTCCGCTGGAAGAACTTTCCACTTCCACTCGCGGCATTCGTGGCTGTTTGCTGGCCACTGCGGACGGCGTTGCCGTCCTGCACCGCAATCTGGACGACCAATCGGAAGCATTGGCGGCGCTCAGCGCTTCCTCGCTGGGAATCGGCAGGCGGGTGGCGGAGGTGGGCGGCTGCGGCGCGCTCCAGGAAGTCTGCTTTAAGGGATTTGAAGGTTGGGTGAGCGTGGTGGCGGTAGGGAATCGCGCCGTGCTTGCCGCAGTTGCGTTTGAGGGATGCAGTATCGGGATGGTGATGTATTACTCGCGCAAGTACGCCGATGAAATCCTCGGCATCCTCGATCCCGAACAGGCTCGCCTGCTCGAAGAACGGGAAGACACCCGCGATGAGGGCGACGACCAGGTGAGCATGCGCAGCGCCCTGCAGGCCCTGGCCTCCCTCGACCAATACAACACGCCCCCAGCCGACGACGACGACCCGCTGTATAGAGACGCGGAGAAATACAGATCCATGCAGGAACCGGTTGGCGATCGCTAATTGGCCCCTTAACCTCACGCCGCACGGAGGGCTGATTTGAGAAAATCGTCATGGTCCCCGAACGTTCGGGGAGCCCGGGCAGAGGAACCGGAAGCTGGCGACTCCACCTGGCGATGTCCCCCGAAAAGACAAGCGCTCCGCTTAGCGACGGCGAATCGGAACTCTCCCAAGCGGCGCGAAATCCGAATCTCTCCCGGAAGGAGGGCCGCCCAGTAGACTAGGCGGCACTTCTTCCGGGATGCGATTATTCAGCCCTGCCAAGAGGATCAGGCGTCGGCTACGCCGCCCTCGGTGAGCTTACGCGGGTCGAGGATCTGGGCGATCTGCTCCGGCGCCAGATCGGTTTGTTCCGCTGCGACATCCTTCACGCGGCGGCCCTCCTTGGCTGCGATCTTCGCCACGGCGGCGCCTTTCTCATAGCCGATGATCGGGTTGAGCGCGGTCACCAGAATCGGGTTCATCTCCACGAGGGATGCGATCTTGGCTTCATTCACCGTAAAGCCGGCAATGGCTTTGTCGGCCAGCATGCGGCTGGCGGTGGCCAGGATGTGAATGCTTTGCAGGAGGTTGTAGGCCGCCACGGGCAGCATCACATTGAGCTGAAAGTTGCCGCTCTGCGCGGCGATGGTGATGGTGGCATCGTTGCCAACTACCTGCGCGCAAACCATCGCGGCGGATTCCGGAACCACGGGATTCACCTTCGCGGGCATAATGCTGCTACCGGGCTGCAAGGACGGCAGGGCGATCTCGGCGATACCGTGAATGGGGCCGCTGTTCATCCAGCGAAGGTCGTTGGCAATCTTCATCAGGGCTACGGCGTAGGTCTTCAACTGGCCGCTCAGTTCGGCTACGGAGTCGAGGCTTGAGAGGCTTACGAAGTAGTTCGAACTCGTGACGAAGGGCAGGCCGGTCTTGGCCGCCAGAGCCTCCGCTACCTTCTTTCCAAACTCCGGATGGGCGTTGATTCCGGTGCCGATGGCAGTGCCGCCCAGGGCCAGCGCTCCAATCCGCGGAAAGGTGGCCTTCAATCGCGCTACACAATCCTTGATCTGGCTGCTCCAGCCGGAAAGCTCCTGGCTCAGACGGATGGGCATGGCGTCCATCAGGTGAGTGCGCCCGGTGGTCACGACATGGTCCACTTCGGCAGCCTTTTTGTCGATGACGCCGGCAATGTATTCCATGGCGGGAATCAGCTTCTCCGCCGTTTCGAGTAGCGCGCTCACGTGCATCGCGGTGGGGATGACGTCGTTCGAACTCTGGCTGCAATTGACGTGGTCGTTAGGGTGGACCTTGCTTCCCAGCTTTTGCGTTGCCAGCGTGGCGATCACCTCGTTGGTGTTCATATTCGTGGAGGTGCCGGAACCCGTCTGGAAGATATCCAGGGGGAATTGCTCGTCGTGATGCCCGGTTTGCACTTCGGCCGCGGCGGCGACGATCGCTCCGGATATGGCGGCATCGAGCAACCCGAGGGACGTGTTCACCTCCGCCGCCGCCCCTTTCACCAGCCCCAGGGCGCGGATAAACGGGCGGGGGAAGGGGATGCCACTAACGGGGAAATTCTCCACGGCCCGCTGTGTTTGCGCGGCGTAGAGGGCGGATGCGGGGACGCGCACCTCGCCCATCGAGTCTTTTTCGATGCGAAACTCTTGTTCTTTGGTTGCGTTCTGGTCGCTCATGGGCTGTTCTGCTCCTCAGTTTGTGGAATCGGGAAAGGGAACTGGAATCCGCGGGCTGTACAGGTAGGATGATGACAAAGAACCGGGATGCGGCCCGGCGAAGGGCCCAGCGGAGACAGGCCATCAGTTGGAACGGCCAGCCCTCCCTAAGCGCCCTAATCGAACCGGACCGCGAGCGCCTTTCCTCAAACCGCTATTTTCTCACGAGTGGCTGAGCAAGCGCTGAAAACCGGCCTGCGGCGGGTGATTCGCCCCACTGCGTCGAGTTGAAGGCGAAGTCGTCCACTGCAACAAAAGGTTCGCGCGGAAAGCGCTCGCCACCATAAACCTTTTGCTCTGGAAGCCGATAAAGCCATTGAAGTGGGAGCGTCCCTCCGGTTGGGCGCAGAATGCTAGCCGTCGCGGAACGAAAGTGGGAGAGGCGAGGAACCATGGAAAAGCTAAATTCAATCCCCAAATACCCTTGGGCACTGCGGCATTTGCCGCCATTCCCGCCCGTTGCAAACCGCTTGCTCGCCCTGCTGCAGAACCAGGACGTGTCTACCGTTCAGCTTTCCGATGTGATCCGCTTGGACCCCACTTTTTCCTTTGAGTTGCTCCGCTTGGCCAATTCCTCTCTATTCGGCTTCTCTCAACAGGTAAGCGACATCGGCCATGCCATCACGATTGTTGGCCTGGAACGAGTGAAGGCGCTGGTGATGATGGTGGCATTGAACGCGCAGATCAAATCCGCCCTTCGCTATCAGCGCCTTCTCGATTGCTGGGTTCACTGTTTGGCTTGCGCCGTGCTTACTGAATCCGTCGCCCACGGCTGCGGCATCCCGGCCGAACGCGCCTATATGGCGGGCTTGCTCCATGACGTGGGCCGGCTGGGCATGATGACGGCCTACCCCCAGGAATACGCGCGGCTGCTCGACGTGGCTACCGAAGAAGGCTTGCCGCTGATCCAGGCTGAACTCGATATCTTCGACATCGACCATTGTATGGCGGGCGCCTGGCTGGCGGCCGAATGGAACCTGCCCCCAGAGGTCCGCTTCGTTGCCCAGACCCATCACGAGCCTCCGGAACCGGGCGACCGCGAACTCGGGAATCTCCTGCGGATCACCAATCGGCTCACCAACGCCATTGGCTTTTCCATCGTGCCGGAAGCGGACGTTTATTCGTTCGAAGATCTCGTTGACATGCTGCCTTCTGGAGCGCGCCGCCGCCTGGAAACGAACCCGTCCGCGTTGAAGCAGGAGATCCTCGAAAAAGTCTCCGTCTTCGCTGCCCCCAGCCGCGCCGCCTGATCGCCCCAACCGAACCACGCGGAGAGCATGAGCGTTTCCCGCCGGCCTTTCCTCCCGGCGCGGTCTAGCCGCGTCGCCGCCCACCGCTCTCTGGCATTTCGCCTCCTTCCGGGCAGCACCCTCGCGGGCTTCGCTGCCTGTTTTCGTGAAGACCGGCAATCTCCGCTCGCAAGGTTCCGGCGAGCGAAAAACCCCCAGACTGGCGACGGGCGCGATTCCCACTTGCAGCGCCGTAGTGCTTGTGGGCTTAATGAGAAGGTGAGCATCCCGGGAAGGGCCGCGCGCGGCTCTCCCGGAACCGTTATCGAATGAAGAGGTTGCGTATGCGAGTGGCTGCTTTTTATAGAACAATGCTGGTGGTTGTATTGACCTCCGCGATTTGGACTAGCCTGGGCCATTCCCAAAACAACGTCATCAATGCCACGCCCATACGTGCCTACGCCTCGGCAACCGTGACGCCCATCGTCAACCTCAATCCCAATCTCGTGGAGGGCCGGGAGTTCTTTCAACCGATGGGCATTGCCGTAGATCCAGCAACCGGGGCCGTCTATGTGGCGGACACGCTGAACCACCGCGTGCTTGGTTTTGCGGACTACCTTGCCTTTCAGAATGGTGCCGCGGCCTCCCTGGTGCTGGGGCAATCGGATTTCATCAGTACCAGTGCGGGAGGCCCTGCCGCCGGGCGGGCAGATGCACTCAATCACCCCACGGGGCTGGCCGTGGATGTGTCCGGCAATCTTTACGTGGCCGACACGGCAAACAACCGTATCCTGCGATTTGCCAAGCCTACCCTGAACTGGCCGGGAGAGGGCGCGCGGCAGCAGCCCGATCTGGTGATTGGCCAAAGCACGCTGAATACGGTTTCGCCGAATCAGGGGGGCACGGCGGCGACCGCCACGTCGCTCAGCTTCCCCGCTGCTGGCGGCATCCAGAACACCACCAACCCTGCGCGCGTGGGTCTCGTCTTCGATAGCGCCGAAAACCTTTGGGTGACCGACTTTGGCAACAATCGCGTGTTGCGCTTTCCAGCAGCCTCATTGGGCAGTGGCGCCAGCAACGCGCCAGCGGCAAACCTCGTGCTTGGCCAGCCGGATTTCACCACCAGCGCCACCCCCTCCGCTTCCGGCTTGGCCGCCCGCCAGAACAAAGCGGGAGTGCGCTTCCCCTTCAGCATCGCCTACCTGCCCACCGGCAATCTGCTTTGCGTGGGCGATAGTCTCGGCCGCGTGATGGTCTATGCGAATCCGGCTGGCAATGCGCAGCAGGCGACCAGGATTCTTGGTGTGCCCACGCAAGCGCAGGCTAACCAGGGAGTGGCCGTCGCCCAGAATGTCATCGGCTCCGGAACCAACGGAGTTTTCGCAACCGACGCGGAAACCATCGCCGTGATCGATGCGAATAACCACCGCATTTTGCTCTATCCGCCCTTCGCCACGTGGACCGCGGAGGGAACGCAATTCTCCCCGAATGCCTCCGTGGTGGTGGGCCAGGACGACTTCACCAGGAACGGTGCCAACCGGGGTTCCGGCATTCCCGGCGACAACCGATTCAACCGTCCCCTTGACGCCACGGCGTTCGGTGGCAAGGTCTGGCTGGTCGATACGTTCAACCATCGCGTGTTGCGGCACAACCTTGGTTCCGGCTTGGCGCTGGGCAACGCAGAGGCCGTGCTGGGCCAAGTGGCTATGTCCGCCGGGGCGCCCAACCTCACCGAGGGCCGCGAGGTGAATTATCCTGGCGGCATCGCGGTGGATTACAGCAGCAATCCGCCACGGGTTTATGTGGCCGACACCTTCAACAATCGTGTGCTAGGCTTCCGCGACATCCGGCGTTTGCGTACCGGAGAAAAAGCGGATTTGGTGATCGGGCAGCCCGACCTCAGTTCCACCGTCACCAATTTTCCCGGTGGTCAGAATGAGACGCCTACCCAGCAGGGGCTGTTTAGTCCATTGGGAGTCGCCGTCGATCCCGAAGGCCGGGTTTGGGTGGCCGATGCGAGTAATTCCCGGCTTTTGCGCTTTCCGAAACCCAATTTTGACAACCCGGTGAACGGCCCCGACGCGGAACTGGTGCTGGGGCAGGCCAACTTCATCAGCAAGAACACCGCGGCAACACAGGCCACGCTCAGCCAACCCCATGGCGTGGCCGTCACACGCGCGGGGGCTGTGGTGGTTTCTGACCGTTCTCAGAACCGAGTGCTCTATTTCGCGCCGCCGTTCACCAGCGGCATGGCAGCCAGCAAGGCGCTGGGCCAGCCCAGCTTCGTCACCGCCGAGGCCGGCGATGCAGGCAACCGCATGAACTCGCCGCGAGGCATGGCCACCGATGGCGATAACCGGCTCTATGTGGCAGACTTCAACAACAACCGGGTGCAGATCTTCAACGATGCCGATACCCTGCCTGCCCTCGATTCCACAGCGGGTTTTAGCGTCACCCGAGGCTTCGGCACCGAAACGATCATCCGCCCGGAGGATGTTGCCTGGAATCGCGAGACAGGCCAGTTCTGGGTGACCGAACTATCCCGTAGCCGGGTGCTTCGTTACCCGGATTTCTTCGCGCTGGCCATCGGCGACGGCGCGGCGAACGCGTTCATCAACACGGTGCCCGCCCCGAACAACGGCGCCGTTTCCGTGGCGCTCGACGAGCTGGGCTATCCGCTGGTGGGTGAAGCGCGTAGCCGGATTTCCCTGTATTTCCCCAGGCTGGCCACCACCAACGCGGCCACCTTCTTTATTGGCGCGCCCGCCAGCAACGGAGTGGGCCATCTTGCCCCAAACACCATCGCCAGCGCATTCGCGTTTAACGGCAACTTTGACCCCACGGCGGATATCCCCACTGCCAACGCCCCTTCGGTTCCGCTTCCCACTGACCTCTCCGATATCCAGGTGACGCTCAACGGACGGCCTCTGCCGCTCTTCTTTGTAGCCAAGAACCAGATCAATTTCTATCTGCCGAATGACGTTCCGGAGAGCGGCACCGTGCTCATTGAGATCCGCCGCAAGTCGACAAACGACGTTCTGGCGGGGGATTTCTTTGGCATGGCTGTCGCCGCGCCGGGGCTGTTCACCAAGAACTCGCAAGGCACCGGGCAGGTGGCCGCCGTGAACTACCAGGGTGCCAATCCGAGCGGGGAAAATAGCTCTGCGAACCCGGTGGCAAGGGGCCAGGTGATTGCTCTCTTTGGCACGGGCATGGGCCGCGTGCCAGGTGCCCCCAACGACGGCAGTCCCGCTGGCGGAGCGCTCTCTACTCCTGAAAAGCCGCAGATAGCGGTGGGGTCTGGCTTTGTTCCGCCAGGTAACGTGGAGTACTCCGGTTTCTCGCCGGAATTTGTGGGATTGTGGCAGATGAACGTGCGGGTTCCGGACACCACAGCCGTTACGGATTTGGTGCCCGCCGGATTCATTTACAAGTCCATCTTCAGCACCCGTGGCGTAGTGAACGCGAATAGCCCGCAGACAGTGATTCTCTCCACCACCATTGCTGTCCGGCAGCCATAGCGGGCGTTGATGAGCCAGCCTGACAACCTAAGAGGCGGGGGCAGGGAGCTTCCCGCCACCTCGCCGTTCGACAACCGCTGGGCCATCCCCGCGGCCGTATTGCTGTATGTTTTTCACGCCGTGCTGGCCCTCCCCCTCACGGGATTGCAGTACGACGAACTGCTGCACCTGGCCCCCATTCTTCCGCCGGAACGCGTCTTCGGCACCATTCGCTTTGGCGACACGGTGCTGCCGAGCATGCTCCTTCCCTACCTCGGTTGCCTGAAGACCTGGCTCGTCTGGCCCTGGATCGAATTGCTCCCCCGTTCCCCGGAGTCGATTCGTATTCCGGCGATTCTGGTGGGTGCGGCGGCGCTCGCCCTCAGCGCCATCGTCCTCAAACGTCTCGCCGGACCCACCGTCGCCGGATTGACTGCGCTGCTTGCCGCCACCGACACCACGTTCGTCTTCTGTACCACCTACGATTGGGGCCCGGTGGGTCTGCAATTGCTAGTGCTCGCTGGTGTAGCGTGGTCGGCGATTCGTTTTCATGAGAGTGGCGCGGCGAAGTGGGCCGGGCTGTCCGCGCTGCTCGTCGGTTTGGCCATCTGGAACAAGGCGCTGGCCCTTTGGATGCTCAGCTCGCTCGGGCTAGTGATCCTGCTGCTTGTTCCGGACGCACTCCGCCGATGGCTTCGTCCTACACCCCTCGCCGCGGTAATCCTTTGTTTCGTGTTGGGGGCTTACCCTTTTTTGGCTTGGAATAAGAAGAATCAACTTTCCACGTTTCGAGAGAACCGGGGTGTATCTCTGGCTGGCCTGGCGGAAAAGACGGGCGCCGCGCGGGTCGCGCTCGACGGAAGCCAGTTCCTTGGCTACATGGTGCGGGAAGACATCCCGGCCGTCCGTGGCGCCGCATCCGTTGTGCCGCTCCTGCACGCGGCGAAGCAAGCTGGCTGGCGGTTCGGGAATGGAATCGTCTTCGCTCTCATGCTCAGCCTACTGGCCGGGCCCCTGCTGCTCCGAGGCCCGCGATTGCGGCTCTGGCTTGGCATGCTGATGGCGCTGGCGTTTGCCCTGTTCCAAATGATGGTTACCAACGGCGCGGGCACCGGCATGCACCATTACGTCCTTTTGTTCCCACTGCCCTTTGTCGTGATCGCGATGCCGCTTGCGGCATTGGTGGAACGGCGCGGCGTCTGGCGCAAAGCGGGGCTTCTGGCCGCCACCGCTCTAGTGTCTTGCAGCGCCGTGGCGCTTCACGCACAATTCACCGCTCTCCGCGCCTGGGGGCCAACACCCATTTGGTCCACCGCGATCACGGATCTCGTCGCTACGCTCCGCCAGGCGGGTGCCCGGCACGTCTGGGCGCTCGAATGGGGAACGGATAGCCAATTGCGCTACCTGCTGCCCCCCGCAGCTCAGGGAGGTTTGGGCTACGAGTTCCTGGATGCCGCCCGGATCCCCGATGACGTTCGTCTGGTGCATCTGGCGCGGCTACGCGAGGCCAATACGTTCTATGTGCGCTACGAAGCGCCCCACCCCATGCATTCCGCCCTCGCGGATCGGTTTCGCGCTTTTGCCCAAACTGAGGGATTTGACGAAGAAACCGTGGCCATTGTGCATGACGCCTGGGGAGTGCCCATCTATCGGGTCCTGCGCTACCGGTCCGCCGCGCTGCCCGCTACAGGTGCGCTCTGAACCGGGGGGGACCGTGCGAAGCCAAGATCCTGCAGCACAAAGCACAGTGAACGGGAGTCGGCGCTGCCGGCGGTGAAGCGGCCCGCCTTCACCGTGGAACTGCATTCCAGGGTCACGAATGCCGGGTAGTCTTCCGGGGTGGGAAGCGCAATCTGGTTTACACCGGGTTGTAGCTTGCTGCGGACGTCGTCCGCCCCGCTCACCCGTGTGGTCAGGTGGGCGCTATAACCTCTCCAGGTCTCAGGCACGTAGACCCGCAGTTCTAGCGGCCCTTCGCCTTTGGCCAGCCAGAATGTCGCCCGCTCTCCCACCCAGCCGTCCGGACTGACGCCATTCACGAATCTGGATTGCGCGGTTTCCGCCGCATATCGCGGTTGCGCCTCGGATTTCTCCGCCAGCCGCCGGTTGAGAGCAATCACTTCGCTCGCGAACTCTTTCGGTTCACCATCGGTGTGATAGATGCCGTTCTCCTGACGCCCGTTGAAGAGCAGGATGCCGTCGATCACCACTCGCCCGCCCAGATTCTCGACGCGCAGCGTCTCCCGTCCGCCGAAGTAGGGCAGGCCCTCTACCCGAACCTGGCCGCTGACGGGGTCTGGCGCTACTCCCTCCCGGCGGAACGCGCTCCTGCCTTGGGCATCCAACACTTCCACCCCAAAGCGGGCTTCGCTTTCGGCATGGTGCGTGCGGAACGCTAAGGTGAACTTTAGGTCGGACCGGATCGGCACCCCCGCCCGCCCGCCTTCGCGGACAAAATAGGATAGTCTCCCGCCGGGTTCCAGCCGCAGGTATTTTCCGTTCTCCGCGGAATTCATCACCGTGGCGTTTTCCGTTTTCCACCCGTCCAGGCCCCGCTCAAATTCTCCGTTCGCGGCGATATTGGCAGTCACGTCCCACAATGTCCAAAGGGCGTATCCTGTGGTCTGCGCGGCAATCGTTTGGCCTGCCTTCCTCAGAAATTCGCCCACCTGGGCGGGATCAATCCGCGTGTTTCGCTCAAAGCCGGGGGTGTTGTCGACGAAGTTGAATTGATCGACGAAGATGGGATTCTTCGTGTGCTGGCGAACCCCCTCCAGCATGTATTCGAATCGCCCCAGCGCATCCCCGGCACTGGCCAGATCGCCGGTATTCTCAGCGCCCCAGGCGGGAGTGTAGTAAACGATGGTGGTCGCGCCCGGAGCTCCGCCCAGGTCGAAGGTGCGCTCATGGCAAACAAAACGCTCCGGTAGCGGCACCGGATCGCAATCCACCCGGACCTCCATGTTCAAGCCCGGCATCGCCTTCCGGGATTCAGCATAAACATCAAGCAGCCACTCGTCCCAGAAACGGGAAAAGGCGGCGATCTGGCGCGTATTCGCGGCGGGAATCGGATGCGCCCGGCCTGGCATCGTTTCGTCCCCGTAGAAGGCTTCGTATTCCGCTGCGGGCAGCCGGCGAAGAAACTCCGCGTAGCCCAGCCGTTCCGCCACGGCTTTGCGAGCCGCTTCATCCGCGGTGGTGTAGTCGAAAAAGAAGAAGTCTTCCCAGGTTAGGAAACCGTATCGAAAATTGGAGTGGGTGGAGGCTGCCTCATGCACATCCCTGAGGTAAGCGAGCCAAGCAGACCGAGTGGCGGGATCTCGCAATAGGTCAGGGCTTCGTTCGTGATGCAGCTTGTCGGGGGTGTTAGAAATATCGTGCGCGTAACCCACCCGCAGCAGCACGTCCAGGCCCTCTCGATCCGCGGCGGCAATCAGCCCGTCGAGCAACCGGTAGTGCTCTTCGCTTCGCGAACCCGCCTCCAGGCGCGGCTGAAATCCGGTCCAGGAAACGATTAGGATCACCGTATTGAAACCAGCTTCGCGGATCTTCCGGAAATCTTTCGCCGCTTGGCTTGGGTTCACCCGGCTCCAGAAATCGGGCGCGGAAACGTCCGCCGTGTAGTGGGTGGCGCGGATGACGGTTGCCGCTTGGGGATATGCGGTACGCCCAGGCCAATGTTCGCCCGCCAAATGAGCTCCGGCCGCTATCAACACACCCAGAGCGGTCGAAAGCCAGAGTGCGCGGATGGATTGCATGGGGGCCTGTTCCCCATTGTACAAACAGGCAAGAAAACGAAGGCCCCCGTCGGAGACGGAGGCCTTCAGGAAAAGGACAGCGCAAGTGAGATGCGGCGGTATCTTGTGCCGAAGCAGATGGTGCGCACCCGACACGGCAAGGGCGCGATCTTGCCGCGATCGCTACTTCCCAGCGGCCAACGCCCCGGAGCGGCGGCGCCAAAAAGCGATCCCGGCCAATGCGGGCAACAGGAGCAACAAAGAGGACGGTTCGGGAGTTGCCGTTCCCACCTCCACATCGTCGAGGATGGCGCCGGCAAATCCAAAGTTGCCTCCCAGATCGCGGAAGGTCAGCTTTACGGCTTGCGCTGAGTTTACTTCAAACGGAATGCGCTCCGGCAAATGCGGGTTGCCGCTCCCATCCCGGAAAAGGGTAACGTCCAAAAGGCCAGGGATCAAAACTTGAATGCTGGCAGTGGCCTGAAATTCGTCGAAACTCCATCCCTGAAGGTTGAAACTGATGTAATAGAGGCCCGGTAGAAAGCTGATTTCATTGATGGTGCGCATTTCCCCACGGCCCGGACTGCTTGGATCGGACTGGCTACCAGTCGTGTCAATGCAGGAGCCGCCCGCGCCGCACATCACCGCGTATGGGCTGGCTGGATCAGCGTCGTCCTTTATATGATCGACGTTGCCCGAGATCACCTCAAACTGGGTCCCGGAGAGTATACCCACAGGAATGACGTCCTGATTGACGCCCCCTTCAAAATCCTCTGAGAAGATCACTCCCGCCGTTGCAGCATGAACTGCCAGCAGCGCTAGGAGCGCACATACATAGCGCTTCATAATTCCCCCAAAACCACCGAGTGATTCTCGAACAACCGGTTCCGTCCGCCGACGCTTTCGTCCGGCATCGCTGGGTGCATCCGCCAAACCGGAAGCGGCCTATGCATCCAGGTGGGCAACTCGCCCCTCTTTCGGGGCCAACGCAATCCGTTGTTCTAACCCACAACCCAAGGATAGAGTTCAAACTCTCAAAAAGAAATAGGGGATTCCTCTTAGGTGGCCCTGGTGGGAAGTCTGGCTCTGGTCCTTTACCAACCGAGAAGCAACGTTGGACAATGGTTTGGAGAGTGGATCGGAGTTGCTTTCATGAATCGTTGTAAAATGTTGTAAAGAAACCTATTAGTCTCTGAGAAATCTAGGAAACGAGGATCGGATTTCCAGCGTCGAAGGCCCAGCCGTTATTGTTGTTGCCAAGCCAGTGTTTCGGCTGCGGCCTTGGGAGCCAAAATGAGTACTATTAGTTTTACTCGCGACCGGTTCCTAAGCGATTTCGTGTAGGTGCCCGATCCGCTGCGGCAGCGGCAAGCTGAGCGGGGGTGGTGGATATCCACCAGTCCAGCAAAGCGGCGAAATAGATTGAAAGCATATAGAATCAATAAGTTGCAGTTTGGAGAGCGGATTGCACAGATAGTGGAGGAGGTGCAAAGCGATGCGCGCATACCGATTCTTCCTCGTTCTTTCCGGTCTTCTGCTGCTGGGAGTTTCCGTCCCAGCACAAACCGACGCCGGCAATGGGGTGGCGCGGGTCAGTTTCCTCAGGGGAGACGTCACCATCCAGCGCGGCGATTCCGGCGACCTCACCGAAGCGGCCATCAACGCTCCTCTTGTGTCGGGAGACCGCATCCTCACCGGTCCCGGATCGAGGGCCGAGGTGCAGTTTGACTATGGGCATTTCGCTCGCATGGCCCCCAATGCGGAAGTCCGTATGCAGGAACTCCGCCCGGAGCGCTATCTCATCGCGGTGGCCGAGGGCACCGTGAGCTTCAGCCGCGTGGACGACGCCGAGTCTGAAGTGGAGATCAACACCCCCAGCATCTCCGTGCGCCCGGCAAGGCGTGGCAATTACCGCATCAGCGTGCTGCCCGATGGCACCACGGAGATCACCGTCCGCGATGGACAAGCTGAGATCTTTTCCCCCAACGGCGTGCAGCGCCTGGGTGAAAATCGCACCATGCTTGTTCGGGGAGAGGCCGCCAATCCGGAGTTCCAGACAGTTGCGGAACTCCGCGGCGATGAGTTTGATGAATGGAACCGCGACCGTGACCGTATGATCCGGCGCAGCGAATCCTATCAGTACGTGGACCGAAGCATCCCCGGCGCGCATGAACTCGATGCCTACGGCGGCTGGGTGAATGTTGCTCCTTACGGCCATGTCTGGCGGCCGCGTGTGGCGGCTGGCTGGGCTCCCTATCGGGCTGGCCGCTGGGCTTGGGTGGATTACTACGGTTGGAACTGGGTAAGCTACGACCCCTGGGGCTGGGCTCCCTACCACTACGGGCGCTGGTTTAACAGCCCCGGCGTCGGCTGGTGCTGGTGGCCCGGTGGTCGGATGCGCCACTTCTATTCGCCCGCCGTCGTCGGCTTTGTGGGCTTCAATATCGGCAATGTCGGTGTGGGATTCGGCTTTGGCAATGTAGGCTGGGTGCCGCTAGCTCCCTACGAGCCCTTCCATCGCTGGTGGGGCGGGGGCTGGAACGGCTGGTATCGCGGCGGCTTCCGGAATAACCGGACCTTCGTCGATAACAGCGTGAACATCGTCAACAACGTCAACATCACCAATGTCTATCGGAACGCCCGCGTGAACAACGGAGTCACGGTAGTCGACGGCGAATCTTTCCGCCGCGGAGCCAGCGTGAACCCCGTTCGCGTGGGGAACGAGACCTTGCGCAGTGGCAACTTGGTGCGTGGCCAGCTTCCCGTGACACCGGGCCGGGGCAGCCTCCAATACACCAATCGCGCGGTGGAACGTGGCCAGATGGCCACCCGCCTGGAACGGACGGAGGGCCGGCAGTTCTATTCGAGAACGACGCCCACCCGCGCCGACCGCCCCAATTTCGAAGCCCAGCGCGGAGCGATGGAGCAGGTGCAGCAACGGGCCTTTGGCCGTGGCGAAAGCGTGAATGGCGGCAACAGCCGTGCTGGTAGCGTGGTTCGTGGCGAAAGCGGCGCTGGTGATGTGGGCCGCGGGGAAACTGCGGGCCGCGGAGGCAGCGTGGGGCGTGGCGGCACCCCTGCCGCCGAGCGCAGCACAACCGGCGTTAGCCGCGGCGAATCGGCTCGCGGTGGCACGGAAACCGGACGAAACGTGGAAACGGGCCGTGGCACGGCGACTTCCCCTCAGCGGGGTTCGGCGGTGGCCCAGGAATCGGATCGCGGTGGCTGGCGTCGCTTTGGCGAGCCCATGAATCGCGACACGAGCCGGAGCGCCAACACCGGTCGCGGTTCCGCCGTTGAGTCTGGCCGGGCGAATTCCGAAACTGGCTCCAGCGCGCGTGGAGAGACGACGCGCGGCAGCTCCAGCGAAAATACCGGCTGGCGGCGCTTCGGCGAACCCGCAAGCCGGGGCAGTGCGGATGCCGGACGCGGCGCTGATGCCTCACGGTCCAACGACAGCGCGGCACGGGGCTCGCGCGGAACAGCCGATACCGGACGTTCCCAGAGCGATGGCGGCTGGAGGAGCTTTGGCAGGGGCGGCAGCACCCAGGATTCCGGTTCGTCGCGAAACAGCGGCGCCACCAATTCCCGGGGCAGCAGCCGTGCGGAGACCGGCAGTGTCACTCGCGGCTCTTCGGCCAGCGGTTCTTCCGACGCCTTTTCGCGCGGATCGCGAAGCCAGGATTCCGGTTCTTCGCGCGGGTCGTCCAGTTCCGGCCAGGAACGGGTTCGCGTGAGCCCCTCGATTGTTCGGGAACGCGGCGACACGGGCCGGTCGGGTAGCGGCGCGGCGCGAAGCCCTGACCGGGGCGGGGGCTCCTCGGGCTCGGGGTCTTCCAGATCCGGCAGCGGACGAGGGGCCACTTCCGGCCGGGGCGATAGCAGCAATCGCAGCAGTGTGGATGGTTCGAGCTGGCGGCGCTTCGAAGGAGGCGCCGCCTCCGGCTTTGAAGCGTACGGTGAGCCCGCAAGGCGCTCGTCGAGCCGTGCCAGCGTATCTACCGGGCGAAGTTCGTCCAGCACGGACGCTTTTCGGGGCAATAGCGCCGCCAATTCCAGCCGTTCAGAACCCTACCGGGGCTCCCGCAGTTCCCGCACCCAGGATGCCTATAGCCGCGCCGGCAGCGCCGCTTCTTCCAGCACCCAAGGCTACGGTAGCTACAGTTCCCCTTCCCGCTCCCGCTCGCAGTCTGGCGCATATTCCGCACCAAGCTCTTCGGGGCGCGGATCCTATTCGTCGCCCTCTCGAAGCGTCTATTCCGGCGGCTCTCGTTCGAGTGCGCCATCCTATAGCGCTCCGTCTCGCAGCAGCGGCTCTTCCCGCGGATACTCCGGCGGGTCTTCGCGTGGCTCTGTCGGTGGCTCCATTTCGCGCGGCGGCGGTGGCGCCTCCCGCAGCAGTGGCGGCAGCGTTTCGAGGGGTGGCGGCGGTGTCTCCCGAAGTAGTGGCGGCGGCGCACGCGGAGGAAGAAATTAGGCTTTTGAGCTCACCCGACTCGCTAGACTGGCATGAAAACGTCGCCTGTAGAGATAGGTGGCTTTTCAACTGATTCAGGGTTGATGTTGGTCTCCCGATCAGCACACAACCTTGCGGCCCAGACGGAAACGTCTGGGCGTTTTTTTTGCGCGTACCAATCGCATGGAAAAGTCCGTCCGGCCTTCTTTAGTGCGCTCCTACCCAGAATCACCCATAGTTGCAGCACGCGGTCCGCCGGCAAGGGCGTCATCTCGCTGGCCAGTAACACCAGCCCCTGCGCGTCCGACCAGAAAGCGCGCAGACGAGGCCGGTCCTGTTTTGTGTCCAGGACTACTTCCTTGACATCACTCTGGCCCACCAGGCCAAGGGCCGCCCGCTAGAGCCACGTGGTGCCGCGCGGGCGCGATAGAATAGCGGACAAATCCACAACCTCTTCGCAAAGGATTCCCATGGAACGGAGAAATTTTCTGATTAGTTCCGCTGGCACGGCGCTTGGCGGCGCCGCGCTTGCCTCCAGCGCCTCGGCGTCTTCGAAATCCCCCAACGATACCGTCCGCGTCGCCGTCCTCGGTGTGAATGGCCGCGGCCGAAATCACATTGAGGGTTATTCGAAGCTCGCCAATGTGGAAGTGGTTACCGTGGTCGATCCCGACGCCGCCGTCGGCCGCAAAGTGGCCGCTCAGATGACCGCCCGCAGCGGGCGCAAGGTGGATACCGTGCAGGATCTCCGCCGCGTGCTCGACGATAAGAGCATCGATGTCATCAGCGTCGCCACTCCCAACCACTGGCATGCGTTGGCCACCGTGTGGGGCTGCCAGGCGGGCAAGGACGTCTATGTCGAGAAACCCGGCTCACACAACGTCTTTGAAGGCCGCAAGATGATCGAGGCCGCTGCCAAGTACAACCGCATCGTGCAGCACGGGGTGCAGCTTCGCAGTTCGGCCGCCTTGCAGGAAGGCGTACAGAAATTGCGCGACGGCGTCATTGGCAAAGTGTATTTCTCCCGCGCCATCATCTACCGCTGGCGGCCCAGCATCGGCAAGAATGCGGTGGTCCCAGTGCCCGCCGACGTCGACTATAGCTTGTGGCAGGGCCCGGCGCAGGAAGAAGCTTTCTCCAAACGCCTTGTCCATTACAACTGGCACTATAGCTGGGCCCATGGCAATGGAGAGATCGGCAACCAGGGTGTCCATGAGACCGACATGTCGCTTTGGGGGCTCGACGAAAAGATGCCCCGCCACGTGCAGGCGATGGGAGGCAAATTTCTCTGGGACGATGACAAACAGACTCCCGAAGTCCTTGCCTCCACATTCCTGTTCGATAGCGGCAAGTACCTTGAGGTCTCCGTGCGCCATTGGTGTACGAACGAAGAGAACGGTGTGGGCGTTGGCAACATTTTCTACGGGTCTGAAGGCTACATGACCATACACGGTTACTCGAAGTACGCCACCTTCCTGGGTGCCAAACGCGAACCCGGCCCCACTCGCGACGAGGGCGGCGACCACTATGCGAACTTCATCGAAGCAGTTCGTACACGCGACAAAAGCAAGCAGAACGGACCAGTGGAAACGGCCCACTACTCCTCGGCCATCGCTCACTTGGGAAACATTTCCTACCGCCTTGGGCGCCGCTTGGAATTCGACCCCAAGACCGAGAAGTTCGTCGGCGACAAAGAGGCGGACCAGCACCTCACCCGCCCATACCGCGCTCCCTTCGTGGTGCCGGAGCAAGTCTGACAGTTCAGCCAGCCGAAGAAGTACAAAGCCGTCCGCGGGTCGCGGACGGCTTTGTACATTCAGGGGAAGCCCGCGGAGACTCCGTTTAGATCCGTTTCACTCCAAGACCGGTAGCGTATTCGAGCGCCTTCAAGACCTCGCTCCAGTTCTTCTTGTGAAGTTCGAGGATCTCCTTTTTGAAGTAGCCCCCCTTATCCTGATACTCGAAAACAAGGAAGTGCCGCTCGCCGCGCTTGAACGTCTTTTGCCAATCGCTCGCTGGCACGCTAAGGTCGCTGGGCCGCTTGGCAAACTCGTACGTGAGGCTCTTCACTTTCTTGAAGGGCGCCTCAAAGCGATTGGTGTAGCCGGCGAAAAAGGCTACCTTTTCCTCCTTGTGGTTCACCACCAGTTTGCCGTCCAGGACACGCGGCTCGGTGCTGCCTGGGCGCCGTTCAAACCATCGCAACATTTCGTAGTATTCGGCAGGCGCATCCTGTGCCACGCCCGCGTCCGTCAAGCAGAGCATCGCACCGGCACTGGCCGCGATCCATTCCCGCCGATTCCACACGCTGATCACCACGAGGCCATCCTCCCGGCAGCATTCGCGCGAGCGACGTGAGTCTGCTGGTCGCGCGGGCTGTACCCTTCGATTGTATCCGCTGTCCATTCAGCCAGAGCCGAAGCCGATCCATCACACCTCAATCAACCGCGTCTCAGGCAACCCGGCTTCCCGATTCGCTACAATCAAACCACGCCCTGGCCCGATGCGGGGCGAAATTCTCTTCTGGGAAATACAAACGACATGCGTACACTGCTTCTCCTGAGCGCGGCTTTGCTGCTCAGCGTAGGCATCGGTAGCGCGCAGGCTCCGCCCAAAACTCACCTCAAGGTGGGAGACACGGCGCCTGACTTCACGCTCAAAGCCACCGATGGCTCCGACGTCACGCTCTCCAGTTTTCGCGGCAAGAATACCGTGGTCCTCGCCTTCTTCCCGGCCGCTTTCACCGGTGGTTGAACGAAGGAAATGCAAGCGTACCGGGACGGTATCGCAAAATTCGAAGGCACGGGCGCGAAAGTTTTCACCATCAGCACAGACAATCTGCCCTCGCAACGCTATTGGGCAACCGAAGTTCTAAAAACCCCTGTTCCGATTCTCAGCGATTTCATGCGCGGCGTATCGGAGAAGTACGGCGTGCTCAACAAAGACCGCGGTTTTGCGAACCGCGCCACTTTCGTAGTTGGCGAGGACGGCAAGATCGCTTACATCGACGAGGGCAACACGGCGATTGACCCTTCCGCGGCACTCCAGGCTTGTAGCCGGCCCAAGATCAGCCGTTAACCACATCGCTTCCATCTCTGGGCCGGCGCAGGCATTAGATCAGCGTCGGCCCGCATTTACGCGGATTCCTCCATCATTGCGACCATTGCCTTCTCCACTTCCCGTGCCACCGGGTCCAGTGTCGGGTTCCCAAACAGCCCTAGCAATTTCGTGGGCAGCAGCGTGGCGATGCGGTAGGCATCCCCGCTACGATACACCGAGATCCGGCACGGCAGTGCCACGGAGATCGCTCCATTCTCTTCCAGTACCTTCCTCGCTTGATGCGGGTTGCACACTTCGTATACCCGGCATTCCCCGTTAAAATCCACGCCCTTTTTCGCCATGGTGGCTGCCAGGTCATGCACCGCCATCACTCCAAACTGATGGCGAGCCGCCGCCTCCTCCAGACCCTTCCCGATCGCGTCGAGAGTCTTGTTCGATTGCAGTTCAAATAACATCTCCACTCCTTCCCTAGGTTCTTGTTGCAAGGATGCAGGCCCATCGTGTCTGGTGACCGTCCCCTTCCGGCGGTTCGTTTCAGATTCTTCTGATTTCGCTTGAACGATTGTATCAAAGTGATATCATATCGATAGCAAGACGACGCTTCCTGATCTCGTCTTGCAGGAGGCGAATTCGATGATGAAAGAAGTTCCGCGTCAAACCCTGCCCGGAATCCCGGTTCTTTTGCTGGGCTTACTGTTGATCGCATTCACGCTGTATCTCTTCGTGCCCGCCGCCATGCTTGCCAAACCGGATCGGTTTGTTGCGATCTTTGGCGTGATCGTGGCTTTGATCGCAGAGTTTATTCTGTTGGGCGGCTTGTTCAAAGTGGAACCGAACAAGGGCGTCGTGCTGCAACTGTTCGGGCGCTATCAGGGGACTTCCCGGGAAGCGGGGCTACGCTGGACCAACCCGTTTTTCTCGAAGCATGCGATCAGCCTGCGCGTGCGGAACTTTCAGACAGAACACATCAAGGTGAACGACCTCGATGGCAACCCGATTGAGATTGCCGCGGTGATTGTGTGGCAGGTGGTGGATACGGCCGAGGCGATGTTCGAGGTGGATGAATACGTGAACTACGTACACGTGCAGAGCGAGGCGGCCGTGCGGAACATGGCCACCAACTATTCGTATGACTCACACGAAGTGGGGCAGATGTCGCTGCGTGGCCACATCAACGAAATCGCCGAGCACCTGCAGAAGGAAACGCAGGACCGGCTGCTGGTGGCGGGTGTTCGCATCATTGAGGCGAAGATCAGCCACCTGGCCTACGCGTCGGAAATCGCCGCGGCGATGCTGCAGCGGCAACAGGCTTCGGCTGTGGTCGCAGCACGGACAAAGATCGTGGAAGGCGCGGTGGGGATGGTGGAGATGGCACTCGACGAACTCTCCAAGAAGAGCATTGTCGAACTCGATTCCTCACAGAAGGCGTCGATGGTCAGCAATCTGATGGTGGTTCTGTGCAGCGAGCGGGCAACCCCCGTGGTGAACGCCGGCACCATGCACCACTAACCCCGCGGGTGCGGAGGGGCGGAAAGTACGTCCACCCCTCCACCCGCGCCTGAATTACTGGAAAAGGCATGGCCAAGAAGAGTTTTCTTCTCCGCATCGACGAAGAGGTCTATGACGCGTTAAGGCGGTGGGCCGATGACGAGCTACGTAGCTTGAACGGAGAGATCGAGTTCCTGTTGCGGCGGGCACTTGCCGAGCGGGGGCGGTTGAAGGCAAAGACGAAAGTGGAGAATGCCGGCGAAGAAGAGTAGGCGATGAAGCCGCAAAAAAGAACGGGGCAGCATACGCTGCCCCGGTTGGTTTGAAGGGATCGGAATCCGGGATTGGCCCGGACTACTGAAGATCCTGATCCTGCAGGAAGCTCGTCCATTCCTCGGTCCAATCCTCTTCGCCGAATGCGCCAATGAATTGAGCATTCTGCATCAAGGTGCCGTTATCGGGAGGCAGAATCCAGCGGGGATCGTAGATCGGCGAGCCGGTCTTGCCGCGGAAATCGGGATCGCTGAATTCGAAAGGCCGGCGCAGCATCGGATCAGCCAGCAGAACGTTGCTGGCGGTTCCCGTGGTGCCGTTGAGCCATCCATTGATGTTCGCGGAAGACTGGCCGGCGATGGTGTTCGGCTTGTTCGTTACCTTGCCGTTATCCCAAAGCAGCAGGCCATTGATTGTTAGGGTGTTATTCGCGACGTTGTCGAGCGTCGCCTGATCGCGCACGTCGATGCCGTTCGAGATCCAGTTGAAGGAGATGATGTTGCGAATCGATCCAGCGGCACCGCGACGCAGGAAGATGCCGGCCACGCCGGTACCTTCATCCACAGCGGTGCTGAACCGGTCGCCGGCTCCAACGAAGGTCATATTCCAGAAGCGAGGGGCGCTCTTGGGTTCCAACGTGAAATTGGTCTCATTGTTATCCAACTCGATGCCGCGGTTGGAGTTGTCGGCATTCGTAAGTCCAACAGCGAATTGAACAGAACCGGTCCAGCCAATCTGGCCGTCGAAGTGATCATCGCGGGCGTACGTGGAAACCAGATAACGGGCGTTGTTGTTTCCGGCGAACCACTCGAAGTTATCGTCGAACCCATAGGAGGTTTGCACGTATTCCGTCACAGTGGCCGTACCGCAGCCGCCCCAGGTGACGGCGTTCACTTCGTTGTTTGGCTGGAACTCCGCGCCGGCGAATTCCACTCGAACGTAGCGAAGCGTGCCGCAGTTGTGGGCCGGGTCGCTGCCGCCGTAGCGGTTGTCAGGGCTATCCGGCAATCCTTCAATCAGCCCTTCACCCGTAGGCCAGTTGGTGGGTGCGGAGCCAAGCAGCACCAGGCCGCCCCAATCTCCCGCTTTGCGCTGACCGAACGGAATGGAACTGGTCATGATGATGGGGCGCGAGCGGGTTCCGCTGGCCGTGATCCGTCCAGAGCGGGTGACGATAAGCGCCGAGGGCGGCTGAGAGCCAGGCTGGCCGATCACAAAAGTGCCCGGTTGAATGGTGAGATTCGCGTTGTTGCGAACGTAGACCAGACCGCTGACGCGATAGGCCTTCGTGTTCACCCAGGTGGAATCGAAGCTGATGCTGTTCGGAGCGTCCACAAATTCGTCGACGACGCCGATCTTGAAGTAAGCAGTCTTCAGCACGCGGCCGCCGAGGTAATCCCGCAGTTCAACCGTGAGCGTGTGCATCCCGAGTTCGTTCGGAATCGTCACGGCTGCGCCAAGCAATCCGCCCTGGCCGAGAAGCGTCTGCTTCTCCGCGGCGGGCAGACGGAGAATGCGGAAGCCCTGCTCGCTGGTATTGCCGAAAATGTCGGTTGGTGTGCTGGTTCCATTGGGAACGTAAGTCTTGGCGCCAGTCTGGTTGTTCACCCGGTAGGCGACGATCGTGTAGGGGCTGACGTCCGTCCCTGGTTTCGTCGTCCATTTCAGCGTGAGGGTTTGCCCGGCTTGATAGACGTATTTGTCAGCCCAGATCCACATCGCCGCGGATGTATCAGGTTGAGCGAACTCGGCAAGCTGGCGTTCTGCGTCCTGCTTGCTCAGGAACTGGATTCTGGTTGAGCCGCCCTTTGGGGCTCGAACTCGTTCGATGTCGCGGTTGACGCTCCCGCCGCGCGAGTATGCTCCTTGCGCGAAGACGGTGTTCGATGCCAGCAGTGCCAAGACGAGCGCAGCTAGAGTTTTCAGTCGCATGCGTTATTTCACCTCGTGATCCGTTTGGTGGATATCAAAATTACGTGATTAAAACACCGAAAAGGTCGTGCCAATCCGGAAGGTTCGCCCCAGTTGGAAGCGGCGTTGTGCGATGTCCTGTTGAGTCCACAGGAAGGTGTTGTCGGTCAGGTTCTCCGCGTCAAAGCGGATCTTCAACCGGCCGTTCGCAGTAAGCATGTATTCGTAGACAAAGTCCACAAACGTATTGCGCTGCTGATAGATATCGGGTAGCCCGACGGCACCCACCTCGGAAATGCGCCGGGAAACGGCATTCAGGTAGAACCGGGCATTGCTGCGCCAATCAAGCCGGCTCCATTCCGCAATCGCGTTATAGACGAAGCGGGATTGTCCGGTGAGTGGTCGCTCCAGAGAAGTAAGCAAGCCCCGCTGGCTTTCCGGAATAGTCACCGAGGAAGAAACCAGTGTGAGGTTTCCATGCACAGTGAAATCCCTCAGCTTGGGCGAGAGGAATCCGAGCCCCTTACGAGCCTCAAGTTCAACACCGTAGTTTCTGGCACTATCGGCGTTGATGAAGCTCTGTCTGAGATCAGAGGTGGTCGGCTGAATATTCGGTTCGATCGGATCGTCGAAATTCTTCAGGAAGAACGACGCCGCAATCAACTGATCCCCACCGGGGAAGAACTCCCAGCGGGCATCGAAGTTATCGATGCGGGTTCGCAGCAGATTCGGATTTCCCACCACGTTAAAGCCGCCCAGTACGTTCGTGAAGTCGAACGGCGAAAGTTCCCGAAAATCGGGTCGAGCGACTGTCCTGCCGTACGCGAAACGAAGGTTCTGGCGGGTGCCGAGAGAGTAGACGGCGTTCACGCCGGGAAGGATGTCGCGATTCTGCAGGCGGGCGGTGGTAGGAATCGAGCCGGGGACGAGAGGGTCAATGGTGTTCACTTCGATAAGGGCATCTTCCACGCGGGCACCGCCGATCAGACGCCAGCGCCCGCCCAGCGATATGTCCAGCAGTCCAAACCCGGCGTAGACATCCATGTTGGCGTCGTAGGTGTCCGTACCGCGGGTGTTTTCGCGGATTTCGAACCCATCTGGCCGAATGTTTTCCGGGGCGAAGAGCTGATCCGACGGCAGGGCGCGATCTAGCGTCTGTAGCCGAACCGGGACGAAGCGAAAGCGGCGTGCGGAAAAATCCCGGCTACGCAGCGTGCCCCGGAAGCCGAAGCGGAAGATCCCGGTAATAGGACCCTTGAAAAAGGGTTTACCGAACTCAGCCTGGGGCTCGTAAATGCGGTCTTTCAACTCGTTGAAGAAGCGAAGGCCGGAACTCGGCAATGCGAGAAATGAATTCTCCCCGGTCTCGAGGGGCTCGCGGAAAACTTCTCGAAGATCGGGTTCGTCGCGGGTGGAGCGAGAATAGGTAAACTGCCACTTGATCAGGCTGTTTCCCCAGCTATTGAGCGAGTGCTCGCCTTCCACGCCACTCGCGAGTAACTGGCGCTCGATCCACCGCAATCGTTCCGAGTTGACGATGGTATCGGTGCCGCCGTTAAAGCCCTGGAAGAAGCGGGTTTCTTTGTCCGTATCGCGGGTTAGCGTATTCCGGAATGAGATCTTGTTGGCTGGGTTGATGCGGTATGCCGCGTTGAGGATTGCGCCCAGGCGGGCGCTCTCGGTGTCGGTGGTGAAATCGGGGTAGTCCGTGAGGATGATCGCTTGGTTTCCACCCTGGTTCGTCAGGTAGCGCTGAAGCTCACTCTGCCGCTGGGGTGTGTTGCTGAAGGTGACGGCGCCGATGATGCCCAGCTTGCCGAAGGTGTCGCCGGCAACCACCGAGTAGGTTTGGTTGGGGCGCATGGAATCTTCTTCCACAGGCTGCCAGTTGTTGGCCAGGGAGCGGCCGATATCCTGAAACTGCTGCTGCGTGAAGCGGCCCGGAAAGAGACGGTCATCCTGCGGAACGGCCGATGGCAAAGCACGAGTGCCATCTTCGAATCCGAAAAAGTCCCGACTTCCTCCCGAGTGCGTACGGAACTTCTTAAACGTTGTCTTGCTATTGAAGCCGAAAGAGCTGCTCACACGCAGCGTCCGCTCGGTTGGAAATTCGATGGTCTGAAGCTGCACAAGCCCGCCCGAGAACTCCCCGGGAAGATCGGGTGTATAGCTCTTCAGCACCTTGATGCTGTCGATCATTGCAGCGGGGAAAAGATCCAGGGGAACCACGCGACGCTCCGGCTCCGTGGAGGGGAGCATCGCGTTGTTCATCATCGTCGCGCTGTACCGTTCACCCAGGCCGCGGACATAGACGAATCCATTGCCGACAATCGAAACGCCCGTCACCTTTTCCAAGGCGCCCGCCGCATCGGAAGCAACCGTCTTGCGGATTTCCTCGGAACTCATTGTGTCGCTGACCATGGGAGCGAGGCGGCGTTCCGCCAACGCGGCAGCCGCGGACGAAGCAACCGCGGTGGCCGATTCTTCGACGTTTACAACGGTGACCGTGCCCGCCGACACCATCACCGTGCTGGCATCCGTCAACTCGCCCGCGGTCACAATAACGTCAGTGACTTTGGTGGGAAGGTAGCGGTCTCTCCGAATGGCGAGGGTGTAAGTTCCGGGAGGAACTTCAAAGGAGAACGACCCGTCATTATTAGAGACCGTGCTCACGATCACCGGCCCGGCCAACTCTAAGACTGCCTGCCGAATCTGTTGTCCGTTGGCCGAGTCGTAGAGTTGGCCCGCCACTTTGCCTGAAGCGGCCCCCGCGGCGACACGGCCGGGAGCGGAAGTTGTCTGCTGGCCGAAGACCATGGTGAGGCTCAGCACCAGTGCGCAAAGCGCGATTGCAATCGTTTTCATGGTGATTTTGGCTATCCGTTCGATCAAACGAATCTGGATCAGATTCGCTCACGCATTAGGGGAGCACGTTGATGGTGACCACATTGCTCAGCAGCCCGTCATAGAAAATCTGCACAGGCACTGTGCCGGAGACAGAGGCGTTCTCAGGCACCTTGACGTTGATCTGCCATAGCCCGACAAACTCAGGAGATAGGCCGCTGAATTCCACCGTGGCTTCCTGCTGGAAGATGAAGACCCGCGGTTTCTTGGTTGTGTCAACAAGAGGAGCCGAACCGGCGGCAGTCCCGTCAATCACCGGGCTGCTTAGATCGGTACCGGCGCCGGTGGCGAAGATCTGAATCACCTCACCCCGGCGAACCGCCACAAACTGCGATTGCTGGTTCAAAATCGCACCGGGAGCGAGCGGGTCAGCCAGGTCAGCAACGAACATCGCGGGGCTCGCTGGCGCTACGGCCATGGTGCCGCTGGCAACCACTGACCCGCCAACTCGGACCTCAACCGTAACGGTGGTGGTGAGGGAAGTGACCGTGATCGGCGTTGCCGCGGGCACCTGAAAATTGATCTGCGTTGCGGAGACAAAGAGAAGCGGTGCGGCTACGCCGTTCACCCGAAGTTCGACTCCGTTGATCGAGGTAGGCAGAGGCACCATGGTGGGAGAGCCCTGGGTAGCGCCGGTAAAGGTTCCGAACGCGGAGGCCAGTCCGCCGGGCGCCACGGGCCAGCGGGCCTGGAAGGAAGCCGCGTTCACAACAGCCACCTGATTCGATTGGGCCAGCAGACTGGGCGCAGCCACGGCGCCGAGAAGCAGAATGAGAGCGAGTAGGTTCAATTTCAAGTTGATGCGCATTCTTTTCTGTCCTGGTTTGAAGTTCCTTAGCCGGAACTGAACTCGAGCGGGCTCGGAGGGCGAGCAAAGTTTTAGTGCAACTTCACCCAAGCACGGAGGGTAACACTCGCACTGTTACAGCCATTTGAATCTTGAATGAGGATTCTGTGACAGTACCTGGTAGCCTTCGGGTGCCACAGGCGGCAGTGCTTTAGATCGTGCGTTCTAAGTCGAGAGAAATGGGAGGAGATAGGCTTTGCAACCGGAGTGGCGACTCCTGGGAAATGCTTCAGTACTATTTCTTCAGATACGGTTCCAACAAAGGAACACCCGTGCATTACGGCCGGTTTCGAACCCGTATTGGCAGTTTTGTGGACCGATTGGCCTATGATGCGAAACGAACCCAGCCCTGCGGTTGATGGATAGGCGGGAACTGCTGGGGCGAAAGAATCTCGGCGAGGATTTCAAGGGAATCCACCAACCGCGGCCCTGGGCGGTTGAAGTAGTCAGATCCGTTTACCACGTAGACCTGGTTTTCGCGAACCGCCTTCAGCTTCTGCCATTCCGTGCGCTCCGCCGCCCTCTGGGTCTCCTTCGTCGCTCGCGGGATGCGCCACCCGCACGGCATGGAGACGATCACGTCGGGATCCAGCGCCAGCAGGTCCGGCCAGTCCATCCAGGGTGAAGGAATTCCGTCCCCGCCCCCAGCCGGGATTCCGCCAGCTAGCCGGATCATTTCCGGAATCCAGTTTCCGCCCAGCATGAATGGCTGCAACCATTCCAGACAGGCCACCACGGGTGCCTTACGAGCGCCACGCTTCGCCTGCGTCGCAATATGGGCAATGCGCTCCTCAAGGGAAGCTGCCAGAACTTCGCCCCGAGCTTCTTCACCAAGAGCGGCTGCCGCAAAACGGATCTCTGAGATGACGCCGGGAAGCGATCGTGACTTGAAGCTAATTACGTCCGGTGGCTCGATCATCTCCTCTGCCAATACTGCCGCCAGATCTTCTTTGCCTACCCCGAACTCTGCATACATGGTCTCAGTGAGAATATGCGTCGGATGCAAGCCGCGCAGAACGTCCCAATCGATACTAAAGACACCCAGGGCTCGATAGGCGGGCGCCATGGCCCTCAATTGGATGCCAGGCGTGGACTCGGTGAGTTCGATCTCCCTTGCCGTACACGCGGGCAGACGCCGGATCTCAGGTGGAAAGTCGCACTCATGAGACCGCGCTACTAACGATTGGCTCAGTCCCAGCGCCGCCACGATTTCCGTGGCACTCGGAAGCAAAGAGATAATTCGTGCTTGCATCGTGACCATGTCCTCGCTCAGCCTCTAGCGCACCTCCGCCGTCGCGCGGCCCGGGTGGTGCGTTAACTATCGCCCTTCGGATAGCAGCCGAGAACTCTCATCATATCCGCAAGTTCATTCAAGTGGCCAAGGGCGTTCGCCATCGCCGGATCGTCGATGTGGCCGAGCACGTCGAGATAGAACAAATAGTCGAACGGCTTGCCGCGCAGCGGGCGCGAAGAGATCTTCGTCAGGCTGAGGTCGCGCAGGGCGAACGCCGCTACCGAGCGGAACAGGCTGCCGGGTTGATTGGCGACACTGAAGACGATCGATGTCTTCCAAATCGTCGCCTTTGGCAGTTTCGAACGAGCCGGTGCTTTCTCATCTCCGCGCGCCAGTAGAAAGAACCGCGTGAAATTCTGCTGGTTGTTCTTTATCCCCGCGTTGAGAACCGTCGTAAATCCTGCCGCTGTTGCCGAAGCGATCGCGGTCCTCAGCAGGTTTTTATCACCATCGGGCTGCCGGCAGTGTCGTAGTGGATCTCCTTGGTGATCTGCGGATTGTTGCGAAAGAAGTCCAAGCATTGGTTCAATGCCACCGGGTGCGAATAGGCCCTGGTGATTTTGCGAAAGGCCAAACCTGGAGGCACCATCAGGTTGTGGCAGATGCGAATGGTCGTCTCACCGTGAATGCGGCATTCATAGCGGAGCAGATTGTCGTAGTTTTCGTACACCGAACCGTGCAAGGTGTTTTCCATCGGAATGACGGCATAGTCAAGGTCTCCCGCCGACAGAGCGTCGAAGACGTCGGTGAAGCGGGGGAAAGGCACCGCTTCCGCGTCAGACCCCATCAGCTTCGTCGTCGCTTCCTGGCTGAACGCCCCAAACTCACCCTGAAACCCAGCTCGAATCTTACGCTGCTTCGCTTTGCCCGGCATTCACTTTTCCTTCAATCGCCTTTTCCGTGGTCCAGCGCTGCGTCCCGCATGGGATCGCCCGTTGGACGTCCCTCCCATTATTCACCCAGTGACTGTTCAACGGAGGGCGCCGCCGCCCGTGCGGAGTCCGTGGCACTTCCGCTCGACACCGCATTCAGCGTAGCCGCAGTTGATCCGGCGCCAGCCACGTCCCAGCGCTTCGCGTCGGGAGCGGGGCACCCTAGCAGGTCGAGCACCCGATCCACGCTGTGGTCCACCAGATCAACAATTTCCTTCGGCTGATGATAGAACGCTGGAACAGGAGGTGCGATGATGGCTCCCATTTCCGCCAGGGAAACCATCGTTCGCAAGTGGCCGAGGTGAAAGGGTGACTCGCGGACCATCAGTATCAATCGCCGGCGCTCTTTCAGCGTCACGTCCGCAGCGCGAACTACCAGATTGTTTGAGACCCCGGTTGCGATGGCGGACATCGTGTGGATCGAGCACGGCGCTATCGCCATGCCGTCGGTGGAGAAGCTGCCACTGGCCAGCCTGCAGCCGATATCTTCGAACGGGTAGTTGTGGCTGGCCAGCGCGCGAACATCTTTTGCGAGCATGCCTGTTTCAATATGCAACGTGCGTTCGCCCGAACGGCTCATCACCAGGTGGATTTCGACATCGTTACGCTGGCGCAGCTTTTCAAGCAACCGTAATCCGTAGATGGCGCCGCTGGCGCCCGTGATTGCCACAATAATCTTCATGAAACAGATTCGCAACTTTCTTGTTCTGATTTCAGAACAGATTGGGTAAGATGGAAGCGGAAATCGATAGACCATCGTATATGCCAGAAATACTTTTCGGACTGCGCAAGCAAACCCGATAGGTGCATCTGCTGAGTTCCGCCTATGGAAAGCCCCGGGAATTCGCTGAAAAGAGTAAGAGAAAAGCTCAACTTACGGTACCGGGACGTGGAAACCGCCAGCCACGAAATTGCCCGTCGCCGGGGTAGCGACGAGTACGTCATTGCGCTCAGCCGTTTGGCGGACATCGAAAACAAGGGTACTCTCCCCACTCTCTTTAGACTCTACAGCCTCTGCGCGATCTACAGGTTGGATCCGATGGATGTGCTGCGCCGCTATGGCCTCCCTCTTGATCGGCTGGAGGAAGACAGCCTGCTTAGTCCTTCCCGCTCAACCAATCTACTCAGTTTGGATGCGTCCCCGACGATCCTGATGGAGGCAAATGCGACGGAGAGTTGGGAGGAGATGGACGCCGGGGAGACCAGGGTATTGCCGCGAGAGTCCGGGGCGGAGGGTTGGATGGCTCATGCTCTGCTGGGCTTACCCCGGCCGAAATCGATTCGTGTCGGAATCATCGGCGAACAGGATAACGCGATGTCGCCATTGCTGCCGCCGCGTGCGTTGGTGCTGATTGACGATTCCCGGAAACGGATCGCGCGTTCGGGCTGGCGAAACGAGTCTGAGCGCCCTATCTATTTTCTGGAAACCAGGGACGGATTCATCTGCCGGTGGTGCAGTGCCCACGAAGGGGAGATTATTGCGATTCCGCATCCATCCTCGGCGGCGGCGCCGCAGTGTTATCGGTATCCCGCTGATATTGAGGTGGTGGGTGAGGTGGCGGGCGTGGCTATGCAGCGCCTTCCGGTCCGGCAATCCCGCTCTCGTTCATGAGAAGAGCGAGAAGCGCCTGCATATCGGAGAGGAATACTTCCCGTTCCACCGGTTGGGTATGTAGGGGAACCAGGGCGCGGTAGGGAGTCGTCATGATCCACGTTCGCAGCACATGTCGCATATCAGAACAGAGGGAGACCAGATAGAGGTAGAGATCGGCACGTTTCTGTTCGAGATTCATTGCAACCCACGACCGGTAGGCTTGGATGTGCGCCCACTCTAGGCCCGCCTGAGCGAGCCTGTCACCGTGGATTTCCTCGAGCAGGTAGTGCTCGTACCTTCCGGTGTTGGCATCTCGTAGAGAAGTTAAGTAAACCAGACGTCCGTAGCAAGTGGGAATTATCGACAAGGCGCCACGAACGAGGTCGTCGTAGACAACCTGAAGTTCGGTTTGGCGGTGGCTTGCCGTGGTCAACTTAATTCCCTAGCCTCTCCGGGCAGAACCGTCACGCGAGGCCCTTCCTGGGCAAAACCGCGCAAATCGTTCCAAAATTAGAAAATCTCTAAGCGATTTCCCTAGCTTATCTTCCCCTAGGCTTAGCCTTGAAACAAGCCCAACAAAGGGCAAAACAGTTCTATTACGGACCACCGGATACCACGTATGAAACACGGAACAGTTCTAGTAGTTATGGTAGCAACCGCACTGTTAACCTGCGGTTTGTTCGCTTCCGTCGATGCACGGACTACTTCTTCTACCCTACATCTCGTTGCGCCGTTGGTGCAATCCCTTCCAGAGACGAGCGTGAATACTTCCCCGACGCCCACCTGCTGGCCCGGCGACAAACGCTGCTGGCCGGAAGGGCACGTGGTAGAGACGAGCGTGAATACTTCCCCGACGCCCACCTGCTGGCCCGGCGACAAACGCTGCTGGCCGGAAGGACACGTGGTTGAGACGAGCGTGAATACTTCCCCGACGCCCACCTGCTGGCCCGGCGACAAACGCTGCTGGCCGGAAGGGCACGTGGTAGAGACGAGCGTGAATACTTCCCCCGACGCCCACCTGCTGGCCCGGCGACAAACGCTGCTGGCCGGAAGGACACGTGGTTGAGACGAGCGAATCACTTCCCCAACGCCCCGCCTGGCCAGCAAACCCTCCTGGCGAGGAAGGACGCGTGGTGGCGAGCAAACACTTCCCGACGCCTGGCCGGCGACGGCGCTACTCAGCCAAAGGACATGGTCAACGAGCCTGGACGTTCCCCGACCCACTGCTGGCCCGGCGACAAGCGCTGCTGGCGCGAAGGACACGTGGTAGAGACGAGCGTGAAATCACTTCCCGACGACCACCTGCTGGCCCGGCGAGAAACGCTATTGGCCCGAAGGACACGTGGTAGAGACGAGCGTGAACACTTCCCCGACGCCCACCTGCTGGCCCGGCGACAAGCGCTGCTGGCCCGAAGGACACGTGGTAGAGACGAGCGTGAACACTTCCCCGACGCCCACCTGCTGGCCCGGCGACAAGCGCTGCTGGCCCGAAGGACACGTGGTAGAGACGAGCGTGAACACTTCCCCGACGCCCACCTGCTGGCCCGGCGACAAACGCTGCTGGCCCGAAGGACACGTGGTCGAGACGAAACGTGAACACTTCCCCGACGCCCACCTGCTGGCCCGGCGACAAACGCTGCTGGCCCGAAGGACACGTGGTTGAGACGAGCGTGAATACTTCCCCGACGCCCACCTGCTGGCCCGGCGACAAGCGCTGCTGGCCCGAAGGGCACGTCGCCTAACTGTCTTGAATTGGTCTAACGTGGTGTTCCTCGTGGGCCGGCTAACACCTGTGAAGCGGAAACTTCCTTTCTGCTTCACAGGTGAGTGGCTGGCTGGCGGTCCATCGGAACACGCTGCGGCATCCCATCGAAATCCCCCCAGGAATCGCAGCTCAGGCGAGAATAATTGCTGATATGATGATTTTCGGGGGAAGCCAGTGAACGAGCTAAACCATGCCCTTTGGCTCGTCAACCTGCTGCTCCTTGTTGGCCTGGCGTCGAAGTTGGTTTGGTCGGGCATCCACCTCCGTTACAAGGCTTTCTTCCTCTGGGTCTGCTTTCAAGTTGCCAGGAACGGCCTGCTGGACTTGCTGAATCGGCAAGAAAGCCTATCTATCACTCTATGGTTCCGGCCCGAACCGTTTGAGCCAGTTGAAATCTACTTTTACTTTTGGCTGTGGTCAGAACCGATTTTGGTCCTGACCTTCATTCTTGCGGTTTTCGAAATCTACTCACTCGCGCTGCAACGCTATCGCGGAATTCGCATGCTTTCCACCCGCGCGCTGACGCTGGCTATGGTGCTAGCGACCTTGATTTCTGCCCTTAGTATCATGCCGGACCTGCAATTCAATGCCGCAGCCGACAACGCATGGTTTCTTCTGACTAACGTCATTCGGCGAGGCATCTACACCTGTCTGTTTGCGTTCATCGTTCTCCTCGTTTCCTTCATCACTTTTTTCCCGGTGCGGCTAAGCCGCAATTCCATCCTACACGTCGGCCTTTTTTCAACCGTCTTCCTGGCGAATGCTGCCTCAATCCTCTCCATGAATTTCGGAGGACCGGACGTGATCCCTGTGGTAAATGCGGCGACGGCCGCGGTGTCTACGATCGCCTTCTTGGCCTGGATCTTGTTCCTGACACCCGCAGGAGAGACCGTTGAGCGCTCGGTCAGATCCAACATTTCCAGTGCCGAAGCGGAATCCATCCTTGCTAAGCTGCGCCAGGTAAGCGATTCGCTCGCTTCTTCCAAGAAGTGGCTATAGCAATCAGTTCCTCGTTCTTCCTCTCCGTCCAGCGCGCTCCAAACCCAATTGGCACCGGCCACCATACGGCGGCTCGAATGCTAGCCGCTTTTTCTGAGACCATTCTATAAGTCACGTTACAAACGGAACAATCCAGCCGAAAGCCAAGGCAAATGCGAATCCGGTCGCATGACGAACCCACTGGCTTGCTGAGCGGACGATCTTGGCTTCGTTTAGTAGAGGCGCATTCGTTTCTCCAGCATGTCGCAGGTTGGAATTCTCTCGATAGAAACCTCGCCTCAATCGAAGCTTTCCTTTAACTGCATGATAAAAAAAGCCGAATGGGCCATCTCTGTTTTCGTCTCCAGCTTCGGATTCTCTCAAAAATCCACTGGCTCCGGGTTCTGAAAGCCAAGAGCTATGTCCCGCTCTGAGGGGTTCGGACTAACCCTCTAGGGGGTAGGGAAAGATGTGCGCTTTCGATAAGACGAGTAGTACTCGGAGCGCGGCATAGTGGACGGACTCTTCGGCGATTGCCCTTCCGCGGAATTCCGGGCTATGATCGAGCTATCCGTTAGGCAAGGTTAGATACCGATGATGATCTCGTTAATGGCCCTGGGGCTTTGCGTCCTCGGCCTTTTGATCGTATTCGTAGCTTCGCTTCGTCGCTTGCTAAGCGAATGAAGCTCCCGTCACCGCTGAGTGGGCGAAGTCTTCTCGCCATCGAGCGCTTATGCTTCCATGGAGCGCTTGTTGGACGACGGCGATTTTCAGTTTCTGAAATCACAGCCAGGTTTTAATCGCAAGATTGCCAGAGATTTACGAGCGAAACGCGTAAGGATCTTTAGCGCCTACCTTGGCATGATGTCTCGGGATTTTGCTAGGCTGCATTCTACTCTTCAGTCCTATTTGATCTCACTGGAGGTGGATGATCCACAGGTCAGCGCGGAACTGATGCGGCAGAAATGGATCTTCCAGCGCGCCCTGGTTGTGGCGCATCTTCAGCTCAAACTCTATTCGTTCGGCCTCGGCTCGGTGCGTTGTGCATCACTCATGAACGCGATGCGGACGATAGGAAATCTGGCTGGAGACGTTCCCGAATTGCTCGGTTTGACCGCCTCGTTTCCGGTGTCTCGCGATTAGGGCCAGTGCTTTCAAAGCCTTGAATTTGGCGAGCCGGGAGGTCGCGACAGGACCTCGTTGATACGTCTGTTCCCTCTCAAGGTGGTTGGCTCCTCTTACCAACACTGCATTCGCTGGACATCCAGCGGGTTCCGGACTCTCAACTCCGGGGTTCGCTCCCTCTTGCGCGAATGTAGCCCTTAGTTGAGAACGGACCCTTGCTCACCAGCCGGCCGCTTGAGTGCCCATCGCCTTGCTGTTTCGTTGGTTAGTAGCGCGACGAAGTCTTGCGATGGCAAAGCTCGCGCAGCTTCTCTTTGAGAGCGGCGAAACCAGGGTACCGCTTCTCCTCTTCGCGGAATTTTCTGGAGTGAATCGTGCGCTTCGGCCCGTCGTATTCGATTGGGTGCTTGATGTGCAGCATTTCGTGGTACATCACGTACCGTACAAGCTCATAGCCCGCTTCTGGCCGATCCAAGAACCGTGAAATGACGATCGCATGGTGGGTCGGATCGTAGTGCCCTAGAACCCGCTTGGAGGCACCCTGGCTCCAACCAATGGCTGGCCGAGGGAGTGAACCATCAAAGAAACTGCCGTTGAGCTCGTCGAAAATCTCCGCGAGGTCGAAATGCTTGCCCTTCGCCGGTTCCATCCGTTTCCGACCTCGCTCCCGGCGCACCCTATCCAGCCGCTCCCTCGTTTCCCCGCAATTCATGTAGGCCCGATACGCCTCCAGCGCCGGCTCAGGGATGGATTTTCTATATATTTTGCAAATCAGGATATAGGCGATCGATTCGGCGATCAGGGGCGGCGCGGTCCGCAGGCTGTCCGCAAGGGAGACGTGCAACTGCTGCTCTTTCCAGCGGATATAGCAATTCGCGTTCGCGTACGCTTTATAGCCGATCAGGATTTCGGGCGGAATTGTTCGGGGGCGCAACAGCCTAAACACACGATAATAAATATCTTTCGTGCTTTCAAACAGTTGCAGTTGATGCGCTGCCACTCTTCATACGGTAACATAACAAGTTTGGAGTTCGCTTCCACCCTGGAGTGGATGGGGAGGGTTTGTGCGCGGAGCAAAGATCAGCGCACTCGGTTGCTACGTGCCTCCGAGAGTGTTGACAAACCAAGACTTTGAACAGATCGTCGAGACGACCAACGAGTGGATTCTGGAGCGGACGGGCATCCGGGAACGCCACATCGCGGAGCCAAACGTCGCAACTTCAGATCTTGCTGTAGAGGCGGCCCGCAAGGCGCTCGATTCGGTGGGGCTCTCGCCATCCGATCTTGACGCCATCCTCGTCTGTACAGTCACCCCCGACATGATGTTTCCGGCGACTGCGTGTCTGGTTCAACACAAACTGGGGGCGAAAGCGGTTTGGGGATTCGACCTCCTTGCGGCCTGCTGCAGTTTTCTGTATGGATTAAACACGGCGGCCGATTTGGTGCGCGCGGGAACTCACAACCGCATCATGGTGATTGGAGCGGACACCATGTCCCGCATTGTCGACTATACGGACCGCGCCACCTGCGTCCTGTTTGGCGACGGCGCGGGAGCGATGATCGTCGAAGCCACCGACGACCCCAGTGAGGGTCTTCAGCACTACTTTCACGAGGTGGATGGGTCCGGCGGAGAGCATTTGAAGATGCCCGCTGGAGGGAGCCGCATGCCCGCCTCCCATGAAACCATCGATCAGCGTCTCCACTATGTGAAGCAGGACGGCCAGCAGGTCTTCCGCTTTGCCGTGAAGCGTTTATACGACGTGGCAACGGAGGTTTTGCAGCGCGCCGGTTTGACACCGGCTGACTTGAAGCTTCTGATTCCGCATCAAGCCAACCAGCGCATCATTTCCGCCACCGCCGAGCGTCTCGGCCTCCGTCCGGATCAGGTCGTGATCAACATCGAAAAGTACGGGAACACCACCGGCGCCACCATCCCGCTCGCCACCATGGATGCCGTCCAGGATGGCCGCCTGAAAAAAGGCGATCTCGTCCTCTTCGCCGCAGTGGGCGCAGGTTTCACGACAGGTGCTACCCTCTGGCGCTGGAGTTACTAGCGCCACCAGCTAGCTAAAGCGTGGGCGGCTGAGGCGGGTTTGCCCAGACGGCCCGAGCCGCCTCTACCGCATCCCCCGGAACGGCGAAGCCCTGTTCGGCAAGGCCCTCGGTGAGCCCGCGAAGCAGGGTCTCGATGTTCTTAACCGTTGAGGACGCTCCCATCAATCCGATCCGAAGCACTTTTCCCTGCAACGGACCAAAGCCGCCGAGAACCTCGATCCCGTGCCTGGCTAGCAGGTATTTGCGAAGCTCGACGTCGCTCACCCCGGCGGGCAGCACCGGAGTGTGGAGTGTCCAAAGCTGGTCTGCCCCGGCCACGTGCATCTCCATGCCCAGCGCCGCCGCCGCTGCCACGAATGCCATGTGGTTTACGTAGTGCCTGCGCCATCGGTTTTCCAGCCCCTCCTCCATTACCAGCCGAAGCGCTTCCCGCAGGGCATAGAAGAGAGGAATGGGGGCAGTGTGATGGTAACGCTTGGATTCGCCGTAGTAGGAATCAAGCAGGCGCAGATCCAAATACCAGGTGGGCATATTGCTTTGGCGCGCCCGCACCCGGTCGAGAGCCCGTGCGCTTAGCGTCAGCGGAGCCAGACCCGGAGGGCAGCTCAACGCCTTCTGCGTCCCTGAGTAGGCAACGTCGATTCCCGTCCGGTCCACGCCTACAGGCATGCCGGCAAGGCTGGTGACGCAGTCCGCAATGGTGAGGGCGTCCACCTCATTTGCAGTCTCGCAGATGGCTTTGCCGCGCTGGTAGGCACCCGTCGATGTCTCTGCTTGCACATAGCCCACCACCTGTGGCTTTTCCTTCAAGATAAATGCGCGTGCTTCCTCATCGGAAAACACCTGGCCCCACGGTTTTTCAAGCCGCACCACATCGGCTCCCTGCCGCTTGGCCATTTCCGCCATCCGGTCGGAGAAATAACCGTTGGCGAACACCGCGAACTTCATCCCCGGCTCGGTCACATTGGCCACTGCCGCTTCCATCCCCGCGCTTCCGGTTCCGGAGACGGCCATCGTGAACGCATTCTCTGTGCCGAATGCCACCTGGAGCATCTTCCGGATGTCTTCCACCACTTCAAAGAAATATGCGTCTACGTGGCTGACGATGGGCACTGACATCGCCTCATAGATGCGGGATTCCACCATCGTCGGGCCGGGGCCCATCAGCAGGCGCGTGGGCGGCGCCAATGGGCCGCACGTATAGTTTGTGGAAGCGTTCAAGGGAATCTCCTTCGCGGCCGTCACCTTGTACCGAGTGAATGGCGGCATGCTAATGAAAATGTCATCATAGCCCAAGCGAAGATGGGTAGCTATTCGGGAACGGCCGGCCCTTGCTTCAGCGCCTGCGCCATCCATCGCGGCACCTCGAACACGGCGCGATTCTGGATCGCCTGCGCATTGCTGCGATAGCGCTGCAGCCGGTCGCCTTCGAGCAGATGCGTGGTTGCCTTCACCACCTCGCGGAAGCCCCTCACCACCAGGCCGACGCGGTTCTCCTCCACCCAATCCGTGTTGTAGCGCTCTTGCGGAAGGGTCCAAGCGTTTCGCTGCACAATCACCGGCAGGTTCATGTGAATCGCTTCGCTGATGCTGCCCGGGCCGGGCTTCCCGATAAAGAAATCGGAGAGCCTCATGAAGTGAGGGATCTCTTTGGTGAAGCCTTCCACAAGGGCCGGCATCCGCCCTTTGGTCTTGGCCAGGTCTTTGGCTAGGCGGTCGTTCTTCCCGCAGATAAAGATCCCCTGCACAGGCAGGCGGGAGCGTTGAAGTTTCTCGTAAATATCCTCCATCACCGCCGCACCGTGTCCGCCAAAGAGCACCATCGCGGTAGCCAACTCCGGGAGGAGGCCGAGCCGCTCTCGTTCCTTAGCCACATTCAATGCACTCTGCTGGTAGAACTTCGGCTGAAGAATCATCCCCGAAGCCTCGAAAATTTGGCATGAGCGGTAGCCGATCGCCCGTGCCTGCTCCACGGCCCGCTTGCTGCCGCAGACGATGTACTGGGCTTGCTTCTCCATCCAGAAGTGGGGCGGGAAGTCGGCCATATCCGTCATCACCGTCATGTAGGAAGACCCCGGGCACACTTCCCGTAGCGCCTGGAACAGAGGCAGGTTGAAGTTCGGTATGAGGGAGACCACCAGATCCGGCTTCGTTCGCTGCCAGTACGCCCCCATCAGCCGGCGAATGCCTTTTCGATTCAGGCGGACGATGTTCTGCGTCGCCCGCAGCATACCCACGGCCCCCAGCGTCAGGCCGTGCTGCAGGATCTTGTTGTAAATATCCTCCCCCGCAATCCCAATGTATTTGTGAAAGAAATCCAGTGGCTCCAGCAGCTTTCCGATATTGATCAGCTCGATATCCCAGTTCGGATAAAGTTCGCATGCAGCCGCTTCGAGGGCGGTAGCGGCGCTGCGATGCCCGCCGCCGGCGTCGAAGAAGAGCAAATGGATCTTTGGCATAATGAAAGTTCGAGGGCAACCCTCCATCGAAGCTACCCGCCCTCGACCAGAAACGCAACGGATTCACCGAACATTTTCGCTGATGTAATGGGAGCGTAGTTTTCTTCGGATATGTTTTAGATGTTGGGCCATGGCGGGTTTCGGCAAGAACGGTTTGTTTGCAGTTTGTTTTCGGTGAAATGGCCCACCCGGCATTTCGCTACATGGGCTCAAGCCGGCTTACCCGGTTGAAAGCCCGAAAATCGGTGAAACAATGGTCGGCGCTTCGCGCTTCTGTTTTACGCAGTGCTGGTTCTCTGGTTTGGCTGTTTCAGATTCAGCTTGCAGAGATCCGGCCTCGAGGATGTCATTGTGTCAGTAGGGCAGTTGGTCCTGAATTACATCGAGGCGGGCGATCATCGGGTGATGAATCGCATGCACTCCTGGCGCGCTCCCCGTTGGATTCGTCTTTGGATGCTCTTCGCAACCCGCGGCGGCGACGGCTGGCTCTGGTATTCCCTTTGCCTCCTGCTGCTGATTTTCGGCGGGGACGGACGCTTCATCGCGGTAGGGGCGGCGGCGATCGCCTCCAGCCTGGGGATTGCCCTGTTCCTCTTTCTCAAGCGGGCCTTTGGACGAAAGCGCCCCTGCCACATCCAGCCCCACTGCTGGGCCACACTGCTGCCGCCAGACCGGTTCTCCTTCCCATCCGGCCACACCATCAGCGCCTTCGCCGTGGCCGTGCCGCTGGTTATCGTTTACCCCGTGCTTCTGCTCCCGCTGTCCTTCGCCGCGATCAGTGTGGCGATGTCGCGCGTCGTGCTGGGCATGCACTTCCTCAGCGACGTCCTGGCTGGTATCGCCCTGGGTGGCTTGCTGGGCTTTATTTCCTATACTGTTCTTGCCGCCTGACCCCTCTTTTCCCGCCCGGTTTCGCTACCTTCCGCCGAACTTCTCCGTTTCCTGCACGTAGTTACGATAAGATCGCACCGGAAGGAGTCTCAACGATGGACCCCAGCGCCACGCGCACCCCGCCGAAGAACCCCTGGCCCAAATACCTGGGAATGGGTTGCCTGGTGGTGATCGTCCTTTTGCTGATCGGGGGTTCCCTCGCCTATTACGCCATCCGGAGTGCCGTGAGCACTGTTGCGGCGGAATACGCAAGCGATGAGCCACTGGCGCTCCCGGAGTTGAAGATCTCCGCGGCCGAAACCTCCGCGCTGGAGAATCGCGTGCGTGCGTTTAGCGAGGCGCTGGACGAAGGCCGTCCCGCGGAGCCGTTGGTGCTCACCCAGCAGGAATTGAACGCGCTCATCCAGAGCGGGCTTTCCCGCAGCAAGGCGAGCCGCAACGGATTAGAGGCTTACGTGCGCATCGTCGGGAGCCGCCTGGAGGCCGACGTAAGTATTCCCCTTTCGCAGTTTGGCGGCGATCTCGAAGGCCGCTACATGAACGGCAAGGCCCGTGTCTCCGCCGGCGTCGTGGGGGATAGATTGGTGGCACACCTCGAAGACTTAAAGGTGGGCGACCATTACTTGCCAGACCGGTTCCGCGAGCGGATCAGTCGCGAGAATATCTTGAAAGGCGCCTATGACGATCCGGAGGCGCGCCGCTTCCTTACCCGCCTCGAATCCGTGGAAATCGGCGATGGCAAGCTTACCCTGAAGCCGCGCGTGCGTCCCGCCCCTTGAAGAGTTTCGTGTTCCCGTTGGCGCCCGGCAGGCTGAGCGCCCGTCAGGCTGTTTGAAAGGAGTCTCCGTTTGCAATCTCGAATTCTCACCCTCGCCGCGCTCGCCGCGGGTGTCCTTGGAATCCTAGCGGTTTCCTGCGCCAGGAAAGAGCCCGCGCCCGTCGCGCGCGTTCCCAAGCAATACACCATTGAGCAGTTCATGAAGACCGTCACGGTGGGAGGCGGCGACATCTCCCACGACAACGCCGCGGTGCTCTATACCAGTGACCAAAGCGGCGTGCCGAACGTCTACGCCATTCCCTTCGCGGGCGGCGAAGCCAAAGCGCTTACGCAATCGAAAGACTCAACCTACGCCGTCTCCTGGTTCCCCGCCGATCGTCGCTTCCTGTTCACGCGCGACAACGGCGGCGACGAACTCAACCATCTTTTCGTAGCTGAAGAGGGTGGCGCGGAGAAGGATCTCACTCCCGGCGAAGGACACCGGGCCTCCTTCTACGGATGGAGTAAAGATCGCCAGTATTTCTATGTCGCCACCAACGAACGCGACAAGAGCTTTGTCGATCTCTACCGCTACAAAGTGGCCGATCTCTCGCGTGAAATGTGGTACCGCAATCCCGGGGGCTACCAGATCGAACGTATTTCCCCCTCCGGCAGGTGGGTGGTTTTGAACCAGCCAAGGACCACCTCCGACAACAACATCTTCCTTGCCGAAACCCACGCCAGCGGCGCTCCCAAACTGATTACGCCCCATGAGGGCGACGCCTCTTTCTCGTCCTCCGATTTCAGCCCCGACGAAGCGGCGATCTTTATCGAGACAGACGCCGGCCGCGAGTTCCAGGCCATCCGCCGCTACGAAATCTCCAGCGGCGAAATGACCCCAGTGATCGAGAAAACATGGGATGTCATTCGTTACGACTTCAGCGATTCCGGCAAGTACCGCGTCATCGCTACCAACGAAGATGCCGATACCGTGCTCACTGTGGAAGAGGCGGCCACGGGCAAGCCTGTTCCCCTGAAGGTGGATGCCTCTTTGGGTACCATCGCCGGCATCAACTTTTCGCTCGACGAAAGCCGCGCCGTGCTCAGCGTTAGCTCAGACCGCAGCCCGCGTAACTTGGTCGCCTACGACTTCGCTTCCGGCAAAGCGATGCCTCTGACGCGCACCTTGAACCCGGAAGTAGCCGCCGAAGATCTGGTGGAATCGAAGAACGCGCGCTTCAAGGCCTCCGATGGCACGCTCATTCCCGGCCCGCTGTGGGTACCTCATACGGCCACGCCCGAGAGCAAAGCGCCAGCGCTGGTGTGGGTTCACGGCGGTCCTGGCGGACAAACGCGCCGCGGGTATTCCTCGGCTATTCAGTACCTTGTCAATGCCGGCTATGTGGTCTACGGCATCAATAACCGGGGCAGTTCCGGCTACGGCAAGACCTTCTTCGCCGCCGACGACCAGAAGCACGGCAAGGAACCTCTGCTCGATTGCGTGGAGGCCAAGGACTTTCTCGCCAAGATGGATTTCGTGGATCCCAAGCGCATCGGCATCATTGGCGGCAGCTACGGCGGCTACATGACCGTCGCTGCGTTGGCCTACCATCCGGAAGCGTTCAACGTGGGAGTGGATATCTTCGGCGTCACCAACTGGCTACGCACACTCAAGAGCATTCCCCCGTGGTGGGAAGCCCAGCGCCAGGCTCTCTACCAGGAACTCGGCAACCCGGATACGCAGGAAGCGCTGTTGCGCGAAATCTCCCCGCTCTTCCACGCGGAGAAGATCAAGCGGCCGTTGCTGGTACTGCAGGGCGCCAACGATCCGCGTGTTCTGAAGGTGGAATCCGACGAGATCGTCGCTAAGGTGAAGGCCAACGGAGTGCCGGTGGAGTACGTGGTCTTCGACGATGAAGGACACGGCTTCTCGAAGAAGGCCAACCAGATCAAGGCATGGGAAGCGATCCGCGTCTTTCTCGACAAATACCTCAGGGGCGACGGCAAAACGGCAGTGGCCAGCCGCTGAGTAGCCGTCCCCAACGCCACCAGCCAACGATGAACGGCGCGCTCATTCGCAGGGCGCGCCGTTTGTGCGTTCTGCCTCACAGGCCCGGCAGCGAAGGGTTCCGCCGCCAGCAAGCCGGGAATCGGCTTAGGAAGCCGTACTACGTGCCTGATCGCTTTTCTTCTTGATCTCGATGTTCAACCGCTTGATCTTTTGGTTGAGAGTCGAAAGCGGAATCCGAAGTTTCTCGGCCGCTTCGGTCTGGCTCCAGGAGTGCCGTTCGAGATGCTCGATAATCACGCGGCGTTCATAGTCCGCCACCACTTCAAACAAAGAGGCGTCGTCGGGGAGGTTGCCCCGCTCGTCGCGCCTGATGCCAATGCCGCTGGCGTGCAACACCGTTTCCGGCAGCACGCTGGCGGGCACCACCGGGGAGGTGGCCAGAACCACGGCGCGTTCAACGGCATTCTCAAGCTCCCGCACGTTCCCGGGCCAGCTATGCTCCATCAGGATGCTCATCGCCTCGTCGTCAAAACGAAGCTGGCATTTGCCAGTCGCATCCAAATACTTGGCGTTCTCCTCGCCGAACTTCTTGAAGAAGTGTTCTAGAAGCGCCGGAATGTCGTCCTTGCGGTCGCGCAGCGGCGGCAACTGGATGTTGATCACGTTCAGGCGGTAGTAGAGATCTTCGCGAAACTTGCCATCCTCTACCATCCGCTTGAGATCCGCGTTGGTGGCGGCCAGGATGCGCACATCCACTTTTACGGGTTCCGTCGCGCCAAGAGGAATGAATTCTTTTTCTTGGATTACGCGCAACAACTTCGCCTGGATATCGACATTGATGGTGCCAATCTCGTCGAAAAAAATCGAACCCTGATTCGCTACCTCGAAATACCCTTTGTGCGACGACACCGCGCCGGTAAACGCTCCCCGCGCGTGCCCGAATAGCGTGCTTTCCAGCAACTCCGGGGGCAGGGACCCGCTATTCACCGGGATGAACATTTGCTCGCTTCGCGTGGAGTTCATGTGGATCGCTTTGGCGATCAATTCTTTGCCAGTCCCCGTCTCGCCCGTAATCAGGATGGTAGAGCGGCTGGTGGCTACCTGTTTCACCAGGTCCAGCACCTGCAGCATCCCCTCGTTCTTGCCGACAATCTCCGGGAATGCGTAGCGCTGCTTGAGCGCGCGCCGCAGTTGGGTATTCTCTTTCTCCAACCGCCGCCCGTCGATCAGCCTGCCGATCTCCAGAATCAACTTCTCGTTGTCAAAGGGCTTGGAAAAGTAGTCGTTGGCTCCGCTCTTCAGCGCTTCCACGGCCACCGAAGTGGAGCCGTAAGCAGTTACCATGCAAACGGGCACGTCCGTATCCTCACGCCGGATTCGCCGTAGCACGTCCATGCCGGAGATGTCGGGCAGCATCAAATCGAGCAGCACCAGATCAAAATCTTGCCCGGCCAGTTTGGCGAGGCCATTCGTGCCGTCGGGCGCGGTTTCCACCCGGAAACCTTCCCCTTCCAGCAACACCTGCAGCACCTCGCGAATGTCGGGTTCGTCGTCGATCACCAGGATCCGGGAGTTTTTGGCGCTATGTGCCATGGGCCTCTTTGGGTTTCGAAAGTGAGTTGGAATCCGCTCGCGGCTGCGGGGCCGATCATGCAGCAGGGTGCTTCCGCTCCAATGGAAACTCCATCAGAAAAGTAGTGCCCTCGCCGGCGCGGCTGGAAACTTCGATGATACCGCCGTGTTCGCGTACGATGCCGTATGAAATGCTCAGCCCCAGGCCCGTGCCCTTGCCCGCTACCTTGGTCGTGTAGAACGGATCGAAGATCCTCGCGATCTTCTCCGCTGGGATCCCATGGCCCGTGTCCGAGACGCGCACGCGCACTGCGGATGGTTCGGCGGAAGTTGCGATGCTCAACGCGCCACCCTCGCCCATCGCGTCTCTGGCATTCAGCATCATATTCAAGAAAACCTGTTGGAGCTTGCCGCCATTACCGCGAATCGAAGGAAGGTCTTTGTCCAGTGCGCACTCCACGCGCACCTTCGCTTTCTCCAGTTGCGGACCGATCAACACGAGGGTTTCCTCAATCACCCGGTTCAAATCCGTGGGTCCGTAGCTGGTGCTGGACGTGCGGGAGAAATTCAATAGCGAGTTCACGATCTCGCTCGCCCGGAAAGTCTGTTTGGCGATCTTGTCGAGCAGCCCGGATTTGCTCTCATCCTCGGCAAGCTGCTTGGCGAGCATCTGCGAATACGAAGAAATCACTGCCAGCGGCGTGTTCACCTCGTGCGCCACGCCGGCCGCCAGCACCCCAATGGAAGTGAGCTTGTCCGATTGCACCAATCGGCGTTCGAGTTCCGTCCGTTCGGTCACATCCTGAAAGAGCACCAAACGACCAATATGCTCAAACTCCCGCGAAACCAGCGGCGTCACCGCGATGTTCAACATCAGTTCTTCTGGCAGAGCCGCTCGCAGTCCCCGCGGAAGAGGCTCGTTGGCATTCCCGCCGCCATCGGCGAGATCCCCGCCCAGCGAAGCCCCGTTCAACTCGCCAGCCGATTTCCCATTTGTCTGCCCGGCAGTGCGAGGCCGCCCTCCGGCATGGTCCCCGCCCCCGCCATGTCCGCCCCTGGATGGCAAAACAGGCCGAGCGTGCAATACGCTGTTGCCAGCCACAACACCTGCCAGCGCAGTGGCCGATTGCAGGGCGAATTCTCCTGAGTCCTCCTTCACCAGCGGCGCGAAACTCATGTCTGGCGAGAACGAAGGAGTTCCTCCGTCGGATTCCGTCCTGTCAACGGAAGCGCGCTCCGCCGCATCTGAGCCCGCATGCGGAAGCATGGAGGCCTTGAAGGCGTATTGGTAAATGTTATGCACGCTCTCCGCCGCGCTCACCGAAGCAATCTCCCGGCATAGGTCGGCGGGCAGCAGTTCCTCCACACGCCTCCCTAGCGCCACTCGCCGGGGCACTCCCGTAAGCGATTCCATCGTGGAGTTCCAGCTCTCCACCCGCCCTTCGAGATCCGCCGCAAGAATCCCCACGTTGATGGATTCGACGATGTTCTCGTTATATTCCTTCAGCCGCTCGTATTCGGCGGCTTTCAAACGCAGGGATTGGTACAGAAGCGCATTCTCAATCGCCATTCCCACATAGCCCGAAAGCGTGATCAGCAGTTCGAGGTCGTCCGAAGTGAGGAAGTCTCCGCGATCCAGCCGGCTCACGCCAAACCAGGCGATGGTGCGGCCACGGGCGTCGCAGGGAAAGTAGTAAGTCAGATCCAGGTCGGCAATCGACTCGCGGGCAGCGGGCGGATAGTCGAGCACGTGCGGGTCTGGCAAATGACGCGTTCGCTCAAAGAAGAGGTGCCCTTTTTCCGGGCGGCTGGATAGAAAAGAGAGATCGAGTGGATAGCCCGGTTCCACCGCGCGCCCCTTGCGGTCCCGCACATTGTCGGCGAGGCGGAGGGTGATCGGCGCGTCGTTGTCCTCGGCCAGGAAGAACGCAATGTGCGAAATGCCCACCGTCCGGATCAACCGGTCGGCCACCGAACTTAGCATCCGGTCGAGATCGGTCTCGGCGCTAAGCTCGCGGGCAAACTCGATCAGAGTGCGGCGATAGTTGTATTGGTCGCGATAAAAGACATGCTTGTCGAGTTGTTCCTGCAGCCAATTGCGAATGGGTTGAAAGGCGAAGGCGGCAATCAGAATGAGAATAGCCACCGCGGTGGGGCTTAGGCTGTCGAAGCTGCCAATCGAGAAAATGAAGATGTAAAAGGTGCCCAAGACGCAGATTGTCGCCAGCGTGTAGACATAGCCCTGCTGGAAGATCACGTCGACGTCCATCAGGCGATAACGCACAATGGCATAAGCCCAGGTAAGCGGCATCAGCAGCAGCGCCAGCACGGCCAATTTCGCCGATTCCCCCGGGAAGCCGCCCATCACGTACGGGATCGCATAGAAGATGGCGAAGGGCAGAATGGCGAAAATCGCGCCATTGCGCAGCCACTTCAACTGCATCCGCACCACGGGATCTTTCGCCGTGCGGGATTTGGCTGCCAGCACCAGCCCGCCCAGCAAATATCCGCCAGTAAGGAAGGCAAGCCAGAAACGGTCCAGCATCCAGTGGATCTCAACCAGGGGCAGGGAAGTGCGGATGGCGCCCGAGGAAAACCCCACGAAGATCGATGCACCCACCACCGCCGGGATATAGAGCGCGGACGAACGCCACACGCCTCTCGTCCAACGGCCGCTTTCCGGGAAGCTCAAACAGAAGTGAAGAAAAATCGTGGGCGCGATCAGTCCGGCAAACACGTTGCCCCAATACATCACCTTGTCGAAATCGTCGAGCTTGCCGGTGTAATGGAAAGTGCTGACAGACAAACGAGGCCAAGCAGAGGATGTATACGTGTATCGCCTGCGCGGCAACCCCGCGGCGGAAGAAAATAAACAGACCGATCAGCAGGTAGACGCCGCCGACAAAATACTGGTAATAAACCAGGCTGCTCAGCGCCCGCTCGCTCAGGATGACGCGGGCATCAAACTCGACGTTCTTTTGCAGCAGGGTGTAGTCTACCCGCTCCCAACTGGGAAGGCCGACAAAAATCCGCGCCACATCCTGCGCCATGTTCACCGGCTGGCGGTTGATCCGCAACAGGAAATCGCCTTCATGCACCCCCGCCCGCGCCGCCGGGCTGTCGGGTTGCACCATCAAGGCAACCACCTTGCCGTCGCGTTCAGACCAGAAAACGCCATCCTCGGGCAAGCGCACCTGTGCCTGCTGCCGGAAGTTGAAGACCGCAGCCACGACGACCGCCACCGTCAATACCAGCAGGAAAGCGTCAGCCGAGTTGTTGCCTGCCTCTCGCCCATCGTCCACGTGCACGTGTACGTATAGCGGCATTCTGGAACTGCATTCTGTCAGAGCCCGGCCCGGCATGCACTATCAATCGGTTGGAGATGAGATGCACTGGTAAGAACGGCTGTTTCTTCCGGGAATTGTAGTCATCGCCTACACTTTCGTGGAGAATCGGACACGGACCTCCGCCACACCGCCTTCCATCCTCCGCCAAGTCCGCTTCGTTCCCTGCCGAAATCCTCTAAAGCGATACTGTGCCCCAAATCGGCTCTGCCTCCGCTCACGTCTTTCGCCAACGCTGACTTCAACGTGGACTTTTTTAGTCGGGATTGCTAAAATCCCAGTAGATCTGCAACGCGTTTGCAGTTGAGCGCGGCATCGGCTTTGGTTGCCCGCACCTGGTAAACCGACCACCGGAGCGATTTCGGATGGGAACGCGAATCTCACTGCGAACGACTTGTTGCGAGACCTACAAGCAGAGTGGCGAATGCTGCTCCGTTTGCCCCAACCGTCCGGAGAACCACGCGCTTCTTCAACATCAGGGATGCCCAAACCAGCAGGGTTCGGGAAGCTGCTTTCGTTCGGCTAGCTCTGGAGTTCACTCGAACCGGCCCTTCCGCTCCTGCTTTCGCCAACCCCAGGACTCCTCCGAGCACTTGTTTTCCTTGGGGACTGATCCTCCCAGACGGCTTCGCAGTTCTGAAAAGCATCCCCAACTCGCCAAGTCAGCCCGTTCTGGCCAAAATTGGGGGTTAATTGTGGGGCTAACAGCACCTAGATAACCCCTAGATCGCCAAAATCATACCGAAAAGGGTGGACACGAGGAAAAACCTCCAATAGTATGGAACCGGATAAAAGAACCTGAATAACCGGAGAGTGATCCGATGGCAGCCCAAGCAAACCCGGCGACGGTAGAGAAAGCAGTTCTCGGTCGGGATGCGCTGCCGGGGCTGGTAGAGGCGCTCTCCCGGCGGGGCTACGAGATCTGGGGCCCTACGCGCGAAGATGCGGCGCTTGTTTACGCGCCCATCGAGAGCGTCGATGAGCTGCCCGTGGGCTATTCGGACGAACAGGCCCCTGGAAAGTACAGGCTGGCGCGGCGCAACGACCAGGCGCTGTTCCAATATGCCTCCACGCCCCAATCCTGGAAACGGACTGCTGCAACCCCCGGTTAACCGTTTCCTGGAGATTCACCGGGAAGTGGGATCAATGTCCGTTCTGTCCGGGCAACGGCAACGGGGACGGGACGGGGTGGGTACGGAATCGCGGCGCGCTCTCCTCGGCGTACGCTCCTGCGATCTGGCGGCGATCCATGTGCTAGACCGCGTGTTCCTCCATGATCGCTACCCTGACCGGGGCTACGCGGCGCGCCGCGAGACTCTTTTCATCGTTGCTGTGAATTGCGGCTATCCTTCCGGAACGTGTTTCTGCGCCTCCATGGGTACGGGGCCCGAGGCCGCGGGTGGATTCGATCTCGCCCTTACGGAGATTCTGACTGGGGAGCATCGCTTTGTTGTGACGGTTGGCAGCGAAGCAGGCGCGGAAGTGCTGTCGGAATCGCACCATCGTCCAGCCGAAGCGGTGGATCGCCGCGCTGAGCAGAACGTGCTGCGATCGGCCCGCGCGAAGCGCATCTGGGCAAACGCTCCATAATGACGGTCTGCGGGAAGCCATTGTCGCGAGATCGACAGCAAGACAGTGGAAGAGGTTGGAGCCGCTGCATGAGCTGCACCAACTGCACCATGGTTTGCCCCACCTGTTTCTGCATGACAGTGGAGGATGGCAACGCGGTTGACGGCAGTCAGGCCTCGCGCACGCCGGTCCGGGATTCCTGCTTCACGCTGCAATACTCCTACATCCACGGCGGTTCCGTCCGCTCCAGCGCCGGCGCCCGCTATCGCCAATGGCTCACTCACAAACTGGCAACCTGGCACGACCAGTTTGGCGAAAGCGGCTGCGTCGGCTGCGGCCGCTGCATCACCTGGTGCCCTGTGGGGATCGACATCACGAAAGAAGCGCGAGCAGATGAGCGCCGCTTCCTGGGGAGGCCTCTGATGCAGATTCACGACCTCGAACATATCCTGGTTGACCATCCCTTTGTTCAGGGCATGCACCTGGAGCATGTCCGGACGCTGCTTGGCTGCTGCTCCAACCGGCATTTCGATTCCGGAGAACACCTTTTCCGGGGCGGAAACGAATCGAACGAGTTTTATCTGATCCGCGAGGGCAATGTCTCGCTTGAATCCGACAGTCCCGGGGCGCGGAGCCCTGCGCCAGTGGAGTCGCGAAGCGGCGGCGATATTCTGGGATGGTCCTGGCTGGTCAAGCCCTATCGCTGGCATTTCGATGCCCGTGCGCTCACCGCCGCCGCCGTCCTGATCGTCGATGCCCGTTGCCTGCGCGATAAGTGCGATACCGACCACGATTTCGGCTATGAAATCCTGCGTCGCTTCGCCGAACTGATGGTGCGGGACGTCCGCTCGATGAGCCTTCAGCTTATCGACATGTACGGCACGCGCCGGGCCTGAACGAATTCATTTCCGCCAGAAGGCCGGGATTTTATTTTTCGCCCGGCTGCGTGCTGCGAGGAGGCACCTGTGGACGTAATGACGCCGCAAACCGTGCGTGTTACCGAGGTTCTCAAAGAGACCCACGACACCTGCACCCTAAAGGTGGAGCCCCGGAACGGCAAACGCCTCCCGCGCTTCGCCCCGGGCCAGTTCAGCATGCTCTATTCGATGGGCAATGCCGAACTTCCCATCTCCATCAGTAGCGACCCTGCGATCACTGAAACCCAGTGCTACACGATCCGCTCCGTCGGCCTGGCCACCCAGAGCCTGAACGTCATGAAGGTGGGTGCGCAATTCGGTGTTCGAGGTCCTTTTGGGCATGGGTGGCCGATGGGAGAGGCGCGCGGCAAGGATGTCATTATCGTCGCCGGCGGCATTGGCCTCGCTCCGCTCCGCCCCATTCTCTATGAGGTCTTCCACAACCGCGAACTCTATGGGCGGCTGGTGCTTCTCTATGGCACCCGCAGCCCGCAAGACATCCTCTTCCGCCGTGAACTCAAGGAGTGGGAAAAGAAGAAGGACACACTCGTGATGACCACGGTGGATTACGGCGGCATGAGTTGGAAGGGCAATGTCGGCCTGGTCACCCGTCTCATCGGCCGGATTCGCCTTGACCCCACTCGCACCATCGCAATGACCTGCGGCCCGGAGATCATGATGCGCTACGTCGCCTATGAGCTCCAGGACAACAAGGGTCTCGACCCCGGCGACATCTATCTCACCATGGAGCGAAACATGAAGTGCGGCTGCGGCTTCTGCGGCCACTGCCAGTTCGGCTCCCACTTCATCTGCAAGGACGGGCCGGTGTTCCGCTTCCGCGATATCAACAAACTGATGAACAAGTACGAGGTCTGATCATGGCAAAGAAACCGCGCATTGGCGTCTTCAAGTTCGCATCCTGCGACGGCTGCCAGCTCAGCCTGCTTGATTGCGAGGATGAACTGCTGGCCGTCACCGGCGCAGTGGACCTCGCCTATTTTCCGGAGGCCTCCAGCCGGATGGAGAAGGGCCCTTACGATGTCACCCTGGTGGAGGGCAGCATCACCACCCACCATGATGCCCAGCGCATCCAGCAGATCCGCCGCCAGAGCCAGTTTTTGGTGACCATTGGCGCTTGCGCCACTGCGGGCGGCATCCAGGCCCTGCGCAATTGGAAACAGACCGAGCAGATGGTGCGCACCGTTTACGCCAACCCGGCCTACATCAACACGCTGGCAATGTCCACTCCGGTAGCCGAGCACGTGCCAGTCGATTTCGAACTGCGTGGCTGCCCGATCAACAAGATGCATTTGGTGGAACTGATCAGCGCCCTGCTCGTCGGACGCCGGCCAAACATCCCCACCTACAGTGTCTGCGTGGAGTGCAAACGGCGCGGCACTTCCTGCGTGATGGTCAGCGAAGGAACGCCCTGTCTGGGGCCGGTGACAATGGCTGGTTGTGGCGCTTTGTGCCCGGCATATTCCCGGGGCTGCTACGGATGCTTTGGCCCTATGGAGAGCCCCAACACCACGGCGCTCACCGCCCAGTTCCGCGTTCTGGGCCAAAGCCCGGACGAGATCACCCGTGCCTTCCGCGGTTTCAACGCGTGGGCGTGGCCCTTCCGGAAAGCAAGTGAGGAGGCCGAACGAAGATGAGTACCGTCATCCGCTCCGCGAAATCCGCGTCTGCAAAGAAGAAAGCCGGCAAGGCGCCGGCAAGCGCGAAGACCGCGCCCGCCGCCAAGACCCGTACGATCGCTGTGGATTACCTCCCCCGCGTCGAAGGCGAGGGTGCCATCCACATCCGCATGAAGGGCGATGCCGTCCAGGAAGTCAAGGTCAAGATCTTCGAACCGCCACGTCTCTTTGAAGCCTTCCTGGAAGGCCGCCACTACGACGAGGTGCCCGACATCACCGCGCGTATTTGTGGCATCTGCCCCATCGCTTACCAGATGAGTTCCGTGCATGCCATCGAGCGCGCATACGGGGTTGAGATCGATCCCGCCGTACGCCTGCTGCGCCGCCTCATCTACTGCGGCGAATGGATTGAGAGCCATGTGCTGCACGTGTTCATGTTGCACGCTCCGGATTTCTTCGGCGCCAACGACGTCATCGAATTGGCCGCCAAACATGAGGATCTCGTCAAGCGCGCCCTTGAGCTCAAGAAGATCGGCAATGAGATTGTCAGCATCCTCGGCGGCCGGGAGATCCACCCCATCTCCGTCCGCGTGGGCGGCTTCTCGCGAACCCCCCGCCCCCGTGAATTGCGCGGCCTCGCCGAGAATCTGAAGTGGGCGTTGGATGCCGCCATCGATCTTGCCAAATTCACCGCCACGCTCGACTTCCCCGATTTCGAGTCGAACTACGAATTCGTCGCGCTCTCTCACCCGGACGAGTATCCGTTCAGCGAAGGTCGGGTCGTCTCGAGCAAAGGCGTGGACGTGGACGCGAGCGAGTTTGAAGATCATTTCCGCGAGCATCACGTGGCTCATTCGAACGCGCTGCAATGCTCGCACGTCGGTAGCGGTTCTTACCACGTAGGGCCGTTGGCGCGATTCGCGCTGAACTTTGAGAAGCTAAGCCCGCTGGCCAAGCAGGTGGCCCGCGATTGCGGTTTGCCCGTTCCCTGCCGGAATCCGTTCAAGAGCATCGTGGTGCGAATGGTGGAAACCGTATTTGCCTGCGAAGAAGCGCTGCGCGTGATCGGAGTCTACGAACCGCCAGAGTCGCCCTGCGCCCGCGTCAAGCCGCGCAATAGCACCGGCTGGGCGGTTACTGAAGCGCCTCGCGGCATCCTCTACCACCGCTATCAGGTGGGCGCGGATGGGCTGGTGAAAGCCGCCCGCATCGTGCCGCCCACGTCGCAAAACCAGAGCCGCATGGAAGAGGATCTGCGCGAGATGATCCCCGGCATCGCCTCACTCTCCGACGCGGATCTCACGCGCCGTTGTGAGCAGGCCGTGCGCAATTACGATCCCTGTATCTCTTGCGCAACGCACTTCCTCAAGGCTACGCTGGTTCGGGAATAGCGCTTCGTTCGTGGATCGGGAAAGGCTGCGGCCGCCATTCGGGTTTCTTACGGGGGCGAAGGAGGAACCGCGTCATGAACAAAGTGCGGATCATCGGCTGCGGCAACCTATACCGTGGCGACGACGCAGCCGGAATCCTGGTGGTGCATCGTCTACGGGAGTTCGGCGTGGAAGCCCATGAGGCCGGCGACGACATGACGCGCCTGATGTCTGCTTGGCAACCCGATGAGAGCGTCTTTCTGGTGGATGCCGCCCTCGCCGTGGCTGCTCCCGGCACTATTCTCCGCTTCTCCCCGAAAGACCTTCCCCGTGCCACCAAGGACCTTCGGTTTTCCACCCACGGTATCGATCTGGCCGAGTTCATCGGCCTGGCCGGTGCTCTGGGCCGATTGCCGAGGGAACTCACCGTCATCGGTATCGTCGGCGAGAACTTCGCGGCGGGCGCCAAGGTGGGCGCGGCGGTGCGTGAAGCCGTGGAGCGGGTAGCCGCCGAATTGGCTTCGCTGGCCCATCCGGAAAAAGCGACCGATGCCGTGGCATCCGCGCAAGCTTAGCGGTACAACGGGTGTGCTTCACACAAAGGCCGGCAGGGGTTTCGTAGGCCCCTGCCGGCCTTTGTGTCAACTGTGCGAGGGAGACCTTAGAGCGCCGCCTAGGACGCGGGGATCTCTTCCTTGCCCGGTTTCAGCGCTGGCGCTGCCCCGCCAAAGAAGGCGTCAAGGTCGTCCTGCACCTTCATCTTCCTGGGGTCAAACTCCGCGGCGACCGCGGCGGCTTCAGAGCCGGGTTTGGTAAGCGCGATCTCTTCGCCCACCGCCGCCTCACGGTCTTCCGCCGACGTCACTTTTCGCTCCAACTCATCCACCGCTGCCAGCGAACCCTTGCCCGTGGAGAACGCGGCGGCGGCATCGTTCAGCCCTTGCCGGATCTTCACCGCCTGCTGCCGGGCTGCCAGCGTCACCAGTTTCTGTTCGCGCTCGGCTAGGTCGCTCTGCGCTTCCATCAATTGCTTGCGAAGCTGCACGAGCATTTCTTCCTGCGCCTTAATCGAGGAACGAAGCCCTTCGCCGCGCTCCGTAGCGGAGTTGCGCGCGCCCATCACGGGAGCGCCCTTTTCCTTCTTCGCTTCCACATCCAGTGCGGAGTTACGAATGTTCTCGAGCGTCGAAGTCCACTTGGCGATCTCGCCATCGGTGTCGGTAAGTTGCCGTTCCAACACGCGCTTGGCCTGGTTTACCTCCGCCACCTTGTTGCGGAAATCGACAATCTCGCGTTTGCGGGTCTCAATCGCCTCGCGGGCATCGGCCACATAGTCGCGCATATCCTCAGCGGCGTCCTTGTCCTTGCGGCGCAGCTTTTTCCAGAGTTCTTTCAAAAATTCCATGGTCTTGGTCTCCCTCGGTCCGTTGTCGGTGTATCGGTTGCGTTTGTCCTTGCCACACGGCGCTGTTAAGCAATGGCGGCCATAATATCGTCGGCGGTGGGCAGTGCGTGGGTCAGGTCCTCCATGGCGGTAAGTAGCTCCCCCGTGGAAAGATCGCTGATGCACATGCTTTCGATCAGCACCACGATCCACTCGTCGGGCGAATCCAGATCGGGGTCGTCCTGGTCGGTGATCGTCGCGAACGCGAACGGATCGATCCGCGTGTTGGCATCGAGCAGCGCCGCCTGAAACGCCGGGAGTCTCTCCGCTGGCACATCGCCATAGCGGGCCACCCGGCAGGAGATGACGAGCTTCTTGCGGATCTCGTCGATGGTGAGCAGCGCGTTCGCCGGCGGATGGTTGCGGTGGGCCACCTTCGCGGCAAGAAAGCCTTCTCCCATTGCGACGTAGTAGCCGCCGTCCTCCAGCACTTCGGCCATCTCGGCCAGGCTGGAGAGTTTTTCTTTGGTCATGGTCAGTGTCTCCATAGCTTGATTACGTGGATTGCGGCGAGTTCTTTGCTTTCGCCGGTTGAATTTTCTGTAAGCCCTGTATCCCCGCGGCAACTACCGTCCCGTGCTTCGCGGACCGCTTTCGCCAAGCGCAAGCACTTCAATGTCGCCGATGGGGATATCCGCGCCCTGCAACATGCGGATCAATCCGCCCTTCTCGTTTGGCACGCCCGCTTCGAAGAAAACCACCTTCGGATTGGGCACCGGCATCGTCGTGAGATACTCGGCAACCGTCCCGATCATCTGGCTGCTCTCGGCGAACGAGGCCCCGCCGATCTCCGGGTCGGCGGTCGCCTTACCGTGAAACTCCATTCCCCCCATCTTGGCGAACTCGGCCTCGCGGGCCTCTCCATTGAGGTCCACGTTGAAGTAGAGATGTGGAGCAAAATGCAGGTCGAGCACCTTGTAGTTGTCCGGGTCGCGCGGCTCTTCGAAGACCCAGTACAATTCCTGCCTTAGCAAATCCTCCCGGTTGCCCGCGTCAAAGCCGTCGGCCTCAAAGTAGACGCCCGCGCTGATGTCGTCCCCGGCGCTCTTGATCAGCAACCAGGTGGCGTCTTCGTCGTGCGGCGAACGAATGCGGAAGAACTGCCACTCCGCAATGTCGCGCGATTCCCGAATCCGCCATACCTCCTCCAGGCTGTAATCCCTGCCCGTGGCCAGGCCTTCGCCCCCGGAGATCATATCTTCGAGGGTCTGCTCATCTTTCAAGATCACCGTGCTTCCAGGGCGCAGAGCGCGCCAAAAGCGCGCTGAGCGCAGGTCGAATGTGGAACTCATCGATTGCTCCCTCTTTGCACTTGGCTGCAGCGACGGCGGCGCGTCCGGGGGCGGCCAGCCACCCCCGCTGGATCTTCCTGAAGGCGTGTAGGGCGGAGGGCCGCCTTGATAGTAGCGCTGGGCGCCGCGCCGCCGCGGGATCATCGCCCATGCTCCGATAATCAGCAGCAGTATCAGCAGGCCGCTCCCGGAACCGGCGAACCAACCTAGCAACCCACCGCCGCCGCTCCGATCCTCCGCGTCCTCGCCGCTTGCAGCGTCGCCATCGCTCGCAGTTCTGCCCGATTGCGGGTAGACGTAGTTGTTCTGCCGCATCAGCAAGCTCAGAATTGCTACGTCGCGAAGCGCGTTGTAGCCCACCCAGCTTCCGTTCTGCATGTAACCGTAGCCGCCGTATCTGGGGTTGTAGCCCACGTCGTAGTTCCGCCCGTCCACTGTCGTTGTGGATGGAATGTAACCGGGTCGCGTGGCGGGCTCCCGGGAGAACGTGCTGGGAAAGCGATTCGCGTTATCCCGCTCAAAGGCCCTCTGGGCGTCGTTCCGCGATTGGAAAACGGTGCCCTGCGTGCGGGCGCGATTCATTACCGTCTGGTCAACCCCATAGCTGCGGCTGGTAGCCGGACGCGATGCGCTTCGCGACCCCGTTCGTGGTGTAACCGTATTCCGCCGCGAGTTGCCCCAGGTTTTCGCCCGGCTTGCGGATCCCCGGCTACTGGATCGCGAAAAGCTGCTCGACCTTCCAAATGAAACTCTGCCCCCTCGCCGCGCCCATAGTTCCTCGGGCAGCAGCAGGAACACCATCACAGCCAATAGCGCCCACACGCCAACTCGACGGGCCATCCACGGCTTGTTCCAAATGTCGGCCACGCCGTTTCCGATGGCTGCCACGCTATTTCCGATGGCTGCCGCGCAACGCGCCGCTATCGCTGACACCCCCCCCAAAATACTCGCTGGACACATCATTGCGCGCCTCCTGCCCCGTCGTCTGTATCTCGGGGCTCCGCTTCCTCGGGCGCGGTTGCGCCGTCAATCGGCTCTTCCGTCGAAGGCGCCGTAACCGCTACGGAATGCAACGTGCGGTCTGGCTGAACGCTGGCTCCAAACAGCACTGCCACCAGGAGAAACGATGCGGCGGCCACCGCTCCTGCCGCCTTGTTCCGGTCGACGGCCACCTCCTTGGCCAACGGCGATTTCGGAAGCAAGAATAAATCCGCTACGGTGCGGGCTGTGATCAATAGCACAACGCCGAAAAAGGCAAGCACAAGGCTCGTCGCCACTTCGTCCATCCAATCGCTGGTAGCCCCTGTCAACGCCACGCTGGCGATATAGCCTAGCGCCGCCAGATATCCTCCAAAGCTCACGCCCGCCGCCACGTTGTCCTTCGCGCCGATCTCCTCGTGTACGTCATACCCTGCAAACTTCGTATACACCCAGCCGCCCGCCACCAGAATCGCCTGGCCCACCAGAAAATAGATCGCCACATCCCGCAGCCCCATCCACACTGAGCTGCTGAAACCGTTGAGCACGCCGCGCAGCATGAATCCCGTTGCGATGCTGCTCCCGGCAACCACAAAACCCGTCCCCGCGTTGCGGTCCTCCACCAGCTCCTTCTCAATCGGGAAGCTGTGGAGGATGGCCCGGTCGTTGATCCAAAGGCTCAGCCGCATCAGTCCGGCGGCGGCTACGCCGAATAATCCGATCGTGAGCAACTCCTCGAAAAGAGACACGCCTTCCCACGCATAGAGCGCGCCGGAAAGGGCTATCGCCACGCCCACCATGTAGCCGGCGAAGGCAACGCCGAAGGCCGGGTTGTCACGCTCCGTGAGTTCGTCGTCAATGCAGTAGGATGTCGTCTTCTGAAACAGCCATCGCGCCCCAAACGCCAGCAGGAACGCCATCGCGAACAGGGGCATCGCGCTCAATACACGGTCCATGCTGGTAAATACGGTGTGCATGCGAACTCCTTGGAGCGGAATATGCGATTTGCCCGCATTAGCGCGGCGGATCGCGATTCCAACGGGTCTCTTCGCGAATCTACCCTGTTAACACGATGCGCAACGCGGCTGTATCGGCGCAAGCACTATCTACGAACGCCGCCGATCGAGGGTTTCGGCATTTCGCCACACCCCAGTCGCTCACCGGTGGAACCCTATACTAAGAACTGTGGCGCAAACCCGCATCGCTGGACTAATCCTTGTGGTGCTCTGCGCCTATGTCCTCTTCTTCCAGGGCCTCGGCGGCGCCGGGTTGATCGGCCCCGACGAACCCCGCTATGCCGATATCGGGCGCGCCATGTATGAATCGGGGGATTGGGTGACGCCGCGGCTCTTTGGCGATGCCTGGTTTGAAAAACCGGCCCTGCTCTACTGGCTGATTGGCGCTGGATTCGCGCTCGGCCTCGACGATACTCTCGCTCCTCGTCTGCCCATCGCCATTCTCAGCCTCGCCGCTCTCGTAGCGTATTTCTTCGCGCTGCGACGATTGCTGGGAGCGCGCCCGGCCTTGAGCGCCGCGCTCATATTGGCCGTTTCCGTGGGATGGCTCGGCTTCAGTCACGCCGCGGTCACTGACCTTCCACTCACCGTCTTCTTCAGCGCCGGCATGCTGTTTGCCATGCCCTGGGCGCTAAAGGGCGAGCGCAATCTCTTGCCTTGGGCGGCGGCCTGCTTCGCTCTGGCGAGTCTCGCTAAGGGCCTGGTGCCGCTGGTTCTGGCCGCGCCGTTGCTCGCCCTCGGATGGCGGCGGGCCCTCGATTGGCTGCGCCCCGCGCCGCTCGCCGCGTTCGTCGCCGTCTCCACTCCCTGGTATGCGCTTTGCTACGCCCGCAACGGCTCGGCCTTTGTGGATGAGTTCTTCTGGAAGCACCACGTCAGCCGCTTCTTCTCCCCCGAGTTGCAGCACGTGCAGCCGTTCTGGTTCTACCTGCCAGTGCTGTTTGGCCTGCTGGTGCCCGTCGCGCCTCTCGCCGTGCATCTTTTCCGCCGCGGCCTCTGGGCCGATCCTCGCGCGCGCTACTTCGCCGCCTGGGCCGCATTCGGGTTCCTCTTCTTTTCCGCTTCCACCAATAAGCTTCCCGGCTATTTGCTTCCCCTGCTTCCGGCCTGCGCGGCTTTGCTGGGGCTGGCTCTCGATCGTGTTCCCCGTGCCGGCGTATCGCTTGGCGCAGCCGCCTTGTTGAGCGCGGTTTATGCCCTTGCCGGCGGCGTCCTCCCCGGCGCTCTCGCCGAGGGCATCCGCCGGGCTGAGTTTGCCGCAATCCCCTGGACCTGGCTGCTGCCTTCCCTCGCCGGAGCCCTGGCGATTGTCCTGCTTGAGCGAAGCTCCCGCCGTACCGCCTCTCTCCTGGCGCTGCTTGCCCTCATCGCCTTAAACGTGGGCATTCTCAAGTCCACCGCGTTCCGCCAACTCGGTGAGCAGGCCAGTTCACGCAGTCTCTGGCTTCGCCTCAAGCCCCATGCGGAAGCGGTCTGCATCGGCAACAGCCACCGCTCCATCGAATATGGCCTCCGATACTATTCGCACGGCGCCATCCCCCTCTGCGCCAACTCCCCCCGCCCGCTGCAAATCGACTTGCGCTTCCCGTCGGACCCCCTTGAAATCCCCGCCACTCTCCAGCCGGAGGCGTCCAGCCATGAATGAGCGCGTCCCCTTCCAGGTAACCCGCGGGGCGGAACGCTACGACGCTCTCGGCGAAATCCCGGTCTCCATCCTGCTCGACGACGTTCGCAGCATGTATAACGTCGGTGCCTTCTTCCGCACCGCGGATGCCGCGGCGATAGAGCGCCTCTACCTATGCGGTATCACCGCCCCTCCCACCCAGTCCGCCGTGGCCAAGACGGCGCTGGGCGCGGAACAGACCGTGCGTTGGCAGCACGCGCCTCAGCCCGTTGCCTTGCTCAGGCAACTGCGTGCCAGCGGCCATCAACTGGTCGCCCTGGAAACGAGCCCCCATGCGGTGGACCTCTTCGATTGGAAACCGCAATTTCCCGTCTGCGTCCTCTTTGGCAACGAGGTGGAGGGCCTCAAGCCTGAACTGCTCTCCCTATGCGACGTCTGCGTCCGCATTCCCATGCTCGGACTCAAGCACTCGCTCAACGTCGCCACGGCGGGTGGTGTCGTGATGTACGAGCTTTTGAGAAAATACAGAGACCTCGTCGAATCGGCCAGCGGGAGACACTTGCGTGCATCGAATACCTAAACGTCCTCACTCGGCAACTCCAGTGCGTCGCACTGTCCGGCGCTGCTTCCGCTGCATCTTCGCGGCGCTTCTGCTCCCCGCTCTGGGCGCATTTCTCTATGCGCAGTTCACATTGTTTCCACCGGTGCGCAGCAGCCGGGATATGGTCGCCGCGGGCGACAACCTACAGGTGGAAGCGGGCATCCGCATGCTCGATAGAGGGGGCAATGCCGTCGATGCCGGTGTGGCCGCCACGCTCACTGCTGCCGTAGTGGAGCAGAGCCGCTTCGGTCTGGGCGGGGAAGGGCCGTTCATCATCAAGATGAAAGGCAAGTCGCCCGTCGTGGTTAGCGGCGTTGGCACCGCTCCCGCACTTGCCACCGTGCCCTTCTTTGAGAAGCGCAAGCCGGAGAATTGGGAGACCGACCAGGAAGAGACCGACATCCTCGCTCCTATCCCTGCCCATGGCATCTCCTCCGCCCCCGTGCCCGGCATCGTCGATGGCATGCTTCTGGCTCTCAAGAATTTCGGCACCCTTCGCTTCGCGGACATTGCCGAGCCCGCCATTGAGCATGCCGACGGTTTCCCGCTCGGCTTCGAATTCACCTATATGCTCCAGGCCGAACTGCGAGTGATGCGAAACTGGCCCGCGTCGAAAGCGTTCTTCTACCCGCGCGGTTATCCGCCCATCGGCGGAGAGACTTTCCGTATGCCCGATCTGGCGGCCACTCTCCGTGAGATGGTAGCTGCCGAAACCAACGCCAAGGGTTCCCGCGAAGAGAAAATTCAAGCCGTTCGCGACTACTTCTACCGCGGCGAGATCGCTCGCAAGATCGACGCGTTTTCGAAAGCCAACGGCGGACTTCTTCGCTATAGCGACATGGCAGCCTTCAAAGCCGACCTCGATCATCCTCGCGTCTATCGCTACAAAGGCTACGAGATTCTAAAGCCCGGCTTCTGGACCCAAGGGCCCGTGATGCTTGAAACTTTGGCCATCCTCGAGAACTATGACCTCCCCGCCATGGGCCACAACTCGGCCGAGTACATCCACACGCTCACCGAAGCCTTCAAGCTTGCTTTCGCGGATCGCGACGGCCATTACGGCGATCCCAAGTTTTCCCAGATCCCGGAAGACGTCTTGCTGAGCGCCAGCTACGGCAAGGAGCGCGCCGCGCTCATTGATCCAAACATAGCTTCCATGGAGCATCGTCCCGGCAATCCGGGCAAAGCCCCCGTGCTCCCGGTTTCCAGGGGCAAGAGCTTCGATATGGATACCACTTGCGTGAACGTAGTGGATCGTTGGGGCAACGCCTTCACCGCCACCCCCAGCGGCGCCTGGCTACCTTCGGTGATCGTCGCCGGTACCGGCATTCCACTCAGCAATCGCCTGCAAAGTTTTGTAATGGTGCCGGGCCATGCCAATCTCATCGAGGCCGGCAAACGTCCGCGCGTCACGCTCTCGCCCACGATGGTGCTGAAGGATGGCGAAGTGGTGATGGTGCTCTCCACCCCCGGTGGCGACAATCAGGATCAATCATTGCTGCAGGTGCTGCTCAACGTCATCGAGTTCGGCATGGACGCGCAGCACGCCGTGGAGGCCCCGCGCTTTCAATCCAAGCACTACTTCACCAGCTTCGCCGGCAACGAATTCGAACGGGGACGACTGCTGCTGGAGAATCGCATCCGTGGCGCAGCCATTGAGCGGCTCCGCCAAATGGGCCATCGCCTGCAAGTGCAAGGGCCGCTCTCGAACGGCGCATCGCCCACCCTCATCCGCATCAAGCCTGGCATCCTCGAAGGCGGTGCAGACCCCCGCCGCAGCCGCTACGTGTACGGACGCTAACGGCATCCGCGCTCAACGCCGGGCCCTACTTCGCGGCCGCCCAGTGCTGGCACGCGAAGGGCACTTCGTTCAGCTTTCTGGAAAAGCGGGTGAAGCTCCACCACGCCGGCTTTCCCTCGGCCCCGGTGAGGGAGCGATAAGGGTCGTTTACGTACACCTGCCAGTTGGTGATGTCGCTCGATTTCGCATACCAGGGAATCTGGATGCCGCGAATCACCACGATGTGCTTGTTGTCATCGCAGTAAAAGCCGGAAACCCAGATCGGCCCATACCATTCCAAACGTTCCTTTAGAGCCTCCGGCGTCTGGAACGCTTTGTACATGCTCGATGTCAGCCCCAGCTTGTCCCGGCAAGTGCTGAACTCGCTATCGAGAATTCCCCTGTCCCGCATCTTGGCATCATTGGGAAGCGAGTCCGCCGCCGCTTTGTCCTTGCCCTTGTAGGCCAGCATCATCTTGTAGCAAGCGTTCCAGCAGGTCCGCTGGTCTGGTTGCTTGATGTAGGGTACGTCCACAATGTATTCCACGCCGCTCTCCCTTTGTGCTCGCGACCCTTGCCGAGCCACCCAGTTGGCAGCGCGAGCCTTTCAGACAAGAATGCGAGGAAGCCGTTGACTTCGGCTCAGCGGGAGGAGCGCCTAATACCGGATGGAAACGGAGCGGCAGCGGACGAGCCCTTCGGCATCGATTTCGTAGTCCGCCACATTGCCTTCGAACGCGTCCGGCGGAATCCGCTGGCGATGCCGGCGTTCCCCTGTCGCGCTTTCGTATTCGTAAGTCACCGTCACCGGCGCGCGCAGCCGGCTGGCATCCGCCACCTCGAAGCGCATCTTGTTCTTGCCGGAAAAGAGCGGGGGGATGGACATGATGCTGGTCTCGAAGGATAGCTTCCATCGCAATGCCGAAAGCCCGGCCGGCCGGCCCTGCGGATCGCCCTTCACGCTCACTCGAATCTGAAAGCGGTAGACGCCGTGAATGCTCACGTCTTTGCCGTTAAAGCGCGGCCGTCCCAGTTCCGCGCGAACCGTGCTCGACGCCGTGGAAAGCCTTTGCCACCGGGACCATTGGTCCGCCTCATCGAAAGTTGCCTTCGCTAGAAGCGTCCTCAACTCGATGGACGTTCCGCCCTCCGGACCTTCCAGTGTTGCTTCGAGATCGCCATCCACCAGAACGTAGGGGCTATAGAAATCGAGGATCGCGCTTCCCCCGCCAACCGGGTCCTTCGCCCGCAAGTAGGGCGCGGCCTCGGCCAGCTCCAGCGTGGAGCCTGGCGCAAGTACGTCCTCAAGATCGTCGGAGGAAAGCTCCGGCGCATAAGTCACGCTGCCCCATGCCTGCCCAATCGTCCGCCCGCCCTCCAACTCCGCGTCATAGCCTTCACCCTTAGGGACGTTGCTTAGATACGGCTCCGCCTTCGCGTAATTCGGATCGCTCTTCGGCCAGTTGCCGTCGTGGCTTGCATCCGTCACCCGATAAAAACGTCCCGATGACAGAAACGGGAATTCCCGCTTCGCCCGTGCCCCTTCCGGACGATAAAGCTCCGCTCCTAATTGTCCCAGTATCGTTGTGATCGTTGTTCCTCGCGGCAATCGAAAGTGCATGTCGTGATAGCTGCTTCCAAAAACATGCTTGGGGTCTCCAAACACGGATTCGTGCGGTGCCCCCGCCTTCTCCCAAGCGTCCTGGCTAGCGAAATAGGTGGGCTGAATCAGCAGCGCCCGCTCCCATTCAATCCGGCCAATTTCGAAGTAGGGCCGGCTTCGATGGCGATAGCTCTTGTTGCGGATCAGATTCGCATCGTCGCCCACTTCCGCCCAGTCCAGAATACGGGCGCTGGCGGAATCCTCGGCAACCAGGTAGTAGCCGTAGCGTGGGTCGAAGGCGCCGTGTTTTCCGTCGAGTCGCAGGCGGTACATCGTGTGGAAGCCGCCATCCTCGTGCTGTGTGATTACCCGCTCGGCGGCGTGCGCATCGCCCTTGAATTCGCTCCAGGCCGCTTCGGCGGCACGGCTGCACGTGTCGCAAAATCCCCATCCGTAAACGAACAAATTCTTGTGGGGATCGAGAACCGATTTCTCCTGGTTATAGACGCCCTCGTGCGCCTGGATCATCCCGCCCACGGCCATCCGGCAAAACAGCCGGTTCCAGGTGAAAAAGGCTTTGGCCTGCGCCGTCTCCGTCGCCTTCTCCAGCCCCTCGATGCGCATGATGTCCGCGGTCCATTCCCGAAGGGTGCTGGGGCGCGGCCAAGCTCGATTGCTGAGCAATGCGCCTTCCGGCACTTTGGGTCCGGCGCCAAGGCATGCGGCCGCTCCGGCCAGAAACAGGACGACGGCGGGGACGAATCGAAAAGTCATTTGGAAACTCCGGTAGGGGGAAGACATCGAAACCGGGATCGGCCTAGGCAACCTGTTCGCCGTATTCGCAAAGGCCGCCATAGAGGCTGAGGCCGTTTTCTCCCGGCGCTTGCTCCTCATCCGCGTATGCCGTCGCTTCCAGCACTTCCACCAGGCGGAGTGCTTTGCGCCGGATCGCCTTGCCCTGCTCTTCCGTAGCTTGAATCTGGAAAGTGAGAATCGAGAGCGAGGGGTCCGCCTTCGTCGAGACCGAGCAACGTTGGATGTTGGCCGAGACGGAGCTAATGATTGAAGTTACGCGGGCAAGAACGCCACACTGGTTCGTCGTGACAAATACCAACTTCATCATCGCTAAGCTCCTATCTTTCAGTCTCCGCGGGTCGCGGAGCGGATTGCAGGACCGCTGTTCTTCCCGGGTTGCGGAAAAGAGGCGGTTTCACGCCAGTGTAGGGCGAATTTGCCCAACCTGCAACTAAAATGTGACCATTTTGTGGGATTGCCGTTGCGGGAAAGCCGTCCGGCGTGATTGAATACGCCTCATAGGAAGGAAACTTAACTAACTGTGAGATTGCCGGTGGCGTCCCTTTTAGCGCAGCGCATGAAGGCACCCGACATGCGCAACGTCAACGGCATCCAGTTGCTCAATTTGATCGTCGAGTACGGCCCGCTTTCCCGGGCTTCCCTCGCCAAGCTGAGCCGCCTCAGCAAGCCCACTGTTTCTGAACAGGTGCAGCGTCTCATCGCCCTCGGTACGGTGGTCGAACTTGGCGAAGGCGAATCCTCCGCCACCGGTGGCAAACGCCCCACGATGCTCGCTTTTCACGCCAATACCGGGCACGTGGGCGCCGTATCGATCGGCCCCGGACTCACCCGAATCTCGGTATCGAACCTGGTCGGCGAACCGAAAGGTTCTCTGGAGTTTCCTACCCTGGCTGCCGACGGGCCGCGCTCGCTCATTCGCCGCATCTCCGCCGCTCTATCGAAACTTGCACTGGACAAATCCGCGGCGAGCCCTGCCGGTATTCGTGAAGCGCTCCGCGCGATCGGTGTTGGGGTTCCAGGGCGAGTGGATTGCAGCCGTGGCACAGTGCTCGAGCTAGGCAACGTCTTCAACTGGCGAAATGTGGATCTGGCGACGCCGCTCAGCCGCCGGTTCGACTGCCCGGTACTCGTCGACAACGACGTCAACGTGGCCTTGGTGGCCGAATTGAATCACGGCGGCGCCCGCGATGTCCGCAGTGCCGTGCTTATCCGCTTGGACATCGGCATGGGCGCCGCGATTGCCATGGACCGTAAGATTCACCACGGCTCTCATTGGGCGGCGGGGGAGGTGGGCCACCTCATTCCCACTCGCACCGCCATCGACGAGAAGAGCATGCGCGGCCACATGGAGACCATCGTCGGTTCTGACAAGATTGCCGCTCGCGTTCGAAAGGCGGCCCGGCGCGTTCCCGCCCTCCGCGGGCTTCTCAAGACGAAATCGCCGATTGCGGCACTCTTCGAAGCGGCTCCGCGGGATTCCACCGCATTTGCAATCGCTGAGGAAATCACCGGTCACCTTTGCGCCGCCGTTTCGCAGCACGCCCTGGTTTGCGATCCGGAAACACTCCTGCTTTCCGGCGAAGTTTTTGAGCATGTGCTCCCGGAGATTCAGAGTTTTCTCGCCCGCACCATTCCCTGGTTTCCCCGCGTCGCTCTCGCCGAGCTCGGCGAGGACGCCGTCCTTAAAGGGGCAACGGACCTGGCGCTGGCGTCGTCCTACGGGCAATTGTCGCGGGAGCTTCAAATGTATGATTCGGGATTGGCCATGGCCGCCGCGGGCGCCTGATGCCGGCTGATCCAACGCTTGAACGAAATCGAAAGGAAGCATGACGATCGACCGCAAAGAATGCGATTTCGATAGGGAGCGCGTTCCATGGGGGATGCAGCGGCTGCCGCCACAGGTGCACGGCGGCGGAGGCGCGAAACTGCGCCGTGTCCTCTCGCGTGGAGATCTGGTGATCTACGGGCTCACCATCATTACGCCCACCGCTGCCTATCCGGTCTTCGGCATCGTCCAGGAAGTCTCCCGTGGCCACGCGGCTCTGGCTTACCTGGTGGCTGTGGTTGCCATGCTCTTCACCGCGGCCAGCTACGGCCACATGGCTGCCGCATTCCCATCGGCTGGTTCCACCTATACCTATGCCCGCCGCGCGCTTCACGACTATGTGGGATTTCTGGCCGGATGGTCGATGATGCTCGATTATGTTCTGGTGCCGCTGTTGAGCGGAGTCTATGTGTCGATCACCGCCACGCGCCTCGTGCCCTCGGTTCCCTATGCTGTTTGGGCCTTTCTCTTCGCGGCCACCATCACGATGGTGAACGTCCGTGGCATCCGCGTCACTGCCCGCACCAGCAAGTGGATGATGCTGGCGATGACGGTATCGGCGGTTCTCTTTGTCGCCCTCGCCATCCGCTGGGCGCTTCTCGCGATGGGCTGGGGCGGCCTCCTTCAGCCGGATCTTGTGCTCAATCTGGAGACCTTCGAACTGCCGCCATTGATGACCGCCGCCGCCATCGGAACCCTCTCTTACCTGGGCTTCGATGCCGTATCGACGCTGGCTGAAGACACAAAGAATCCGGAGAAAGACATCGGCTTTGCCACCCTCACCGTGTGTGTTCTCCAGGCAGGCTTCTGCTTTTTGATCACCTATCTTGCCGCCGTGGTATGGTCTCCCGCCAAGCCTTTCCCCAACGTGGAAACCGCCATCCTCGACGTCGCCTCCATCATCGGCGGTACGGGCATGTTCGGCTTCACGACGTTTATTTTGTTGCTCGCCGCCGTTGCCAGTTCCGTCACCAGCCAGGCCGGCGCATCCCGGCTGCTCTTCGGAATGGGGCGCGACGGTATCCTGCCAAAACGCATCTTTGCCTACATCGATCCCGTCCACGCCACGCCTACCAGAAGCATCTATCTGATGGGCATCATCTCGTTCCTTGGCGCCTTGGTCATTAGCTTTCAACTGATCGTGGAACTCGTCAACTTCGGCGCGTTCGTTGGCTTCATCCTGGTGAACCTCAGCGTCGTGCGTCACTACTATTTGCAAGAGAAGCGCCGTGGTTTTCGCGCTCTGTTTCGCTACCTGATCTTTCCCTCGCTGGGCGCCATCGTCTGCGCCTACGTATGGAGTAGCCTTGGAGTGAACTCGAAAATACTTGGATTTGGGTGGCTCACCCTCGGATTGATCTATCTGGCGGTGATGACCAGGGGCTTCCGTTTGCCCATGAAGGACATTGAAATCGTATGAGAGTTGCAGCCGAGCTAGAACTGCAAGCCTATGCCGCGGAGCATGCCGATCGCCTGGTTGCGATTCTCCGCGAACTCGTCAGCCTGCCGAGTGTGAACTCCGCTCCGGCTGGCGACGAATGGGCATGCCAGCAGTACGTGGATTCCTTTCTTCGCGGAATCGGGTGGAGCCCTGTACAGTATCTCCCCACGGATGCGCCGGGCATTGAGGAACATCCGCTCTTCTGGCCAGGGCGCGACTATACCCGCCGGCCCAATGTTGCCGCGCGCCGCAAGGGTTCCGGGGGCGGCCGATCGCTCGTTCTTTCCGGCCACATCGATACCGTGCCGGTGGGCGCCGCCGAATGGAAGCATCCGCCCTTCGGCGCCCGCATCGAAGGCAACCGGCTTTATGGTCGGGGCGCCGCCGATATGAAGTGCGGCATTGCCACCAACCTTTTTGTCGCCGAAGCCATTGCGGCGCTAGGCCTCCCCCTCGCCGGCGACCTCATTGTCGAGAGCGTCGTCGATGAAGAGTTCGGCGGCGTGAACGGCACGCTGGCTGGCCGCTTGATGGGCTACACTGCCGACGCCGCCGTTATCTCAGAGCCCAGCCTTCTCCGTATCTGCCCCGCCCAGCGCGGAGGCAGGACGGTGCATATCGCCTTTCATGCGCCCAACGGCGGCGTGCTCAGCACGCAGAACACCAGCGTCGCCGAGCAACTCCGGGTGTTCCTTGGCAGCGTCGCCCAGTTCCAGCGGCAGCGCGATCGCGCCGTGCGCATCCATCCCCTCTACGAGCATCTCGAGGACCCGGTGCCGGTAACCGTCGCGCGCATCCACACGGCCGCCTGGGGCACCTCTGAACCCTCCAACAGCCCCAACCTCTGCCAGGTGGAGTTGTTCTGGCAGGCCATGCCGGGCGAAAGCGTTGCGGAAATCGACCGTGAATTTTTCGCCTGGTTCCATGCCATGCTTGACGCTTACCCAGAGATTTTCCATTCCAAGCCCTCGTTCGAGTTCCCCATTCGATGGCTTCCCGGATCCGCGATTGAAACGGACCAGCCCCTCGTGAACGAGCTCAATAAAGCCGCCGTCGCCAGCCTGGGGCAAGTGCCGCCCGTCCAGGGCATCGAAGGTCCCTGCGACATGTACGTTTTTCATGAATTCGGCATCCCCGCCGTTATCTGGGGCGCCCAAGGCGGCAACCTTCATCAGACCGATGAATATGTGGAAATCGATTCTATGTCAAAGGCCGCGAAGGTCTTGTTGACCTTTGTTTCCCGCTGGTGCGGAGAAGGAGTCTAACGGTGAAGTACACGCTCTTCGTGTTGTTGTTTTTCTTTTGCATCGGCGCCAATGCCGAGGATGGCTTTGTTTCGTTGATGCCCAAGAGGGATATTGCCGAGCACTGGACAGCGGAGGGCAAGGCCCCTGCTGAAGCGTGGTCCGTGCGCGATGGCGTCATCGCCTGCACTGGCCAGCCCAATGGGTTTCTCCGCAGCAGGAAGAAATACAGAAACTTTATCCTCCGCGCGGAGTGGCGCTTCCAGGAAGGCTTCCCGCATGGGGCAGGCGACGACGCATGGCCCAACGCCGGCTTCTTCATCCACGCCGGGGAGGTCAAGGATGGCTGGCCTACATCGCTCGAAGTGCAGGGCTATTTCGGAGAAGCGGGCAGCCTGTTTGGCGTTCGTGGTGGAGATCGATGGCCAAGCCTTGACCCTTCGTCACCGATAGGCCTCGCTTCGGCTCATGGGACCGCTATGAGATCGTTTCCAAAGATGGCAACATTACGGTGACGCTGAACGGCGTTGTCGTCAACCAGGGCACCGGCGCTTCGCCTCCTGAAGGCAATATTTGCCTGCAATCGGAGGGCTGGCCCGTCTACTACCGAAAGGTAGAAATCAAGGAGTTGGATTAGTGCATAGAAGAGAATTTCTCGCGGCTTCGGCGATGGTTGCGCCAACCGTTGCGCTTGCTCAATCGAGCGCCGAAGCGCCCACTCGTTTTCAGCTCGCGTGCATGACTTTGCCCTACTCCGCCTTTCCGCTGGAAACCGCGCTGCGGGGTATCAAGGCCGCCGGCTACCGCTTCGTTGCCTGGGGTGTGAACCATTCCGAAGGCCCCGATGCGCGCCGCCCGGCAATGCCACTTGATGCTCCTCCCGCGCAGGCGAAAGCGCTAGCCGCGCGATGCCGTAACATGGGCCTTGAGCCGGTGATGATGTTTTCCGCTGTAAACTTTGAAGAGGCCGGCGCCGCCGACGCCTACCGCAAACGCATCGATCAGGCACAGGCCGCGGGCATCGAGAGCATCATCGTCTTCGGCAAAACCACACGAGGCGGATACGGCGACGTCGTGCGCAACCTCAAGACGGCCGCGACGCACGCCGAGGGTACCGCCGTGAAGCTCCTCATCAAGCAACATGGTGGCAACACCGCCACGGGAGCCGACTGTTCCCGGATCATCGCCGATGTCGCTCATCCGAGCGTCTCCATGTGCTACGACGCGGGCAACGTGCTCGACTACGAAAATCACGATCCAATTCCCGATATCCAAGCCTGCTGGAAGGACGTCCGCGCCTTTTCCATTAAGGACCACAGAAACTTCCCGGTCGATCAGGATTGCGGCGCCGGCTTCGGCGAGATTGACCACTACAAGCTTTTGCTTCCGGTGATGCGCACCGGGCTCACCATGCCGCTTGCGACAGAGAATATCTCGGAGCCCCTGGTCCCCCGGCCCACCACGCCAGAGGGCGTGAATCGCCTCGCCCGCCGGTCCCGCGAATATCTGGAGAGTGTCCTTGCCGGCCTTGAGCGGCACCTTTCCACCCCAGCCTGAATTTCGAATGGAGATGAAATCAATGAACTCAAATCGCAGAACTTTCCTGATGGGATCCGCCGTTGCGGCCCAGGCTGTCCTTGCGCAGTCCGCGCTCGGGCAGGGAACGGCTGTGCGCATTCCCACTGCCGTCATCGGCACAGGAAATCGCGGCTCGCATCTTTTGAAGGGCGTGCTTGAGCAGCCCAATACGAAGGTCGTTGCGCTAAGCGATATCAAGCCGGACCGGCTGGACGCCGCGGCAAGCTCCGCCTCGCGGGATAACCCAAAAACCCATAGCGACTGGCGCCAGATCATTGACCGGAAAGACGTCGAGGCCGTCTTTATCGCTACCCCGCCAAACCTGCACACGGAGATGGCGATCGCCGCTCTCGAATCCGGCAAACACGTCTATTGCGAGAAGCCCATCGGCGTCACCGCAAGACAGGTGCAAGACCTCGTCATCGCCGCCAGGGCCAGCAACAAGGTTTTCGTTTCCGGCCAGCAGCTTCGCTCTTACACCCAATTGCAGGAAGCCATTTCGAAGATCCGCGCCGGTGCCATTGGAAACGTGGCGATGGTGAAAGCGCAGCGCCATGCGTCCGGCGACCTTGCCTACGATGGCTCGTCGGGCGATTGGTATTTCGACGTCGTCAAGTCGGGCGGCTACCTCATCGAACAATCCGTCCACAATCTCGATCTCTGTAATTGGGTGATCGGCGAGCACCCCATCCGCGTCTCTGGTTTTGGCGGCATGCTCGTCCATCCCAACGAGCCCGCTGACCGCACCATCTTCGATTCCGGCGTGCTCAGCTATGAGTATCCTTCCGGTGCCACAATGTCGTTCACGCAGAATGTCTTCCACCCGCGTGGCATGCCCGGCGGCGGCCAGAATCTGTTCGCCTATGGAACGAAAGCCGCGGTCGACATGATGTATTCCACCAACGTCTATCCGCTCACCGGCGGTGGCCAGCCCACCCCTCTGGCGGCCGCGCGCAAAGAAGCGGACCACGCCCACATCACAGCCTTCTATGACGTGATCACGAAGGGCTCGCCTAACCCGCCACGTCAGAAGCTCGGCGCTGCCGGTGCGCTAACCGCCATCATGGGGCACATGGCGATGGTGAAAGGCGGCGTGGTGGATTGGGTGGATCTGGGAGTGAACCTCTAAGGCACGCGCAGCTCGATCTCGTGCAGATGGCGGCGATGAAGCTGGATCGCCTGATACAGCTTCTCGCTGCCATAGCGCACGTCCGGCGTGAAGTGAAAGCTCCACGACTCGTTCTCCAGAATCAACCGCGCGGTGGCTCCCTTCGGGGCGTCCGCCCGCCACTCCACCAGGCTCGTCCGCTCCTGCGCCCCTGTCCATTCCCGCTGCTTTTCTTCTTGCAGATCGCCCACTTCTCTCAACGCCGTCGAAACGCTACGCACCTTCGCGCGGTGCCAGGTGTTCTTGTCGAAGGGGTCAATGCCCTGAGCCACCTTCACCCAGATGGTGGCCGTTTCCCCCTTTTCCAAAATCCCGTTCCCGTTGCCCGTGCCCTCCGTGACGCTGCGCTCAACGATGCTTCCCCCACCCTGGTTTCCCTGCTGGCGAAACATCGGCAGCGTCATCGTCCGGCCGTCCAGAAGTTCATAGGCCAACGGCGCTTCCATGGCCTCGGGCTCTACCAGAGCAGCGATATTCTCCCGCGCCGAATGCCAATCGTCAAACACCACGGTCGCGGTGAGCGAGACGCGTGCATAAGCGTTCCGCTCTGCTGTAACTGGGATGAGCAGCAGTTCCCCAACGTCAACCACATCCCCTGCCGCCAGCTCCCCAATCTTCGCTTCCGATTTCAGCACCTTCACCGTCGGATACTCGCTCTCCAGCCTCACCGTAAGATTCCGCTGCGCCACCGCGCGCGGGTTGTAGAGCCTCAAAGGAAGCTTCACCGGCTCGCCGGGAGCGACGCGAAGATCCGCTCGACGTCAGTGGCAGCAGCATTGGCGGCTCCGCTCCGCAGCCCGGCCCAGCCAGGCTCAACTGATGCCCTTTGCCGTCCACCGTCAGGCTCAGTCTCCCATCCGCACCGGCTACCACCTCGCTTCGTCGCGCCGCTGCTTGATCGAATCCGTAGTCGAGTAGCGTGTATCGTTTGCCCGCCGAATAAAGCGGCGCCGTTTGAATCCGGATGCTCCGTTCCCCCGGCGGCCCGTCGGGTGCCCATTGCCGCGTGCGCACTCGCAGCGTACATTGGGTGACATCCTCCAGGTAGACCATTGCTTTCCCTGGTCCGCTCGCGGTCACCGCATAGTCCCAAACCGCAAATTGCCGGTAGGGGTTTGCATGGCTGAACCGGACCGGCACATTGTCGAGAGCCGAGTTCGCAAAAGCCCGCATGTGGAACTCAAAAGTCTCCGCAATCGAAGTGGCCCAATGCCGATGATACTCGTCTCGCCGGTATTCGAAATCCACCTCGCTCGGGGCATAGGCGTCGCGCGTTTCTTCGTGATACTGGCTGATGAAATCGCCGCTCGCATGAATCAACCGCACCATCGTGTGGGCATGGTTTGCCACATGGTCTTTCGGCCGCCACAACATACGCGAACCTTTGTCCCCCGCAAAGAACTCCGGCCCCGGGTTGAACGAAGAGGCGCTCCCAATAAGCTGCGGATATCGCGCGCTCAGCCAGAGGCTCATAAAGCCTCCCATGCTCAACCCGGAAGTGGCCCGATGCCGCCGGTCGGTGAACGTGCGATAGGTGGCATCGATATGCGCCACCAGTTCCTTGAAGTACTCGCCGAAATCGAAGTCTCCTCCCTCAACTCGAACGTCCCATGGCGAGCCGCCATAGAAACCCGTGTAGTCGCGCGCCACATACCCGTCCACGCTCACCACAATGGCGTCGTTCGCCGCCACAAAGCGGGCAATCTTGGGCACCGTATCCTTGCCGTCGTCATAGCGCTCCAGCGTGTAGCGGTCGCTGTGGCCGTGGAAGAGAATCACTGGATAGCGCAACTCCGAGCCTGCATAGCCACGGGGCAGAAAGATGCGGTAGTTCCGGTTTCCCCCAAACACCTTTGAGGCATGCACGTGGTCTTCGAACGGCTTCGATTGCGCGGCGGTCAGTGCAACCAGCCAGAGCGCGGCGCAAGTTCCCATCCAGAGCACTGTCCTGGATGCCGTCACGGCGCCACCCCCTCAATCAACAGTTCCCGGGTCGGCGAACGTCCGCGGCGCTCGCCGCGCACCCGGCATCTGGCGCTCTTCTCGTCCTCCATCGACTTCGCGCACTGCCGCCTTCGGCTCATTGCCCTCCAGCCAATGGTGCGTCACTCGAAGACCTCCAGCCGGAGCTGCGTCCGCTTCTGCCAGCAGCGATGTTGCCACGCGCTCCAATCCGCCCCCTTCCACCGCCACCTGCAGCAGTGTCCCCCTGGCGATCGCGCCCCGGATGTCCACCCGATGGTTGAACCACATCCGCGCATCCTCCTGTTCGGCATGGGGCACGAAGCGCCGCAGTTCTTTCCAACTCTCGCCGCCATCTTCCGACATCGAAAGCGCGACACGAATTCCTTGAGGGTCAGTGCCCGGAAGTGCGCGCGCCAGCACGCTCACGCGCAGTTGCTTGGCCTTTGGCGAATCGGGTAAAGCAAATTGCAGAATGCCTGGCCGGGTGCCGCTTTCCGGCCTCAGGTACGGCGCTTCTTCGTGAACGTCCAAATTCTCGTGCGCCTCTCCCGGCAATGCCACTCCACGATGCCAAGCACTGTTCTGCATCATCGCCGCTTCGCCCAGGACGGTCACCGTAAACTCGTTCTCTCCAGCAACCAAGCGCGGTAACGCCATCGGCGAAAGCTGCACCCATGTTTCGAAAGCCAACTCAGAGATTCCGGTTCGCCCCAGCTTGCGGCGGGTCTGTCCATTCAAACTTCACCCGGTAGCTTGAGAATCCTTCCACCAGTTGCGTGACGTCCACTTGAAACGGAATCGCGCCGATCATCCGGTTGCGCCACACTTCCCGCCACGTCGCTCCGTGGTCAGTGCTCACGGAAATCGAGTTGCGATCTTCCTCCTTGATCCGCCAGAACTGGCCCGTGATGCGGGCGCCGCCGGAGTTGTCGTCCAGGTCCGATAAGTCGTTCTGCAAGCCGGCGATCACCCACGGCGTGTTCACTTCAATCACCATCGAAGCCGTGGCCCCTGGTGTCGCGCAGAGCGCCGGCACCCGTTCGCCTTGGCAAGGCTCCACGTCGCGAATGCCGATATTCTGCCTTCGGAAGTCCTCCGAAACCAGGCGGGGCCGGTAGTCGAATCGCGCGTTCCCATAGGCCGCCGGCGATTCGTCTGTCCACGCCTAAGAGCCTCTCCCGCACCTGGCGCTACTAGCTGTTCCAAGTAGTCCCGAGATCTGGGTGCCCAGAGTTGAGGTGGCAGTCCTTCCCGCAGATAAAAGCGGCCTTGGCTGGCAGTACATCCGCACACGGATTTTCCCGTCGGGATAGCCGAACTCACCAGGGTGGGTGTCCGCGTAGGGATGGTAGTTCTTCCGGTTGTATGCATTGCGGAATACGCTCGCCATGTCGGCCTTCTGGTCGAAAGGGAAGTAGGGCTTCGGCGGGTTATTCTGCCTCACGAAGAGATCCGCGTCCTTCACCAGATCGTCCACCCCGGCGATGGTCTTCCCATCGTCCAGAAATACGTAGCCGAACATGTCGGAATCCAGATAATTCCAGCGGTTCTCAAACCATACTTCCGGAATCTCGTGACACTTCAACCAGCGCACGCGCGCCTTCAACCCCGCCGCCTCATACAAGCCATTCATTGCAGCGCTATTGTTGCCGCAAAGCGCGTAACCGTAAACGCCCATCAACTTCGTGGGGTCGGTCACGTAAAGATCGTCCTGCTCCACCGGACCGTTGAAGTGGATCAGGTGCTCCATGCCGAACCGGTAGAGCGCCAGCGCCTTTTCCCGGTCTGTCTTCGCGCCCCGTGTGGCCGCTTCCACCAATGCGGGAACCCGCCAGCAGTTTGGCTGGGCGGCGCTGCTCACTTCGATTCCAAACGCCTGCCCGAAAGTGCTGCTCACCAGCACCAGCAAAACGAAAACCCATCCTAGAGCGGTCATGAAACTCCTCAGCGGACTTCCCTCATCAACCGGCATTGGGCTTCGGCAGTTCGGAGGCTTCGCCCATTTCAAATAGGCTCACGAATGGCAAGGTAATCGCCCCGGTAATTCCAGCGTCCTGCCCCAGTGCGCAAGGACGCAGCACAAGATTGTAGAAGTTGCGAAACTCCTCGCCGCTGGGAAACTGCTCCCGAATCGCTTCCACCACCAGGGGCCAAGCGTCGATAATCGCTCCGTCGATGATCACCACGTCCGCGTTCAGGCTCCAAATCACGTTGGCGATGCCTATGCCCAGGTAGCGCATACACTCTCGCATGGATTGGACCGCCGCCTGATTGCCTTCCTGCGCGAGATGGCAGATCTTGCGAATGCGGCTTTCTGTCTCCCCGCTCATCCCGCGCTTCTCCTTAGAAAGCTCATTGTAGCGGGCGAAAATTGCAGGGTGCGCGGCCATCGATTCCAGACAGCCCGGACGATCCTGCGCTCCCGTGCCTGGTGCATCGGCCACCACCATCTGGCCGATTTCACCCGCCGAACGATGGGTGCCGCGGTAGATCTTGCCGTCAAGCACGATGCCCATGCCCACGCCCTCGTCCACCCGGATGAAGAGCATACACCGGCTCCCGTGGATCTCCGTACTTCCCGAACTGTATTGCGCCAGCGCCGCCGCGCGTACGTTGTTTTCCACGTGTACCGGAAGCCCCGTCTGCGCTTCCAGCGGACCCTTGATCGCCACGTCGCTCCACGCCGCCGAACTGCCTACCTCCACAACGCCACGTTCATGGTCGACAATGCCGCGAACGCTCACGCCCACGCCATGGTGGCAGCAGCGCCCCGTTTTCGCTCGCAGCGAGTTTACGTGCTGGGCAATTGCCTCTAGCGTCTTCGCGGGCGACGCCGATGTGCGAAAACGCTGCGTCTCCACCACCTGGCCTTGCAGCGTCCCCAGCGAAACACGTGTTTCCCACTGGCGGATATCCACGCCGATCGAACGGTGGTGCTCAGGGTTAAGCTCCAGTCGCGTCCCCGGCCTCCCGCCGGTGGAATTCTCCGCGCCTTGCTCCCGGATCAGTCGCCCCTCCAGCATCTCCGCCGCAATGCGTGAAACTGCCCCCTCCGACAGTCCGGTGCGGCGCGCCAACTCTGCTCGCGATAACTGCGGATACTTGCGCAGAATCTGCAGCACGAGTGCCCGATTAGCCCCCCGTATTTGTGTGATCCGCTGCGCGCCACCGCCGTTTGCTCGCCGCTCTTTCATGAAATCGCTATCTTGTTAACAGAAGAAAAAATTATTGTAACGAAGCTCCGTTCCACTTGGGAAACGAGTCGCCTCGCCAAAACGTTCGTTACTGCCGTGAACAAACTCCCCCGCTGTTGCAACATTCCCGAAACCGCGGAAGCGCTGCCAGCAAGGCGTTGCTCTGTTCATTTTGCGAGATTTCTTTCTTGCGATCAACAAGAAAGTGCTTGACCGCCTGCATTTGTTCACATATACTCACGCCAATACCCTTGTTGAGAGTCTCCTGGGGAAACTTTCCCGGGGAGTCGGCTCCAAGGGTGCCCGGTGGGCTTGATCTTTTGGGAGGTTTCGGGTGAGTTCTTTCACATCTAAACGCTTAATTTCGTGGCTCAGCGCCGCTGCAGCCGCTGTCGTTTTTTCCGTTTCGGCCTCCTCGCAAGGAACGGCCACCATCCGCGGGACCGTCTTCGACGCCACAAGGGCATCCATACCTGGCGCCAATGTGGTGGTGACCAACGTGGAAACCAACGCGGCGCGGCGGACGGTAACTTCCGCGGAAGGTATTTACTCGGTTTCCTCGTTGGGGTCAGGCAACTACAAGGTCATCGTCGAAAGCCCGGGCTTTAAGCAATGGTCTGGAACGTTGATGCTGCAAACCGGTCAAACCGCGGTGGTGGATTCGACTCTCGAAGTCGGCTCCGTGGACACGGTGGTTGAGGTAACCGGCGCCGCCCCCATCATTACCACGGAGAGCGCCGAAGTGGGCGACGTGAAAGATGCCCAACGCATCCGGCAACTCCCCTTGAACGGCCGCGACATCACCAGTTTGTTCACTCTTACTCCGGGCGTCGAGGGCGGCGGCAGCCCCCGCGTCAATGGCATGAAGGTGGGCGCCACTGAAATGCTGCTCGACGGCGTTTCCGTTGTCGATCGATTCGGCGGCGGCATGAGCCGCGTGCAACCCGGCCTTGATAGCGTCAACGAGTTTCGTATTGAGACCGCAGGGTCGCAAGCGCAGTATTCCCGCCCTGCCACGGTTTCGCTTGTAACCAAGAGCGGCACGAATGAATTGCACGGCAGCGTGTTCATGACGCATCGCAATAATTCCGGTGGCCTCCGCGCTCGCCAACGCCAGAACGGGAACGCATCCCCTAAGCTCATCCGAAACGAATACGGAGCGTCTGCCGTGCTACCTGCGTCCATCCGCTAAGTTCTTTGACGGGGAGAAAACCCTGCACGTTCTGGTTCGCCGCCTCACCCCAAGGGATCTCGCCAAAGCGAATCACAGTTCTACCGCCAGGAACTTCCCACCGCCGACATGTGGTCCGGCAACTTTGACAACCTCATCGACGCGCAAGGCCGCAAGACCAACATCTTCGACCCGCTCACTACCAACGCCGCCGGTGTGCGTCAGCAGTTCCCCAATAACCGCATTCCCACTGGCCGTCAGTCGCCGTTCTTTCAAAAAATGCGTGCCGTCACGCCGCTGCCCACTCTCGACATCAATCCCTTCCTCGGCTCCAACTTTGAGGCGGTGTATCCCAACATCAGCGATGTCTATAAGTTCACCGCCCGCGGCGATCATCGCTTCTCCGATAATGATTTGCTGATGGGCCGCTATACGATCTCCGACCGTGCCGCGTCCACTAGCGGAGGCCGCTATGGAGCGCCGCCAGTCGGTCTCGCCGACGCATACGGCAGCCGCAGGCAGAACACCCGCCTCTACTCGGTGTCTCTGCAGGAAACCCACATCTTTACGCCCACGCTACTCAACGAGTTCACCGCGGGTTTGCAACGCACCACCAACAGCCAGGGCACGCTTGCCGACAACAAGAATTGGTCAAACGAGCTAGGCCTTCCCAACCCCTTCGGCGCCCTTGGTTGGCCCACCCTTTACACCGAGTTCTTCTACTGGGATAACGACAATCGCAAGGACGAAAACCTCACCGGCTACGTCCTCGAGGACAACCTAACCTTTGCCACCGGGAAGCACACGTTCAAAATGGGCGGCAAAGTCCGTTACGAGCAGAACAACGTTCGAGAACTGCAGCAGGCGCAAGGCTCCAATGGCTTTGAAACTGCCTGGACCTCTCAGTACGACCCGGCCACTGACCAAGCTCTCCCCTTCACCGGAGATGGCATGGCATCGATGGCGCTCGGCCTGCCCACCTACCTTTCCAACCAGAACAATCGTGGCTTTTTCTACTTTCGCCAGTTCGAAACCGGCCTGTATTTTCAGGACACCTGGAAGGTAAGCAGCCGCCTCACCCTTGATCTGGGAATTCGCTACGACCGTTGGTCGCCGTACACCGAGAAGCAAAACCGCTTCGTACAGGTGGACCCGCAATCGATCGGGTCTCTCTTTCAGGTAGTTACGCCTGGCAGCGTGAGGATGGAAGACATCCCGGGTATTCCTCCGTCGCAGTTGCAGTCCTGGGCTTTGCGCGGCCTCACCTGGGCCACGGCGGATTCCGTAGGCTTGCCTTCGAACCTCGTGCGCGCCGACAACAACAACTTCGGTCCCCGCATCGGCTTCGCCTTCAAGCTCACTGATCGAAGCGTGATTCGCGCTAGCTATGGCGAATACTTCTGGACCATGCCGCTCTCTCAGATTCTGCAATCCATGCGTGTAACCCCGCCCCTCAATCTTCGCTACGAAAACCAGGTGGCCAGCAAGGATGGGACGGAGACCTTTGGCGTTCGCACTGCTCCCACGCCCAACGATTTCGTTGGCCAGGTAAAGGTGGATACCAACGGCATCGTGCAACTGCCCCCCAACGCCCAAAGCGGGCTTCTGATGGACGGACGCAACTGGAAGGACGGTCGTGCGCAGAAGTTCCATTTCACCTTTGAACAGCAGTTCCTTTCCGATAGCGCCGTTCGCCTCAGCTACATGGGCGATCGCGGGCGAGATCTCGAACAGCGCTTCTCAATCAACCAGCGCGAAAGCGAATTTAACTACGTCAGCCGCACTGGGGAGAACCCCCCAGGCAATCGCGACCTGATGCGCGAGAACAAGGATTGGAACCTCTTCGCCGTCGAACCGCAACCGGCCATCCCAAGACTCATCTGCACAACCGATTACGATCAACGTCACTCGCCAAGGCCTCCTGGGCCAGATGTTTTACACCTTCACCCGATCGCTCACAACCAGCGATGCGGGCGGATTCACCAGTGGCAATGGGAACATCAATGCAACCGGCAGCGGTGTGGCTCAGGTGGCCCAAGCGAACCAGGTGCTGGGTAACCCCAACATGAGCTACGACCAGTTGCTCCGCCTTGTCTACTACAACAGCGGCGAAGTTCCCATGCACCGCGTCCGCTACAACGCCGTCTACGACCTGCCCTTCGGCAAGGGCCGCGCGTTTGCCGGCAACGCATCCGGATTCGTGAATTCGATCATTGGCGGGTGGCAACTCACCACCATCGGCGAATGGAGAAGCGGCAACTGGCTGAGTGTCGATGCCAGCCGCTATCTGTTCGGCGACCCAACCCTGGCTGCGGATGAACGTCTGCCAACTTTGCGGCCAGCATCTAGCGCCTTTGGTTTAAGGGAGATTTCAACGTTGCGGGCGCAACCGATGTCGATCAATCGCAACTCCAGGCTCTCATCCCGGCGGATCGCTCGCAGCGCGTTTTGCGGCAGGCGGGTCCGCTTCTGGATAACCGCGTGCCGGTTGCGCTAAGCAATGGAGGCGTTCGTCTTACCACCATTGCTGACAACGTAAACTGGAACGCCAGGAACTTCTTTAAGGGCCCGGGCGCATGGAACGCCGACATCACCCTCTCCAAGTCGTTTGCAATCACTGAACGAGCGAACTTCCAGTTCTCGGCTGATTTCTTCAACGCCTTCAACCACCCGGTGGATATCAATCCCAATGGCACCACCGGTCTCCAAGACCTCAGCCAGCAGGGGAATGACCCGCGAATCATCCAGCTTCGCGGCCGCATCAGCTGGTAGCTGGCAATGCGACGCGCGACCCCTCGCGCGATTCGCTTGCTTTGAGTAGAAAGCGGCGGCGCCATCCAACACCGGACGGCGCCGCTGCTGTTTGGCAAACCACCAGCCCACGGCAATGCCCCTTGGCTCTTTTCGTGGCAGGGAGACTACATTGGAATCCGGACAGCTTCAACGACGCACCTTTCTGGCTTCGGCAGCCGCCGTCGCCACTCCTTCCTGGTCGTCCCAGGCCGTGGCCGCGAACGACAAAATCTCCGTCGCCTTTGTGGGCGTGGGGGTGATGGGTTCTGAGAATCTCAAGGCGGCTGCTGCTCAGCCAGGGGTGGTCGTCGGCGCGGTCTGCGATGTGTTCCAGCCCAACCTCGAACGCGCCGAGGCCCTCGCTCGCCGGGCCGGCCACCAGCCCAAATCCGTCCGCGACTTCCGCGAAGTCCTCACCGACAAATCCATCGACGCGATCTGCATCTCCACTCCCGATCATTGGCACCCCTACATCACCGTCGAAGCGTGTAAAGCGGGCAAGGATGTCTATGTCGAAAAGCCCCCTGCGTGGCCGTCAGCGAAGGCGAGGTGATGGTAGAGGCGGCCAGAAAGTACAACCGCGTCGTGCAAGCCGGCACCTGGCAGCGCTCCGGTGCCCACTTCCAGAAAGCCTGCGAAATCGTGAAGAGCGGCGATCTCGGCAAGATCGCTTTCGTCCGCGCCTGCGATCTACTGGAGCATCAGCCAGCTGAATCGGGCATCGGCAATCCGCCTGAGCAGGCGCCGCCCCCTGGTCTCGATTGGGATCTCTGGCAAGGCCCTGCCCCTGCGCATGCGTTCAACCCAAACCGCTTCGGCGTTTACCCCGACTCCTATTCCTACTTCCGCTTCTTCTGGGATTACGCCGGCGGCCAACTCACCGATTCCGGTATCCACATGCTCGACATTGTGCAAATGGCCTTCGGCGATCCCATGCCTCAGGGCGTCGTCGCTCTCGGCGGCAAGTATTGGCTGCAAGATAATAGCGAGACCCCCGACACAATGCAGGCATCGTTCGAGTACCCCGGCTTTCTCGGTTCCTGGGAGCATCGCTCCAATAACACCGAACTGGGCACGAACCGCCTGATGGGCATCACCTTCCACGGTTCGCGCGGCACCCTCTACGTCGATCGCGCGGTCATTCGCGTCACTCCCGAAAAGGGCTCCGATCTCCGCCCCTTCGAGATGAAGCGCGTCGCCGATCCTCACCCTCTCCATTGGACCAATTTTGTGGATTGTGTCCGCACCCGCAAACGCCCAAACAGCGACATCGAAACCTGCGTCCGGTCTTCGATCACCTGTATCCTCGGCAACCTGTCCTTGCGTGCCAAGACGCGTCTCGATTGGGATGCTTCTCGCCGCACCGTAAAGCAGGAATCCGCCCGTTCGTTGGCATCACCGGTAATATGGCAGCCCATGGAAACTCGAAGCATGATTTCGCGCCGCCATCTCCTCACCGCCTCCGGAGCCCTTGCCGCTGGGCTACCCGCCCTCGGGCAATCCGCCTTCGGCCAGCCCATCGGCATCAACATCTATAGCGTCCGCTACCTCGCCGAAAAAGATCTCCCCGCCACGCTTGCCCTCATCCGCAAACTTGGCTTCCGCAACGTGGAAGCGGGCGATCTCTACGGGCGCAGCCCCGTCGAATACTCGAAGCTCCTCAAGACGAATGGTCTCCAAGCCGTTTCCATCGGTGCGTCCTGGAAGGACCTCGGGACAAAGCTCTCTTCAGTCGCGGAACATGCCAAGACGCTCGGAGCGGAATACGTCGTCTGTTCCACCATTCCCCACAGCGCCAAGCACCTCACTGCCCAGGATGTTCCTCCCGCGGCGGAGCACCTCAACCGCTGGGGAGAGCGCCTCGCCGCCTCGGGCCTTCGCCTCTGCTACCACACCCATGGCACCGAGTTCGACCCCTCGCCCGACGGCACCCAGTTCGACACGCTAGCCAAACTCTGCGATCCCCGCTACGCCAACTTTGAGATGGATATCTTCTGGATCGTCTACGGCCATCAGGACCCCGTCGATTTCCTCCGCCGCTATCCCAAGCGCTTCCCGCTAATGCACATCAAGGACATCCGCAAAGGCACTCCTCTTGGCGGCTCCCCCGCCGACGTTCGCGAAGACGACAGCGTCCCCCTAGGCACCGGCATTGTCGACGTGCGCGCCGCCCTCATCGAAGCGAAAGCCCAACGAGTGGAGTATCTCTTTCTCGAAGAAGAAGCCGTCGACGCCGTGCCTCAAATCCGCCAAAGCCTTCGCTACCTCGCGCAGCTTCGTTAGCGCGCCGCTATTGTCGGTGCCTTGGCCTCACTCGCGAATCGTCAGTATCTGGTTGCTCCTCACATTCTTCAGCACGCTCTCGCGTCCTGAGGGCCATTGCACTTGTACGCTCCCAGCCATCGTGTGGACGCCCAGCCCAAAGTGCGCCCGAGGGTCGTTGGTTGAGGCAAAGCTGCCACCGGCCTTGATCTCACGCGTCTGTATCGCGGACGGCGTCGTCACTGTGATCCGCGCCCCCACCGCATTGCGGTTTGCGCCAGCCCCCTCCGCCCGCACCATCAGCCAGTGATTCCCCGGAGTTCCGCGGTTGATCAGAAGCGCGGGCGCATCGTCCAGTGCGCTCACCGCCACATCCATCTGGCCGTCGTTGTTGAAATCGGCGAAAGCCGCCCCTCGAAACGACCGCCGCAACGCTAGCCCCGGCCCGGCTTTGGCGCTCACGTTCAGCAGCCTTCGCTCGGCGGTGTTGAGATAGAGCTTGTTTAACTGCCTATACCTGAGGTTCAGCGGCGATCCTTCCACCTGCGGATAGATGTGCCCGTTCGCCACGAAGACGTCCTTCAATCCGTCGTTGTTGAAATCGAAAAAGCCCACCCCCCAGCTCAGATCCCGCCAGGAATCCGCGACAAGCCCGGCCTGATGCGAATCGTCGTGAAACACACCATTGCCGGTATTACGATACAGAGAGTTGTAGTCGTCTGAGAAATTGGTCACCATCAGGTCGGGCCAGCCGTCGTTATCCAGGTCCTCAAGCTCCAGCTCCTGACGGTCTGCCTTGTTCTCGTCCTTCTTCGCGAACGCCAAGCCGCTTTCTCCAGGCATGTTGCCGCCACAAGTGCCATCGCCGTCTGTTGTTCCATACACAACGCGCCTAGGCGTGGTGTCGTTGGCCACAAAAAGATCGGCGTCGCCGTCATGGTCGATGTCTCCCCAAACCGCGCCCAGCGCGTAATAGCCCTCCGTTCCGCTTATCCCGGCTGTGACCGATACATCGCCGAAAGTGCCGTCGCCGTTATTGCGGTAAAGCGTGTTGCCCGCCCCTTTCAAGCCCCGTGGTCCACAAGCCACCTTGAGCCCAAAGTATTTGCAGAACTTTCCCTCCGCTGGCAGGTTTTTCAGGTCGTATTCCACGTAGTTTGCAACAAACAGATCCAGGTCCCCGTCCTTATCGAAGTCCGCCGCCGCCGCACCGGACGACCATCGCGGATCCCCCACTCCGGCCGCCTTCGTCGCGTCGCGAAACGTGCTGTCGCCGTTGTTCAGATAAAGCAGATTGGGGCCGAAATTGCTGATGTAGAGATCCGCGAATCCGTCGCCATTGAAGTCCGCCGCCAGCGCTCCCTTGCCCCAGTGCGGATTGCGAATCCCCGCTTCCGCAATCACGTCCGTGAACGTGCCATCGCCATTGTTCCTGTAGAGCGCCCCCGCAGCGCTCGGGGTTCCGGCGCGCGCCGCGGAGATTGTTGTTCCATTGGGAATGTAGAGGTCCATCCAGCCGTCGTTGTTGTAGTCGAGCGCCGCCAGCCCGCCCCCCACGCTCTCCACCAGGTAGGGTTTCGCCTCGACATCGCCGCTCACCAGTTTTATCCGCAACCCGGCCGCCGCCGCCCGGTCTTCAAACTGCGGCACGGCCCGCGTCGGCGAATCCGCCGCCCCCGCCAGCAGCGCCAATCCGGCGGCAAGCAAAACCGCTCTCATCGTTTGGCCTCGCTTGCCCCTTCAAAACGAATCTCTCCCGGCTTGGCGCTGCGCTCCATCCGGCTCAACTCCGCGGCACGAGGCATCAGTGTCTGCGCTTCTTCTCGGCGGCTCTGCCGCACCAGCAATCGGATCAACGAATTGAGCGGCGCGGGGTCTTCCGGCATCAGCGCCACCGCCCGTCGCAAAACCGTCTCTCCCCTCGACGCATTTCCAATCTCGATCAGCGCGCGTGCGTACGCGAATTGCGCCTCCCCACTCTCTGGCAGCGCTTCCGCCGCCGCCTTCAAATCCGCTTTGGCGGCGTTCGCATTCCCCATTGCCCCTTGGCTCAAACCGCGAACCAGCAGCGCCGGACCGTAGCCCGCGTTACCGCTCAATTCCGCGTCGAGATCCTCAATCGCTCCGGCGAAATCGCCCATCGCGCTCGGGCCAGCCCCAGGCTCGCAGACTTGATGCTAGAGTACAGCGGGCGTTCGCTTCGACAGCGCTTCGAAAATCTCCAGCGCTTCCACCCGTTGATGCGAGTTGTGCAAAGCGCGCCCCAAATTGAGTTGCGCTTCCACATCCGCCGGCTCCAGCTTCACGGCCTTCCGCAAATGCGGCAGGGCGGCCTCGGCCTTCTCCGCATTCAGCAGCGCCCGCCCCTCTCCAAAGTGCGCGTTGGCCAGTAGCGATTGCAGCTTTGGCTCAACCGGCCATCGCAGCAGAGCCTGGTTGAGCACTTCAATCGCATGTGCGAATCGCCCGGCGCGGCCGTCCTCGCCGGCCACCGCCAGATAGAAGCGCGGCTCGGCGGGAAAACGCTGCATCCCCTCAAGCGCCAGATCGTAGAGCGCCTCTGTTTGCTTGCCTGCCTGGTAGACGGCGGCCAGCAACAGCAGGCTTTCGAGAGAGGGGCGCTCTCCCCGGCAACGCTCAAGCAGCGTTTGTGCGCGCGCAAAATCCCGCTGCCGGGCCGCTTCTGCCCCCTGCTCGCAGGCATCCTGCGCACCGGCGCACATCCCCGCAAGCGCCACCAGCGCCCACACTCTCAGAAACCGGTCCATCGCCCAGCCCAGATCATTCGTCCAGCCCTTTCGTCCATCCCCGCAATCAGCGCTTCATCTTCGGGGCCTTGCTCAACTCGCGAAAAATCTCCAGTTCGCGCTTCGCTTCGTCCCGCCGTCCCAACTTGCGATACACCTGCGCCAGCCAGTAATGGGGCTCGGTATATGAAGGGTCCAGCGCCCCCGCCTCTTTCAGCCATCGAACGCTCAACTCCAGCTTCTCCAGCTTCACCAGCGCCTTACCCGTAAGAAAGAAATTCCGGGCGGAATTCGGGTTGCGTTCCGCCGCCGTCGCCGCCAGTTGAAATGCCTGTTCAAACTGCGATCGATCCAGTAGGAAGTTTGCGAAGTTCGCGTAAACCACGTCGTATTCCGGATGTGCCTTGTATACCAGATCCAGCGCCTTCATGAAATGCCGCACCGCATCCGTGTCACGCTGTAGCGCCGCGTAGCAAAGCGCCAGGTTGTCGTGCGCCCTGAAGTCCCTCGCGTCTTCCGCGGTGAGTTTCAAGAACAACGCCAGCGAATCGTCGATGCGATTCTGCTGATAGTAAACCCGTCCCAATGCGTACAGGCTGGGCTTGTGCAACGGATCAATCCGCAGCGCCCGCAGCAGAGCGGCCTGGGCTTCCGCTTCCCGGCCAAGCAGGTATTCCACGTCGCCCAGCAGCTTCAGCCCATCCAAGTTCAGAGGCTGCCCGAGCAACATCGTCTCCAGCGTCTCCCTGCTATCCTCAAGCCGCTGCGCCATCAACTGCGCCTGTGCCAGCGGCAGCAGTAGGGGTTGATCGTCCGGGCACGCGACGATGGCCTGCCGAAACCCGCCAATAGCGTCCGCATAGCGCCGTTCCTGGTATGCGGCCTGCGCCCGTGAGAGCACCAATCGGCACTCCCCGCCTTGCGCGAGGAATGCCCATAAAATCACTGGAACCAACAGCACGGGTTTATTCCATCAGAACGTCACGCGGGCCGCCAGTTCCACGTTGCGGCCTCCAAAGCGCGCTCCCGTGATCTGTCCGAAGTTCGGGTCGCCCAAATTGGTGATGGGGTTCCCCCGCCCGGATCGGTTCAACGGGTTCAGGAAAGTGCCGCGCAACTCGAAGGATCTCGTTTCCGTGAAGCGGAAGATCTTCTGTATGCCCACGTCTTCCGTCCAAACCCGAGGTCCGCGAATGTTCGGAAGAATCGGCCCCAGCGTGCCTGGTCGTGTCACAACATTCTGCCCGCCTGGATGCACCGGCGGGTTGTCGAACGCTGCCCGATTCAGATACGGCGTGCCTCCCGCGAATCCACGAAACGAGATCGCCGCATCCGAGTTCACCACAATGGGCACTCCCGGAACCAGATCCGGATACACCGCCCCCAGCGGGCTCTGCACGCCCGCGGCCTGAATCGAAAGCGCGTCCCCGCTGCGGATCTGGTGTACGCCTGTAAGCTGCCATCCGCCAAACAGAGTATTCGCAATCCCGCGCAGAGGAATCAGCTTATCGGGACCCATCGGCAACTCGTAAATCCACGTTCCCTTGAAGAAGTGTGGAATGTGAAAGCCTGTGATTGTCCGGTCAAGGCCCCGGTTGAAGATGTCCACCGGAGTCTGTCCATCAATCGCGCTGTCTGAACCGTAGCCAATCGACTTCGACCACGTGTAGGCCAGCAGGTAAGAGAATCCGTCACGGAAGTGGCGGGTAAGCTGGGCTTGCAACGCATGGTAGCTTGAGTTTCCGAAGTAAGGATAAGGCTGGCTGATTCCCGTATATTGCGGAAATGGCCGAAGGGCCTGCACCAGCGTTCCACTAAATCCGGGGAACGGCTGCGGCACGCCGGAAGCCGCTGTCCAGGGCCGCGTAAGGCTGTCGCCCAATGAGAGCAGACTCGTCGGCAGCGCATTCAGATTGTCGAAACCCGGTATCGGCAGGTTAGTGCCCTTGTTGCCCACGTAGTTCACTTCCAGCACAGAGTTTGAAGGCAGAGCGAACTGCATGCCCAGGTTCCAGTTCTGCGTGTAAGGCAACTTGTTGTGGTTCTCTCCCACAAATGTTGTCCCCTGCCCGTTCGCAAGTGAAGGGTCGCGATTCGGCAACACCGCTTGAAAGCTCGGATACGGATTGTCGATATTGAAGAGCGTATCCTCCGCGAAGCGGATCGATGTGTTGGCGGAGTTCACCTGAATGGCTCCGTTGTAGCCGATTCTGCTCGGGCCGCCAAAGCCATTGTTCGTAGGCGGCATGTTGTTGATGCCGTATCCGCCTCGCAAAACCATCCGGTTGCTCACTTCATAGGCGAACCCGAACTTGGGTGACAACTGCCTCCAGTTCGTATTCATGAAGGTCTTCACGCCCAGTTCGTCGGCGAAGTCCAATGCCCCCGGACGCCCGCCGGCACCAGGGTTGGCCTTCGTCGGGTTGAACTGCGCCATACGTCCCGCCACTTCCTCCAAGCCGCCAATGATCTCCCAGCGGAAGCCCAGATTGAAAGTCAGCTTGCGGGTAGCCTTGAAGTCGTCCTGAAGATAGAAGCCCGCACTCCGCCAGCGCGACCCAAAGAACGAGGCCACCACGCTTCGGTTGGTTGCAGCGGCGTTCCCCGTAAGAAAGCTTGCAAAGGAATGCCCCGTTTGATTGATGAAGCCCGGCATCGCGGTCTGGTTCGGTGAGAAATTGAAGGTGCCCGATGTGTTGCCGCGGCCCTGGTCGTTGATGTAATACCGGCGATGCTCAAAGCCCATCTTGAAGTTGTGCCGGCCCCGTACCACCGTCAGGTCGTTTGCGATAATCGTGCTGCCGTTGAAAGAGCCGCCCGCATTGGTTGAGCCCAGCCTGCCGCCCGCGCCAATACCGCCCCCCTGGAACGGCAGTCCGGAAAACGTCAGCGCTGGAAAGTGCGTACCTGGAAGGTTCTGGAAGCCCACACTCTGCGGCATATCCTGATCGACGAAAACGCTCTGATTCAGATTCCCGAAGCGGTTATACCCCACCGCGAAATGGTTCAACACCGTCGGCGCAATCACCGTGTCATACGAAAAGCGTCCCAGCGTGCCCGGCGTATCCTGCAGTTGGTAGACGCCCGTGGGTTGGCCCGGGGGGTCTCCCCAGCGTCCTCCCGGCGAGTTGTTCCGCTGACGGAAATTCCGGTTGAAGGTGAGCGAGACGCGGTGGTTTTCGTTGAAGTTGTGGTCGCCCTTCGCCGTCAGCATCTTCTCGTCGAACACCGGGCAGCACGCGCCTAGGTTCGGAATGTTGCGCAGCATCTGGTTAAAACTCGGATCGGTGATGCCGTACGTCGAGAGGATGTTGCCGCTCACATTGCTCCAGCGGTTCCGCGGAATCACGTTGCCTTGAAACGGATCCCGCACCCATACGCCACCCACTTGCCGTGAAGTGTTCGGATCGTAAAGCTGTCCGAAGATCACCGGCCGCCCCAGAGCGTCCGTGCCGACGTTCGTTCCCGAACGGGCGTCGCCGGTAAACGCGGGATCCAGCAGTTGTGCGAAGTTGCCTTGCTTGAACGCCGTGGTGGGCAGCGTGCTGAAGGCCGTTGACCGGTAGTCCTTCAGTTGCGTTCGTTCCCAATTCACATACCAGAACGTCCGGCTTCGGCCATCGTACAATTTCGGAAGAAACACCGGCCCGCCCAGCGATCCACCGTAGTTGTGCTGCTTGAACGGTTGCCTGGCGATCCCCGCCGCGTTGTTGTTGTAGCCGTTGGCGCGCAGCGCATCGTTCTGCGCATAGTAGTAGGCGCTGCCGTGTAATTCGTTCGTCCCGCTCTTGGTGACAAAGTTTGCCACCGCCGTCTGCCCGCCGGAATACTGTGCGCTCACCGTTCCGGTCTGCAGCTTGAACTCGCTGATCGCTTCCGCCGACGGGCTGAACTCATTGTTCGAACCGCCCTGCAAATCCATCCGCCCCAGCGGCATCCCGTCGATCAGAATCTCGTGCGAGTAGAATTGTCCGCCATTGATTGACCCTTGGAACGTGCTGCCAACCGTCCCAGGCAGGCTCGTGAAAATGAATTGCTGGATCTGACGCCGCCCGTCGCCCACGGTAATTGGCCACGTATCGAACTCCTTCTTCGACACATAGCTGCCGATCTCGGCCGTACCTGTTTCAAGCAGCGGCGCGTCGGAGGTTACCGTAATCTGCTCCGTGGCATTGCCCACTTCCAGTGTGAAATCCACTGTCAGCGTCTGGGCTACGGAGAGCCCCACGCTTGCCCGCACGGTTGTCTTAAAGCCAGGAGCGTTCACAACGAAGTTGTAGGTTCCCGGCGGCAGATAGGGCATGCGATAGACACCCGCCGTTGTCGTCAGCGCACTAGTCTCAATCTGCGTTCCCACATTGAGTACGCGCACGCTTGCCATCGGCACGATCGCGCCCGACGGGTCCTGCACCGTCCCGTTGAAGGTCCCGCGTTCTCCCTGCCCGAACAGCAGAGATACCAAGAGAAAAGACAAACAAAGGTGTCGCATCCCCATTCCCCCTATAGACCCATTCCCAGAACAAGCAATTCGCGAGGATCCCCGCGCAGTGTGGGATCGAGAATATCCCGGTCTTAAGCTGGTGTCAATACAATTCTGTCAACATTGATCTCCAGCTCTCGTTATGTTGCATTTGTTACGAGAGATGCCATGCAGACCTCCGAATACGGGAACTATTGCTTGTCAAACTTGGTCCGCTGGACGATTCCCCGCCCTTCCTCAATTTCCAACAGATATCCCGCCGCCACATCGTGAAAGTCTTCCACTTCCCCCGATGGCCAGCGCACCGTGACGTCCGCGCTCTTTGCCTCGCCCAGCCCGAAGTGTAGCCGCGGATCGTTCACCGAATAGAAGCTCGATTGCGCCTGTACTTCCTGAGCCTGCGTGCGATTGCCAAAGCGCACCCGCACCCGCGCGCCGATCGCTCCACGGTTTGACTTCACCCCCGTCAGCTGCACTTTCAGCCAGTTCGCATCCCCCGCCAGATCGTTGCGTAGCAGCGAGGGCGGCTCGTTCATGTTCATGATCAGAATGTCCAGATCGCCGTCGTTGTCGAAGTCTCCAAACGCGCAGCCCCGGCTGCTATGCGCGGCAGCCACGCCCGGCCCAGCCCCCTCCATCAGTTCCTCGAAACGCCCGTTTCCCAGGTTCCTGAACAGCAACCGCGGGGACCGGTGCGGGTATTGAGCCAGCTTGCGTTCAAGCCCCGGATAGACGCTGCCAGTCACGATAAACAGATCCGGATTGCCGTCGTTATCGAGATCCACGATGCCCGCGCCCCAGCCGATGTAACGCGTTTCCACACCCAGCCCCGCGCGCATGGTGACGTCGTCGAAATACCCCTCGCCATCGTTGCGATACAGGATATGTGTGTCGTCGGCGAAGTGCGTTTTCAGGATGTCGAGGTGTCCGTCGCCATCGAAATCTGCCACGCCCAGCCCCATCCCCGCCTGCTCCACGCCGTCCTCGTTCAATGCCGCACCGCGCTCCAACGCTTCTTCCCGAAACGTGCCGTCCTGCTGATTCACAAACAGAAAGCTGGGCGTCGAATCGCAAGCCACGTAAATGTCGGGCCAGCCATCGTTGTTGGAGTCCGTGGCTGTCGCGGTCATCGCATAGCTGCCCGACGCTCCGCCGATCCCCGACGCCTCGCTCACGTCCTCAAACGTGCCGTCACCCCGGTTCCGGTATAGCCGGTGCCGCGCCGTCTTCAGCCCTCGCGGACCGCACATTACCGCAACTCCCTTCCAGTTGCAGTTCGCGTTCTCCCCCGCCCGCGGCGTCGTCGCCAAATCGAAATCGACATAGTTCGCCACAAACAAATCCAGGTGCCCATCCCGGTCGTAGTCCAGAAAGGTGCATCCCGATCCCCACTCGCTCTCAGGGTTTGCCAGGCCCGCTTCTTCCGTTACGTCGCGAAACGTGCCATCTCCGTTGTTGCGGTAAAGCACGTTCCGGCCCCAATAGGTGATAAATAGATCGTCGAATCCGTCGTTGTCGAAATCGCCCACCGTCACCGCGCTTGCCCATCCCCTCCGCCAAAGGCCCGCCTCTTTGGTGACGTCGCGAAACGTGCCGTCGCGATTGTTCTTGTAGAGCCGGTTCGACGTTTCTACGGGCGCATCCTCCAGGCGCGTTCCCGCTCAACACCAGCAGGTCCATCCATCCGTCGTTGTCGTAGTCGACGAACGCTACTCCGCATCCCACCGTTTCAATGATGTAATCGCTGCGGTCTTCCGGCCCGCAGATCGATGCGTGCGTAAGCCCCGCTTGCTTGGCGACATCCGTGAACCGGGCGTGGAAGGGCAGCCCGGAAGGCTTTCCCCGCGGTTGCGCCTTCACCCCGCGAGAAGCGCTGCCCTGCCCAAAGCCCGACGCCGCCCCCATCAGTGCCAGCCATTCCCGTCGCGACCATCGAACACGGCCGTTGCGCCTCATCGCCCCACCGCTTCCGTCACTTTGTGCACCTTGTTCAGCGCCGCTTCCCTCATTTCCTGAACCGTCCCGCTGGGCCAGAGAATCTCCAGTTTCTTCACCGTCCGCCCCTCGCCCACCCCAAAGTAGACACGCCCATCCTGTGCGGATTGATAGCTTGCCGCCGTCGACGCCATTGCCCGTTGCACCGTTCCGTCGCTCAAAGTCAACGTAAGCTTCGCACCAATCCCGTCGCGGTTGCTGCGCGTGCCACGCAATCTCACGCCTAGCCAGGGGTTCCGCGAGCCGCCTTCATTTCGCAGCAGCACCGCCGGACCGTTGCACGCGGCAACAACCACATCCAGATCTCCGTCGTTATCCAGGTCCCCCACGGCCGCGCCCCTGGCCGCCAGCGCCTTCGCGAACGGCTTTCCAGACGCCATGGAAATATCCTCGAACCCGCCCTCACGCCAGCGCAGCAGCAGCGGCGTCTGCTCATACACAATGTGCGGCTGCGAAAGATGTACGTTATCCAGCACATGGCTATTTGCGAAAAACACGTCGCGGTGTCCGTCTGAATCGAAATCGAAAACCCGCACGCCCCATCCCGCGAAGCGTTGCGTGATTCTGCCCAATCCCGTCGGCTGCGTCGCGTATTCAAACACCCCCTCGCCCACATTGCGGAAGTAGGCGAAGCGCTCGTTGGAGAGCGTCGTGATCACCAGGTCCGGCCACCCGTCCCCATCCACGTCGCTCGCATCGATTCCCATTCCGGAGAACACCTTGCCGTCCTCGTTGTATGCCATCCCAGCCATCTCTGCACTTTCCGTGAACGTCCCGTCGCGGTTGTTGTGGAAGAGAAACTGGCGAAACGAATCGTTGGCCACCGCGATATCGATGCCCCCGTCGCCGTCGAAATCTTCAAACGCCACACCCAGCGATTTCCCCTTCACCTCCCCAATCCCGCTTGGCCCGCTGACGTCTTCAAATACCCCGCTGGCGCTGCCGCGAAACAGCATGTTCGCGATCGGTTCGAAATTATCGGGATGGCAGTAAGCCCGCTCCCCGGCCCCCGCGGCGCTGCAATCCACGCTCGTTGCGAAGCTCCAATCGAGGTACCGGCAGAGGAAGAGATCCAGGCGTCCGTCGCCGTCGTAGTCCAAAAACCCCGCGCTCGTAAACCATCCCCGCGCCCCGCCCAATCCCGCTACTTCACTCACTTCGCTGAAGTGGCCCTTGCCATCGTTGCGATAGAGCAGCGCTTCGCCGTAGTTGGTCACCAGCAGGTCGGCGTCGCCGTCATTGTCGTAATCGGCCACGGCCACGCCCATGCCATAGCCGCGCCCGGCCAGTCCCGCTTCTTCCGTCGCGTCGCGAAAGCTTCCGTCCCCCTGGTTGCGGTAGAGGCGATTCCAAAAACGGCCATCCGCTTTTTCGAGGGCGACGCCATCGCTCTGCGGATCCTTCAGCGCGGCGCCGTTGGGGAAGAATACGTCCAGCAGGCCATCGCCATCGTAGTCGATCAGCCCCACCCCGCCCGTCATTGTTTCAATCAGATATTTCCGCGACGTCGCAGCATTCCGGTTGCGGAACGCCAGCCCCGCTTCCGCTGTCACGTCCACGAACGACGCCAATGGCGCTGCCGCCTCCACGCACAACGCCAATCCCAGCGCGATCACCGCTCCCAGTTGCAGCTTCCGCATTGCACCAATCTTACCCGCCTCGCCCCTTCCTGGGAACTGCGTTACCCTCGTATCCAAGATGTTGACGCGCAGACAACTTGCCGGGCTGCTGACAGCGGGCAGCGCGCTTCCCCTCGCGGGGATGGCTCAAAGCCCGCCTGAAAGGGGTCTCTACCGCGACTATTCCCGCTGTCTGCCGGAATTCCTCGCTCGCCTAGCCAAGGAGTCCTACCACCGCCGCAAAGCTGCCATCGCGGCCCTCCAATCTCCTGAAGCGATTGCGGAACGGCAGCGTTGGGTTACCGATACGTTCTGGAAACTCGCCGGCGGAATGCCCGCGCGAACACCCCTCAACCCCAGAACCACGGGTGCTTTTGAGCGTCGCGGCTATCGTGTGGAGAAGCTTGTCTATGAAAGCCAGCCTGGCCTCTTGATCTCCGCCAATCTCTATGTGCCCGCCAACGGCACGCCGCCCTATCCTGGCGTGCTTTTTCAAATGGGCCATGCCACCAACGGCAAGGCCTCCGCGCAATACCAGCGCTGCTGCCAGGGCCTCGCCCGGCTTGGCTATCTGGTGCTGGCCTTCGATCCCATGGGCCAGGGCGAACGCACCTACTACCCCGGCCCCCAGCCCTCTCTCACCCGCCTCAATGCCGATGAGGAGCATACCCGTCCCGGCCGCCAAATGCTGCTGAAAGGCGATAGCAGTGCGCGCTTGCAGACCTGGGATTGTGTCCGCAGCCTCGACTATCTGGCCGCTCACCCGCTCGTGGATCCCACGCGGCTCGCTTCCACCGGTCAATCGGGCGGCGGCACCAATACCATGCTTCTTGCCGCAGTCGATTCCCGCCTCTCCGTTGCCGCCATCTCCTGCCCCAACACCGAAAATGTCGCCATCGCGGATTTCAATTCTCCGGGTTCTACCGACGATGCGGAGCAAAACCTCATTGCTTCCGCTCCCCTCGGTTTTGATCGTTGGGACTTGCTCTATCCGCTCGCCCCCAAGCCCCTGCTTGTGGCCGTGAGTGAGCGCGACTTCTTCGGTACTTACTCGCCGCGCTACATCTCGAATGGCCTTGAAGAGTTCGCCACACTCGAACGCGTTTACCGCACTCTGGGCCACCCGGAGCGGATCCAGTGGTTTTCGACACCGCTTCCCCACGGCCTCAGCCACGACATGCGGGTGCAGATTTACCGTTGGCTGGAGCGCTGGTTGCAAGCGAAGCCTCGAGCCATCGACGAGGAGCCTGAAACTGCGCCGGAACCCGACGAGCAATTGTTCGTTTCTCCCCATGGCAGCATGGTGGTGGATTTCGGCGGCGCAACGCCGTTCTCCCTCAACCGTCAGCGCGTCATCCAAAGAACCCCAGCCGATCTCGCCGAGCTGATTGGCGCTGACCCCCCGCCGCCCGCTCCTCCTCTCCGGCCACTCGCCACCGCCCGTTACCGCACCGTGCACATCGAGGCCGTGGAGTTCCCCAGCGCCGCGGAAGTCGGGGTGCCCGCATGGGTTTTCCGCCCGCCGGTAGAAGATCCCGATAAGCCCATTCTGCTGCTGCTCCATCCCTCCGGCCGGGCACAATGGAGAGAAGGCGATCTCTACGAGCAACTCGCCGTCCAGGGCCATGTTGTGTGCGCCCCGGACCTGCGCAACCAAGGCGACCTTCGGCCCGAATTCGGCCGCGGCGTTCGCGGCCACGCCGATTCTCACAACAGCGAAGAGCACTACGCCTGGGCTTCGCTCATCCTCGGGAAGCCGCTTCTCGGCCAAAGGGTGACGGATATCCTCGCCGCCATCCAGGGTTTGCGCTCAAGGCCCCAATGGGCGCGCCGCCCCATCGCTATCGCCGCCCTGGGCTTCACCACGGTCCCCGCCCTTTTTGCCGCCGCCATCGGAAAGGGCGTCGGCAGTCTCTATCTCGCTAACGGGCTACTTTCGTTTGAAGCGCTCTGCCAGGAAGAAGACTATAACCACCCCTTCGGCAACTTCATCCCCCGCCTTCTGCTGCACACCGACTTGCCTTCTGTCGCGATTTCGCTGGCCCCCAACCGAATCACTCTGGGCGGGGCGGTGGATGGCGCTGGCGGGGCTCTTCCCTTGGAGCGCATCCGCCAAACCTATCCCGGCGATGGGCCGCGCACCGCGCACATCCGCTTCCAGCTCCAGGGCGATTGGGACGCCGCAGCTATCTCGCGCGCCATCATGCGAGAAGGATAGTGTCAGCCGAAGTGAACCGGCAGACGCGGCTACTTGCGTCGCCGGAAGGCTCCGCCTCCCCAGCTACCCACGTCCAGAATCACCGCCAGGATTAGGATTAACAGGTTCAAGCCCTCCAGCGGCAAAGACGAGTTCACCAGCCAGGCGTAGGCAATCGTCGTGATCGGAAGGAAGCAGAAACCCAGCAACGGCACCAGAATCCCCTGATAGGCCGTGCTCAGATAGCTTGAGAAAAAATAGAGTCCCAGCAGCACCAGTCGCGGAAACGCCAGAACGAGAAGAACGATTAAGCAGGGCATCAATCGAAAGACTACCCCGCATCTCCAGCCGTTTCCACCACCGTCGCCCCATGCCGGAATTCACAGCCCCTCACAGCTTTTACGAAAATAGGACATTTCGGACTTTCCGGTGCGCTTCGCTTCCTGAAACAATGAAGGTTTATGATGCAATACCCGGTAGTGATCCAAGGCGGCATGGGTGTCGCGGTTTCCAATTGGCGCCTTGCGCGCGCCGTCGCCGAATGCGGGCAGTTAGGCGTCGTCTCCGGCACCGCCCTCGACCAGGTACTTTTGCGACGGCTTGAAGACGGCGACCCCGGCGGCCACCTGCGCCGCGCTCTCGATCATTTCCCCTTTCCCGCGATGGCTGCCCGCATCCGCGACGCCTTCTTTATCCCAGGTGGCAAGGCCCCCAATGCTCCTTACTCCCGGGCGATGGGCCACACCATGGAGGGGCCGCGAGCGGTCCAGGAACTCTGCATCGTCGCCAACTTCGTGGAAGTCTTCCTTGCCAAAGAGGGCCATTCCAACCCCGTCGGCATCAACTATCTTGAAAAGATCCAGCGCCCCCATCTGCCGTCGATGTATGGGGCGATGTTGGCCGGTGTGGATTATGTCCTGATGGGCGCCGGCATCCCCCTCAAGATCCCCGGCGCGCTCGACGCCCTCTCCCGCCACGAACCAGCCACTTATCCGCTGGTGGTGAAAGGCGCCGATGCAAACGATAACTTCGTCAGCTCCTTCGCCCCCCTCGATTTCATCGAAGGCGAGCCGCCCCCACTTACCCGCCCACGCTTCCTGGCCATCATCGCTTCGAATACCCTGGCCGCCACCATGCTCAAGCGCGCCAGTGGCAAGGTGGATGGCTTTATCGTGGAAGGCCCGGTGGCCGGCGGCCACAACGCCCCCCCGCGCGGCAAACTCGAACTCGATGAGAACGGCGAACCCGTCTACGGAGAGCGCGATATCGTCGACCTCCCCAAGCTGCGCGAACTCAATGTTCCGTTCTGGCTGGCAGGCGGCTACGGCAGTCCGGAGAAGATCCGCGAAGCCCTTGCCGCCGGTGCCGCGGGCGTGCAGGTAGGCACTCCCTTTGCCTTCTGCGTCGAAACCGGGCTCGCTGAGCAATATCGCCTGAGCGTCCTCGCCGATGCCCGGGAAGGGAAGGCCAAGATCTTCACTGACCCTCTCGCCTCTCCCACCAGTTTTCCATTCAAAGTGGTGCCCATCGACGGCTCGCTCTCCGACGGAGCTGTCTATGAAGCGCGGCCCCGCATCTGCGACCTTGGCTATCTCCAGGAGGCCTACAAGACCGCCGAAGGCAAGGTCGATTTCCGCTGCGCCGGCGAGCCCCTTACCACCTTCGCCGCCAAAGGCGGAGACCCCGCCGAATCGCCCGGACGCAAATGCCTTTGCAACGCCCTGATGGCCAACGTCGGCCTCGCCCAATCGCGCAACGGCCACCGCGTGGAGCAGGGCCTTGTCACCGCTGGGAACGATGTCGCCGCCCTTGCCCGCTTTCTGCCCGAAGACGGCTTTGACTATACGGCAGCCGACGTTCTAGACATCCTCCTCGGCCCTTCGAGCCCTGACGGCGAGCCGCTCCCCGCCGCCGCATTGGCTACCCATCCCTAACCGTCATCCTGCTAAGATCTCTAGTTCGCTCGCTCTCGAGCAAGTAGGAGCATGAATGTGGAAGGGGTGTCTGTTTCTTCTGGTGACGCTTTGCGCGGCCCTCTATGTGGAACACTCGCTGCTGGTCGAACGGGAGTTGCCGATGCCCCTGCTCGGCGCGGCTATCCTGGGCTTCGCGGTGACGATGTTCGCGGGCAGTCTGCACGGGTTTGTCGATGCCCTCAGGAAGCGGCTGTCTCCGGAAAGCGATCCCTCCACATGGCGGGACGGCCAACTGGTCCGCGTGGGCGGCGTGGTGCGGCCAATGCGCCAGCCCATCCGGGCGCCGTTCAGCCAGAAGGATGCCGTGCTCTGCAAGTACAAGATGTGGCAATCCCTTGAGCGGGGCCGCGAAACCCTCGACGAGCGCAACGACCCCACCGTACGCGGCCTCGAAATGGTGCCCTGCACCCTGATGACGGCCACCGCTAGCATCGCCCTGCGAGGCGTTCCTCCCCTGGTCAACCTCCCCATCCAGCACTATCCGGGCGAAGCCCACTATGCTTCCGCCGCCCGTGTCCTCGCAAACACCCAATGGCGATTGGAAGATCTCGGCGCGGCGATGGCGGCGCTGGGCAAGGGGCTCTCCGGCGACGCCTTTGAAGCCCCACAACACCTCGTCACCCGCACCGTGATTGAGCGGCTGTTCGTTCCGCAAGGGGAGGCTTCGGCGGCAACCTGGGTTGGCGGTCCCCCCGCCCAGCTTCGTGGAAGAGACGCCGAAGAAGCGCTCATCGGGCGTATGCAATCCCGCTCCTGGGACTTCCAGGAGCAGATCCTCGAATCCGGCGCGGAAGTCACCGTCGAGGGGACTTACCAAAGCAACCCGCCCTCCATCGATATCGCCCAATCCATCCGCCGGCCCCCAGCACGGCATCCGGCTCGGGCTGGCCGCACAAACGGCATCGCTCGTTTGGCTCCAGACCCTTGCCTTCGTCTTCATCATTGCCGCTGTCGTGGTTGCTCTCCACTACGCCGCGTATGCCAACGACGGCGCGCTCTACCGCTCCCTGGCCGCCCTCATCGAAGCCCAAAGCTGACCCACCCCCAAACGCTAGTCCGCGCTGGTGTGGTCGTGGACGATCCGCCAGCCCTTCTCCGACTTTTGGAACACCACCGTAAAGCGACCGCTGGCATCGCCCCCGCCCGCTTCGCTGCGTTTCAGTTCGAAGCGCCCTATTAGGAAGGCGCTCTCCTCGCCAAGCGGGCGAAACTCCAACTCGGAGAAGCTGAGCGTCCCCATCTTTTCCCGGTCGCCATAGGTCCGCCGGTACCGCTCCACCAACCCGTCGTATCCACGCGCCACCGTCTTGCCCACAAATGTGATTGCGGCGGACTTCTCATAGCCCTCCATAAACCCGTCCAGATCCCCGCGATTCCAGGCCTCCTGCTGCATGCGCATCACCGCGAGAACCTCGCTCTTCGCGTCAGCCGCCAAAACGCCGGTGACAGCCACGCAAGCTAGCCCCATCAACAGAAACAAACGCGCAACCTTCATGCGCTTCAGCATAGCCGATGAACGCGCCCGTCCGAATGCCCCGCCGGAGTGCCATGCGAGAATAAAGTGAATTCCATTCTGGGGGCTACTCTTGCGCAAGTTGATTTTTGGTGGCAACGGTGGCGCTTCCGCCGCTTCGGATTTCGGATTGTTGGTGTTGCGCGTCTTCGCCGGGCTGGGGCTGGCCTTTGGCCATGGCATCAAGAAACTGCCTCCTCCGGATGGCTTTGTCAAAGGTGTAGTAGGGATGGGGATGCCTGCCTTCATGGCCTGGGGAGCCACCTTTGCCGAATTGGGCTGCGGCATCCTCTTGGCCCTCGGGCTCTTCACCAGGCCTGCCGCTACGCTGATCCTTTTTACGATGGGCGTCGCCTTTTTCGGTGTCCATCTCAACGATCCCTTCGGGCGTCAGGAACTCGCCCTGCTCTACGGCTTCATCGCCCTCCTGTTCCTCCTCGCCGGTTCCGGCCGCTTCGGAGTCGATACGCTCATTCGCAAGTAAACCGCCTCAATGGATGTAGAGGATCTTGGCTTCCGGGAAATTGGCGTTTGCCACCCTTCCCATCGCGTAGGGGCGTGATATTCAGAACGATTCGCCGCTACAAATCCGGATAGGCCTCGCCCGCCCGGTGTACCCGGATGTAGTGATCGCTGAACTCGTGATGCGCCCCCGGCAGCGCGCGTTTTGGCATGTGGCACGTGGCGCAATTCGTTTGCTCGCCCGCACCGCATCGAACGGCCTTGGGGCGCGGTTCCGCCGCCGCGGTGCTGTGGCAGCCCATGCACTTCGCATCGTATGCCGCCGCGCCGCGCACCACGTTGGCATGAGGGTTGTGGCAGGCCACGCAGGAAATCCGCATGTCGGCTGAATCGTAACAAGGGCTCAGCGTCAGCCGGTACGGCTGAAACCGGACGTTGTTAACGCCCCGGATGCGCAGGCTCATCACGTCCTCCCAGGTACGGTGGCACTGGCCGCAGAGTTGGCTGATCTCTTCCGCTTCCCGCCCCCGTAGCGACGTCATCCGGCCCGCTTTCAAATCCCCGCCCGACCTTGCCGCAACGTGCGCTGCCGCCGGACCATGACAGTTTTCGCAGCCCACTCCCGGCTCGATTCCATCCAGGGTTGGCTCTCCGGTTGGAGGTACGCCAAGGGCGTGGCAGCCAAAGCATTCCCGGATGTCCGCCTCCGACATCAATCGGCCCGCCGCCTCGCGCAGATTCCCGGGTTCCTCATTTGCCGCTCCAATGGTAAGGTCCAACTCCCGGGTGGAATCGTAAAAGCTCACGCGGCTTTCGAGCAGCTTCGCGCCGTCCTCCAGCACGTATGTCTGTCCGGCCGCGCCCAGCCCGAAAACCCACCGCACAGGCAGATTCAGGCGCTCTTCTCCAAACTGCACGCCGTAGCGGAATCGGCCCGGCGCCGCCTCCCGAATGGCATATCGCGCGCGCCCTACGGTGTTTGAAATGGGCAGCTTGCCGCGGAGCGCGCGGGGCCTGCCCGGCTCCAATAAGGCAGCTCGCATGGATGTCTCGCTGTAGGAAGCGTGAATGGCGGGATGGCACTTCGCGCAAGCGGCGCTGCCCGCGAATCCCTGCCGTCGCAGCAGAGTCTCCGCCGCATCCGCGTGTCCATCCCATCCCAGCGGAAATCGAATCCCAACCGCCAGCAGAATCGCCGCCATTCCGGCAATCGATGCAATGCGGCCGAAGCGTCTACTAGACATCGCGAATCGCTACGGCTTTCCGCAACGAAGCCGTCGCGATTCCCCGCACGATCCAGTCGCGTGCGCTACCTTTCCACATTCAGCCGGTCCTCTTCCGGTTTCCCGTTGCGCAGGGTCCTCGCCGTTGCGCCGGCGCCGGGCGATCAATCGGAGCCCCTGCGCCAGTTGGAACGCGAACTCGGCGAGCCATGAGCCCTATGCTACCAGTGCCTTTCCACCGTAGGGAAGCACCCCGTCGCCGCAACGGGTCACTGCCATTGAGCCAAAGCTTGCAGCCCGGCCCGTGTCGCCATGGGGGTAAGCCTTCTTCGGCCAAAGAATTCGCCATCAGTCGATCGCTTCATGGATGGATTGGGTTGGCGCAAAAGCCGCCGTTCCAGGATCGCCTCGGGCGGGACGCCGCTAAAAAAAAGGAGAGCCGGTTAGGTTGGCGACGCATTCGCTAAAGTGCTTTTTTACAGAAGTTTACGGCTGAAGCTAGCGTTCCGGTTTCGTCCGGATTGTCCGGATTTTTCCGGACAATCCCGACGCTTCGCGGGGGGCAAATTTCTTGCCGGGGTGGATCTTTTCGGTTGTCACAGAACGCTGGCGGCAAGCGCCGCGTCGAGCCGGACGTTAGGCCCAGCCGGAAGACGGAGTTTTCCCGCACGTCAGATTGTACGTTTTGCCTTCGCCAAAACGAACCATCGGTTTCGACCGGAAGCGGCACGGGGAGCCTAAGTGCTGTCGTACGTGCGATTTAGGAGGAATGAAATCGTTCCCGGGCACCGGTGACGGCTGGGTGTGGGCCATCGCAGTGCCTTCGAATCCTGCCGCTCCGGAACGGCGATGAAATGGTTGGGGCCAACAGCCAAACAGCCCGGACCTCAAGCAGTAGCCGAGGATTCGCCGTTGCGCCTCGCAGCGATACCGGGCAAGGAGATCCAGGTAGCCCGAGCGGCCCTCGTCGTTCTAGAGGACGACGCGAGGGAAGCTGCTTCTCTTTGCGTGACATGGCGAGGGCACCCCAGGGCGACCCCGCGTCGGGGTTGTGCCATCGAGAGAATAGTGGCGCGAGGGCCGGAAGAGGTACACCCGAAATGGGCACTGAGCCGACTGATGGCGGCTTCCTTGGGGTTAAAGATTCGTGTTGGTTCCGCCGATGGATTCGATGAGGCAGAGTAGGCCCACGGGGCGAGCGAAGCGAGCAGGCCATCAAGGATATAGTGGCCACCCACCGCCATTCCTCTCACCAAAAGATCGGGGGTTAATGTGTCTGTCCTCCGATCCCCCACCCGATCCCCCGATCCCCCTCTTCTCTTCCTTCGCCACAACGCTCAGCGCGTTGGCTTCCCTCGACGTCTCCGCTTTGTTAGCATTCTTCATGGCTGGTTCTCCTTAGTGAAGGTCTTTTTGACGCGATCTACGCTATCGCAGAACCAGCCGTCTCATCTCATCTGATACCGAATTCGAATTCGGGGTGGATTTCTGGAAGAGGCCAGCGCCAAAGCCGAATGAAGCGTCCAAAGCCGTGCGTTCTAGTGCTAGAATGGAGATGGAAAGTTGATGTGATCGGTCCCCAGAAGCCACTTCGGATGGGTTATGCCATTTCATCCGTTTTGTTATCGATTGCTGAGTGTCTTTGGATTACTAATTGTCATATTTGGTACATGGCTTTTCTTGAACTATGCAAAACATGCCCAAGTCGACTATGAAACAGGAGTTCTCTTTTTCACGAGGGAAATAGAAAAGTGGTCCAAACCGAGTACATACTTTGTAACTATACAACTACCGGAGAAGTTTAGGCAATACACAATTGATCGGAAGAATGTAGAGGGTTTTTATGTTGGGGCAGGCTCAAGTCAGGGTAAGTTTATTGATTGCAAGATGAAGGCTGCAGTGACATTCTTAGGCTCTACCTCTCAAGAGTCAGTGGCCACCGCCTTCGAGCAGATAGCAGTCCCTCCGTACGGCTGGTCGAGCCACTCCCCGGACCGTCGGGATATTCATAGATCATTCTCACCAAGGTCAAGTGATGGAGATGATGTATTCATTGACCGAATGTTCGCAAGAAACGAACCATGAACTACTTGGAATTGGATACTATAAAGGAGATCATAAAAATCGCATCGTCAGTCAGGCGATTTGGCGGGATCTGTGGTTCGTACCTGGATTTACTTTCACCATCGGCATCGCGTTGGCGATGTCCGGCGCACTACTTCACCATTTGTGTCAGCGCTCACTCAAAGCTGAACCTCGTTCGATCATCAAGAAGTGACCTTCGACTCCAATGCCGAATCTGGTCCTGCCATGAAACAGAGTCTACCCTATCAGTTCTACGGTAGAGCATCTACTTGGTCGACTGCAATAAAAGCTTTGTGCACAGACTTCTTTTTCGTATATGCCAGGGAAATCAACCTGCCCGCTGAAGGTGAGATTCAGCTTCAAGCGATCGCGCGAATATCATTTGCGGAAGAGTACGAAATCGTTCAGTCCCAAGATGCGCGTCTAGTATTTAGCGCAAAAGGGAGTTCTGAATCTTTGATGACTAGGTTCTCACACAAGTTGCTCAGTCAATCTGATCTCGCGTATGCAGCTAAAATGGAATTCTGGGTGTGTAACATAGTAGAATTTGACGTACATGCGAACCCGGTATCGCATGTCGCTTCCTTCCTATCTCAACAATCGTCTTTGTTCCGCCGGGGCCATTCCACTGTCTCCTGTGGAAAGTTAGAAGCTGTTTGGATCAGTTACGAAAAGCTTGTAGTTGGAAGAAAAGTGCGTCTCACTAAAGAAAATGTAAAACTTGGCAGCACTAGCTGGACCGAATGGGATCTTGCAATAATGAAAAGTATGGTTGGCTATGACTACACACCTCAACTCTACGAAGTTCATTCGGAATTCAATCCTTTTATTGACATTGTGGCGCTGGCTAATCGAAATAAATTAGTTGTCGAATTTATCACTTGGATCATGACAACATTAGATGTTGAGGTAGTTGAAGCTTTTGACCATGCTTTGCGGAGAGCGCATGATGAAATTCCGTGGCCGGGGTTAGCGGCGTTGTGTATCCGGGATGTAGAGTAGTGACCCCAAATGCGGAAATTCAAATGCAAAAGCCGTCCCGAATTTTGACGCGATCAACGCTCTCGCAGAACCAGCCGTCTCATCTGTCCGCTAGCCCTGACACGAAAATTGAGGCACAATTGACATTGACTAGTATCAGGTCCGGTACTCTGGTTTGGCGTGCATTGTGGAGTACACGATGTGGAACGCTTCGGCCCGTGCTCTTCGGCTGTTGGTGGTTGCGGGTGTCACCGCCTCCATCAGCCTCGCCCAGGGCGACGCCGTGGAGCCGCCACGACACTACGAGATCTTTGGATCGCCGCTGCTGTCTCCGTTCGTCCCGCAGAATCCCCAATCTGGTAACGCGAAGGAGCGCCGGTACGTGTTGCTGGCCCAGCCGGGCAAGGACTCAGCCTTTCGCAGACAGGGATTGCAGCACCTCGATTTGATTACCGATGTGGTTCGCCAGGACGGGGCCAAACGGCTGAGCGACCTTGGCCCGTTCCAGGCAGCCCATTTCGTCCGGTTAGTCACGGGTTTGCCGGAAGGAACCGAGGTGACGCTGGAGTTTATTCGCTACGGAAAGCCGGGACAGAAGCAGACCCGGAACTTCCGCATCCCGCGGATGGATCCCCGAGAGTTTGCGGATCTGAAGCGGGCCTATGCCGAGAGCTACTTCTTCGCTGGTGCGCTTTTGGCGAGTCTTCCCGCCGAGGTGGCGCATTTCCACGGTGAATTCCGGGAGAACGACGGCCTTCTGGTTGCGGCGATCTACCCGGAGGGAGCCCTGTTCAAAGCCGGGGCACGCCGTGGAGACGCACTATTCACCGCCGATCCGGCGCGCAATCCCGCGCCGTGCATGTTTCCGAGTGTAGGGAGCTTGTTACAGTGTCTGGACCGGTTTGCCGAAGAGGGTCCATTGCGGTTCACGTTCATCCGCGGCGCGAAGGGAATTGTGGCGCCGCTTACGGTGCCTCCGGGCATTCTGGCCGACATTCGGCAAACGTTGCGCCAGCGGAATACCCTGCCACCGGAGACGCCGGCCGCCGCCCCACCGGGCATTGAGTCCGTCGCGATCGAACCGCAACCTGTGGGTGCCGGTCAGCCATTTGCGGTTCGGGTGGTCTTCAGTCCCGGCTCCGGCGGAGGGAAACCCGGCGTCCCCGGCGTGCTGCAATTGCGCATCCTGGCAGGCGCCAGGGTTCTGTTGGCGGAGAAACCTGTTTCCATCGCGCCCGATTCAGGAACGCTGCTTGAACACACGTATCGTCTAAAAGCTGCCAACCAACCAGGGGCTTTCGTAGTGGAAGTATCCCTCGAAGACCCGTCCCATCGAGACACAAAATCCGTCGCGTTGCGCGTGGAGTGAGGATTCCCATGAGAAGACCGAAACCTTTCGTTGCGGCACTTTGTGTTGCGTGCTTCCTGCTTTCTCCAGGGCGAGTAGATGGGCAGTCATTCGGAGATTCCTCACTTACCAGCGCGGTCAACACCTACCTGGAAGCGGAGGCGCCGAAGGAACCGTCGGAGGCGCTCGAGCTTCTGCTGGCCGGTGCGGCTGCGGGAGCGCGGGTGGCATTCGCTCTGGAATGCCGGCGTCAGTTGAACCAACTGCTCCAGGAGCAGTTGCAGATGGAGCCCGGGTCGGACCGGTACCGGCGAATCGAGGACCGCATGGATCGCCTGCAATCGGCAGCGTCAGCCGCGACGGGCGACTTCCGGGCGCTACGCGCGACCGGCGCAAGAACGCAAGCCCCCATTCAACCGGCCACGCCCACGGCTTCACGGGCGGCAGCGTCGCCAGAATCGGAAGAAGAGCAGAACCTGGAGGAGCAACTCCGCAGCTTCCGGGCGCGAGTGGAATCGCTGATGGAAAAGCATAGAACGAGACAGAGCCAGCTTGCTCAGAAGTGTACGCAGCGAAGCAAGGATTAGAGAGCGTTCGTTACTATTCCCGGCTGATCGAAGAGGAGATCGCCGGAATCAGCAATCGCCGGCGGGATCTGGAAGGGTTGGCGCAAGCCGCCGCGGCGGGGGAGCGGGACGCCCGCGCCAACGCTGGCCGGGCAGCGGAGCGCGCAAGAGCAACGGTAAAGGAAATGGAGTCCGCGCAGGCCCTGGCGGCTGCCTGTAATACGGCGGAAGGCGCAAGCCGGTTGGGGGCCAGCCTGGACAACGTGCGTAGAGAGTTTGGCACCGTGCTTGCGGAACTTGGCAATGCCTTGCGGGCAGCGGAACTGCATGAAAGCTCTGCCTCCGGCTACGACCTGTGGATCCCTGAATACCAACTCGTCCTGAGCCGCTTCCCCGAACTGAAGGACAGGGCTCTGCAGGAAGTGAAAGCCTTTGCGGCGGCAGTGGACGCGATTCCTGGAAGTGCGGCCAAAGTGGATGAACTGAAGGGCGTCGCCGATACTCTGGGGAAGGACCTTGCCGGCGCTTACGAGTATTACCGGAAAGTGAACTCCTCGCGGGCGATGGAATTCGAACGTGCTGCGCCGGCGCGTAGGCAATCTGAATTTCCACACCACGCCATTCAAGAACAGCCACGCACGACTGAAGGACGGTCCCGCGACGGAGCAGGCGCGGGTGAGTGGATATGATCTGCCGCTATCGGTGACACGGAGCGATGTGACGCCCTGCCCCAAGGCAGGAGACCTTATGAGCGTGGTGGACAGGCGGAAAGGGAGGTAGACCTCCTCTGAAGTTGCTGATGGTGGAGGAGGACCGGCTGCGCGTGGTTGCGGCCAACTGCGGCCAGGCAAAGCCGCTGACACTTCTAGGCGAGACCTTCGACGCCGGCGCTTCGCCACCGGCGAATCCTCCGGCTGCCGTGGTGAAGCCGGCAACTCCGGCAGCGCCCGCTCCGCTATCCACGCCGGAGAACGGGCTGCAGATCCTGGGGCTGAACCGCATGACACCTGGCCAGCACGACCGATTCACTGCGGCGGATGGCTTCGAGCAACCCTACAACGGCCCTGTGGAATGGAACTCTTCCGTGGAGGACGTTGTGGTGATTGACCGGCGGACCGGCGACGCAGTGGCCTTCAAGCCCGGCAAGACGGTAATTATTGCGCGGCGCGGCGACTCTTCGGCGTACTTCAACGTGACGGTGGATGCCGTTGTGTCGAATCTCCAAGGATTTGCGCTGGCTCAGGCGCAATCGCTAGCCGCACAGGATGGCCTGCAGGTGCAGCGAGGCGCCTCCGCGGGCGCGCCGCCCACCAGCGAGCAGGCCGGCAGAATCGCCCGTCAGGATCGCGCCCCAGGTTCCCGTGCTCCTGCCGGAACAGTCATTCGCGTGGATGTGTACGATGGCGCGGTCGCGGCTCAGAATCCGGCAGCGGCCCTCATCGACGAGCCGGGCGGATTCGAGAGTCTTGGCGGGGAAACCCGGGAAGTGCAGCCGCCACAGCCGGTGGAAAATGCCGATGGTCGCGTGCCCGGGAATGGGAGTGAGATCGTGGACGATTTCTTCCGTGGAGAGACCGCTCCGTCCGGTGAAACGGTGCAGGAGCCGGCGAGGCCGCAAGAAGATCCATTTGCGCAGGAACGTGCCGAGGAAGCGGCCCGCGCTGAGCGGGAGCGGCAGCAACGCGAGAACGCGATGATGAATCTGCTTGGGGTGATGGCGGGTGCATCCCAACAAATGAACGATATCCGGAATCGCCGGTCAGGGCAGGCCAGGCCGGCGGTGCCGACGCCCCCGGTACAATCCACCTGGCCGAACGCGGGGAGCCCGCCGGTGTACAATCCTCCCGGCGGAAACCCCAGTTCATCGCCCACCGGCGAGCAGCTCGGCGCCAGGGCGAGCAACGACTCTCCATCCGCCGAACCCACGAATGCATGCAGAGACTTCCCGAGGCACTGGCGCCCACGAAGATCCTGGACGAAGCAGAACGGACGCATGGTGGAAACAACGGGCCTCGGCCGCTACAGCGTGTTGGGGAATTGGCAGAACACCTCGTGCGATTTGAACACATCGTGGGAAGCCATCCAGGAATTCGAATGTGTCAAGACAGGGGAGTTGCGATGCCAGGGGAAAGCGAGGAAGTAGGAGACTGGAATGCGGACCCAGCAAACCCATGGCGCTGCCCACCCTGGCTTTGGGAACTGACTCACCGATCAGCGCCACCGAGACAGCCATCATGACGGCGGCGCCCATTCCCTGCGCGGCGCGGGCGGCAATCAGGACGCCAAGGTTCGGCGAGGCGCCGCACAGAAGTGACGCTCCAGTGAAAACACCGATCCCCGCCAGGAGGACTCGCCGCCGCCCCAATATATCGCTGAGGCGTCCGGCCCCGACAATCACGGTGGTAATCGCCAGCAGATACCCAAGTACAACCCACTGCACTTGCTGGAATGAAGCCTCGAAGAAACTCGCCAGCGCCGGTAGACCGACGTTCGCAATGCTGGTGTTGAGTGAAGGCAGTAGCGCCGACAGCGAGAGACACGCCAGCACCCAAGGATTCACGACGGCTAGTTCCGCCCGTTCTTCTCCCGCCTTGATTCGTTCTTCAATCTCCGTCAGCAAGGCGCACCGCCTCTCGTGATGAAGTGGCGCCGGTAACGATATGGACGCGGGCTTCCATCCGAACAGCGCCGTCCCGCTGGTAAGGCGAAAGGCGTTGCGCGAGTGCTTCTCTTGAGTCACGAAGCGCACGATCCCCTGCTTCGAAAAGCAACTCTGCGAAATTCGAGAAAGCGGCTAGAGCGAACTCTGCTGCCTCCTCCACCGGCAACTCGCCGCCGATCGGGAGCATCCCACGCCAGTCGCTTGCCTCGAGGTCTCGATAGCCGGCCTCATCGAGCAGGCGGAGAAGCCTCGAAACGTCTCCATAACGGAACGCACCCGGCGCGTCGGGATCCATTGAGGCCAGATCAACGATCCCAGCCACCGTTTCACGCACAATCGTCATCCATGGGTTCTCCATTGGGTGTCCCCAAACGGCGAAGGCGAACCGACCGGCCGAGGCAAGCCAGCGCAGCAGGTTCCGAAACGCTTCGGGCGGGTCGGTAAAGAGCATCACGCCGAATCTGGACACGAGCCGGTCATACGCACCTGCCGGCGGGACCGCCGTCCCCATGTCGGCGATGTCGAAGGCCAGGACGTGCGGGGCCGTACCGCGCCCCCGCGCCACTTCAATCAAGGCAGGAGAGATGTCGAAACCGTGAACCACGCTCCCTGCCGGCGCCCGGCGCAGAAGCTCCAGGCTCGTTCCTCCGCCTCCGCATCCAACCTCGGCGATCCTGCATGGGGCATCCAGGCGCAGGGCTCGAATTAGCGGCTCGTCCACAGGCGACAACATCGCTTCCATGCGGGCCACCTGGCTGCGCCATTTCTTCCCGCGTGCAGCGTTCCATTCGGGATTGGAGCAGTGCTCATCCATGAATCAAGCGTGAGGGTGAAACTGATATGGCGGAAGACGCACTGGTCGCACTTTATTCTTGCGTTTGACGCCATACCAGAGGCGGTGCTACGGTCGGTCCATGACGACGCCGGACTTCAATCTGCTGATCACGCTGGACGTCCTGCTCACGGAGGGCAGCGTGGCCCGCGCATCCCGGCGGCTCCGCCTGAGTTCGTCGGCGATGAGCCGCGCACTGGCGCGGCTGCGCGAGACCACGGGCGATCCGCTGTTGGTGCGCGCCGGCCGCGGGCTTGTTCCCACGCCGCGCGCCCTCGAAATTCGCGAGCGAGTCGGTCAACTCGTCAGGGATTGCGAAGCCATTCTCCTTCCAGTCAAGGAACCTGATCTTGGCAAACTCGTGCGAACTTTCACGTTGCGGACCAGCGAAGGCTTCGTCGAAACCTTCGGACCGCAGCTTCTCGCTCTAGCAGGCAAGCAGGCGCCCGGTGTGCGGCTGCGGTTCATCCAGAAGCCGGATAAAGATAGTGCACCCCTTCGCGACGGAAGCGTCGATCTTGAGACCGGCGTTCTGGGCTCGACGGTTGCCCCGGAGATCCGAACCCTGGCTCTGTTCCATGACCGCTTCGTCGGAGTCGTGCGGGAGACGCACCCTCTGAGCGGATCTCCCGTCACATTGGACGCCTATGTGGGTGGCCGGCACATTTGCGTCTCGCGCCGTGGCGTTCTTGGGGGACCTGCTGAGGAGGAGTGGCCCATCGACGAAGCACTGCAAGCTCGTGGGCTCGAGCGCCAGATCGTTACCATCGTTGGCGGCTTTTCGGCCGCGGTTGGGCTCGCCCGCGGCGCCGATCTCATTGCCAGTGTTCCGGAGCGCCATACGGCGAAGCTGCGCGCCGGCATGTATACCTTTCCCCTGCCCATCCCGACGCCGGAGTTCACAATCTCACTACTCTGGCATCCCCGGCTTGACGCCGACCCGGCACATCGCTGGCTGCGGAAGTGCGTTCGACAAGCTTGCGCCGGGAGGACTCGGGGGACCTCTGTCTCCCCTTGACAGATACCTATCATGAATGTCCCCGGATCTGCGAGCATGCTTCGCGTTGGAGAGATCCAACTCGGTGATGCTGTTCCCGTTGCCTGAGACCTTCAGAATCATCGGCTGCGCTTCCGGCCCTCGCCCGCGGGAGACCGAAAGATGCACACTTTTCGAGATCGGATTCACGACGGCATCGGCGATCAGAATGGTCAGCCGTGGCTCCCAGGAGCGAGGCCACTTTCTCATTGATGCCTTTCACCATGACATCCTTGCCCACGGCCGGGGCCGGGGCCCGATTATTCGTGTCTCAAGGTGGGGGTCCACTCCACCAGGCTGTCCCCGAAATCCCACCGCGTCCCGAAATCCCACCGTCCCCGAAATCCACTCCGGATCTCATCCACTGCGGAGCGCTTCCGAATCGGCTTACATAGCGTTGGCTGTAGACGCGAGGGCGCCAGCGTTATACTATGCCTTCGACTGGCAAAATCTCATTCAGGCAACACCTATGTCCTGCTCGTCCGTCTCGATAGGGACGATTTGTACGGCGCAGGCCGCGACACCACGCCACGCTGCCCCTCTGCAGACAACGTGGGGATGTGCACCGGAAGCACGGTTGGGTGAGGAAGAGATGAGAATTTGTCCGCAGGGAAAGGCTTCGCGATGAGCACACGAAATCCGTTTGACCGGCAAGAGATGCGATTTGAAGTAGGGCCGGAGAGCGGCCCGGCTCGGGAGATCGACAGCGGACCTGTTTTCCGGCTCTTGGTGGTGGGCGATTTCTCTGGCGCCGTGCCCTCCGCCCGGGCACCGCTGGCCAGCCGCCGGGCCATCGAGGTGGATCGCGACAACTTCGATGACGTCCTGCGCAAGGTGGCCCCGCACGTCATGCTTTCCATCGGCGACGAAGCGCCTTTTCCGCTGAAGATTGCCGATATCGACGATTTCCGGCCGGAGGCGATCTTCGAACGAAACCCGCTTTTCCTTGAGATGCGCCGCCTGCGGGCGCGCCTCGAAGACCCTGACCGCTGGCGCGCGGCAGCCGAGGAACTGGGGCAGGAAGTATCGCCCGCCGCGAAGCCCGCTGCCCCGTCGGGTCCGGCAGCGCCCGTAACCGCGCGCTCGCTGGTGGGCGGCGGGAGCCTGCTGGATGCGATGGTGGAACAGGAATCGCCCACCCCTTCCGCGCCGCAATCGAAACCGTCATCGGACCCCGTGCTGGAGATCGCCCGTCGCGCCGTGCAGCCCTATCTGGTGAGTGCCACCACACAGGAGCAGACGGCCCTTCTTGCCAACATGGACGAGGCCATCAGCGCCCGGATGCGCGAGGTGCTGCATCATCCCGGGGTGCGCGCCGTGGAGGCTTCCTGGCGATCCCTCTACCTGCTCATCCGCACGCTCGATACCGGTCCTGATCTGAAGGTCTCTTTCTTCGACATCACCAGGGAGGAACTGCAGGAAGACCTGTTCAGCTCCGACGACCTCAGCGAAAGCAATATCTGCCGGCTGCTGGTGGAAGACCCCAAGCAGCATTCCGACGACAGCCAGTGGGCGGCGGTAGCGGCCACCTTCCGCTTCGGCGCCGACGCCGACGATCTTCGCGCGCTCAACCGGCTGATGAAGCTGGCCAAAGCGGCCAACGCGCCGTTCCTGGCGAACAGCACGCCGGGCCTCGCCGGAGTGCCTGCCTTCGAGGGCGTGCTGGAGCCGAGACATTGGACCGGCCCCACCGAAATCGCGGGCGGTTTCTTCAACCTGCTGCGCCGCCAGCCGGAAGCGCCCTGGCTTGGCCTCGTCGCGCCGCGCTTCCTGCTGCGGTTGCCATACGGTGCCAAGACCGACCCTTGCGACGCCTTCCCGTTTGAGGAAATCCCCGGCGAACCCACGCCCGCCGATTACCTCTGGGGTCCCGCCAGTTGCCTGGTGGCGATGCTGCTTGGCCAAGCCTTCAGCGACCACGGCTGGGATTTCAAGCCAGGTACCGTCGCCGAAGTGAAAGGGCTCCCGCTGCACCTCTATCGCGGCGACGCCGGGCCCGCATCGTGGTCCTGCGCGGAGGCTTGGTTTACCGAAGGAGCGGTGGAAGAACTGGCCGAGCGCGGCATGATCGTCGTCGTTCCCTACAAGGATCAGGACCGCGTCCGCATCTTCCAGATGAACTCTATCGCGGAGCCCTACAGCCTCATTCGCGGGGCGTGGCAGGGCTAGCGAAAATAGAAAAGGGGCGGTATCGTGCCGCCCCTTCGTGCTCACTCGCGCGTGGCTCGCAAGGGTGCTGCCAGCCTAATCGAGATCCGGGATCACCAGCACGTCGCCGGGATGGATCACCGAATTCTCGTCCTTCAGTTGGTCGGGATTTGCGGCGATCAGCTTCGGATACAGTGCGCCTTTGCCCCAGTGATTCTGAGCAATCTTCCACAGCGAATCGCCCTTCACGACAGTGTAGGTCTTCAGTTCCTTCTCGGGCGGAGCGAGGCTTTCGTCCACCGAGATGTCGCCGACGAAATCGGCGTAGCTGGCATCCACCAGCTTCACCTGGTCCCACACGCGATTCTTGATCTCCGCCGAAGGGGCTGCGCCGCGCACCAGTAGCTTGTCGTTCTCCACATGAATATTGGTGAGCCGCACTCCCATCTGCTTGGCGGCGTTGATCACCGATTGATACTTCAATTTCAGAGTTTCCAGACGATCCATTTATTTGTTCCTTCCTTTTCGTTCCCAGCCTCGCCGGGCGCCGCAAGCGGCAGGGGCCAATCGCGGAGTGCGTCGGCGAACCATCGGGCGGGCAAAAGCCACCCGCCCGCTAGTATAGCGTCCGCCCCGCCGATGAAGTCCCCCGGATCGCAATCGGAGCAAGTCCGCTTCGCCCGCCGCTGAGCGCTCATCGCTCCGTTCTTCTCCCGTTTCGCAAGCGGGACGCCCGGCTTCACGCGACAATGGAGGCATGCAGTTTCCAGGCAACGATGGGGAATCGAAGCGGCTGCGCAGCAATGCCGAACGCGCCGAGTATTGGACTCGCTGGGGACCTTACCTTTCGGAACGTCAGTGGGGCACGGTTCGCGAGGACTACTCCATTAACGGGGATGCGTGGCGCTATTTTCCCCACGATCAGGCACGCAGCCGCGCCTATCGCTGGGGCGAAGACGGCTTGCTGGGCATCTCCGATAACCATTGCCGGCTCTGCTTCGGGATAGCGCTTTGGAACGAGCGGGATCCTATCCTCAAGGAACGTCTTTATGGCGTTACGGGCTCGGAAGGCAACCATGCCGAAGACGTGAAGGAGTATTACTACTACCTCGATTCGACACCCACGCACTCCTACATGAAGGGGCTCTATAAGTACCCGCAGAGCGCATATCCCTATCAACGTTTGCTGGACGAGAATCGCGCTCGCGGGAAACAGGAGCTGGAATACGAACTGGAGGATAGCGGCGCGTTCCATGAGAACCGCTACTTCGATGTCTTCGTCGAATATGCCAAGGCCGCTCCGGAGGACTTGCTGATTCGCGTGACGGTCGCAAACCGCGGCGAAGCTCCCGCGCCCATCCAGGTGCTGCCGCAAGTCTGGTTCCGCAACACTTGGGCCTGGGGCGATAGCTACGAGGCCGATTGGGGCACGCCCTCCATGGAGCGGCTAACCGCACGCTCCGTTCTCTGCCAGCATGCCTCCCTGGGCGAGTATGTGTTCAGTGTGGAAGACAGTGCGGCACTGGCCGAAGCGCCGTTGCTCTTCACGGAAAATGAGACCAACACGGCGAGGCTCTTCAACACGCCCAACGGCACGCCTTTCGTCAAGGACGGGTTTCATCGTTACGTTGTGGAAGGTGCGCAACAGGCGGTGAACCCGGAGTTGCGCGGTACCAAGGCGGCCGTTCACTCGCGGTTCGAAGTGCCGGGCGGCGGCAGTGTGACGTTGAAGCTGCGGCTGCGGCGTCGCGCTCTCGAGTTAGGCGAATCGTTCGGTTCCGGCTTCGATAGAACGTTCAAGGAACGCGTGAGGGAAGCCGACGAGTTTTACGCCACCCACACGGAGCCGGGCCTCAGCCCTGAGGAGCGCAACATCGTGCGCCAGTCTTACGCCGGTCTCCAGTGGACGAAACAGTTTTATCACTACGATCTCGGCAAGTGGGTGAGGGGCGATGCCGCCCAGCCCGAACCCCCGCCGGGGCGCGGCCTCATTCGCAATGGCGAGTGGGAGCACCTTTTCAACCGCGATGTAATCTCCATGCCGGATAAGTGGGAGTATCCGTGGTACGCCGTGTGGGATAGCGCCTTCCACATGGTGGCGTTCGCGGAAACCGATCCCCAGTTTGCCAAAGACCAGTTGCTGCTCTTTTTGCGCGAATGGTACATGCACCCCAACGGGCAGATCCCGGCCTACGAATGGAATTTCTCCGACGTCAATCCGCCGGTCCATGCCTGGGCCGCGTGGCGCGTGTTCCAGATCGACGGCAAGCATGGCAATCGCGACTACGCGTTTCTCGAACGTGTGTTCCAGAAGCTGATGCTCAACTTCACCTGGTGGGTGAACCGCAAGGATCCCAGCGGCAACAACATCTTCACGGGGGGCTTTCTGGGCCTCGACAACATTGGCGTGTTCGACCGCTCAAAACCCATCCCGGGGGCCAATGAACTCGCTCAGGCGGATGCCACCGCGTGGATGGCGTTCTTCTGCTCTTCGATGCTCAGTATCGCTCTCGAACTGGCCGCTCAGAACCCGGTCTACGAAGATGTCGCTTCGAAATTCTTTGAGCACTTCATCGGCATTGCCGACGCCATGAACCGCATTGGCGGCCGTGGTCTTTGGGACGAAAACGACGGCTTCTATTACGACGAACTGATTCTGCAGAACGGCTCCATGCCGATGAAGATCCGCTCCCTGGTGGGGTTGATCCCGATGATCGGCATGGTAGTGATGCGCGATTCCACGCTCGAACGGCTGCCGAACTTCCGCCGTCGCATGCAGTGGTTCCTGGAGCACCGCAGCGAGCTGGCCCGGGACATTTGTATGGTGCGCGAATGCCCGCACGAGGGGAATCTCCACTTGCTCGCCATGCCGACGGAAACCCGTCTGCGCCGCCTGCTTCAATACATGCTCGATGAGGACGAGTTTCTGTCTCCCTACGGAATACGCTCACTCTCAAAGCACCACGAAAAGCACCCGTTTACGATCTACCTCAACGGCAGCGCGCACACGGTTTCCTATGAGCCCGCCGAATCCCAAACCTATCTCTTCGGAGGCAACTCCAACTGGCGTGGACCCATCTGGTTCCCGATCAACTACCTGCTCATTGAAACTCTCGAACAATACGCCTATTTCTATGGCAACAAGCTGAAGGTGGAGTGCCCCACCGGGTCAGGCAATTCGATGACCTTGCAACAAGTGGCAGCCCATCTTACTGACCGTCTCTGCCGCATTTTTGAGGCCGACGAGCGGGGTCGCGCTCCCTGGCACGGCAGCTCAATTCGACCTCTGGTGGATGAGCACTGGCGCGAGCCGGTGCTCTTCTACGAATACTTCCATGGGGACACTGGCCGCGGCTTGGGAGCCTCCCACCAAACGGGTTGGACGGCATTGATCGCGCGGCTACTGGAGGATAAAGCGAGGCGGCGGAGATTGGCAGGGAAGACGGGCAAAGGGTGATCGCGGACTGGTTGGCGACGCGGCTGGGCGAACCTTCGGCGGGTCTCTGCGGTATTCTTTTGCCATGCGCAGACGCGATCTCTTTCCTCTTGCCGCCGCTACGGGAGCGCTTCCCTTGACCGCCGCCGCGGATGCCCCCCGCATCCTCACGCCAGCCCAGCAGCGCCGGCGGCGCGCGGAGTTATATTCGCTGATGGGGGATCTGCCAGCCTGGAACCGGCCGGTTGGCGTCGAGCTTCGGGGCCGCGAAGAGATGCCGCACTACACGCTGGAGCGGCTCGTGCTGGATCTTAATGGGGAAGAAGCGGTGCCCGCCGTCTTCACCAAACCGAAGAGTGCAACGGGCCGCCTGCCGACGGTGCTCTTCAACCACTCGCATGGCGGCGGCTACCAGATCGGCAAGAAGGAGTATCTGGAAGGCCGAAGTTACCTGGCCTCACCGCCCTATGCGGAAGAGCTTGCCCGGCTGGGCTATGCGGGGCTCTGTTTCGATACCTGGGCCTTTGGCGAGCGGGCTGTCCGGAAGGAGAGCGAGGTCTTCAAGGACATGCTCTGGAAGGGCCAGTCGATGTGGGGCATGATGGTCTTCGATTCGCTACGGGCCATCGAATATCTGCTCACCCGCCCCGACGTGGACGCCGCGCGCATGGGCACGCTGGGTATTTCGATGGGTAGCACCATGGCCTGGTGGGTGGCTGCCCTCGACGAGCGTGTGAAAGCCTGCGTGGATATCTGCTGCCTCACCGATTTCGATGCCCTGGTTGCCGACGGGGGGCTGGATCGCCATGGCGTCTACTACTACGTGCCTGGGCTACGAAAGCACTTCACCACCTCGCAAATCAATGCCCTGATCGCTCCGCGCGCGCACCTTGGCCTGGCCGGGATTCAGGATAAGTTGACGCCTGTGGAGGGGCTAGACCGTATCGAACGCGAGTTGAACGAAGTCTACGCTGCCCAGGGCAAGCCGGAGAACTGGAAGTTGCTTCGCTATGACGTGGGCCACCAGGAGACTCCCGAAGGCCGCATCGCCATTCGCGAATTCCTGAAGAAGCATCTTGGCTAAGCGAAGTCCGCGGGACGCAGCCCGCGCTGGTATTTGCCGAAGCCGAAGGGCGTGGGCTTGTAGTCGCCAACCACTTCCACGCGGGTGCGCTGGGGAATCTCGTTCTCCATTCCAAGCGCCCAAAGGCTGCCGTTGACGATCATGCGGCGCACCCCTTCGCTTTCAAGATCCGTGGCCGCGCCCATCGTGGTAGTGAAGACGCGGGAAGCCTTGCCGCTGCGTCCGGTGAACGCGCGAATCCACGTGATGGGCATCATTGGATCGTTGGGCTGGATCACCATTTCCTTGCCGCCGCGCTTCACGGTATAGTCGCCCACGGGGCCATCCCCGGGGGACATCCCCGTGAGCACTTCGCCCATCACGAGCGGTGTGGCATCGGCTGGGGGCGCGGCAACGTAGACGTCGGAGGGTCCCCAGATGTCGTTGCAACCTTGCAGGATGCGGTGCTTCTCGGCGCCGGGTGCCGCCTTGCCGCGCGTGCTCTGCACGGCATGATGGCCGTGGTGCCCGGCCCAGGTCTCCCCCAGAACCTGCTTGCCGAAGCCGCCGGCCCATTCGCCTTTATGATTCCACCCGAAGTGCTTAAAGGTGCTGACGGAATCGGCGGGGAAGTTGAAGGCGTGGGTGGCCGTGCGCAGGCCCACGATGGGGCGCCCGGAGTGGACATAGGCATCGATCTCGCGCATCTGTTCGTCGGGCAACTTACGGAAGCGGGTGGCGATGATCATTAGATCCGCTTCGCGCAGTGCCTCAAGGCCAGGGATATTATCGGAAACGTCCGGGTTGATGCCACCATCCTTCGGATCCACAGCGAAGAGCACGGTGCACTGAAAGCCGTGGTGGCGGGAGAACTCTTCCACTGGGGAAGCGCTTCCTCGGAACGGTATTCTTCGTCGCCGGAGACCAGCACCACTCGCTTGCCGCGTCCCAAACCTTCCCGGCCCGCGTAGGTGACAAACTGCGCTTGCCTCGCTGTCTGTGCCCCGGCATTGAACGCGATTAGCGGAGCGCCCATCGCCGCCAAAGCAGTCCTTCGTGTAACGCCCGTCTCCAATTCCCTCAATCGACGCATGGATCCTCCACCACGAATCGCGGCCCGGGAACGCGCGCCCGAACCGCGTTGTTACCCTATCTTACAGGGCAGAATCCAGGTCTTGTAAAAAGAGCCATATTTGGTAGGCCGGCGGACTTCGAACATCCTGCCATTGCCCCCGCCCTTCACCATGGTTTTCCCATAGCTGCTTGTTCCCGTGAACTGATACCAGCGGGAATCCAATCCACCGAGACTGCTGGCACTTTCCGTTACGTAGAACCATCCATCCAACCCCCAAACGTAGTCGACGATCGCGATGTGCTGCGAACTGCCAGGCCACAGAAAGACATCCTGAACGCGAATATCTTCCATCTTGTCGCGTTTGATTCCACGTGATGCGTAAGTAAGCGGTTCGGTATTTGGGCCATAGTGGCCATCCGCGGCCATCATGCCTTTCTGCTTTGTGAAATTGCCAACAAATCCACTACAATCGAGTCCAATACAATTGTCGCAAACCTTCTGTATATCAACGAGTGTCGACTTGATCTTCCCCGTTGCAAGCCCGGCGTCGAGGGCCAGTTCAATATCTTCAAGCGAGCCTTTTCCCACGAAGGCGCGAACGATCGCTCTCTTCGATTTCCCGGTTCCGCAGGCCCTCGAACCACTCGGAGTGCTTCTGTGGAAGGGATGGAAACGATATTTTCCTCTTGGGTAGTGCCCATTATTTTCTTGTAGCGGTCGCGCAGCGCGCCGATGATCTTCTCCTTGAGAGCTAAACCAGCTGCTGCGGACGTATCGGAATCCGAGTGAGAGCTATTTCGATACTTGTGAATCTTGATGGGGCCGATTGCCACGCCGGCAGGAGTATGGGCAGTGACTTTGAAGTAGGCAACTTGCAGGGAGCTAGGATATGCGTGCGGCATGGCTCGACACCTCCGGGTGTATTCACCCTGTTAAAACGATTTGGCAACGGGATGCACTCGCCTCGATGTCCGAGGTTAGAAGCGTCTCGCATGATTTCAGGGGTTGCACACCTAAACATGCGAACTAAACAATCATTTCGGATCAGCCCCATCCCGCGGCAAGAGCGATGCGCAATCAAGGGAAGACTCCACGATGCGTTTGCTTTTGGTCGCCGAGGCGCGGATTGCCGCCAGTTTCGAGAGGAGGGTGGAGAAAGGTGGCTCTGGACGTCAGCGCAGCGAGTAGGCCATGCGGGCCATCTCGATCTTGGCTTCGTCGTCAGGCAGGCCCATCACTCCCGCCACTACTTTTCCGCTACGGAACATCCAGCAGTTCTTGCCGGCAATGGGTCCTCGGAATCCTTCGTAGCCGTGAATGGTGTTGAGGCGGCTGAGGCGCCGGACGAGAGTGGCTAACGTGATGGTGGCTCCGCTCTCCGTGCGATGCGTGATGGCAAAGCGCTGGTAGCGGAGACCGCCCTCCGACACAAAAGAGCCCGTGTTGCCGCCGGGCATGTCGTCGAAGCCGAAGAGCTTGTCGGGGACAAATTCGGCCGAGCTTCGCCCCCCGCCAAGAGCGAGCGGAGCGTCTACAACCTCCGGCTTCATTGCCTGTGCTACCTGGCCCGGGCTGGGGGGCGATGCGGGGGACGGCGATTTTCGCGCGGAATCCGGCGAGCAGGAAATGAACAGACACAGCATCGCGGCAGCAGCGGACGTGAAGCCGATGCCTCGGGCTTGCCGGCGTGCGAATTGAAAAACGTCAATCATCGTTGGCGGATAGCGCGTTAGCGCTGGGCGAGCGGTCGCAGCGTGACCAGCAAATTGGCTGCGTCGGCCTTATGCTGGCTACTGATGCCGACACACTGCTCGAGGAATCGGATTGCATCGCGAATTTCCCGCAGGCTGTCCCGATTTTTTATCCAACTGGCCGTTGGCCAGCCCGAGGTAATAAAGGGCGCTTGCGAACATCGACTGCGTTTCCTGCACCAGCGGCAAGGAGCGCCGCAAGGTGGCATCAGCCTCCTGCCAGCGACGGTGCATGGCGAAGTATGTACCCTGGATCCAAAGGGCTTGGCCGCGCTGCCTGCGGAGGAGTAGCATCCGCTCGCTGCCTGCGCTACCGGGCGTTGCCGCTTCGGCTTCGGCGCGATCCAGAGCAGCGATGGCGCGGGCAGTGAGAGGCATGATCTGGTCGAGACCCTGCCGCGTGGTCAGAGCCGAGTTTGCCACTGCCAGCAGTGCGGTGACATTGTCCGGATCCGCCTGTAGCCTGCGGGCGCCCAGCGCCTGCACGCGGGGCATGTCTCCCTTGGCGATCGCCTCATGCAGGGAGCGGTCGTAGAGAGCCCCAACGTAGTCGCTTTGGGGATTCAGCCCTCGGAGTTCGTCTAGGTAGCGTTGGGCGGCGCTGCCTCTGGCATTCCAACTGAGCAGGAAGACCTGGTATTCGGCCAGCTTGCCAAGGGCTTGCGCGCTTGCGGCGCGCGCCTGATTCGACGCTGCATCGGAAGCTCCCGCCGCCCCGCGCTCGCTGGTGGAAACCTGATGGCAGCGTTTGGCCCAACGCAGGCGTTCCTCGGAATCGGTGCTCTCGGCCAGCGCCGGCAAAGCCATGTTGCACGCTCTCGCCTGTAGACAATTTCGTGCGAGCAGCCGTTCCGCCGTGTCCAGAAAGGCCGCTGGATTGGCTGGTGCAGGGCGATTACTGAGATCAAGTTCGCAAACAATATCCAAGTTCACGCTTTCGGGAAAGCGTTCGAAGTAGTCTGCAATGGCATCGGCCCGCTGCGTTCCAGGGAGACTTTCCCGCACGGTACGAAGGAGATGATCTTCCGCGTTTAGAACAGATACCGTTACTTTGGAATCGTTGTCTTCGATGGGCGCGATATCCTGAGCAGATAGCGGAACCAAGCCGAAAACAATGACTAGCGAGAGAGCAAAGCATGGGAGAGATAGGGCGGGTAGCATAGTCCTTTGAGTACCTCTGAAACTGCTAGTACCTAGTTACCACGGAAAAGGACGATTCCGAACCGAAAAGATGCGGCGGCTGGTACTGGAGTGAATGGAGGGTAAACGTTCGGGGGCAGTCCATGGCGTAGACTACCCCCATCCGTGGTAGGCGATCCCCTATCTGGCGACCCTGGATACGCAGCGGAGGTTTGCCAGGTAGCGGTCCCTCAGCACTGGCGGAGCGCCTTTCATGTTGAGGTTCCATCTGACGATCAGGGCCTGGCCGGAAGGCAGCCGGATGGGTTGGGCGCCAGCGCCTACCTGGCTGTAGTTATAGGTGAGGTTGTTGCCTCCATCCCATTCGTTGGCGGTGCGGAAGTATTTGTAAACTTCCCACAACCCCTGGCTATTCCACAAGGTGAGGGCGCTGCCGCCGAGATCCACTTTCACATCGACGTTGTAAGGCGATTGGCCGGGCCAGGTGAAGTCGCGCGATTGGCCGCCACGGCCCGTGGCCTTCATGGTAGCGCCGCCAAGAGTGATATCGACGGCCCGGAGTTCGCCCATCGGCAACGCCGAGAGCGTATAGTTCACCGATGGTGTGCTGGAGCCGCCGGGGTAGAAGGCGGAACTCACGCGGGCCATTTCGTTGAAGTAAGTGAGGAAGCTGGGGTTGATAGGCACCTCGGCGTCCGGCTTGGCAACATACCGGCCCGCCTGGTTATCGAGCGAAGCGGCAAGGGTGGCCTGGTAGAAGCCCCATAGCGCGCCGCTGCCGGGCTGGAAGACGGCATTCACATCTTCCAGCGTTGCCGCTGGTGAACTGACGTTTCCGCTGAATGGGTATTTGTTCCAGAGCGAGCTGATTACCTGGCAGAAGCCGGCGCCCTTGCCGTTCATCTCGGCGGGTCCGAGGGCACGGATGAGCGCTTCAGCATTGGTGATTGGATCTTCAAGCAGCTTCTGGGACATGGCATCGACGCGGCCTTCGGCATCCACGACGAAATTCTGGGCGATGCTGCGGGCGGCGTTCTTTGCATTCACCGCGGCGCCGAGGGTGGCCTGGGCCGCCATCTTGTCGCTGGCCGGGGCATTTCCTGCCGCTTCCACGGAAGTCTGCAATGCGGCCAGGCCGCCCATGTATGGCTGGTTCACGCTTCCCACCGGCTTATCGCCTGCATCCGGGGGCACGATGAATTGGGGTTGTTGAAAGAGGTTGGCCAGTTCTTTGTCTTCCACCGCCGTATTGCGCGAAACCACGGAGAAGAAGGCGAGCAGCGGGGATGAGTTGGCGGCAAATACGGAGAGCTTCCCCGCGGCATCCTTCAGGCTTGCATAGCGAAGCACGTTGGCACTGGCGATAAACTCCCGCCACTCCTTGGTGAAGTCGCCGTAGTATCTCGCCTTTATCTGGGCTTCAAGTTCCTTGGCGTTGGGCGGCGGGCCGCTTTGGGGGCCGAGAACCCATTCTTCGCCCGAAATGTATTGCTGGATGTTCTTGAGGGCGCCGATCATGAAATCGTAGCCTGGCTTGGTGAAGGCGCCGTTCACCACCTTGGTTACGTTCATCACGCGAGAGGCCGAAGGATAAAGCCGGTTGAAATTGACGGCGCCGGATTTCTTGCCCGCCTCGGAAAGCATGAACTGGTAAATGCGCTCGATCGGCTGGGAACTGGAAAGGTAGGCGCGGGCGCGGGCGATCGCATCCTCGTCGTTGTCCGGCGGGTAGGGGCTTTCGTATTGGAGTTCCTGCGTGTAGAACTCGAACTGCTTGCGGGCAAGATCGGTGCGCTCGGCATCCAGTTGCTGGCTTTGGAGCCATCGTTCCATCAGCACGGGTGGGAGAAAGGATTGGTTTTCCTTGCTCTTATCCGGGTGCGACGTGGTGATGAGATAGCCCTTCAGGGTGTCGTAGGAATAGCGATAGCCTTCGGCGTCGGGCTCGCCCTGGCGGGAGGCCAGGTGTTGCTGCATGTTTGCCTGGGTGCCCGCCAGCATCAGCTGCTTGAACTTCTGGAAGTAAGCGCGGCGGGCCAGGGGGTACACTTTGTCCCCCGCGTAAAGGCCCCAGCGCATCATCAGGGGTTTGCCGTTGCGCTGATGATCGGAGAGTTCGATGAGCGAGGCGCGCACCTGTTCGAGGCGGGTGAGTTGGTCAAGCGTTGCAAGCTGGCCGCCGGGGTTGGCGTCCATCGGAAGCTGGCGAACGGCCTGGATAACTTCCTGCTCCATGGAGCGATTCTTGAAGAACGAGATCACCAGAAAGATGCTGTAGAGCAGGCAGATGGCGGCGACGGAAGCATAGATGGCGCGAGTGAGTTTGCTCTTCTGCGTGCTGGTGGAAGAAGCGCGAAGGGCGTTTTGATCTCCCAGCAAAATGCGATTGAAGAATTGCGAAAAGAAGACCCATTGCGGCACGCGGCGGGGGCCGGTGGCTTTGGGCGCCTGCGCCTGCTGGAGCATCTGCTGCATTTGGGCCGCGTTGAACATGCTGGTGGCTTCGCTGAAATCCACCTGCTGGGAAGCTTCCTTGGGTTGCGAAGGAATGACATCGGTGATGAAGACGGGGCGGATGCCTCCGAAATAGTAGCCGCGCAGGAAGGGCCCGACGGAGAGCTGGCTGGGGCGGCAGAGATCCACCAGAAAACTCACCAGGGCATTCTGCACCTTGCGGAATTCCCGGGGGAATTCGTAGACGTTGGGCTGCACCTTCTCTTCGGGCTCGCGGCGGATGAGCAGCGGACGCTTGTCGGCAACCGAGCGGAAGAGCCGGTTAAAGGAATCGGACACGCGGCGGGTTTGCTCTTCGGCATAGACGCCCATATTGAGAGCATCCACATAGGGCAGGGTGACGCCCACCACCTGGCCGGCCTCTTCATTGGTGAGGTGAGCGACAAATTCCGTGAAGTAGGCGATGCGATCCACCTTGGTGAACATCACGTAGACGGGGAAGCGGATGCCGAGGGTCTGGGCCAGCTCAAGCAATCGCGCATGCACCTTGCGGGAGTGGGCCTGCAGCAGATCGTTGGCGTTCGGCTGCAAGAAGATCTCGCTGTTCACGCAGACGATCACCGCGCGCGGAGCCTGCTCGCCGCCGCCAGTTGCCTTGGAGCCTTTGCCGGGACGAAGGCGCTGCACGAACTTCGTCCATTGGTCTGAGCTATCCAGCACGCGTCCGGCCACCTCGGCGAAAACCGCGCCGCGGGCGTACCAGATATTGGCGGTCCGGGTGGGGACAATGGCCGTTTCCTGATAGACCAAGCCGGCAAGTAATTCCGGTTCCAGACCGCTATGCGCCATCATGCTGGTCTTAGTGGTGGAGGAATCTCCGATCACAAAGTAGAGCGGCAGTTCGGCCAGCTTCTGCCCTTTGGCCGACTGGCTGGTGGCCAGGCGCGTTTCCGCCTGCTTTACCACGGCAATCAGTTCTTCCACCGTGACGCCCGTGTTTGAGACCGGCTGAACCCGCGCTTTCTTTTCTTTCTGCTTCTTCAGGTAAAGCAGCAGCGCCAGAACGGCGCCAAGCAGCCCTAGCAGAAGCAGTCCGCCACGCAGAACCCAAAGGCCGGTATCCACCAGACCGAACCAGAGCGGAACGAACCAGGAGAGGATCAACCAGATGAGAAGCGATGAACCGAGAATGATGTAAAACCACATGGCGGAATCTCCCTAGCCTCGAACTTGGGTGGTGAGTGTGCGCAGGTCGCCGGCCCCGGAATCCAGCAGAAACCAGAAGGTGCCGAAGAGGATCAGAACCAGAACGAAAAGGCCGATCGCGCTGAACAGCAGCGGCTTCAACCAGGGGTCGCCGATCTTGCGCGGCGCGACGTCTCCCGCCGGCACCGATTCCGGCGAGATCAGCATCGTGAAGGGGCGGATGCGGTTTCGCTTCTGCTCGATCTGATTCATGATGTTGGCGAGTTCCGCGCCGCCGCTGAGGCCGTAGCGCCCGCGGAAGCCCATCGCCAGGGCTAAATGGTAGACCTCCAGCACGTCATTAACCTCCTCAGAATCAGGTTTATTGAGTAGATTCTTGAGGTATTGGAAGAAGAACTCGCCAGCGGTGTGGTGGCCATAAAACTCTTCCTGCAAGGGGCGGCGTGGCCAATCGACAAAAACCGGATTGCCGGAATTGAGGATGGATTCGTCGAGCAGGGCGACCATGGCGAACTCGGCCAGGCGGCAGTCCTCTTCGCCATAGCCGGAGCGGCGGGCGTTCTCCTTGGAGCGCTTGAGGGCTTCGCGCATGATGCCGCGGAACTGGTTGGCGTCGGTCACCTGCTGGCGCTTGCCCTTGAGGCGCGCCACAACGGTGAAGACCTCCTGGAAGGCCAGCGCCATATTCTCCGGGCGCGCCAGAAGACCCTGCCAGTGGCGGGCGGCGGATGTCGATTCCGTACTCATGTTTCCCCTTCCCTCTCCCCAGGAACCAGCAGCCCGATGCAAACGGCAACCATTTACAGTTGCGGGCGAAGTCTTTCAGCGTTAGCCAAACGGTTTACGATCCGCTATCGAGGATGATTTGCAGCTCAATTTCCGGGTCTGGAATATCGGCCGGCACGTAAACCCCAACCACTTTAGTTTGCGAGAGGTGGTCCCAGCAAGGTCCCGACTTCGTTAAGGAAAAGTACTGGGCTTCCACTTTCTGGCGCAGCGCGGCTGGAGGCACGCTCATGTGCTGCATGGGCAGGCCGGGAAGAGCGCGACGTACCAGTTCCGGCACGAATTTCTCAGAGCAGACCTTGACGAGCTGGTCGGTGCGGCGGATGAGGTCGGCCTCGCCAATCTTCGAGTGGATGCCAAAGACCCAGCGCGATCGCCCGAAGCAGCGGTCGTCGGCGACGTCCGCCGACCAGAAGTAGGGCTTGGTCTGGCGAAACGTGAGATGGACTACATTCGAGGGCACGACGTATTCCAGGTGGCGGCGGATGTGTTCGTCGAGCGTCAGGAACGCGAATTCGGGTTGCGCGTGGTCGTAGAGTGGCAATTGGCGGGGGTGGGAATCCGTGCCAAAGGTGCAGAGCGCACCAGCCAGGCGAGCCATTTCCTGATAGATCAGCTCGGGGTGGCCGCGACGAGTGCGGAAGATGTGGCGGAAGGCCGGGATGGCGCTGTGAATGGCGTGCAGGAACCAGAACGTAGAAATGTCGCGCGGGGAAAACGATTGCTGAAAACGGCTGCCACCGCGCACTTCGCCGCTCAACATGCGGCTCTTCTCTTCCATCATTTCCGAGAGGCGGCGGATGATCATCAGCAGAGTTTCACTGGCTGAAATATCGAGCAGCGGGGGGATGAAGGTGGAATCGAAGATGTAGTTGCCGGCGCCGTCACGGAGGATTCGCGCCAAGGGCAAAAGCTCATAACCGGCGGTACTCTCCGTCTCCACCAGCAACGTAAAATTCTTCTTACCCAGATACACGGGCTTCTCGTCGCGGCCGGAGACTTCGTCCACCACCAGCTTTTCGAGGGCCTGGTAACGGACGCCGTTGACGCCGCTTTCCGAGGGGAGCACGCAGTTCCGGTCGTTTTCGCGGCGCTCCGGGATGGCCAGGTAGGCGAGCAGAGACGTGCTGGTGGGGGGGAACAACTGACGGATCTCGCGGGTGGCGGGCAGGGGATCGGATTCGGGCATCTGGAAGGCGATGCCGTCTTTGGTGATGCCGCGCCCGTGCAGCAGGGAGAGCGTGCCGTTGCGGAGAGCGTCGGCATCCACCTGCATTCCCGCAAAACCGTAGCCCTCAAAGAATAGGGAGCCGGCGGTGAAATGGATGGAGTCTTCGAGGTACCGGTTTTGCGCCTGGAAATGGTGAGGCCCCAGGTACATTCCCTCTTCCCACACCACTTTGGATAGATGTTTCATGCAGCAAAGAAACCTTGGTCTCGAAAGCCTATGCGGAGAACAACGCGAAAAAACGGGTAAGGAGCCGAACGCCCCGTGAACGTTTCCCGGAGTGGCGGATCCGCGCGGCCCATCCTGTCTTCCGTATCAGTATTATATAGGCGCATCGAAAAGGGCAGGTCCTTCTTGAGGAAAAACCACGCTTACTCTCTCAGAAGCGCAAAAAGTGGGTGTGGAAGACGGCCGATACGGCCAGGAGGCGCGTTCGTAAAGCGCCGGAGGCGACGGCGCTTGGCTGGGAGCTTGTGCGAAATGCCATTGGGGCTGAGAAGAATTTATCGGAATTCGTGTCAGATTGCTTGCTCTTCGGCGATCCGATCTTGAAGGAATCTTCCGTAGGTGACATGATCGAAAGGAATTGAGGTCAAACGGGGCACATGAATCTGGCAGCCAAGTACAATCGGACGGAATTGATTCGGGATGGGGAGATCCAGGCCTGGAAGGGCATCGACCGCAGCACGGGCGAGGGAGTGATTCTTTACCTCTATACCGGCGAAATAGGGGGCAGCCAGCCGTTGTCGCAATTTGCGAGAGGACCCTTGGAGCAGGCTCTGGGAGCCGATGAAGCGCAGGTGGACGGGGGCGTGTTTGGGCTTTCGCCTTGCCTGGTGGCCCGCGTGGCAAGCGCCGGCGTTCCGGCCGCGGCACCCGTGCGAAAGCCCGGCCCGCCGGTGTTCACGGCGCCGCCGCCCTCGGCGCCTGCGATCCCCGCTGCGGCCCCTGCCACGCAGGGCGCACAGCTGCCCGTTGCGTCCGCTTCGGCCGAAGAAGAGCTTGGCGAGTTTACCGCGATGTTTGGGGCGGCGATGGTAGAGAGGAACGTCGCGCCGTCCCCCGCTGCGCCGTCGGCTTCGTCCCAACCCCCGGTCCCTGAGCGCCAGCCGGCCCCCGCGCCGGCGCCTGGTGTTCCCCCCGTATCGGCAGCGAGCGCCGAGCCCGTGGGTGAATTTACGAGCCTGTTCCGCGCGGCAGACGCTGGGCCGGTCTCGAAGCCTCCGGCTAGCCCGGAGCAGCCTGTTGCACCCGCAGCCGCGGAGCAGCCCGCGAAAGCTGCCGCACCGCCGCATCCGGGCGTATTCACCAGTCTTTATATGGCGGCGGATCCGGCCAATCTTCCCGCCGCGGAGACTCCTTCCGCCAACGCTCCCGCCGAACCGGTTGCCCCCGCGCAGCCGGCAACGCCAGCCGCGCCGCCGCATCCCGGCGTCTTCACCAGCCTCTACATGGCATCGAACCCGGACGCGATGCCGGAAACGCAGACGCCCGAGGCTTCCTCGCAGACGAAGGCGGCGCCCGATAGCACGCCAGAGCCTTCCGCGCCCGAAGTGGGCGAATTCACGATGATGTTCAACGCCGCGGCTCCCAAGCCCGAGGTAGCGGCTCCCGGCGGCCCTGAGACTCCGGCTGCGCCAGAGGCTCCGCAAGAGCCACCGTCTTCCAGCGCACCTGCCTTCACACTGCCCGCGCGGTCGCCCTCATCGGATGCGCCGGCCGAGGAGGAGGCGGGCGAGTTTACGCTGGCCTTCCGTTCCGCGGATCTTTCGTCGCCACCGGCGAAAGCGGAGGATGTGGCTTCGCCCCCTGCTGGCGGGGAGCCGCAAAAGGCGAGTCCGCCGTCTGCGGAAAGCACGCCGTTCGACGAGACAGCGGAGATCGAAACGGGCGAGCACATGGCGTTCCAACTGCCCCAACCGGCACCGGTGGCACCGGACGCAGCGCCTGCTGCGGAGCCTGCCGCCGCGGCTCCCGTTGAAGAGCCCGTTGGCGAGTTCACGCGCTTGTTCCAAGCTGAGCCGGATTTATTGGCTGAGGAGGAACCGGTGGAGGCCCCCGCCGTAGAAGTGGAATCGGCGCCGGTTGCCGTCGATCCTGCTCCGAAAGAGGAGAAGGCGGCGGAGGCGGAAGACGAGAAGCGCATCGAGGAGAGCGAACCCGAAGCCGAAGCAGCGAATGTGAAGCAATCCGCTGAGGAAGCAGAACGCTTTTCCAGTTCCTCGCCCGCAAAGGGACCAATCCGCTTTGTTGCTTCCGAGACACCTGCGGACGAAGCGCCGAAGCCGCCCCGTTCGCCCCTGCAAAGTGGTAGCTTCTCCCAGACCTACGTATCGACGAACGAGATGCCGGTGATGCGGGAACCGATTCTGGGTGCGCCCGTCCAGGCGGAGCCCCCTATCAAAGCTCCGGCGGCGAGCGGAGACCAGGCTCCGGGTGAGTTTACGATGCTGTTCGCCAGCCCTGGTGGAGCAATGCCGCCGCCAGCGTCCGTTCCAGCGGCGAAAGCGCCTGAGCCTTCGGCAGCCGCGCCTGTGGAGCCCGTGGAGAAAGTGCTGCCCAAAGTGGAAGCGGCGCCCGCGGTTCCGGCGCCCAGTACCCCGGCGCCCAGTGCCCCGGCACCCGTCGCTCCGGCCGTCCAGGCACCCGCTGCTTCCGCGGAAGGACCGGGCGAATTCACCAAGTTCTTCCAGCCTGGGGATGTCGATAAGATCAAGCAGGAAGTGGCGGCGATGAGCAAGCCCGCGGCGCCCGCGCCGATGCCTGCGGCCACTCCGGCGAAGCCCGCTCAGGATGCACCGGTTGGCGAGTTCACGCGGATGTTCTCCGCGGCGGAGATCGCCTCGAAGATAGAGAAGCCGAAAGATCCGGGCGTCTTCACGAATCTCTACCTGGCTACGGATCATAGCCAAGCCGAATCTGCTTCGCCAGCGCCAACCGCCAATCCCCCGGCACCCGCGCCAATGGGGGCTTCGGCTCCCGCGGCTGCCGATCAGGGCGGGTCTTTCACCAGCATGTTCCGCGCGGCGGAGGGAGGCGTGCTGCCTTCCGAAACCGCTCCGGCGAGCGCCAATGTATTCACGCCGCCGGCATCCAGTGGATTTGGGTCGCCCGAGGCTCCGATGGGGGGCGAGGAACCAAGTTTCACCCGATACTTCCAGGCTGGAGATCTCTCGGCATCGCCCGTGGTGCCCTCCGCGAGCCAGGATGTGGTGGCGCCGTCGCCGGACCTCCCTGCCTATAGCAGCGGCTATTCGAAGGGTGCCACTTCGTTCTTCCAGGCCGTCCCCGAGCCTGCCGCTCCAGCCCCCCAGGAATCGCAAGGCCCTGGCGAGTATACGCGGATGATCTCCGGCGACGAAGTGAAGCAGGCCATGGCCGGCCCGGGCGGCGGCGCTGGCGCCGCTGGCGGCGGCGCTTCGGGCGGTGGAGGAGCTTCCATGCCGGCGATGGGCGTGCCCATGTCCGCGCCCAGCGTGAGCGGCCCCTATGTGCAGGGTCCGCATATGTCCGGGCCGCAGATGAGCGGCCCGCAGATTTCCAGCAGCGGGGTCTCCGCGCCGCATTTGCAAGGTCCGCACATGAGCGGGCCGCAGATGTCGGGGCCGCACGTGCAGGGTCCGCACATGAGCACGCCGCATGTGAGCACGCCGCACATGAGCACGCCGCACATGAGTACGCCGCACGTGAGTACACCGCCGGTCCAGATGCCCTCTGGCGGCGGGCCGCCCGTGGCTCCCGGACAACAGGCGGCGGCGGGCGGGGCGAGCAAGATCGTGATCATCGCCACGGTGCTGGTGACGGTGATCGCCGTCGTGCTGGTGCTAATGGTTGCCTACTTCATGTTGAGGGGCTAGCGCGAGGCCGAAAGGCCGAACAGACCGGCCAGACGCCAACGAAACCGATCAGTTAAGGAGACGGGGATGACCCAGCTAGCCTATCCCGCGCCACCCAGCGCGGGCGCGGAGGATTCTGTCTACGCGGCATTGCGCGAAGGCTTCCATAACGCCAGATTTTACGATCGCGAAGTCTGCGCATACGCGGGCATTGAAGATCTCGGAGCCATGGTGCGATTGGGCGATGCCGTGATCTCGCCCTCCTCCGCGATTGACGGGCCGCTCTCAGCGATGTGCCATCTCTTTCTGTGGAGCCGCGCCGTTGCGGAAAAAGAATTGCGGAGCATCCTGGGCGATGCGTTTGTGGATGCGGCCAAGGCGGTGAATCTGCTTGCGCCTTATGACGAGTTTCCGGGGGCGTTGCGGGCGTTGGCTTCGGTTTACCCGCTGCGTAACGGCAACGCCGAACCCGGGCGGGAGGCAGAGAGCGCGTTCTGGGTGGTCTCCGACCGTCTTGCGGGCACCGAAGAGGAGCGGAGCGCCCGGCCCGATGACGTCGTGTTTTGTCCCCTGGCCGCCACTGGCAATACCTTTCTAGCCCTGCTGCCGCGCACCCCTTGCGACCGCTTCGTGGAAGTATGCGCGGGCTGCGCTCCCGCGGCCCTTCTGGCCAGCGGGTTCGCGAAAGAAGTGGTGGCGAGCGATCTGGCAGGACGCTCTGTCGCCTTTGCCAGGTTCGTGGCCCGCTTGAACGGCCGGCCTCAGATTCAGGCACTGCAGGGGGCCAGCTACGAGGGATTGACGGGGCGATTTGACCGCATCGCGGCGCATCCGCCCTACATGCCCACGCTGGGAGCGGCGGAGATTTACTACGGCGGCGGTTCCACTGGGATGGCCGTCACGGAGGGCCTGGTTCGCGGGCTTCCTGAGGTGCTTGCGCCTGGTGGATTGTTCTACGCGGCCACGATGATCTTTGAGGGGCCGGAGAAATCGGCGGAGCAATTAGTGCGGGAATGGCTGGGAGAAGATCACGCCTCCTACGATGTGCTGCTCTACCCGATGTTTTTCCACTCGTTGATGGAAGCCGCCCAGCGGGCTGCGCTAAAGGCAAGAGAGGGCTACGAAGGGATGGAGCGGGCCCACAACTTTCTGGGAGCTTTCGGATTCCGGAATGCGGTGGTTGGCTTGCTGCTGATTCGCCGCCATCAGGGTTTGGCCCCCGCTGCCACCGTCCGCCGCCGCATAGGAGAACCGGTGGATTGGCGGCACCTGTTGTGGAGTCTCGAAACCGAATGCACGGCGGTGGAAGACAGCGACAGTGCGCGCGCCCTTAGCGCCACCTACCGGGTGTGCCCCGGGGTGGAAATGATCGTGCGGCACCGGACGTCGCCCGAGGGCTTTGCGGCGGCGGGCTTCAAGATGAAGACCACGGCGCCGTTCGCGATCGAGACGGAAATTGAAGGGTGGATGAGCTACCTGATTACCCGCGCTGATGGCAGCATGAATGGGCGGCAACTCATGGAATCCTGCATTGAAGATCAGATGATCCACCCGGAGACGCCGCCCAATGAGTTTGCGAAGCTGCTCTGGACCTTCGTGGGCGGGGCGGTGCTCGAGAGCTCCGTATGCCCGTTGCCTGCTGCTCAGGCCACGTAAAGCGATGACAACACCGCCACCACCGCGCGCTGACCTTGCTGAAGAGGAATACACGGAACTGCGCGCCGCTCTCTCCCGAAGCGGCTATAGCGAAGAAGCGGTGCTTGCCCGGCTGGGTGTTACGGCGCTTGCCGACATCTTTGAAGGCGGCTTCCATGAATCGATCAGTGCGACTGTCGCGGATGCGTTCGATGCGCTGATTCAGCTATTCCTGCTGGGCCGAGGGGTATTCGAAACGGCCCTGAACGAAACGCTGGGCCCTCGATTTATTGAAATCTGTGAGGGGCAGGGGTTGCTGCGCAGGCGAGAGGGCGCTCAGCGATTCTTCGGCACCGTGAGCATTCAGCCGAGCCCAGTCGAAGGCGACGGGGTGTGGATCGTTTCGGACCGCGTGGTGCCGGCTCCGGAAGCGATGCTGCCCTCCTCGGCGCAACTGGTATATCCAACCGTCACGCCAAGCGCCGGCGTGTTTCTGCGCTTACTGCCGCGCAGGGATTGCGGGCGCTTTGTTGAGGTCTGCGCGGGCTGCGGTCCGGCGGCGGCCCTGGCGGGGGACTTCGCGACGGAGGTGACGGCCAGCGATATCGAGGGGCGTGCCGTGGCATTCTGCCGCTACAATGCACGCTTGAACGGTATACCCGGGTTTCGAGCGACCGAGGCATCCTTGTACGAGCAACTCGAAGGAGCCTTCGATGTGATTGCCGCGCACCCGCCGTTCATGCCTTCCGATGGCCCGGTGGAGGTCTTCTACGGCGGCGGTTTAGACGGCACGGACCTGCTGCGTCAGTTGATCGCGGGGTTGCCGGGAAAGCTCACGCCTGGCGGCCTCTTTTACGCCGTGGCGATGATTCCGGAAGGCGACGCGTATCCCGTGGAAGAGCGGGTGCGCCAGTGGCTGGGCGAGGGCGCCTCAAGCCACGACGTGTTCTTCTTTCCGCTCTACTCGCGGTCTCTGGTGGAAGTGGCTTATGAGGCATCGGCCAAACTAGGCAAGGGGATGGACGCGGCGTCGCGGTATCGCCGCACCCTTGTTGAAATGGGGCACCGGGAGTTCCACTACGGCGCTATTGTGTTGCGGCGCCACCTGCGGGAGGGCGAAGAGGCATCCATCCAGGTGAGACGCAAACTCAACGAGCGGACGGCGTGGCGAGATCTGTTGTGGTGCATCGATTGGGAAGCGCTACGAAAGGACGTGGCGCAGGTGGACGCGATGTTCGACGCTCCCTTGACCGCAACGCCCAGCCTGGAAGTGGTGGTGCGCCATCGTGCGGGCACCGAGGGGCTCGAGCCGACGGCGTTCGCGGCGGTGACGCGCTCCCCGTTTGAGATGGAGAGCCAGATCCAGGGCTGGATGGCCATGCTGCTGGGGCAGGCGGATGGCAAGCGGAGTGGACGCGAACTCTTTGCGGCGGCGAAAGAGGCCGGGTTCATCCATCCCGAAACGCCGCGGGATGAGTTTGCCCGATTGCTTGCCACCTTCGTCTCCGGCGGTTTTCTCGAAAGCGCGCTCTGCCCGCTTCCTACTTCCCCGCCTCGCGCGGAAGCAGAATGACCAGTTCGAGTTCTGGATCGGGAAAATCGGCGGGCACGTAGGCCGCGAAATTCCGCGCCCGCTGCACCGCTTCCCACGCCGGCCCGCTTTGGCTGAGGCTGAAATACTGATACTCCAGCTTGACGGGGATCGCCGAAGGCGGCGAGGGCACGTGCGTGAGCGTGATGCCGGGAAGGGCCTGCTTGATGAGGTGCTCGATGTGGGTGGCGGAGCAGGTCTTCACCAGCATGGGCGTTCGCGAAATCAATTGCTGCTCGGCTACCTTCGTCGAAATCGCCAAGTACATTTTGGTATCGCGGAGATACTTTTCGTTGTCGATGGCGGCGGCGAAGATGAACGGCTGGGTGAGCTTAAGCGGGATCGAGACGCAGTTGCTGGGAACGACGGTCTCCAGCAGAATACGAAGTTTCTCGTCGAGATCGAAAATACACTTGCCGAGCCGGGTATGGTCATAGACCGGAAGATCCTGCGGGCGGATCTCGAAGGAGAAAGTGCTTAGAGCCCCGGCGAGGCCGAGCATTATTTGGTATAGCTGATCGGGGTGCCCGCGGCGTACTTCGTAGAGGTGGCGCAAGAGTGGCAGATAGGTGTTCACCGTATAAAGCAGCCAGAAGTTGGCGATATCGCTAGCGGTGAAATCGGCCAGGCTCTGCTTGCGCTGGCGGCGGGAAGCGGAGAGCGTGGTGCTCTTCGCCGTAAGGATCTCGACGAGGCGGCGGGCGATCGCCATCACCGGTTCACTGGCACTGATGTTCAACAGCGGCGGCACATACTGCGGATCCTGCCGGAACGTGCCCGCTTCGGTCCGCAGGATCCGTGCGGCGCCGATGACGGAATAGCCCTCGTGGGGATCAAGGTCGGTAAGGAAACGAAAATTCTTCGAAGCGACGTGGACGGGCTTTTCCGTAATGCCGTTATTCTCGTCGCGGAAGGTGCGGACAAGCGAACGGTAGCGAACGTCGGGCGCGTTGGTGCCCATGGCGACGTTCATTGTCTTCTCCCGATAAAGCGGCAAGGCCAGGAAGATCTCAGTCGCGTTACGGTTGTCGCCGAAGCAATCCGCCAGCGGCCGCTCCGGAGGCAGACTATCGGCATCGGGAAAAGCGAAGGGTAATCCGTCGGGCATGATGCCGCTGGCGCTGGCGATCGAGACCAGACCTTCAGATAGCGCTTCCTGGTTGAGGAGCACTTCGTTGAAGCCCCAGGGCCGGAACTGCGTGCCACCGACATGAGCATAGAGAACGTTTTCGAGGAAGCGGTTCTGCACCTGCAAATGCTGCGGGGAGAGAAACGTGCCTTTGGCCCAGATTACCGGCTGGAGGGATTTCATAGCGATTCAAAGTAACAATCCGTAGTCTATCCTGCAATGCGCGAATCGGGAGCGTCAAAGTTCAAATTCACTGATCCCTTTCGAAGTGGGACGTCGCTAAGCATAAGTGAAGACGGAGAGATCAACGGGATTCGAGGCGATGCCAACCCGGAAAATTCCGGGAAGTTGGCGGAAAATCACCGAGGGTACCTGTCTTGGCGGACTCAGCGAAAATCGAGTGGATGAGCTTGCAAGGTTCTGGTAAACTCTACTGGCAAGCTGGGCCACAGTCTGGGACCCTTATTCCAAAAAACTTGAAGCCAGGAGTGAGTGATGGCGCAACAAAGCGTTCAAAAGAAGCTTGAACGAGTTCGCGCGCCCCGGGTCCACATTACTTACGATGTGGAAATTGGGGACGCGATCGAGATCAAGGAAATCCCGTTCGTATTGGGAGTGCTGGGAGATTTCTCCGGTCAGCCCAAGGAAGCTCTTCCGCGGTTGCGGGACCGGAAATTTGTCGAGGTGAATCCCGACAATTTTGATGACGTGCTCGCCGGATTCAAGCCGCACCTGGCTTATTCGGTGGAGAACAAACTGAGCGAAGATCCGAATGCCGGCCAAATTAAGGTGGACCTGAACTTCCAGAGCATGGACGATTTCAGCCCCGCCAACGTGGCCCGGCAGGTGAAGCCGCTCCGCGAATTGCTGGAACTCCGCGACAAGCTATCCGATCTGCGCGGCAGCCTCCAGGGCAACGACAAGCTCGACGAAATGCTGATGGAGACCGTTAAGGACGCCGACAAGGTCGAGAAGCTGAAGAAGGAACTCGGCATGGGCGGAGGAGACGGCAATGAGTGAGAAACAGAAGCAGGCCGCCGCAGCGGCACAAGAGACGACGGTTGAAGCGAGTTTGATCGATCAGATCGTCGACGAAGGCCGGTTGGCCGGGCGGGACGCCACCACGCGTCAACGCAACAAGGACATCATCAAGGAGTTCATCGGGCAGTTCCTTGAAGGGTCGATGACCGTTTCACGCGATACCGAGGCAATGATCAACGCCCGCATCGCGCAGATCGATCACCTGGTTTCAATTCAATTGAACGAGGTGATGCACCACCCCGATTTCCAAAAGCTCGAAGCGAGCTGGCGGGGATTGCGGATGCTGATGGATCGCAGCGAGACCGGCACGCAGTTGAAGATCAAGGTGCTGAACGTGAACAAGCGCGAACTGCTTCGCGACTTGCAGCGGGCGGCGGAATTCGATCAGAGCGCGGCGTTCAAGAAGGTTTACGAAGAGGAGTTCGGCGTATTCGGCGGCAGCCCCTTCGCGGCGCTGGTAGGCGACTACGAATTCTCCAAGCATCCGGAAGACATTGAACTTCTCGAAAAGATGTCGCAAGTGGCAGCCTCGGCGCACGCGCCGTTCCTTACCGCGGCATCCTCCGACATGTTCAATCTGGATAGCTACGCGGCTCTCGACGCACCGCGCGACCTGGCGAAGATTTTCGACACCAACGAGTATGCGAAGTGGAAGAGCTTCCGTAACTCAGAGGATGCGCGCTACGTGGCCCTTACCTGTCCGCACGTTTTGATGCGGCTGCCCTACGGACGCGATGGCGTGCAGATTGACGACTTCGCCTATGAGGAGCAGGTGGATGGCACCGACCACGGAAAGTATTTGTGGGGCAACGCCGCCTACGCGCTGGCCACCCGGCTGACCAACGCATTCGCGCAGTACGGCTGGTGCGCGGCGATCCGCGGTGTGGAGGGCGGCGGCCTTGTGGAAAGCCTGCCCATTCACACCTTCCGCACGGAAGATGGCGATATCGCGATGAAGTGCCCCACGGAAGTGGCAATCACCGACCGTCGCGAAAAGGAACTGGCGGATAACGGCTTCGTGCCGCTGGTGCACAGCAAGGGTACCGATTACGCGGCTTTCTTCAGTGTGCAGAGCGCCCAAAAGGCCAAGCTCTACGACAAGGAAGCGGCAAACGCCAATGCGCGCCTCAGCACGCAGTTGCCTTACCTTCTGGCAATGTGCCGCTTTGCGCACTACCTGAAATCGATGATGCGCGACAAGATCGGCAGCTTTATGTCGCGCTCCGATTGCGAGTTGTTCCTGAACCGCTGGATCGCAAATTACGTGGTTCTGGACGACAACGCACCGGCCTCCGTAAAGGCTTCAAAGCCGCTGCGCGAGGCGCGGGTGGAAGTGATGGAAGTGCCTGGCAAGCCAGGCGCCTACCGGGCGGTCTCGTTCCTGCGCCCGCACTTCCAACTGGATGAACTCACCGTTTCGCTCCGGCTGGTTGCAGATCTTCCGCCACCCGCCAAAGGCTAAGCGGCATGTGAAGCTAGCGCGCCGTACCTTGTGGCGCGGCGCAGCAAACGGAACCGCTCTCCCAAAAGAGGGTGGAAAGAAAAAAAGAACCGCGCCGCTCCGGCGCTCCCTGGAACGCGGGATGCGGCGCACAAACACTTTGGGAAGACCGAAGCAACACAAATTCAATCGAGGGTAAACGAACATGGCAGCAAATTATTTTCTGAAATTCACTCCGGTGATCAAGGGCGAGTCCAAGCAGGAAGGCTACGCGGACCAGATCGAGATTCTCTCCTTCTCCTGGGGCGTCTCCAATGCCGGCGGCTTTGCTTATGGCGGTGGCGGCGGCGTCGCCAAGGCAAACCTGCAGGATCTTTCTGTCAGCTACCGCCAGTGCGCGGCCAGCGTAAAGCTCATGCAGTATTGCGCGGGCGGTAAGCACATCGACGAAGCTCTGCTTACCTGTCTGAAGTCGGCTGGCGACAAGCAGGATAAGTACATGACCTACAAGCTCACCGACGTCATCATCAGCTCTTACCAGAGCGGCGGCAGCGGCGACGACATGCCGATCGAGAGCGCGAGCTTGAACTTCGCCAAGATCGAGTTCGAGTTCTTCACCCAGGATGACAAGGGTGTCAACACCTCGGCCGGCGTCGGCAAGTGGGATCAGCAAAAGGCCACCGCTTCCTAGATCTGGTGTAAACCAGTTGAATGGCGGAACACCGCGGGGGAGATTGGCGCCAAGCCTCTCCCCCGCGCGTGTTATTCCACGGATGAGTGCAAGGGAGGAGTGGCGCTATGGTTAACTTTGTCGCAAAAGTAATTGCAAATGGCCAGCATGTGCAGGGCGAATCGATGGAAGGTGACTACCCTAGCTGGATCGAGGTGCTCGCTTACGATTGGGGCGGTGAGCGCGGACAGGTGAACCAGAGCGGCGGTGGACGCCAGGGCCGCGTGAGTTATGGCAACCTCATCTTGCGCAAACGGGTGGATACGGCCTCGCCGCTTCTGTTCAAGGCGCTCGACCATAACGAAGTTTGCGAGGTGACGATGCAACTTCGCAAGACAGGAACAGGCGGGCAGCTTGAGAATTACATGAAGATCGTCCTTGAGGGCGCGTTGATCGTCTCCATCAAGCAGGGCAATCTGCAATTTGGCGGCGAGAACCCCGAGGAAGAAGTCGCCTTCAGTTACCAGGCACTCGAGATGCAGTACGACGCTCAGGACAGCAGCACCGGAATTACGCGCGGCGGCATCATGCACCGGTCCGAAATGTTCCGATCCTAGCGCCGGAGCGGGGCCACGCCGAGTTGCCGGCGAAGGCTCGCTTTCAGCGCGATAGAAAGACCAAGTTCGATACCCAGGAAAGAACGATGAAACAAGCACAGGATCTGCTCAAGGCAGGCAAGTTAAGCGAAGCCATCCAGGCGGTGATCGCGGTGATCAAAGAGCACCCCACCGACGACAAGGCGCGCACATTTCTGTTCGAACTCCTATGCTTTTCCGGCGATTACGACCGCGCCGAAAAGCATCTCGACGCTTTGATCGAGAATAAGACCGAGACGATCCACGGGGCCATCCTGTATAAGGCCGCCATCCACGCGCAGAAGACGCGCGCGTCTTTCTTTGAGAACAAGGAATACAAGAACTCGGCGGCGGATACCGCCCCGGCCGTCTCCTGCAAGATCAACGGGAAGCAATATACGTCGGTGAGCGATTGCGACCCGCGGGTGGGCGCCCGTCTGGAAGTGTATGCCGGTGGCGGATTCATGTGGATCCCCTTCCAGCACATTGAGCGCATTGAAACCGAGAAGCCGCGCCGGTTGCGGGAATTACTTTGGCTGCCGGCCCGCCTGATCACCGGCCCCAGCTTCCAGGAGACCGATCTTGGCGACGTGCTTTTGCCGGTGCTTACTCCCGAAGCCACGGGGGATGAGAGCGAGTTGGTGAAACTCGGACGCGAAACCTACTTCGCGCTGGACGAAGACGGCAATGAGATCCCGGTGGGGCA
>JAXHKT010000057.1:0-27776 GCA_034522975.1 Bryobacterales bacterium
CAGCAGCTTGAGGGTGTCGGCAAAGGAAGGGCACGCTAATCCGATCGCGATTCCCAGCAAAACCAGCCAGCGTTGCATTTGCAGAGTCTCCTTGCGCGGAGCGCTACTCCTTATGACATTGTGAGGCCTCGCGCGCCCGAAAGCAGCCCTGCGTTGGCAAAAGCCCTTGCGCGGGCAGGCGCAACGCCCCTATTGGTTGATTCGTATTTCGTGGGCTGGCTGGCTCTTTGCCGCCTATTCCTGCTTGATCACCACTTGGCTCGCCAGTTCGTCATCCACCCGCTGGGGATCGCTCGATTGGTCCCGCTGCCGCCGCAGCATGGTGGCGAGAATGTCCTTGCCCCTCTCGAAAGCTTCCTTGAAGGCGCGCTTGCGCTCGCTCTGGGTGTAGGCGTAGCCCATCTGGTAAAAGCGCGCGAAGCTCCTGCCCACCACCCAGGTGCCGGCGTAGGCGATGGCTGCTTTGGGAATGACGCCGCCACCGAGGGGAATCTTGCCCACCGCCTGGCGCGCGATGGCCCGCCAGCCAAAGGCCGCCGCGATAACGGAGGCGATCTGCGATTTTTGCTCCTGGAAGCCGACGGGATGGCCATTGGCGGCGGCAATCAGGAATATCATGCGGATCTGGTTTCCCGTGAGCACCGCGCTATCGGAGGCGAACTCGCCCACCGCCCAGGGGATCATGAGCGGGTTGGGGATGATGTTGGGCAGGGCCGTCACCACGCTAAACCAGCCATTCTCCGTGGCGATCTTGCCGATGGTCTTGGCAACGACAGGCTCGCGGAAGGGAGCGTAGGTTCTGGCTAGGGCAAGATCGAGTTCGGGCCGGGCGGCGAGAATCTCGCTTACCGTCTCTTCGGGATCGTAGGTGTAAAACGAGAATCCGTCCTTGGAGTGAAAGATGCCCTGCTCATAAACATCGATTTCCGCCGATACCGGCGCGCGCGGATCGGTGGCGCGGTAAAGGCTGGCAAACACACCCGCCCGGCGCCGTTCCGAAAGCGAGGCGGGAGCAAAGAAAGCTTCCATCTCCCGATAGCTTTGCTCGGAATTGGCGTGGAGCACGATCCGCGCCGGGCGTTCGGCGATCTCACGCACCTCAGACGGGTTCAGGGTGGAGAGAGCCTTCCGGATCTGACTGAAGATATGGCCTGCCACTCGCTCTTGCCTCCAGGATGCTGCGGGTTCCGCGAGTGATCAAAGACCACTCGCAGCTTCTTACGCCATTCTATCGCGACACCAATCTGGCGCACCCGAATAGAGGAGTCGAAGAAGCGCAAAACAGTTTCGTTGGTTGAATGAAACTGTAGCGCGGGCGCCACCAGCAGCAGCCGCGGCGGGCTCGGATGGACGACCCTGCCCGGGAAGAGCCCGCTTGTCTGAATCTCCCCTCGTTCGAGATGCAGGCAGAGGCGGGTGTAGTAGTCGAGGGCCTGGATGGGCAGGGCGTTCCGCGGCCTTGATCTCAAGAATCACCAGCCGCCCCTCGCGGTCGAGGGCCAGAAGGTCTGTGCGGGAGTGATGCATACCCAGGAAGCCGGTGACCTGGCGGCGCAGGGTGGCGGGGTCGATCAAGGGATCGATTTGCTGGATCTGCCGGCGCACCATCCCCTCCAGCCAGCGTTCCGGGAAAGAGCGATAGAGAGCGTGCTGGCGCTGCACCGAATCGGCGGAGCGGATGCGCGCCACACGCTCCACGATGGCCAGCAATCGCTCCGCCGTGATTCTCCGCCTCACCTCCCGCAGCACTACTCCCGCCTGCAAGCGATCTCCTTTGCAGATGGCAAGGGGCATACCCCTGAGTTCCAGGTGCAGGCCGCCTTCAAGATCCTCAACCAGCTCCGCGTCCGACCGGGCGGCCACCTCTTCAAGAAGCGCCCGGATACGGGTATCGGCGGGAACCCAGGTGCCGAGGGGGGCAGGCGCCGAATCGAGGTTGCCCCAGGATTGCTGGATGCGTTCCTCAGGGAATCCGCTCGATGGCACCGCGAAGAGGCGGAGTTGAATGAGATCCGCCCGCAAGGCGTTGAAACGAAGGCCCATCGCCACGGCCGCCTGTTCCGGAACGAAGAGCGCCAGAGTCTTCACCGCGAAGGCGGGCCATCTGGATTGCGCGTATTTGAACCACACCAAGCCGAAAGCGAGAGCCTCCTCCGCGGCGCCGGCATCCGGCACGGAGAGAACCGCCATGGCGTGGGAGCCCATGCGCAGCAGCGCCCGTGGAAAGCGGGGAGAGAGGGAATTCTCAAGGTCGGTGCCGCAACTGCTCTGTTCTGTCCGCCAAAGTGGGAAGAGGCGCTCGCACCAGCGGCACAACGCGGCCAGATCTTCCGAGCGGGTCGCATCCCGCTCCACCAGCGCGGCGGAAGGGGCATTGGCGTCGAGCAAGGTGATGGTGCCGGTTTTCCGGGCGAACTTCTCCACGCTCACTTCCAGCTTCTCCTTAGCCGCCTTTCGGATGCCGGTGATCCGGCGGCGCAGCAGTTTGGTGTCACCCCAAACTTCGAGCGTCGCCCCGTGAGGAGCAGCATCGAGGGAATAGGCGCCCTCCCGCAAGAGCAGGATGGGCTCACCGGGTTCCAACACGGCAGGCGCCTGGCAGGAAGCGAGGAACTGCTTGAGACTGTCGTAGAGTGCCTGCGCCGGGGAACAGGCATTCTGTGTTTCAGAATGCAGAGAAGTATTGGCTGAGTATTAAAGTGGCGGCGAGGCGGGGATTCTTCGAAAAATGAGCTTCGTTTCAAATCGGAATGGAAGCTCCGAAGCCGCCCAAGCTCCCGGCCCGCGTTGGGTTGGCGATCTCAGGGATACTGGAGGGGTGGAAGGCATCCGGGAGAATCTGGCGGAAGTGGAAGAACGGATTAGGCAGGCGGTTGCGCAGAGCGGCCGGCGGCGGGACGAACTGACGACGATTGCCGTCACCAAGACCTTCCCGGCGGCGATCACCAGGGCCGCGTGGGAGGCCGGTTTGCGCGAATTTGGCGAGAACTACGTGCAGGAGTTCGAGGAGAAATCGCCCCAGCTTAGCGGCCTCGACGGCGCGCGCTATCACCTGATCGGGCATCTGCAAAGCAACAAGGTCAACAAGGCTACGCCCCTCTTTGATCGGGGGCGTGCGCAACGGTGGATCTCGCTGAGGCTGGCCGGCGATCTGAAGCTCATCGCGTGCGGCATTGGGAAAGCACCCCTGACGCGATGATGAGGTGAAGCTTCGAGGAGGAGAGCAAACACGGCTGCGATCCGCTGCGGACTTGCCCGCGCTGTGCCAGGTATTCAGTTCGCTGCACCATCTGCATCTGCTGAGCGGGCTATGACGATTCCGCCATTCTTCGCGGACCCTGAACAAAGCCGGCCCTATTTCGCGAGGCTCCGCGCATTGGCTTCGGGCCATGGGTTGAAGGCGCTTTCAATGGGCATGAGCAACGACTTCGAAGTGGCCATCGAAGAGGGCGCCACCCACATTCGTCTGGGCACGGCGCTGTTCGGGCGTCGCACCAAACCAGCCGTTTAGCCGACACGGCCAAGCACCGCACCAAGAAGCCCGCCTCATGAACCTGGGGGCTACTTCGCTCCGCTTCCCCCGCTCCGCTCCGGCATCGCCGATTACGCCGCGCGGATGCTATGCCCATAGAATTCATGCCCGACAGGCCCCCCGCGCGGGCGGGAACAAACGCATCACTCTATCACAGGGCAGAACCGCCTCCACGCGGGAATCCATGCGCGGGCGCTGGCCACTCCCGGAGTGGTGCTGCTGCACGACGCGCTGCTGCATCATCTGGTGATCGGCACCCTCGACGAAGGGGAATACGTGGAGGAGTTCGTTTACAACTACGGCGGGTGGGCCACCGATCTGGCCCGCACGCTTTGGGCTGGGCGGGCTCGCGCGATGAGCGATCCGCGCTACTTCCGCTACCCGCTGGTGAGACGCCTGCCAGCGTTCATCTGGCCGTGGTGGTGCACAGAGAGGCGGCCAGGCATGTCGTGCTGTCGCATCACCCGGAGGCGCTGTGTGACTGGTGATTCGCTCATCTCAGCCTCGAATCCGCACTAGAATGTGCTCCGATGCCCGGCGGAGCGCGACCGGTTTCGCCGCGAGGCGTTGGACGTCCGCGCCGGCGAGTTTCTGCTGGGTGTGTATGGGCACTTGCGGGAGACGAAGCGGATTGGGAGCGTGCTGGCCGCGCTGCGGGCACTCCGGCGGGATGGCCTTTCGGCGCGGCTGCTGGTGGCGGGCGCCTTCGCTTCCGACGATTACGCGCGAACGATGGCGCCGCGCCTGCAAAGCAGCGACGGCGTGATTGTGCGGGGGAACACCGGGGAAGCGGAGTTTCGCTCCTTGTTGAGCGCCGCCGACGTCTGCGTCAACCTCAAGTATCCGGGCGTGGGCGAGAGTTCCGGAATTGCGGTCCGCGCGATGGCGTTGGGCGTGCCGCTGGTGGTGAGCGAGGGCGCGGACCCAGGCGCATTCCCCGCTGGCACGGTAATTCCCATCCCCGTTGGACCGGCGGAGGTGCCCGCACTGGTGCAGACGCTCCATTGGCTAGCCGGCAACCCTCAGGTCCGCTTGGGCATTGCGCGCGATGCACGGGCGGATTGCATGAGCCGCCGGGATCCGGGACGAATCTGCGCGGAACTCTGGCAGTGGCTGGAGGGCATCCACCACTCCGCTAGTGTCTGATCCATTGGACGATGAGCGGCACGAAGACCAGCGCCACGATGCTCATCAGTTTGATGAGGATATTGAGGCTTGGTCCCGAAGTGTCCTTGAACGGATCGCCGACGGTGTCGCCGATCACGGCGGCTTTGTGGCTGTCGGAACCCTTACCCCCGTGGTGGCCCGCTTCGATATATTTCTTGGCGTTGTCCCAGGCGCCGCCAGCGTTGGCCATCATCAGCGCCATCAGCACGCCCGTTACCAGCGCGCCCATCAGCAGGCCGCCCAGACCGGAGACGCCAAGCAGAAGACCGCAGAGCAGCGGGGCGGCCACGGCGAGCAGGCCCGGGGCGATCATTTCCTGAATGGCCGCCTTGGTGGAGATCGCCACGCAGGTAGCCGAATCGGGCAGCGCCGTGCCTTCGATCAACCCCACGATTTCGCGGAATTGGCGCCGCACTTCCACGATCATCTTGTTCGCCGAACGGCTCACCGCGTTCATTGTCATCGCGCTGAAGAGAAACGGCAGCGTGCCGCCGATCAGAAGGCCCAGAAGGACATTGGGATTATCGAGCTCGTAGTTGATGTCGTTGAAGGCGAATGCCGCGCTTCCGCCAGCCGAGGCGATCGCTTCGCTCGCGGCTTTGCGAAACGTCGCAAAGAGAGCCAGAGCGGTGAGGGCCGCGGAACCGATTGCCAGCCCTTTGCCGATGGCCGCCGTGGTGTTGCCCACCGAATCGAGCGCATCGGTGCGCTGCCGCACGACCTCGTCGAGATGGCTCATTTGGGCAATGCCCCCAGCGTTGTCGGCCACCGGACCATAGGCGTCGATGCCCAGGCTGATGCCCAGCGTCGCCAGCATTCCGACGGCGGAAACGGCAATGCCATAGAGGCCCGCGCAAGCGAAAGCGATGTAGATGGTGGCGGAGATCACCAGCACCGGCAGCCCGCAGGAGAGCATCCCCAGGCCCATGCCGGAGATGATGTTGGTGGCTGCGCCGGTGGTGGATTGCGCGGCAAGATGCTTCACCGGAGCATAGGCATCGGAGGTGTAGTATTCGGTAATCTTTCCGGTGATGGCGCCGGTAAAGAGCCCCGCGAAGAGAGCCCAGAAGACACCCATCGGCAGGCCCATCCATTGCACGAGGCCCCAAGCGCCGGCGACTACCAGAAGGGAGGCCGTGAGGATGCCCGAGAATAGCGCGTCATGCAGCTTGTCTTCGCGGTTTGTGCGCACGACAAAGGTGGCCAGCACGGAAGCAACGATTCCCACCGCGGAGAGGCATATCGGGAATAGCACCATCTGGCCCTGAACCATCGCGAAGGCGCCGGCGCTGGTGCCGAACAACTCCGCGGCGCGTTGCGGCGTGAGCGCCCAGGCGAGAGCCATCGCGGAGATGATGCCGCCGACGTAGCTTTCGAACAGATCCGCGCCCATGCCCGCGACATCGCCGACGTTGTCTCCGACACTATCGGCAATCGCCGCCGGATTGCGCGGATCGTCTTCGGGAATGCCCGCCTCCACCTTGCCCGAAAGATCGCCGGCGACGTCGGCGGCTTTCGTGAAGATGCCGCCGCCCACGCGCGCAAACAGCGCGATGGAAGAGGCGCCCAGCGAGAAGCCAAACAGATACTGCGCGGCGGCCCGGCCTTCGCCAGCGAGGCCGCCGTAGGCAACATACAAGGCGGCGACGCCGGCGAGGCCCAGCGCCACCACGGTCATGCCCATGACGGCTCCCGAAGAGAAGGCGACGTGCAGCGCCTTTGCCAGCCCCTCCCGCGCGGCTTGCGTGGTGCGAACGGCGGCGCTGGTGGCCGTCCTCATGCCCACCCACCCGGCGAGGGCCGAACAGCTTGCTCCCACCAGGAAACTGATTGCCGTGGGCAACCCGGCAACGGGCAAGAAGAAGGCGATTGCAAGAAACATCAACGCGACAAAAACCAGCATTGTGGAATACTCCACACGCAGAAACGCCATGGCGCCAGCGCGGATGGTGGCCGCGATTCGCTGCATGGTCTCATTACCCGGATCTAATCTGCCAATGGCCCGGATCTGCACGAAGGCGTACGCGGCGGCAATCAGAGGCGCCCCAAATCCGAGCAGGTAAAAGACATTCGAATCCATAGTCCCTCTTCGTTCTAGTCGGCAGGCAGCCGTAGCCCTACCATGATGCGAGAGACTCTATCACACTGGATTCTTGCCGGTGTGAGGCGCAATTGGAGTGAGGCGATAGGCGGAAGGAAATCAAAAAAGCTCCCCTCCGGGCTGCCGTGCCCGTTCCGGGGAGCTTGATTGCCGCCGCTAGGGCTATGCCTACTTGTCGCCGCTGAACTTCTCGTTCAGCTTGCGGAAGTATTCGGCTACCGCTTCGCCATAACCTTCCGGTACGCGGGCGTTGCTTTCGCTACGCACCACCCCGCCCTCCCGCTGCATTTCTTTCAGCCGGAGTTGCGCCTCGAGTTCGGTGAGAGCGGGAAGCATCGAGTTTTGGATACGCTCCATCAGCGTGCCGCTGCTGGACCTGGCGGGGTCCACTTTCTGCATGCGAGCGATGATCTCGCGAACTTCCTGGGCAAGCTCCGGATTATCGTTGGCCGAGCGAGCGATCTGCTCGAGCTCGCGCATCGTTCGCTGGTAATCCTGCCGCACTTCCTCAGCGGAACGCATGGGAACCGAGACCGGGCGCGTTCCGTCGTTCATCGCCGAATAGCCCGCGCCGTCTCCCGCTCCGCCGGTGGGCTGCATTTGCCGCTGCCCTGGCTGGGATTGCCCGCGCTCGCCGCGTTGGCCTGCCTGGCCCTGTTGGCCGGATTGACCTTGTTGCCCTTGCTGACCCTGTTGACCTTGCTGGCCTTGCTGGCTGGATTGCTGACCCTGCTGACCCTGGCCGGATTGCTGGCCCGCCTGTTGCCCAGGTTGCTGGCCCTGTTGGCCTTGCTGCCCCTGCTGCTGCCCTTGTTGGCCTTGCTGCTGGCCCTGCTGGCCTTGCTGCTGCCCTTGTTGGTTTTGCTGCCCTTGTTGGCCTTGCTGCTGGGCTTGACGCATCTGCTCAGCTTGAGCGGCTTGTTCCGCCGAACGCCGTAGCCGTTCTACGCTCTGCAAGGCCGCGGCAAGATCCGCCTGGCGCTCACCACCGGGACGGAGAGAGTCGCGTGCTTCCATCAGCTTTTCCTGGAGCCGCCGTAGGCCCTGGCCCACGGGCGCCTCGCGCAGATAGGCCATGGAGCCCATACCGCGGCGGATGAGCTCCGCCGAATATCTCATGCGCAGGCCGAGTTCATCCTGCTGGGCTTCTTTGAGGCCATCGCGCAGCTTGTCGGCCGCACCGCGCTGGTTGTTGGCAAGGCGGCGCGCTGCCTGCTGCATTTCGCTCTGCAAATCGTCGATCTCTTTGGCGATCTCCTGCTTCTCGTCGTAGAGCTCCATCGCCTTTTTTCGCTGCGCCGGATCGAGCCGGTTTGGACGCGCCGATTGCGGCGTGGGCCGGGATCCCGACGCCCCAAAGGTCTCGCGTACTTTGTTTGAAGATTCCTGTTGGCGGTTGGCGATATCGCCGGCCTTCTCCGCCAATTGCTCCAGCATTTCCTCTTCGCCGGCGCTGCGAATCCCGCGTAAGGCGGATTCCGCGTCCTGCAGACTGCGCGCCGCCGATTGCGAAGCCTGGTCGCGCTGGCCCCGCTCGCCGGCATTCTGCGAAGCGGCCCGCTCCATCTCGCGCTCCGCCTGTTCCAGGCGGTTCAAAGCCTGCTGCAATCGCGGATCGACGCCCTGTTGCCGCATTTGCTGCAAGCGCTGCTGGGCATCTCGCGAGAGCCCTTGCTGGTTGCGTGCGTTCTGCTGCTGGCCTTGCTGCTGCGCGCTTTGCCGGCCCTGCTGTTGGCCCTGCTGTTGGCCTTGCTGTTGTTGCTGGCTCTGTTGGCCTTGTTGCTGTTGTTGACCCTGTTGCTGTTGCTGGCCCTGTTGGCCTTGCTGTTGCTGGCCCTGTTGCTGCTGGCCGCTTTGCTGGTTGCGGCTCATCGATTGCTGCTGCCATTGGTTGCCCTGCGCCTGCTGCTGGGCCATCTGCTCCATCTTCTTGCGCAGTTCTTCGGCTTCCCGGCGAAGCATCTCCTGCTGCCAGCGGGAGGCTGCTTGTTGCTGGTTCCGTTGGGCCTGTTCCGCCAGCTCTTTCTGGCGGCGCGCCAGTTCTTCCAGACGCCGCAGCATCGCTTCCAGTTCGGCATTCTGCTGTTGCTGCTGGCCTCCAGAAGCCTGAGACTGACCGGTCTCATACTGGTTCTTTTCCGTATCGAGTTCGAGATCGAGCAAGCTTTCCAGATCGCGGCTGGCACCGCCGCCTCCTCCTCCTCCGCCGCCCTGCTGTTGCTGGGCCACCTGGATATCGCGGAACACGCTCTGCGCCCGCAAGAGTGCCTGCAGCGCCTTCTGCTCCGGCTCAATGGACGTCTTCCATTTCGCCCCCTTGAGTTCGCCCACCGCGCGATTCATCTCTTCGGCGGCCTTATCCATTTGATCGGCGAAGCGTTTGAACGACTCTCCGCTTTCCGTCAACATGCGGGCTCTCATGCGCTGCACGAGGGTCTGCACCTGATCCTTCAGCTTGTCCTGAATTTCAGCAAGAAACTGCGACGTCTCCTGACGCGCGGGTCCTTCGGGAGGGGTGCGGATCTGGTTCCAGGTGGCCGCGATCACTTCCTTCTGCCGCTGCGCGATATCGCCCTGTTCATTGCCCGAACTCTCACCCGGCTGGCCGCTCACCTGGCTCTGGCTGAAGTTCTTTTCAAAGGGCTGCGCTTCGGCAAAATAGATATCGGTGCGCACGATATTGCGGGAGTCGTTGGCGCTGGCGTAGTAAGAAACGATATCTCCGGGCAACAGCTTGAAGTCTTCCAGATAGAGCATCGCCTCGGCTTCAATCTTGCGCGTACCTTTGCTGAAGGGCAGGGCCTTGGTGCGCTCCTCGCCTCCGTTGACGGAATAATGCAAGGTCAGCGCCTGAATGCCGAAATCGTCTTCGGCGCTTACCTGCACCGCCAGCTCTTCGATGGGGCTCACCCGCGCATCCTTGCCGGGACGCGCGATGCGCAGCACGGGCGGTTGTTCGGGCGAAACCTTGATGAAGTAATCCTCGGTGATCCGGATGATGCCGTCGGCTTCTTTGGAGGCGATGTAGTAGGATGTGCGCTTCGATTTCTCATCGAGTGTAAAGGTGGCGGCGGCGTTGCGATCCTGATTGGTGAACGCCACCTGGGTGCCGTCGTCAAACACCAGCAATCCATGCTCGAGGGGCTTGTCGGTCTCCAGCTTCACGGTCACCTTCGTGCCCGCCACCGCATCCACATCGCCACTGCCTTGTGAAAGGGAAGTGGGCATTGCCATCCATGACGGGAATTCGTAAGAGAGTTCGAGCTTCTGGATCTCCGGCAGAGAAATCGTCTTCAGGCGGAACTGCGGCGAACGCGTTCCCTCCGCTTCCACAAAGTAATCAAGCGGCTGCGCAATCCCCGCGAGCAGGAATTCGAAGGTGGCGAAGTTGGCCTGCTGCGTCATGGGAATGACATCCCATTCGGTGCGCCCCTCGCCGCGCACGTGCAGCAGCGCGCGGTCTGAGGAAAACCCTCGGATGGTAGCGGTAACCCACTGGTCGGCGCCCTTACGAACCGTCACATTGCCAGGCTGCACTTCCACTCGCGCCAGCAGGCTCTCGCGTGCCGATTCCGAACCAGCCCAGAGCAACGCAGCGCCGGGCCCAAACGGCGGGGGCGCGAGGAAGATCATCCAAAGCAAGAAGAGCAGCCCGGCCACGCCGCCGCCGGCGAACGCGGCAATGCGCTTTCCCGGAACCACATCTTCAGGAAGAAGCTGTCCCGCGCGGTCCATCGCATCGCGAGCGAGCAGTTCGTGGAAGGGATTGCCGGGGTCTTTCTCATTCTGTTCCGCCAGGGTAAGCAAGCGTTGCTCGAGATCGGGACTGCGGCGTTCCAGTTCGCCCGCCGTGCGGCGCCGCGTCCAGGTGAACAGCGGCATCCCTACGAGGTAAGCGATCGCCAGGCCCAACGTGAAGAAGAGCGCGAATTGCAGCACGCGCACCGCTCCCAACCCCATTGGCATCGAGAGCAGCGCAGCCACGGCCAGGGCCGTGCCGGCCACGGCAACCAATAACACCAGGGCGCCACCCCGCACCAGCGAAAGCGTCCGAAAGCGGCGCTCCACTTGGGCAAGGTAACGGAATAGCTGTTCGCGTGCGCTCATCGTAATCCCTCAATCCGCAGCCGGGCTTTGCTTCCCGGATGCATTCCAGGTATTCCCAATTTCACCGTTCACAATTCGTCTCCGGAACTTCTGCGCCAGAATCGGTTCGCCACTATCGATTCCGCCATCAAAACCCCCGCCAAAAGCAGAAATCCATACCATCCAAACGGCACACGCCGCTGGGAATCCGGCGAAGCCGCCGCTTGATCCGCCGCCACCGCGTCCCCGCCGCTCTGCTTCCAGAGAGCAAGTTGCGCATCATCCATGCGCGCCAGATTCGACTCCCGCGCGCCGGCGTTCGCGGCCACCAGTTCTTCCCGGCCGCCCACGCGCTCCACTTTGTAGAAGCCCGGCTCCTCAAGCAACACGCCATCGGTGTCAAGACTCTCGGAGCGGCTGACCAGCCGGGTTCCAGAAGGGCTGGTGACCTCATAGCCCGCCGCCGCGCCCGTCGCTCCTGGAGCGCGAATCTCAAAGAAATCGTCGACGCGCCGGGAAGCCGTTCTTGCCGTGAGCCCGCTGAGATAGCGCGACACCCGTTCCACAAAAGGAACAAAGATGGGATGGAAGGGGATGTCGTTCGACGCCGAATCGAGCGCGCTGGTAAGCACCAGAATGCGGCCATCCCCCAGCCGCTTCTCCAGCAGCACTGGAGTCCGATCTCCGAGACGCGCAAGCACTTCCAAACCTTCCTCCTCCACGTTCCAAGCGGAAAGGAAACGGATGCTGCGCAGCCCGTCGAGCCCCTCCAGAACGGGGTGGGCCTGGGCCAGCGTATCCAGGCGCAGCTCGCCGCGCTCCGCGCCCTGGCTGGCGCTGCGAAGCGTGGTTTCAACCAGAGGAATCGCGGTTCCCGGGGTGGCGTTGCGGGGCAACAAAATCCACACCGCGCCCCCTGATCGCACGAAGCGCGAAAGGTCCGCGGCAATGGCGGGAAATACGCCGGTTCCGGCGTCCACAACGACATAGGCGAAGGTGCGCACGTTCTCTTCGGTAAGCTGTCCCGGTGCCAACATCTGGAATCGGTAAAGCGTATTGGGAATCGCCGCCAGCGCCGTCTCCATGTATTTTGCGGAGAGGTTGACGGTGGCGCCGCTCACGAAGGCCACCGTCTGCAAGTCGGTTTTCTCGATGGCGAAGGCGAAACGGTTATCCTGCGGCAACGCGTCTTCGGATTCGATGCGCACCTCGGCGCGAGTCCAGCGCGGCCCGGGCTCCACTTCGTCAAACGCCGCTTCGCCTCGCTCGCCGGCCCGCAACTTCACGGTGGTGGACGCCACTTTGCGGTCGTCGAAGTAAAGGCCCACGGGCACTTCGCGGTCCGCCTCGGCATAGCTCGCCAGCACCGCCCGCACCAGCACTTTTGACGCCGGCGCGACTCTGGCCGGGGCGTCGACGGCATCAATCGAGAGGTTATCCTGATTCGCCGCGCCAACGGGATGCGCCGTTAGCGCCGTCCCTGGAGGCAGCTTGCTCTCGTCAAAGCTGGCGGGCATGGCCGAGGCCTGCAAATCGGAAATAACATGCAGATCGAGCGGCTTCTTCTCGTTCGTATGGATACTCGTTGCGGCCTGCGCCAGCTCGGCGAAAGAGCCGCTCGAGGCGCCCGGCTTCCAGGAACGGATGGCGTCGCGCACTTTATCCGCATCGTTGGTCACCTCGGTCAGCAGGCTGGCGCCATGCGCGAAACTAATCACCTGCATGGCTTTGCCGGCGTTGGCATTCACCACTTCGAGCGCGGCGCCGCGGGCGGCTTCGGCAAGGCCCCCGCGCTGCATGCTCAACGACGCGTCCAGCCCCAGCACCACCAAGCGGCTGGATTGCGTGACGGCCAGCGGTTCGCGGTAGAAGGGTTGCGCGAAGATCAACGCCAGCAGCAGCACGATCAATGCGCGCAGGCTGAAGAGCATCAGGTAGCGCAACTGCTTCTTGCGGGTGTGCCGCTGCTCGGTCTTCTCAAGAAACATGAGCGTGGCAAAGGGCACCGGCGTTTCCTGCTGTTTGCGGAGCAGGTGAAGCCAGACGGGCAACCCAATGCCCACCAGACCGGCAAGAAATAATGGCGCCAGAAAGCCCATCTAAAACCTCCCCTGTCGGATGGTGAGGTATTCCCGCAGAGCGGCGTCGAGCGGCTTGTCGGAGGAGAGCAGGATGTAATCGAGACCGCAGCGGCGGCTCTCCGCCTGGATCGTTTCCAGGTGCCGCCGTATTCTTTCCCGATAGGCCCCGCGAAGATAATCGCCGGAGACTTCGAGCTTGCGCTCGTTTTCCATATCCACGAAAAGCTGGGCACCCTTGAACTGCGGATCGATCTCCTGGGGGTCCAATACGTGGAAGAGCACGACGTCGTTCCCGCGCTGGCGCAGCGGCTCAATCTGTTTGATCAGCGGTTCGGGGGCCGCATAGAAATCGGAAAGAATTGCCACGATGCCGCGACGCTTGGCGAACTGCTGGAAGTGAAGGAAGGGCGATTCGAAATCGGTCTGCGTGCCCTCCGTGGCGCGGTCCATCGCATGCAGCAATTTGGTGAGTTGCCCATAGCGCGACGAGGCGGGGATGTAATCGCGCACTTGATCGTCGAACACGATGAGCCCGCAGCCGTCACGCTGCTGGTTTGAAAGATAGGCGAGCGAGGCGCAAAGATAGCGGGCGTAGTCGAGTTTAGAAAGCGCGTGCGAGGTGTATCGCATGGAGGCGCTGCAATCGAGCATCAGCGTGAGCAGGGTGTTGGTTTCGCCGCGGAATCGTTTGAGGTAGATGCGATCCGTGCGCGCGAAGACGTTCCAATCCACGCGACGAGGGTCGTCGCCGGGGGTGTACGGGCGATACTCGGCGAACTCCTGGCTAAAACCGAAATCGGGCGAGCGATGCAGGCCCGACACGAACCCATCCACCACGGTGCGCGCCACCAGATCCAGCGTGGAAATGCCGGCGAGCACTTTGGGGTCGAGGAATCGTTGTGGCTGTGCCTTCATTGTGTTCGCGTTTCGTTATTCGCCTTTAGGAACGGGGATGGACTGGATCATCTTGCCCAGCACAAAGTCGGAATCCAGCCGGTCGCTCTCGGCGTGGAAGTTGAGCAGCACGCGATGCCGCAGCACGGGAATGGCCAGCGAGCTTACGTCTTCGTAGGTGACGTGGTAGCGCTGGTGGATGAGGGCGCGCGTCTTGGCGGCCAACAGCAGGAACTGCGCGCCGCGCACCGAAGAGCCAAAGTTCACATACTTCTTGACGATCTCCGACGCGAACTCGTCGGAAGGCCGTGTGCCGCGCACGATCGCCAATGCGTATCGTGAGACGCTCTCGGCGACGGGCACCATCCTGACGAGTTTTTGGAAGCTGATAATCTCTTCCGCATTGGTGACGGGCACCACGGGGTTGTCGTGATTGGTGGTGGTGAGCGAGAGAACCTGCATCTCCTGGTTGGCGCTCAGGTAATCGAGTTTGGTGTTGAAGAGGAAGCGGTCCAACTGCGCTTCGGGCAACGGATAAGTCCCTTCGAGTTCGATGGGATTCTGGGTGGCCAGAACGAAGAAGGGGTTGGGCAACTGGTACATGTTGCCGCGCACGGTGCAGCTTCGCTCCTGCATCGCTTCGAGCAAGGCCGATTGGGTTTTGGGAGGCGTGCGGTTGATCTCGTCGGCCAGCAGGACGTTGCCAAAAATCGGCCCCTTCACGAAGGTCCAGGTGCGGTGCCCGGTGGCCATATCCTCTTCGATGATGTCGGTGCCGGTGATGTCGGTAGGCATCAGATCCGGGGTGAACTGGATGCGGCGAAACTCCAGCCCGAGAGTGCCCGCGATGGTGCGGACCAGCAGCGTCTTGGCGGTGCCGGGCATGCCGGTGATCAGGCAGTGGCCGCCCACAAACAAAGCGATCATCACCTGCTCAAGGACGTCGTCCTGGCCGACGATAATCTTTCGCATCTCGCGAACGATATCGCCGTTCACCTGCTGGAATCGCGTGACGCGCTCCTGCAGCTCCGTCGAATCGAGTGTTCCCGTCGCTTGCTCTAACATCGTCTTTACCGTCTCTCTCCGCCAGACGCTGTCTGGCAAAACGCTTCGCGCAATCCGAAGCACCTTCTATTGATTCGTGCTGGTGAGCTCAAGGAGCAGCTTCTGCGCTTCTTTAAATCCAGGGGCCACCTCAAGCGCCAAAAACACATGGTCTGTCGCTTGCTCTTTCTGATTGTTGGCGCGGTAGGCTTTCGCCAGCCTGAGGTGCGCGCCGGCAAGATCCACTGGCTTCATGGCCACGAGCGCGTTGAACTCCGTAATCGCCCCCCGCTTGTTTCCAAGTTTCGCATAGAGGGTTCCGAGCTTCTCATGCAGATCCGTATCGAGCGGATAAATGAAGTTGAGCCGGGCCAGCACATCGGCCGCCTCTTTATCCCGCTGCTTTTCGCTAAGCAATCCGGCGAGGCGCTTAAGGATGACCGGGTCCCGCCCGCCCTTGCGGGTGTAGCGCCAAAGCTCGTCGATCGCTTTCTCCGGCTGCTTCTTCATCATGTAGGCGTCGGCCAGCAATTCATAGGCGCTGGACTTGCCCACATACTCCGGGTAAAGATCGCGCACGGCGGTGCCTTCAGCAAGAACGGCATCCCAATCCTTCGCCTTGGCGGCCTTCACCACCCCGGGCATCTTCTTTTCCCACTCGCCGAAATCGTTGGCCATTTTGCCCACGTGCGCGTCAAGCCAGGTAAGAAACTTCTTGTCGAACTCCTCGGCCGGGATGCCAAGCTGCGCCTGGATCACTTCCGCGGTGGGCTTCATTTGCTTGAAGCCGGCGATCATTGCCAGCACCTTCTCCCAGCCCCAGGTCTCCACGATGTAATCCACCACGCGCCCGGCCTGGAAGTAGCTGACGATCACCTGCGTGGGGGTATCGGGCTGCTGGAAGCCCTTGTCAAGTTCCGCTACGGGCAAGAGCGTTTTCTCGCGCACGGCCTTGAGGACTGGCGGATCCAGACGATCTCCCCATTCCTTGGAAACCTGCGTCTCTTCATGCACGGAAATTCCTTCGGTGAACCAGCGCGGCACCTTGTGATCGGTGAGCTTCAACACGTAGACGTGGCTCAACTCATGCCATAGCGTGCTGGCCCAGTGGAACTCGCCGGGAGGACGGGCGGTGGGACTATCCATGGCCACGGTATCTCCGAAAGCCACGCCCAGCGCGCCCAAGCCGGGGAGGCCCATGGTGCGCACGGCAAAGTCCTCGTGATCGGGGTAAAGCTCAAGCTGGAAGGGCTCGGTGAGCTTCATCTTGTACTTCTTGTCGAAGGCGGCCATGGCGCGGTCGAGTTCCGCCTGGACGTAGATCCGCAGCGGTTCAGATTCCTTCTTGTTCAGCCGCAGAATGGTGTTGCCCTTTCTGATGAGATCAAAGCGCGAGTAGCTATCGAGCAATCGAAGCGTGTTCACCGTGGCGGCATCGCGGAACCCGGCGTTGTAGGAAGTCTCAAGGTTCTGACGGGCTTCTTTGTCGCGCCCTAGCCGCATCAGATTGATGCCCATTTCACTGCGGCTTCGCGAGTTCGCGGGCTCGAGCGCCAGGGCCTTCTCATAGAGTGCGATCGACTCCCGGTAACGCCGGTGCAGGATGAAGATGCGCGCGGCGATGCCATAGAACTCGCCGTATTTGGGATTGATGGCGAGCGATTTTGTTTCCCACTCGCTCGATGCTTTGTCTTCAAGCCAATCGGCCGCCGCTAGCACGGCCATCGCGTCAAGTGCCTCGCCGGGCTTCATGGCGACGGCCTTTCGGCCGATCTGCCGGGCTTCGTCGAGACGGTTTCGTTCGAGTGCCAGCCGCGCCAGAAGCTCCTGGGCTTCGAGTAGCTTGGGGTCCGCCTCAGCGGCCTTCGCGGCCAGTTCCTCGGCCTTGCTGGAAAAGCCCTCCGCGCTCAGCAATGCCATGCCCAGCAGAGCGCCGGCGTGCTTCTCATTCACCTTCAGCGCTTCTCGAAAGAGCTGCTGCGCTTCTTCTTTGTTCGCGCGTTCCAGGAAGAGCCTTCCCCAGCGGACACGCACATCCAAGCTGGACGGGTCGCGCGTGAGCGCCTCGCGGAAAGACACGTTCGCGGCGTCAAAAGCTCCCTGCCCCCAGAGGCCTTCGGCACGTTCGGCGGCACTGGCGGAGCGAGTGAGCGCGGCGAAGCAGGCCTCGGCTTCGGCTGTCTTGCCGAGCTTGCGGGCACTCCAGCATAGCTGAGGCTCAGCCGCCGCCAGGAAGGTGGCGGAGAGCAAAACGAACGCGAGATAGCGGGTTGCCAATCGCATCACATATCCTACTGATCGATTTGAGCCTGCGTTTGCGCCAGCGTCAGCAAAAGCGCATTCATGCGGCGCCGGTAATCGAGCGGCGCCAGAGCTTCCTTCTCATACTTCAAACGGTCGATCTGCTGCTCCAAAAGTTCCTTGCGTTTGAGCAGGGCGGTTTTCGTGGGGTCGGCCGCCGCCGCGGCCGTCGAGCCCAAGCGGAGCATCGGGAACGCCGCCGCGAGTAGCCCCTGGCCGTTGTCCGCACCGGGGTCGCGCACCCCCACGCCAGAGCCCACGTCGTTCAGAACGGATTGCTCGGTGGCGATGCGTTTCTCCTGCTCGTAGTATTCCTTCGTGCGGCGCGCGGCGTAGCTGTATGCCTCCAGCGCGGTGACGGTTTCGTTCTTGTCGGTATCCGCCGATGTGTCGGTGAACGCATCGGCGAAGTAGCGCGCGAAGACGGTCGCGTTCTTCTGTGTGCCGGTTCGCGTAGCCGCAATCACCACCCGGCGGGGCTTCACAAGCGCGGGCATCGCCCCGCCGCTGGCCGCCGTGGTGTTCACGATGAGCTGTCGTTCAGAGGGAATCCGGTCGAGCATCACGGCAAGCTGCGCCGAGCGCACATCCGGACCCTTGAGATTGAACTTGTACTCGCCATCGTAGGTGCCGTGGCCGATGAGGATGAGCACGAACGCATCCCCGGCACCGGCGGTCCTGGCCGCTTCGCCGATGGCCGCTTCCAGTTCAGCCATCGTTGCCCCGCCACTCGCCGCGCCCACCGTCTTCACCATTGGCTTCTCAGGGGAAGCGGACAGAGCGCTTTCGATCTGCCGTGCCCATCCCTGAAAGCGGACCTTGTAATCCTCTTCCCCCGGGTGCCCTACCACCGTCAGATAGACCGGGCGCGCCCATGCCGGATGCGAAGCCAGCAGCAGCAAAACCAGCGTTAACCAACTTTTCATAACGAACCCCACTTTCGGCGAAGCGCCCACTCCGACCCCTTCAGCAACGCCAGCAACAGGAAGAACACGGGCAACGACCACAAGTCGCGCGTCTCTTTCATCGTCAACCCCGATTGCGAAAAGGTCATCTCTTCGGCGATCCGCGAGGCATCCGCCGGTGAATAGTAGTTGCCGCCGGTGCGCTGCGAAAGGCCTTCCAAAAGACCCTTGTTCTGCACACGCCCGAAGCCTTCCGCCACCCCGTTTTCGCGCCGGAAGGAGAGCGTGTCGCGGCCTACTTCCTCAGTGCCCCGGCGGGCTACGATTTCGGTCACGTATGTGCCGGGCAACGCGAAATTGCCAGACAGCTTGTATTCGCCGGGCTGCCCGGGAACAGGGTCAAGCCGCTGTTCGGTGCTCGCTCCGTCGGGGTTCACCATTCGCGCGGTTACCGTGGCATCGGTGACGGGCTTCCACTTCTTGTCGCGAACGCGGGTGGTGATGGAAACGTCGCCGCGATCGAGCAGGATCTGCTCGGATAGTTCGGTGGACACCTGCCGGGGCGCATCGGTAACCAGCCAGCGCAATAGCTGCCGCCAGTAGTTGTGGTGGGCCATGTCGGCATGATCGCGCAGCATTTTCCAACGCCAGCTTCCGCCACTCGCGAAGACCGCGCTACGCCCATAACCGAAGCGCTGCAAGGCCAGCAACGGCGTGCGGCGGCCTTCCGCGCCCACTTCCAGAAGCACCTGCGCGCCGGGCCGGGGGTCGCCCACCCGCTGCCAATCGGCCAGCGGGGGCAGTTGCTGCCACAGCTTGCGGTTTTCCACGGGATCGTCCACCAGACGCGTAATCAGGCTCTCCTCACCGCGCGCCGTCAGCGCCGGTTTGGAGGGCGTTCTGGAAAACGTATTCGCCGATTCGCCCAGGCTCACGGGCAGAATGCTGGCAAGTTCGCTATTCGCGTAACCGCCGTCGGAAAGGCCGTTGCGGCCGCCCAGCATCAACAGGCCACCGCCCCGTTCGTCAACGAATTGGCGGATGAGTTTGATTTGCGAAGGCGTGAACCAGTTCGATTCCACGGTGCCGATCACCAATCCGCTGTAGGCGAAAAGGTCTTCGGGAATTGTTGGGAAGCCGGTCTCCAACTCCTTCGGCTCGGCAATCCCCTGGCGGTAAATCTTGTTCTGCGTGGTACGCAGCATCGTCACGAGTTCGAGCGTTTCGTCTTCTTCCATCGCCCGCCGGACGAATTTGAGTTCCCAGCGCGGCTCGCCTTCGACATAGAGCACGCGCGGCTTTTCGGGATCGACATTCACCAGTTGGCGACGGACGTTGTTGCCGAGGTTCGGCTCTCCCTCGATGGGGTCGATGGAGGCCTCCAGAATCTTCGCCCCCGCCTCGCCCGCCGGAAAGGCGATTTCCTGGAATCCGCGGCGGCCACGATCGGCTGCAAGAACGATCTCTTTGTTGGCCACCACTTTGCCGTCGAGCTTCAACGTCAGCCTGGCCGGTTGCCCGGAGAAGCCCCCCTGACGGACCCGCACCTGCGCGGAAAGCTTCGCATTGGAAAAGGTCCGGGGGGCGGCGCGCAGTTCTTCAATCTCGACGTCGCGCTCCATTCCGGTGCGCCCGATACCGAGCGTATGGACGGGAATCCTTCGCGCGCGGATGGCTGCCAGCAACTCGGGCGGGATCGCTCCCCGGTTGTCTGCGCCATCGCTTAGCAACAGCACTCCGCCTACGGGCAGATTCGAAGTATCGCGTGCCAGTTGGGCCAGGCTCTCTCCCAAGTGCGAAGATTCGCTGGCGCCATTCACCGCGTTGAGATCCGCCACTCCTTGAACGCCTCCGCCCACGGAGTAAAGCTTCACCGCGAAACGATCCTTGAGCTCAGGAAGAATGTCCTCCGCCAGCAAACGCTTGGCGGTTGCCAGCCTGGTTTCGCCTTGCTCGTTTTCGAGCATGCTGCCCGAATCGTCCACCAGCACGGCGATCATGTTCTGCTGCGAACGGAGCGCGGATACTTCCAGGCCCGGCCTCCAAACCAGGAAGAGCACCAGCCCGGCAAACAACGATTGCAGCACCCACAGCACCAGCGCCCTGGGCGTCAGGTTGAGGCGCAATCGCTTCGCCAGGCTTAGTTCGCGGACCTTGCGGGGAAGATTGGGATCGTCTTCGGGCCAGAAGATCCGCCACGCGAAAACGGCGGAAACCACCAGAATCAGCAGTGCCAGCAACCACGCCGGCCACCCGCTGAGGAACACAAAGGTACCCCGCTCATAAACGATCCGCGGATACTGGAACAGCCATTCCATTCTGAAAATCTCTGCTTACCGTCGAAACCGTGTCGCCGAAACGCTTGAAATCGAGGAGAGCCGCCGCTGGCGGCCTACCGCATTCCCGGGTGCGCCGCCCTAATGCGTCATCGCATAGACGATGTAATTCAACGTCATCCGATACGCGCGGGAAGTCCACTTTTCCGGATACTGAGGTTCATCCGCATGCTCCCAGGCGTCCCCCAGATCGGAGTTATGACAGATCGCCACCATCATGCGGCCCTTGTCGTCATAGACGCCCCGCCAGTGCGGATCGTAACCGTCATACTCCGATTCCCGGCCGGTATACAAAAACTGGATTCCCGGGATCTGAAAGCGATCTTCAATATCGAACACCGCGTGGTTGATGGCGTCGGCGTCGGGAATATCCACGATGGGCCTGTCGGGGAAGACCTTGGCTATGCCTTCAGCAAAAATCTGCCAATCCTGGCTGCCGTGGAAGTCGTCCACCATCAGAAAGCCGCCTCGCAGCAGATATTCCCGCAGACGCGCCGCCTGGGAATCGTCCAATTCCCAGTGGCCCACCTCCACGGCGTAGACCCAGGGGTAATCGAAGATGCGGTCGTCATCGAGAGAAACGACTTCTTCCATCGAACGTACATGAAGACGGCTGAGCCGCTTGAGCCCCATCACGAACTGGCGGTCCGCTTTGGGATAGTCGGTGGAACCAGCTTCCCCGGCGCCCCCAGGCTTCCCCCAATGTTGATTTGCGGGTATTGCAGACGGGCGAACACGAACTCCGTGCGCTCCGTGGGATTCTCCGGAATGGGAGCGTCTTCCTCAGGATTCATGTAGCGGAATCGGCGCTGAAAAGCGAACGCGGTTACTCCCACAATGACGAATAAGACCAGAATGAAAATTGCTCGCCTGGGTAATTTCATGGGATCGCCCGCGCCCTGCCGTTACTCACTACCGTATCACTTTCGTCTGCCGCTACTGCCTGAGAGGAATAAAGCTAAGGCGCATGCGGCAGGGAATGCGTTTCGCAAAAGCGACTGCGGCGCCGTCACCAGAGCATCGGGAATGCCTCTTCCGCTTCTTAGACGCCAGCGCGATGGGAATGTATTGAGGATCTTCCCGGAAATGCGCGGATTGTCCTCGCCAGCCGCTCAGCGGCGGCGAAGCTAACGCGCCTGTGCGGCCTCCGGCATCAATTGCCCGAGCAGTTCCTGCATGTGGGGCACGGCGGGTTTCTGCTTCGCTTGTTGCCACGCCTCCAATTCCCAGGCCAGACTTTGCGGGAACATCAAAGGCCAGAGCAGCCCGTCGTCATTGGCCACTGGCGGCACGCGCCGCGCGAAGAGCAGGGCCGCTTCGCCAGGCTCGCCCCGATGGAGATATCCCCACGCAGCCAGAGCGTGCGTGAGAATCGCCGAAGCCTCGGGCATCGATTGATCGGCCATCGCCAGCGCCTGCATCCCTTCCGCGCTGAGCGGGGGCCGCGAACGGGCATCCAGGAAGGTAGCCGCCGCCACCAGGGTTCCCGGAGCGGTTCCGCCCGTTGCCTGCGCGATGGCGGCCGCGCGCCCGGCCGGGTTGAGACCGGCTCGTGTCCCCCGCAGCAGCGCCGCCAGTTCCGGTACCACTTCCGTGCCGTAGCGCGGAGAGCCCCCGCGGAACTCGGCCTCTAAATCGGCAATCTTCCCTTCGGCGATATCCCAGATGTAGAGCTGCGATGCCACTAAACCGCGATAGGGACGAGCCAGCGAAGCCTGCGGCAGAATGGCCGTCAAGCTGGATCTGGCTTCCGCCCGCCGCCCGCGAAGGAACTGCCACTGCGCGGCCCGCAATTCGGCCAGGGGGGTGTTGGCGGAACGGATGAGGGCAAGATACTTGTCGATCAACGTGTCGGCGGCAGCCAGTTCATTGGCATACATGCGCGCCCAGGCGGCCTTGAACAGGGGGAAGCCGCCTTGCCACTGGGGGTTGCGCGCGTGGGCTTTCTGATAGCTCGCCGCAGCCTCAGCGAACTCTCCAAAGAAGAACAAAATATCGCCCGACGTGTCGTCCACATTCGGGTCGGCGGCGGCGAGTCTTCGATACTCGTCAATCGCGGCCACGGCGGCGGCGCGATCTCCGCTGAACGCTTCGGCGTAGGCAATCTGGTTCCATAGGGCGGGATTGCGGCTATCCGCCTTTGCCATTTCCCGCAACACCTTGGCGCCATCTGAATAGCGGCGGCGCTGCTGGTAGATGGCCGCCAGGCGGCTGGCGGCTTCGAGATCGTTGGGCGCGGCCTTCACCACGGCTGCCAGCGCAGCTTCAATCCCCGCATCGCTCTGACGCAGCGAGGCGAGTTGCAGGCTGGCGTAGGCGCGGTCAAGCGCTCGATCGGCAGGCAGTGCATTCAGCAATCGTTCTGCTTCGGCCTCCGCCTTGCCGGTTTCCCCGGCGCGCTGCCAAAGCGCAGCCAGCCGTAGCGAAGCATTGGTGAATTGAGGGTCGGCGCTTAGCGCCTCCTGCAAAAGAGAAATGCCCAGCGAGGGGTTGGGCGCTCGCAAGGCCTGCCCGAAGGCGGCGAAGGCTTTGGGATTCGCGGTGGAGAAGGCGGCTCCGGCAACCCCGGCTTCCGTGAGCAACCTTCGTAACTCGGGCAAAACCTCCGCCACGGGGAGGGCCTGCCCGGCGCCCAACGGCTGCAACTCCGCAGTCGCCAAATTCTCTTTGTAGAGTTGCAAGCGCACTGCCGCGGGCGTGCCGCTGACGATGCCTCGCAATACTTCGGTGGCACCCTGGGTAGCCGCGCTCCCCGCATCCACGGCGCGAACGGGAATCACCCCCGCCACGCCGCGCATCTGGTCGGCCGCCGCTGCCTCCAAGGCCTCGGCCAACCAATGGCTGGCGGCGCCGGAGCCCTGGTATTCAAACGGCAGCAGCGCCACTCGGCGGATGCCGCCAGGGGCTTCGCGGCTGCACCCGGAAAGCAATAGCAGGCACGCCACGACGGCGCACCATGCTAAACAACGCTTCCACACGCGGCTAGAGAACACGGAACTCCGTCGCCAGAAGGGTCTGAAACTCGGGTATGGCCTGGAGATTGGCAAAGTCTTCATCGTCGACGAACTTCTTGCGATCCTTAAAGCCCTCTTCGAGAGCCTTGCGCATGTAAAGCAGGGAGCGGTCTACATCTCCGTTTCGCGCGTACACTTTCGACAGATAGAAGTGGAAGCTTGCGCGATCTTCCACGCTTCTCTGCTGCAAAATCGTACCCTGCCCGCCTTGCCGCTCAAAGATCTGCGGATCGAGTTCGATGGCTTTGGCATAGTGAACGCTGGCCAGTTCGTACTCCTTGCGGGCAAAGTGCGCAGTTCCCAGATTACTGTGGACGCTGGCCGAATACGGTGAGACGGCAAGCGCCTTCTTGTACTCGGAGATCGCCCGCGAATACTGCTTCTGCGCATAGTGGACCGTACCCAGATTGTTGCGTGCCTCGGCATACAGCGGATCGATTGTGGTGGCCTCTCGGTAGCAGCGGGAGGCAGCCGAAAAGTCGAGCATCTGGTGATACGCAATGCCGATTTTGTTCCACAAAATCGATTGCTTTCTCTGGCCTTGCCGCGCGAGGCTCTCATAGATCTCGGCGGCCTCGGCGTGACGACCGTGCCGGGCCAAAAACGCCGCCTGCTCCCTCGGCGTAAGGTTGGCGGGCATTTCCACATTTGCCGCCACCTGCTCAGCAACCACAACGGGCGATTCCGGGCGCTTCGTCTCAGCGGGTACTTTCGGGGAGTGGCCGCCGATCCCCAGCGCGGCCAGCAATCGCGAGAAAAATCCAGGACCCGAACCAGGCAGATACTGCTGCTTATCCTTCAGCTCCGCGGCTTTCTTATCCTGATCCTTGGCGACATTTTCCACGGAGCGCGCCTCGCTCTCTCGCGAAGCTTCCCGCAACGAAACCGCCAACGCCCGCAAAGTCTGCGCGCGCAGTTCGGTGGCCGCCGCCAGTTCCTCCTGGTAAGAATCCGCCGCGGCCCGGAACATCTTGCGGGCCATCAGAATATCGGCACGCTGCTCAGCGGCTACTCTCCGTCCCGATCGCGATCCTCCTCTTCATCGCAGGCCTTCCAACCGCTGGCCGGGTTCGCGGGCGGCGGTCTCGTTACCTTGGAAGGGGAGGCCGAGGGGCAAGCTGGTTTGCGGCCAGTTGAGCAGGGGCGAGGTTCGCAGCCATCAGAGAGAGGCTTCCGGCCAGAAAGCCCTGCTTGAAAACAGAGGCGATGATGCAGGCGTACATAGCGCGCCTCCCTAGCCTCATTTAATCACATCGAGCAATCGGCGGAACAGGCCCTTCTTTTCCTGCTGTTGAGCGGTTCGGGTGCCCTCTTCGCCCTCGCCTGGCTTGGGGTTGGCGTCGGCCGCCGCGCCCGCCGCCGGTTGCCGGCCAGGCTGGAATACGCCACCCGCCGGGGGCTCAGCGGCGTTAGAAACCACATCCCAACCCGACACGCGGCTTCCCGGCGGCGCGCCGCGAAAGCCCGACGGGTAGGCTTGCAGGGGCTGCGTTCCCGCGACGAAAACCTCGCTCTCCAACTCATAGCACGCGGGCAAGCCCTTGTTCAGGCGATCCTCGGAAGGCACGTAGGCAGGGCTGCTCATTTTGAAGGCTTCGGGGCAGACATCTGCCCGCACGATGCCTTCCGGTTCCGGAAAATCGCTCACCCGCTGGTAATCGGGAAGCTCATGCGCCTTCTTCATAAAGAGGGTCCAAATAGGCAGGGCGGATTTACCGCCCTCGATCTTGAGGTCGGTATTGTCGTCCAGCCCTACCCACACGATGCAGATCAGCTTCGAAGTGAAGCCGGCGAACCAGCCATCGTGCGAACTGCCTGTCTTGCCGGCCGCGGGCAGGTAGAAGCCCCTGGAGCGCACTCCGGCGCCCGTGCCGCGGCGCAGCACATCCCGCATGACATCCAGCGTAATGTAGGCCGACCGCGGATCCATCGCCCGCTCGCGCTTGACTTCGTTGGTGTAGATCACCTTGCCATTTTCATCCCGGACCAGGCCCACGCTGTAGGGTTTGAGGCGCTCACCCAGATTGGGAAATACCGTATAGGCGCCCGCGATCTCGACGGGAGTGACTTCATACGAGCCCAGCGCGATGGAGGGCGTCGCCATCAGAGGAGACTCGATGCCCGCCGCGCGGGCGGTCCGCACGACGTTTCGCAGACCCGCCAGATTTCGGCCGTCTTTACGGCAGGGATGTTCAAGCTCCGGCGCATCGCCTCCCGCAGCGTCACCGCGCCTGAGAACTTCATCCCAAAGTTATTCGGGCTGTACTCCTGCCCCTCATTGAATTCGAACGAGGTGGGTTCGTCTTCTACCACGGAAATGGGCGTCAAAACCTGGCTGTTCTCTTCCCGGTGAGCGCGGTGGCGAACGCCGCTGCGTAAACAAACGGCTTGAAGACCGAACCCGGCTGCCGCAGCGCCACCGCCCGGTTCAACTGCGTTTCGCCATAGCTGCGCCCGCCCACCAGCGCGCGGATCGCCCCGGTTTCAGGCATCGATCACCACCACCGCAACTTGCGCCTTGGGCGGCTTCTCTCCCTTCCAGCGGCGCTGCTTGCCCACCTGTTCATCCACCAGCTTCATGCCCTCGTTCACCGCTTCCACGGCAAAACGCTGCAAGCGCAAATCAAGCGAGGTGTAGACACGGTAGGATTTCTCAGTGAAATCGATATCCCCGAACTGCCCCTGCAATTGGCGGTTCACGAAATCGACGAAATACGGCGCATCGGCGGATTCCATCGGCTCATCGGTCAGCCGGAGACCTTGCGCGACGGCATCGCGATACTGCTTCTCATTGATATAGCCGTTGTCGCGCATCAATTGCAGCACGAGGTTGCGCTTCTTGATCACGCGGTCCGGATTGCGATAGGGGTTGAAGTAGCTGGGCCTGTTGAGGATCCCGGCAATCATCGCGGCCTCCGGAATCGTCAGGCCCTGCACGGCTTTGCCGAAGTAAGCCTGCGACGCTTCGCCGAAACCGTGGATGCTGAAGCTGCCTCTGCGCCCCATATAAATGTGATTGGCGTAGTAGGTGAAGATCTGCTCTTTGGATAGCTTGCTCTCCAGGTGAAGCGTGATCATCGCTTCGGTCGCCTTGCGCTTCCAGTTCTTGTCGTATTCCCCCATCAACCCGCGGGCAAGCTGCATGGTGAGGGTGGAGGAGCCTTGCGCATAGCGTCCCTCCCGCAAATCCACGAAGGCCGATTTCAAAATGCGCAGAGGGTCGAAGCCGGCATGTTCGAAAAAGCGCTTGTCCTCCGAGGAAATCACCGCCCTCGACCAGAATCGGGGGGAATCTCCTCTGATCAAGCAGCCGCTTCTCGCCGATTGTCGTCGGAGAGGACGCGTGATCAGTTCCGGGCTCGAGCGGGATAACGGTTGCGCCGGGTGTTATCGCGCGGAGGAAATGATGTCGCTCACCCGTTCCGCCCGCAAAGCGCACCACTGCCGCCTTCCATGTCGAAGAGGTCTGATTCGGGACCGGATAGATCTCCACCGCGTCGTCGATTCGCCGGTACCAGCCCAGGCGGTTGTTGCGCCGCTCGTCGTATCCGCTGCGCCGCAATTGCGTCACGATCGCATCGGGAGTGACCGCGTCGCCAATTGCCACCCGCACGGGCGAGGCGAAGATGAGGGAGGTGGTCTGGAAAGGGCCGCGCTCCAGCTTCGCGTCGATCATCCGGGCAAACGATGTAATGATCGCCCAGGGCAACCACAGAGCCCACCCCAGGCCCGCCGCGGCGAAAATGCCAGGAAGAGGACCTTTCGCGCGGTTCAGGAGAGCAGCCCCCGCAACACGCCCAGCCAGCCGGCACTTCTCTTGTTGCGCTTCGCCAAATCCAAGCCTCTCGGCGCTATTGTCTCACGCTTTATCGGGCCATCCGCTTTCGAAACGTCCGCTTCGCCCGCACCGCAAGCGTGCAGCTACCGTCTCCTAAGACGCGCCCGCGCGCACGTCGTTACAAAATCGAATGCGATACGATAATGCCTATTCACCTTGCTTTTGGGCCATCTTGCACTGGGCTTTTGGGCCATCTTGCACTGGGGAGATGCGCCCTCGCCCAATTTGGCGAAGGATAGGTTTCGCGATTTTCTACCGGAGGACCTGAATCGATGGAGCGACGACGATTTCTGAATAGCGCCGCAGCCAGCAGCTTCCTGCTTCGAGGCTTTCAGCTAAAGGCCGCCGACGACACGCCGGCATTGCTGGGCGGATCGCCTGTCCATAGAGACAAGTGGCCCTCCTGGCCCATCTTTAATCAGGCTGAGGAAAACGGCCTGCTGGACGTTCTGAGGAGCGGCCTGTAAGGCGAGGTGG
>JAXHKT010000058.1:0-27954 GCA_034522975.1 Bryobacterales bacterium
GATCGTTATCGAGGACCGCATGTCTGCGCTCTGGAGTACCACCACCATGCCCCGATATAGGCACAGAGAATAGCATCCAATCGGTCTTCGTGGGCCTTCAGGATGGCGCCGCCGTTTCCGGGAACGGGCGGTAGTTGAAAGGGCATTACACGTGGTTCGCGGGTGGCCAGACATTCGCAAAGCAGAAACTGAAATTGCAGCAGGCCGGCGCGCCGTTGCGCCACGGTGCCCTTTTTGTAGCGATGATGCGCGTTAATGAAGAGAAGTGGATTGAGGCCGCGTGGGGAATACCTTGATCCCGGAAGCGGCTGGATCTGCGGTGATTCCCGCCGCGTGCGCGATGCCCGCCTTCGAGAAGCGCGCCGGAAAGCGCTTGGGGCTGTGCTGGCGAAGCGGCTGCCCAAATTGGCGGGATAGCAGCCGGCATGGTAGCGGCCAAAGCGCCGGTGCATCTCGCGTTCGCAGGGGCGCATGCCAGTCTCATTGCGGATGATCGTGGGCGCGTCGATGGCCACCAACCCGGGGCCGTCGCCAAGGCGCTCAATCGCCCAATCCGCCACGGCGCTGGCATCTGCGCATCGTCCTGATCGGCGAGTTCGAGCGCGCTGCCCCGCCATGCATCGCAGCGCACCGTGCCGCTTGGCTGGCTGGTCCATCCAGATCCACGCCCTACAAACTTATTGCGCGCCGCACTTCCACTTCGAGGATGTGCTATCCAGCCGTTGGCCGTCCAGCGCGCAAACGGACTTTCATGAATCGAGCTCCTGAACGCAAGATCGCCGCGGCGCCGCTCTCGGATGGTATCTCCGCCGCCGAAAGCGAAAGCACCGCTCCGCCCATCTTGAGCACAAGTTCGGCGAGATCGTCCAGCAGATCGTCGACGTTCTGCGGCTCTCCATTGGCACGGGCAATGCTACCGGTATGGCGATCAAGCTGGCCGGGCACCCTCCGCTCCGCTTCCACCATCAACGTGGCCACGCGTCCCTGCACCGCAGCCGAGGCAATCTCCGAAAGCCTACTCACGCCCATGCCCTTTGCCTGAGACGCGCCGAATTGCTCCTTCACACTTTCGATCTGCGTTTGGTACTCCGGTTCCATCACCTTCCACGCCGCCTCTTTGAGCTCGTCGTTGTCCAGGGCGTTCGCATCCAAATCGATGCCTTGGGGCAGTAGACGTGGATTATGGCTGAGTTCCCGGAAGACGCTTTGCAGATCCGGTGGAGCGGCAAGCATCAGGGGTAATCCGGAGGGCTTGGAGTAGTGTTCGGCAATGGCACGATCCACCTCGCGCATGAAGCGTTCCGTATCTACCTCCCGCTCTTCTTTTCGCGAGCCGTGTGCATGGACCTTCTGCGCCCCCGGGCCGATTCCTCCGTAGGATGCCACCGTCAAATGCGAGTCAGTCAACTCCGCACCGAGGGCCTCAGTGATGGTGGCGGGCATGCCCTCACCCAACTCCACTTCGTCCAAAGCGTCGCGATTGCCTTCAAACAGGCGGATCTTCTGACGGGAGAGGCTGAGCACCTGATAGCGGTCCTTCGTCTGAAGGATTCGCAGAAGCGGCTTGATGTGGAAACTGTCTGACACAATTGCCAATTCCGGCACGGGCCGTTGCAATTGAAACATCTTAAAAAAACCGGGCGCGCACAGGATCGTCAACCCCTCGGTCGTGTGGTTCCAAAAGCGGTCGTTGTCCGCCAATTCCCGCAACGGCTGCATTAATTCCAGGGATGATTTGGCGGAGCCTTCACGCCCCAGCGCTTCTTCTACCGTACGCAACAGATTCTTGAATCGAATCGGATCCTGCGCGTTCCCGGGATAGTGGCGGTGGGTGGGCTGATACAAAGAGATGCAGGGGCCTTTACGATTCTCCAACAGCAGTGAAATATCTTGTGGGTGTAGTGCTTTTGTCATTCTTCTCCGTTTCATTCATGGCCGCGAAGGCACGCGCGTCCAGCGGAAGGGGCGGGGGGCCGCGGTCAAGGGCTTCGCTTGGTTGACGCGGCAGCAAGCTGATTCGTTTCTCGCCGGGCACTCCGCGGGCAGGCCCGGCAGGCCCCCGGACTGCTGAAACAGGCTTCAGGAACGGGGTTCCGACGGACCCTCATGGTACATTGAAAAGTTGCCGAATCAGACCCTGTAATTTGCGTCGTCCTCACCACCCATGTATTGGAGCAAGCTCTTTATTCCCACCCTGCGGGAGGTTCCCGCGGAAGCCGAGGTGGCCAGCCACCGATTGATGCTGCGTGCCGGCTACGTGCGCCAATTGTCCGCCGGTATCTACAGCTATCTGCTGCTGGCCCAGCGGTCTCTGTTGAAGATCCAGAAGATCATCCGCGAAGAGATGGAAGCCATCGGCGCGCAGGAGATGTTCTTGCCCGCGCTCAACCCCGCCGACGTATGGCAGGAATCGGGACGCTGGGATGTGATGGGCGACAACATGTTCCGGCTCAAAGATCGCTTTGGCCGCGACCTCTGCCTGGGCATGACGCACGAGGAAGTGATGACTTCCATCGCCCGTGGCGAATTGAACACCTACCGGCAGTTGCCGCAGATCTGGTATCAGATCCAGACCAAGTTTCGCGACGAACCGCGTCCGCGCTCCGGCCTTCTCCGCACGCGGCAATTCACGATGAAGGATTCCTACTCCTTCGATCTCGATGCGGCCGGCCTCGATGCCGCCTACCGAATCTTCACTACGAAGCCTGCAACAGCGACTTTTACCGCCGCCTGCGAAATTCGGAGCCCATGTTCGCTCGAGGCCCAATCGGCGCCATGTCGGGCAAGCCAAAGCCACGAGTTCATGGTGCTAAGCGAAGCGGGCGAGGATTTCGTGGCCGTGTGTAAGGAAACCGGCTACGCGGCGAATCTTGAAAAAGCCGTTTCACTCGCGCAGCCTCCCGCGCAAGCGGATGTGGAAGGCGATCTCGCGCCGGAAGAATTTCACACGCCGGCAAAGAAGACGATTGCCGAAGTGGCCGCCTTTACGGGATTGCCGGAATCCTCCCAGATGAAGAGTCTGGTGATGATGGCCGATGAAAAGCCGCTTCTCGTGCTGCTGCGCGGCGATCATTCACTGAGCGAGACCAAGCTCGAAGGCTTTACCGGAGCGCGGGATTTACGCCAGGCGCTCCCGCACGAAATTCGCGAGTGGTTTGGCGCGGACGCGGGCAGCCTTGGGCCCATCGGCGTCGCCAATATGCGGATTGTCGCCGACGATGCGCTTAAGGGCCGGCGCATCATGGCATCCCCTGCGGCGCCAATAAGGACGATTACCATCTTCGAAACGTCACCATCGGCGAGGATTTCGAGGCCGAGTTCGCGGATCTCCGCCAAGCCCTGGCGGGGGATCGTACCGCCGACGGCAAGGGCGTACTTGAGGTGCGCAAGGCCATGGAGATCGGCCACATCTTCAAGCTGGGCTACAAGTATTCCGAATCGATGGGACTGCGGGTGCTGAACGACGAGGGCAAGGAAGTGACGCCCATCATGGGCTCTTACGGCATCGGCGTCGAACGCATTCTGGCAGCCGCCATTGAGCTTTATCACGATAAGAACGGCATCGTGCTGCCCGCCAGTATCGCCCCGTTCGACGTGGTGATCACTCCGGTGAACGCCGATCTGCCGGAGCATTTCGAAGCCGCCGAGCGCGTCTATAACGAGTGCCGCGAGTGGGGCCTCGACGCCCTTCTCGACGACCGCAAGGAACGGGCCGGGGTGAAGTTCAAAGACGCCGACCTGATTGGCGTGCCCTTCCGGGTCACCGTGGGCAAGAAGATCGGTGAAGGCATCGTGGAGATTTTCGACCGGCGCAGCGGCGAGAGCGTTGATGTCTCCGTACACAGCGCGATCGAAGAAGTGCTTCGCCGTGTGAAATCGGCCACCGCGTTGCTCAACGAGACGGCAAACGACGAAGGTGCGAATTGACGTGCGTGGGCGCCGCGCAGCGGTTGAGTATTAGCTGGAAAAATGAGCATCGATTGGCAATCCGTCCGCGCTGAGTTTCCGGCGCTGGCCCATACCACCTGGCTGAACAGCGCTACTTTCGGGCAGGTACCCATGCGCGCGCAGTTGGCGATTTCCCGCCATTTTGAGCGCCGCAACCGCCTTGGCGGCAGGGACTTTCTGCATTGGTTCGGCGCGGCGGACGCCATCCGCCAGGATGTCGCGCTTCTCTTTGATGCGAAGTCAGAAGACGTCGCGTTCATCCCCCACACCGCTTGCGCTTTGTCTCTATTCGTGAACGGAATTAACTGGCGCGCCGGCGATGAAGTGGTCACCTTCGAGGACGAGTTCCCGAACCAGATCTACGCAGCGGCCATGCTCGAAGATCGCGGGGTGCGCCTCGTCCGTGCCCGCCCCCGCGAGTGGCAAGCCGCCCTCAGCGAACGCACGCGTCTAGTGGCCATTTCGCAAACCAACTATTCCACGGGGGTGGAAGCGCCTGTCTCGGAGATGGCGGCTACGCTGCGCCAGCGGGGCACGCTCTTTTATCTGGATGGCACCCAAACCGCCGGGGTTCGCCGCTTCGATTTCGGCGCTTGCGAACCGGACCTTTATGCCGTCAACGGCTATAAGTGGATGAACAGTCCCCCGGGCTCCGCTTTCATGCTGGTGCCGGCCCGCACCCGCGCCTGGCTCGCCCCCTCCACCGTGGGCTGGCGAAGCCATCACGATTGGCGCAACGTCTGCAACCTCCACGATGGCAGGCCCACCTTCGCGGAAGCTGCCGAACGCTACGAAGGCGGCATGCTGCCCTTCATGAACCTGTTCGCGATGCAGGAAGCTGTGCGGTTGGTACGCGAGATCGGCGTGGGTGAGGCGGAGGCGCGCGCGCTGCGGCTGGCCGGGCTTGTGCGCGACGAACTCCGCGCCATCGGCGCCGAACTGCTGGGCGATGAGAACCCGATGGCGAACGGCCATATCGTGGCGGCGCGGCTGCCTTCCGCGGACCCCGGCAGCGTGGCCCGCGAGATGGAAAAGGACGATGTGATCGTCTCCGCCCGCTCCGGCTTTCTGCGCGTTTCTCCGCACTACTATAACGACGAGGCCGACATCGAACGCTTCGCGACCGCTCTGCGAAAGGCGCTGAACCATGGCTGACGCGGCGTTGCTGGCCGCGGCTTTGCGGGCCGGATTGCTCTGCGTCGCGCCCACGCCACGCCCGGCCTACCCGGGCTTTTTTGTCACTTTCGAAGGTATGGACGGTTCGGGCAAGGGCACGCAGATCGATCTGCTGGTGAAGAGCCTGCAATCCGAAGGCATTGAAGCGGTGGTGAATCGCGAGCCTGGAGGCACCATCATCGGGCGGCAAATTCGCGCGATTCTGCTCGATGCCGCCAACACCCACCTGCAGCCCACCGCCGAACTGCTGCTCTATTTCGCCAGCCGCGCGCAGGCCGTCGAAGAGGTGATCCTGCCCGCCCTGCAATCGGGCAAGGTGGTGATCTCCGACCGCTTTACGGATTCCACCGCCGTTTACCAGGGCGCCGCCCGTGGCCTGGGCCCCGACGTCGTCGCACTCCTCGACGCGGTGAGCTGTCAGGGCTTGGTGCCAGACCTCACCATCCTCCTCGATATCGACCTCGATACCAGCATTGCCCGCGCCGCCGCGCGCAATGCCGAGAGCGGCAGCAAAGAGACGCGGCTCGATGAAGAATCCCGCGATTTTCATGCCAAGGTGCGCGAAGGCTACCTCGCTCTCGCGGCGGCCCATCCAGCCCGCATCCGCATCGTGAACGGCAATCGCCGGCCGCCACAGATCGCCGATGAGTTGCAAGCCCTCCTGCGTCAATCGTTGGCGGGCCGCAAGTGAGCGGCGCTTCGGCACAACGCACCTTCGGCAATACCGCGTTTCGAGCCGCCAAAGCGCTGCCGCGTTACACTGCATATTAGTCTCGTGCCGCCGCAACCGCTGGATTTCCAAACCCCCCTCCAATACACCAAGGGCATTGGCCCGGGCCGCGCGAAGTCCCTGGAAGCCAAGGGGCTCTTTACCGTGGAAGACCTGCTCTTCTACATGCCCTTCCGCTATGAAGACCGTTCGAACCTGAAGCCCATTCGCGAACTCGCGCCAGGAGAGATGGCCACCGTGGTGGGGCGCGTGCTGGGCATCCATTCGAAATCCTTGCGGCGCGGGACCAAACTGGTGGAAGTCTCCTTTGCCGACGGCAGCGGCGGGTCGCTTACCGCGAAGTGGTTCCACGGCGGTTGGATCGCCGATGCCTTTCGCCCGGGGATGCTGGTGGCGCTTTACGGCAAGGTGGAAGTGGAGAGTTACTCGCGTTCGCTGGCCATGGTACACCCGGACCACGAGGCGATTGACGAAGACCCTGAGAGCACCGATGCCGTGCTGCATACCGGGCGCATCGTGCCCGTCTATAGCGCCATCGGCAAAGTGAGTGCGCGGTTGCTACGCAAGTACGTTTACGCCGTGATGCAGCAGCTACCCGCCATGCGCGACGCCCTGCCCGCAAGCGTGCGCGAACCGCTGAAGCTGCCGCCGTTTTGGGAGGCGCTCGGGGAGAGCCACTTCCCGGCCAGCGGAGCGGACGTGCGGGCGCTCAATCGCTTTCGCAGCGCGGCGCAGTATCGGCTGATCTTTGAAGAGTTCTTCTGGCTGGAGTGCGGATTGATGCTCAAGCGGCGGCGCGCCAGGCGCGAACCGGGCATCTCATTTTCCCTGAATCAACGCGTGCGCGAGCAGATCAAGAAGATGCTGCCCTTCCGTCCCACCGGGGCGCAGAAGCGCGTCCTGGGCGAGATTGCCGCGGACATGAAAGAGGCGTCGCCGATGCTGCGCATGCTTCAGGGCGACGTGGGTAGCGGAAAAACCCTAGTGGCGGCCGAGGCGGCAATCATCGCCATGGAAAACGGCTACCAGGTGGCCGTGCTTGCGCCCACTGAGATTCTTGCCTCCCAGCATCATCTCTATTTCAGGAAGCTCTTCCAACCCCTCGGCTATGAAGTGCTGCTGCTGACGGGCAGCGACACCGCGAAGGAAAAGAAGCAGAAGAAGCTGCTGATTGAGCGAGGCCTGGTGCGGGTGGTGGTGGGCACGCATGCCCTGCTGCAGGAAGATGTGGCCTTTCAGAAACTCGGCTTGGCGATCATCGATGAGCAGCATCGCTTTGGCGTGATGCAACGTCTGCAATTGATGCAAAAGGGCGTGACGCCCGACGTGCTGGTGATGACCGCCACACCCATCCCGCGCACCCTCGCGCTCACCATGTATGGAGATCTGGAAGTCTCGGTGATCGACGAGATGCCCGCCGGCCGCAAGCCGATCATCACGAAGATGGCGCCGGAATCGCACATCGAACAGGTGTGGAGTTTTCTCCGCCAGGAGGTGGACGCCGGGCATCAGGCCTACGTGGTTTATCCGATGGTGGAGGAGAGTGAGACGGCGGCGAAGAAAGCCGTTGAGCAGATGGCGATTCATCTGCAACGCGACGTCTTTCCCGACCTGCAAATTGGCATCCTGCACGGAAAGATGAAGGCCGACGAAAAAGAGCAGGCGATGGGAACGCTTCAAGCGCGGCGACACCCACGTGCTGGTGTGCACCACCGTCATTGAAGTGGGCGTCGACGTGCCCAACGTCACGGTGATGGTGATCGAGCACGCGGAGCAGTTCGGCCTTTCACAACTCCACCAGTTGCGGGGCCGTGTGGGGCGTGGCACCGCCCAGAGCTATTGCATTTTGGTGCCGTCGAAATTGGGGCCAGAGGCGGAGCAGCGGCTGCGCTGCATGGTGGATACCAACGACGGCTTCCGCATCGCCGAGATGGATTTGCAGTTGCGCGGGCCGGGCGAGTTGTTCGGAACAAGGCAATCCGGGCTACCTGCCTTCCGCTTCGCCGATCTCGTCCGCGACCACGACATTCTCGAACACGCCCGCAGCGAGGCGGCAGGGTTCATCGCGAAGCACGAAGGCAAGGCGGAATTGAAGGAAGCGTCCGAATACATTCGCGAACACTGGCAGCGCCGCTACGGATTAGTATTGGTGGCCTAAGGAACGGAAAGCAGACGATGCGCATCATCGCGGGAGAATTCAAGAGCCGCCGGCTCAAAAGCATTCCGGGTCTGGACACGCGGCCCACTCCGGACCGCATGAGGGAATCGCTGTTCAGCGCCATCCAACCAGAACTCGATGGCGCCGTCTTCGCCGATCTCTACGCCGGCACCGGGTGTGTGGGGCTCGAAGCCCTCAGCCGCGGCGCTTCCAGCGTGATTTTCGTGGAGCGCCACGCGAAGGCCCTCAAGGTATTGCGCGAGAACATCGCCAGCCTGGGAGCGGAAACGAGAACCCGTTTGATGAGTGAAGCGGCCTCCCGAGCGGCGTTATACTTGCGAGCGCACATCGTATTCCTCGATCCCCCCTACGAACTCGGCAGCGAGTATGAATCCTGTCTCGAAGCTCTCGGGGAAGGGAGCGCCTCCCTCGTCCTGGTGCAGCACGAAACCCGCCGCAAGCTAGCCGCCAAATACGGGCACCTGACACAGGACCGCATGATCAAACAGGGCAGCAACGCCGTCACCTTCTACCGGACGGAGACAAGCCCGGTGGGGCATCGAAGGGAACACGAACGGACCGAGTGAAAGCGGCGCTATTCCCATTGCAAGCGAATGCCTGCCAGCACGGCTCGGCTGGCTTTGGGAATAAAGAGGACGGTGGTGTATTCGTTGCGATAGCTGGGGTATTCGAGAATGCGTACTCCGCGCGGAGTCCCCGAAACCCGCAGGTTGCGCGGACGGCGTGTGACGGGCATGGCTCTAGAAAGTCCCCAGGAACGGATCTTGGGCAATCTGCGGCTGGGCGCCGCGGTGCTCACGTGATTGCCGCGCAGGCAAAGGATGGTGTCGTCATCCACATAGCCATTGAAGACGAAGAGACTCTTGCCGGCGCTGCTCGCGGAGAGGTTTTGCCTGCCCTGTTCGCTTAGGGGCTTGCCGGGCAATCCTAGCCACGACTGCGGGCGCCGGAAGCCGCTGCCCTGCCAGTTGGCGTGCGGATCGTAGTTAGTGCTGCCGGGCGCTTCGTCCACATCACCGAAGCGGATTTGGATTTCGTAGGGACCGGCACCGGGCTGAGGATCGCTAACGCGCAGGACCATTGCGTAGCGGTTTGCCGCCGACGGCTTCTGCGAAACGGTGACGCGCCCTCGCCCAAGCGGCACGTTCACCACTACTGGCACCTGGCGCTGGGGCAGGGGCTCCGAGCAATCCGAACCGAGGTTCGTGACGCTTTGCCCTTGCGCCGTGTCCACGGAAACACGCGCGCCGCGCACGCCGACGACGGCCTCTCCGGTAACCCTCAGCCGCAGGGTGACGTGGCCCCATCCCCGGGCGGATCCCCAGTCTTTCGCTCGCTTCAATGGAATCTCCGCGCTGGCAGCGGCGGCCAGCATGGAAAAACCCAGCAGGGAAGCGAGCGCAGCGGCCGCGGAGAGGATCCGGAAGTCTGTCGTTTTCTTCATCGGGAGGTATGGGATCTTAACATGAGGGACGCCCGATTCGAGCCCCTTGCTAGTACCTTATTGTCTATTCGAAAATCCGGCGGGGGCGGCCCGTGTGGACCACGTAGGGCCGGAGTCCTCAAATCGCTATGGCTTCTTGAACCCGTAGAGCGTGGCTGCCGTGCTATCGGCTTGCCGAATGAGCAGCTTCGCGGTGGGGTAAGCTCTTCCCACTCGATCCGCCGGCACCCGCACCCCCACAGGATCCACCGCGTCAATCATCACCACGGGGCGATCTCCCATCATTTGCACAAGGTCCGGGAAATCGTAATAGCGCAGCGCGCCGGGGACGATGTGTTCCAGCACTCCGCGGTTGAGGCGGTGTTCCACTACGGATTCAAAGCTCTCTAGCGTCTCTTCCAAGGCAAGGCGCTTGATGCGACGGTCGAGGGCGGCGGCGTGAAGCATGGCAATGCCGCCGAATTTCCGTGCGGCTCCGTAGATCTGTTGCGCATCCACTTCGGGGCGCGCGGCCAAGAGGTCTACCGCCCGCGAAATATCCATGGCGCGTCCGCCAGTGAGGGTCTTGCCCGCTAGCATGGCTGTCATTGCGTTGGTGTAATCGCCGAAAGAGCGGCTCCACGATGAGGTACCGGATGCTTCCAAGGTACGGGTCTCTCCGAATCCGCGGGCGTCGATCGAGAGTACGGCAAGCCCTTGCTTCACCATCGCTTCAAGATCTACGGCCTCGGCGGATTTCCCCTCCGAACTGAGGTACACCACCCCTGCAACCCGATTAGCGGCTCCGGCGGGAAGGTAGAGCAAGGCGGGCACTTCGATGCCGGGTTCGCTTAGATAACTGAGCTTTTCGATGTGGTAGCCGTCGCGCTTGATTGTGCCGAATGGCTTCACTGCCGGGACGCCTTCCGTCCGTTCATAACCAATCAGTCGCCGTATCTGTTCGGGAGTGGCCATTCCGTGCGGAGACTGGCGCAGCAGGGCGCGATTGAGAGTGGAAACCGTCTCACCCTGCAACTCGGATGCCACCTGTCCGGTCTTGGTTGCCCACAACTCCTCCTCCCGCCTGGGGACTACCGGCTCTTCGATGGTGTCTTCGTCGACGCCCTTCAGCCACTTATCGAACCATTTGTAGGAAGCCAGCCTGCGTGGCTTGCTGTAGCCGTGGCCATCGTCCGCTTCCGTCATCGCGATCTTGTCGGAAGCCCCAAGGAGATCATAGACCTTCCGCGCCTCCGCGTAAGTCTCCCGCGCGCCAGTGATCGAGAAAAAGTCGCGGATGGCCGAAAGCATCATGTAGGGCTTGGGCGCAAACGCATGAATGAAATCCGCATGATCCAACCCCTCGCCCAGAAACGGCGGAACGCACTGCTCGGCATCTTGCGGACCAATCGACTTCAGGATGCGACGCCACGACGTGATGAAGCAGGAGGGCGCGGCAACCTGGATGCGGTCGTCGAGCGCGGAAAGATAGGCGGTGTGTGTGCCGCCGCCCGAGTTGCCGGTGCAACCGATGCGTTTGGCGTCCACCTCCGGCCGCGACACCAGGTAATCCAGCGCTCGAATGCCGTCCCAGATTGTGTAGCGTGCTAGCGAGCCACTCACCAGCAGGGTCTGGGCGCCGATAACCGTATGTTCCGTAGTAGCGGGGGGAACCTTTGAGCCCCCGAGATCCTCATCGTAAATCTGCACACGTTCGCCTTGCCCAAGGGGATCCCAGGTGAGACAAACATATCCCTTGCGGACAAAGGTCACCAGGATTTGCTGCCAGGTGTCATGCGACTTGGCTCCGTCTTCGTGGCCCAGAGGGAAGAGGATTGCAGGGAACGGCCCTTTCCCTTTCTTGGGGATGTAGAGGTTGGCCGTGACGAAGAAGCGAGGCTGACTTTCGAAGATGATTTTCTCGATACGGTAGTCCGGAGTCTCAATGGTTCCGGTAACGCGCGCGTTCAGCGGAGTCTTCTCTGGAAAGCCTCCCAGAGCGCGGATGAATTTCTCTCGGAATTGCGCCTTCCGCGCCCGGGCGTCCGCCACCGACCAGGTAGCCACATCCGCCTCTCGCGCGTCGAGTAAGGCAAATGCTCGCTTCAGCTCATACTCGGAAAGCTGGTCGCGCAATTGGCGGTAATCCGTATGGGTGGTCAGAAAGCGAAGATCCTGATTTTCCTGCGCCTGCACCGAGAACAAACCGGCCAGCGTAATTGCCACCAGCAAACGTAGCATCCGTCTCATTTTTCTCCCCCGAGGCTTTCGGTTCGCCTTGTCTGAAGCTTCGCGCGGCGATTCGATAATTTCACTTTGTTTAGTCTTCCACAAGTGCCGAGGTGAAAGTCCGGAGCAGCCCGGTTTCCGTTCACCTCGGCCTTGGGTTGCTCTTCCAAATCCGCAGCGGAGTGTGGCCGCCACCGGTTCGCGCCACACTTACACGGTCTACCTAAATCCGGCAGGCGAGATGAAGCCCAAGGCAATCAACCAGGTTGAGTGAATTCGGGAGTTCGGGCCGGGAAGCTGTGAAACAAGCTGTCCCTCCTTCGAGGCATCCCGGGTGACTTTTTTTGCTCGTAAAATCGAGGCAGGAATTCAATTGCTTTTCCCCCATTTTAATCTTCCGATTTCTTGTTAATTGCCAGCGAATTCTGAACCCTCCGGTTGGAATTCGTCGCAATACGTTTTGTACGGCAGTGGACTCACTTTAATTCTTGCGACATCGTCCGCGGAGTCCCTAGACCGGCCTGCCCAGAATGAGGAACTCAATGCAAAAAGACATCAATGGATTACCGCTCTCAGGCGCTACCGCGCCGGCAGTGGAGCACTACGAGGCAGCCGTGGCTGAGTTGCAATGCTACCGGGGTGACCCTGTGGCGCGGGCCGAGGCTGCTCTCACCGAATCGCCGGATTTTGTGATGGCGCACGTCGTGCGCGCATGGCTTCATCTATTCGGGACGGAACCAAGTGGGCTGCTGGTGGCTCGCGAATCGCTTAATGCGGCCTGGGATCTCCCCGCGAATACCCGTGAACGTGGCCACTTGGAAGCCATTCGCCACCTTACGGAAGGCCGTTGGCACGCTGCGGGCCGGGTGATGGAAGACGTCACAATTGAATTTCCGCACGACGCCCTCGGCTTGCTGGCCGGTCATCAGATCGACTTCTTTACCGGGCATAGCCGCATGCTTCTCAATCGCATCGCGAGGGCATTGCCCCGTTGGCACGCCTCAATGCCTGGATATCATTCCCTTCTCGGTATGCACGCCTTCGGCCTGGAAGAAACGGGCGACTACTATCGCGCTGAGGCTGCAGGGCGACTTGCCGTGGAACTCAAACCTACCGACGGCTGGGCACTTCACGCCGTCGCGCACGTCTTTGAAATGCAAAACCGTACCAGCGATGGCATTGCCTGGATGCGCGGCAACGACGGATGGACAGGGGATAGTTTCTTGCAAGTACACAACTGGTGGCACTTGGCGCTTTATCACCTGGAGGCTGGCGACATCCCGGCAACCCTTTCGCTTTTCGATGAGAATATCTACAGCAAGAAATCTAATATTGTGATGGAAATGGTGGATGCATCCTCCTTGTTGTGGCGGCTCTACCTGAGGGGTGCCGATACTGGCGATCGATGGAAAGCCTTGGCCGACAATTGGGCTCCCGTCTCCACTGCAGGCAACTATGCCTTCAACGACCTCCATGCGATGATGGCGTTCATCGGAAGCGGGCGTCATGATAGCGCGCGAGCCGTGATTGCTGCGCAAAAGGAGGCCATGTCGCGGGCAGACGACAACGCGAGTTTCACAACGGATATCGGCCAACCAGCCTGCCAAGCCTTCCTTGCCTTTGGCGATGGTGACTACGCGAAAACCGTGGAACTGCTCCGGCCCATACGGTCTATCGCGGCGCGCTTCGGCGGAAGTCACGCGCAGCGCGACGTCATCGATCTCACGTTACTGGAGGCGGCCCTGCGCACTGGCGACGCAGCACTCTCCGCCGCGCTGGCCTCAGAACGCGATGAGCGACGGCACGACAGCCCACTAACCCAACTCTTCCTTCGCCGCGCGATGGCGCTGCAATCCACGCCGCAAACTGAGATGCACCACGATGCCAAACTTCCATCGCAGTACGCCGCGAAGTTCCGCTAGCTCCGGATGTGTGGAATCGCTTGATGGGATTTCGATTGAATTCGGCGGAATTCGGGATTCGGGGCCGGGACGATGCCGAGTTTGCCGCTCTGTCGGATTCCAACGAAGAACTGAATCCGCCTCATCCTGCGGAGGACGTCTAGCATCGGCTATGCTCATAGTTTCCGCAGGGGCTGAGGATTCGACCCAGCCCGCTGCCGGAGTTCCACAACCATGAAGCACCTCCGTCTGTTTCCAATCGCGGCCCTCGTGGCGATTCTGATGCTGGTTTCGTGTCAGCAGAAAGAGACTGCCACGCCTCCCCCTAGCCAGACCGAAGCGCCACCGGCTGCCGCAGAAACGGCCGCTCCCAAGCCAGCACCGACGGAAGCCAACCCGGTGGAGACGCCTACGGAAGAACCCGCCGCCGAAAGCTCCTCCGCCAAGCCTATGCCCCCGGCAACGAGGCCGGCGCAGCCAACGCCTGCCCGCGTTCCCATGAAGGACCCCAATGTCTTCACCGTCCGCTTCCAGACCACCAAGGGAAATATCGACATCGAGTGCCACAAGGATTGGGCTCCCTTGGGTGTCGCGCGATTCCGGGAACTGGTGGAATCCGGTTACTTCGACGGGGCTCGCTTCTTCCGCGTGGTGCCTGGTTTTGTCGTGCAGTTCGGGATCGCGGCGAACCCCCTGCTCACCGCTAAATGGGAGAAGACCGAGATCGAGGACGACCCCGTTCTGCAGACCAATTCGCGGGGCATGGTGACCTTCGCCACCGCCGGACGGAATACGCGTACAACCCAACTATTCATCAACCTTGGCGACAACCCGCGCCTCGACAATATGGGCTTTGCTCCGATTGGCCGCGTGGTTCGCGGAATGGATACGGTGGATGGCATCGATAGCCGCTACGGAGAGGCGCCCCAACAGCCCAGGATTGAAGACGAGGGCGAAGAGTATCTCTCCCGTCAGTTCCCTCAGCTCGATAAGATCGTCTCCGCAAAGGTGATTGACTAATTCCGGGCGGGCAGGCACTGTGCCAAATAGCACGTCCCTCGCTGGGCGGAAATCAATTTGCGCCAGCCGTAAGGCTCCTTAGATAGGGGTCCGATATACTGATTTTGAGTAGAGCATGTCAGGGTCTGCGAATACAGTAAGTTTCCGGAACGTCACATGGTGGGGCTTCATCGTGCTGGCGCTGGTGCTGCTCTACAACGTGATCTTTCCTTACCTGCAGCCGCTCGGCTGGGGTTCCATTTTGGCGGTCTTTTTCTTTCCCGTTCACCTGCGGGTGCGGCGGGCGGTGCGCAACCGCAGCCTTGCCGCGGCACTTACCCTGCTTTTCGTGCTGGTGAGTCTGGTGGGGCCGATGACGTGGCTATCGATCACCTTGGTGCAGGAAGCCAACTCCGCGGTGCGCGGCATGCCCCAGGGCTTTCTCGATCGAGCGGCCGACCGGATTGAGAAGGTGGCCGCCGATGCCGGTTTCCCGATCGGGGATATCCAGAAGCAGTACCGCGAACGCATCCAGGAAGGCACCGCTTTCGTGGCCTCGAAGATCACCGACATCGTCAGCACCATCATCCATTCGATGTTCCACCTGCTGATCTTCCTGCTGACGATGTACTATCTGTTTCGCGATGGGCCCCGGCTGGTTCAGATCTTGAAGGACGTCGCGCCCGTGGGCGAAGACACCCGCGACCGCATGATCGGCGAGGCTGCCGACATGATCCAGGCCACCATCATGAGCAGCGTGGTGGTCTCCGTGGTGCAAGGTCTGCTAGGCGGGCTCACCTTTTGGGTGCTGGGCTTGCCTTCGCCTCTCGTCTGGGGTCTGGTGCTGGGGGTGCTCGCCTTTCTGCCAGTGATTGGCCCCTCTCTGGTGTGGGCGCCGATGGGCACCTACATGATCTTCAATGGCGATCCCTGGCGAGGCATCCTGCTGATTGTTTTGGGCTTTGTCTTCGTAAGCAGTTCCGACAAGGTGCTCCGCCCCATTCTGATCGCCGGCCGCGCCCGGCTGAACGAACTGCTGGTGCTGGTTAGCCTTCTTGGCGGTCTTGAAGCATTTGGCTTTATCGGGATTATCCTTGGCCCGGTGATTGTCGCCACGTGCGTGGGCATGCTCAAAGGCTACCGGGAAGCGCTGGTGGAGCAGGAACAAACCGTTCCCTCGCTTCCCCTCATCGACCTGCAAACGAGGGAACGGGAGCGAGCGGTTTTGACGCCCTAAACCGGGGACTTTCGATTCGGCGGATGCGCTTTCTGGAAGCGCGCCAGGCAAACCATCCAAAGCATCAGAAATTCGGCGCTGGAAGCGTCCGATCTTGGCAACCCCTTTCGGCTTCCTCGCATATCATGGGGGTGGAGCAAACCAAAGCGTGAAAGACCTCAACGGAAAGTGCGCGCTCGTGACCGGTGCCGGCCGCGGCATTGGCAAGAGATTGGCTCTCGGGCTGGCGGATGCGGGCTGCCGCGTGGCGTTGCTTGCCCGCACGGAGCCGGAGTTGCGGCTTACTCAGTTGGAGATCGAAGCCAAGGGTGGCCAGGGCTTTGTCTTCCGTGCCGATGTACGCATTTTTGAAGAACTCTCCCGCTCGGTAGAGCAGGCCCGTAGCCAATTGGGCGCGCTCGACATCCTGGTGACCGCGGCGGGCGTGCAGGGCCCGGTGGGGCCATTTTGGGAATGCTCCCGGGAAGAATGGGAGGGGGCGCTTCAAACCAATCTGCTGGGTGTGATGAATAGTATCCGGCTGGTGCTGCCCGCGATGGTGGAGCGGCGGCGAGGGAAAGTGATCGTCCTGGGCGGGGGAGGGATCTCAAACGCCAGACCGAACTTCACCTCGTATGCCGCTGCCAAAGCAGCCCTGGGACGGATGGTGGAGTCGCTGGCGGAAGAACTGCTGGACCACAACGTGCAAATCAACTGCCTGGCTCCCGGCAACACCTACACCCACATGACCGATCAGATTCTGGAAGCGGGCGAGCGGGCTGGCTGGCGCGACGAAGAGCTGGCCGTGCGGGTGAGGCGAAGCGGCGGTGTGGCGCCCCGTGAGCAGATCGAACCCACGCTGTTCCTGGCCTCATCGCAATCCAACCACATCACCGGCAAGATCATCCATGTGGACGACGACTGGCGGCCCTTGCTCGAATCAAGCCCCCACCCCGAGATGTATACGCTGCGGCGCGTGCAGAAGGTCTAGCCCGGAAACCGCCGGGGCTGCCCGCTACTCCCATATTTCCCAGGGCCGGAATACGTATTCGCAGGCTTCCATATCCACCCGCTCGCCACGGAACGAAGCCCCCTCCTGTTCCAAAAGATAGCGTTGGGTGAGGTTGCTCTCCGCACGGGTTTTGATCTCACCGCCGGCGCCAACCACACGTTGCCATGGCAGCGTGTGGCCTTCCCGCCGCAGCAGTTGCACTACCTGCCGGTGATAGCCGGGGTATCCGGCGGCGGCGGCGACGCGGGCATAGGTGGAGACCCTACCGGGCGGGATACTGAGGATCACGCGGCGCATTGCCTCTTCCCGTTCAAGGCTGCGTCCGGCGCGCCGGGTCCAATTGAGAAATCCCTCGCCGGGTTTTGGTGTGGGCATGAATGCCTCCCTCGAACGGCCCTGGCACCAATGAAAGGTTACTGTGTTGGGAGCTTGCGATTGCCTTCGGGTCCGCCTTCGCTATCCTACAACTATGGGCTTTTTGGACAATCTGGAAAACAGCTTGGAGGCGCTCGAATCCGGGGAGGAGCGGCGGGGCGAGGAGCGTGCGCAGGAACTGGCCGCGAGGGAAGCTGAACGGCAAGCCGCTTTGCGGGCAGCTCCCCACGCAGCGGAGTTGAAATCGAGCGATTTTGTCGGAGGGCTGCTCACCGCCTGCCGGACGGTGGGCCACGGGCTGAGGGTCTTTGTGCAATTCACTTGGATCGGCGATACGCTGCGCTTGGACGCCAAAACGAAGCGGCTGGAATTGCAGCCCACCGCGGACGGCAATTTTGCGGTGTTTATGGAGGACGGCGAGGAACTCCGCAGAGAGCCCCTTAACCTCAAAGGCGACCCCCACGCGCTGGCCGAGCGGTGGCTGAAATCCGTTGCGTGAGGAGTACGCGGACGGCCGTTGGCTACCGGAGTCCTTCTCACGGAGCTTGCGATGGACGAGGCAGCGCCAGGCCGGAGAGCTTGGCTTCGCTGGCGACATCGTTCATTTGCCAGTACTTGCCGCGAACGCTCCGGAGCATCTCGGCGGATTCGCCATCGTCCGAGATCCACTTGACGATGCGATGGGGTGCAGCGCGCTCCACGAAATAGGTCCGGGTCGGGCCTCCCTGGATGGCCGCTTCAAAGACCTCCACTTCGAAGGTTCCCGCGGAAACGGTGAGTGTCTGCGCCTCGGCGCCCCGGCTCAATCTTGCTTCCGTCCACCCCAGCGGGCGGTGGCGAAAGCGGCTTGACTTGAGCGACGGTAGCAACGAGACGCTCTTCGTCTCCCCAGGATTGAGCAGAGGCTGGGCCATGCCGCGCGCCCAGTGCATCAGCACATCTTCACTGAAGCCATTGCGAGGGGAGGGAAGTTGCTTTTGCTGGTCGGCCTCCCCCTCGAAGTAGCTGTGCATGGTGGAATCGATCGCGTGCTGGCCAAACAAGAGCTGCTGGTAGACATGGCCGCACCACTCCTGGCTACTGAACGAAACCTTGGCGGGCTGGCCGGCGGCCCGGCCGTCAATCGCGTCGAGAGCCACGAAGGTGCTGGTCATCACGTTGTAGTCGTAGATCCCGGTTTGAAAGTCTTCGACAAGGTTCAGCTTCATGACCGGGAAAGCGTCGTTGCCGGGTGCTGGCGCCATATCGGTCTTCACCCGGCTTGCCAGGGAAAGATTCTCCGTAACGAATATCGCCACCGCCGTGCCGGAGCGAAGGCTGCCATAGCGGGGATAGCGCAGGGTGTAGCTCGAGAGTTCGGCCTGGCCGTCGCCCCAGGTCTGCCAGAAGGTGGAGTCGAGTCCGAGCGCCTTCCCGGGAGGGCCGGCGTTGGAAGCGACGGTCGCGACGGGCCGTTGTGTGCCTTCCGTTTCCGGGGCGGGCGGGGAGACCGGGGCGCTGCCGCCACCACAGCCGGAAAGAAGCAGGGCGAACAGTGCGAACGCGGTGGGTGCCCGGTCTTGCCATCGGAGAATTCCAAGGATTCGCGGTTTCTCGGCAGACATGTTCATCCTCGTTGGCGGTAGAATCGTTTCGCTGAACCTATCGTATCGCCTTGGGCCATTTACGGTAAGGTCGGCTTGGCTTATAGTAGGGTTGTGTTTTAATGGGCGCTGCCATCGAGTGGGCAATCTTCTTCTTAACGCGGCTGCGCCGAAACGAAAACTGCCGGGAAGGCGTTTTTCCTGATGAGTTTGTGTTTCCGGATTGGGATTGGAAGGGAATCGTTATGCTGCCAAAGTTTGGGGTGCGCTTCGCCAGCACCGTCGTTTTGATTGCTGCCTTGGCTCTGCAGCCGTTGGGATTGCTTGCGCAAACGAAGACGCTCAAGCCGGGCTTCAACTTCTTCAGCAAAGATCAGGACGTGAAGCTGGGGCAGGAGGCGGCAGCCCAGATTGACCGCGAAATGCCGATCGTCAATAACCCGGAGATGGACGCGTATCTGCAAAAGCTGGCTGAACCGTTGATTTCGCAGCCCGAGGCGGGTGGATATCCCTATCGCTTCAAATGGGTGAACGACGAGAACATCAACGCCTTCGCCCTCCCTGGCGGTCCGGTGTACATGAACACGGGGTTGTTGAAGCACGCCGACAACGAAGGTCAGGTGGTGGGCGTGCTGGCGCATGAGATTGGCCACGTTGCGATGCGGCACGGCACCAACCAGGCGTCGAAAGCGAACCTGTTTTCGATTCCGGCGATGATTGGCGGCGCCATGCTGGGTGACCGTTCCATCCTGGGCCAGTTGGGCCAGTTGGGCATCGGGCTCGGCTTAAACAGTGTGCTTCTTAAGTATTCGCGTGGCGCGGAGACCCAATCCGACCAACTCGGTGCGCTGCTGATGCACCGGGCGGGATACAACCCCATCGAAATGGCAAACTTTTTTGAAAAGCTGGAGGCTCTCTCGGGTAACCGCTCCGGGGTGGCATCGTGGTTCTCAAGCCATCCCAATCCAGGAAACCGCGTCCAGAATGTGCAGAAAGAAATTCTGACGTTTGACCGCCGGGATTACACCCGGAACTCCGGGCAGTTTGAGCGGATGAAGGCCTTGGCGGCAAGGATACCGCCGCCGCCCAAGCAGGCGCAGCCGGGCGCGGCGGGGCAGGGAGGTAATGCGCCGCTGCCGTCGCTGTCGGAGATGGAAGCACCGTCAAACCGGCCGAAGAGTCACCAATCCACCATGTATACGGTGAGCTACCCCGACAACTGGGTGTTGACCCAGGGCGAGCAGGGAAGTGTGACGGTGCTGCCCAAGTATGGGTCGGTAAATGTTGGTAATGGCGGTTCTGCAATCGGATACGGTTCAATTATCAACGAACGCACGAATCCTTCTTCGCAAAGGATTGAAGAATTGGCTTCTTCCGTCAGCCAGGAAGTGGTTAAGAACAATCCCGGGATGGAAGTGACTCAGGATCCGCAGCGCATCACGGTGAATGGCAAGCGGGCATTGTTATACACCATGAATGGTCCATCGCCGTTTCAGGGACAAAGGGAGACCGTTGTGCTGGCAGTGGTGGAGCGAAGTGCGACAGAGGCGGTTTCGGTGATCTTCGTGGCGCCCGAACGTGATTACGCCCGATTCGAGCCGACTTTCAAGAACATCCTGGGAAGCCTTCGGATGCGGTAAAGAAGAAACTTAACTGTGAGGGTGTAAGTAATTCAGCGAAGAGAGTTTACCACCTCGACCACAGCCATGCGCCGTTGGTGACGGAGAGACGATTTCGAAGCAGGACGAGTGGGTTCGTTAGGGTTTCCTGCAAGTGCGGTCGGATACCGTCTCTCTCTTCCATCGCGGGATCCTACCGGGTATCGTTTCAGGCTTGTTGCGTTGTTTGGACGCAAGGGGAAGCCTTCTGGCTTGCCCCGGTGGAAACGCCGATAATACATATTATGTCAACTTACGGACCGGGAACGCAACCCCATCGCAATCACGTTTGAAAATCGGCCCCCTCTTCGACCAGACCAAGCCGTTCCCTAACTTGGCTCGCCACCTGATTGACGTCCAGGACGCGAATGACTTCACAACCCGCGGCCGAGGCGCTGGCAATGCCGGCCCTCGAATCCTCGAGGACGAGTGCCCGGGTAACGCCGGCGATCTGTAGCGCCTTTTGGTAGGGCTCCGGGTCTGGCTTCTTCCGCGACACGTCTTCCGCGAAAACGCCCAAATCAAATAGATGCCGCAGACCGTTGCGTTCCAGCGCCGGCCAGACCTCACAGCTTGAGCTCGAACTGACCACGCCCAGAAAGTAGCCTTCGAACTTCAATTGCTCTAATAGTTTGCGGGTCTCTTCCGCAATCAATTGCTCCGCCAGAATGCGCTCCAGAAAAACTCGCTGTTTGTGTGGGAACACCGCCCAAACATCCTCAAATGTCCTCGGAGGATTCTGGGAGGCAGCCAACCTCTCGATTGCGTGGCGGTCGTCGATCCCGATGAACTGCTCTTCGTATTCAGCGATACTCACTTCTATGTCCAGGGGTGCCAGGGCCTCTGACCACGCGGCATGATGAACGGGTTCACTATCAATGAGAACTCCGTCGAAATCAAAGAAAACAGCTTCAATCGATTTCACTTACAAACTCCTTCTTGTGATTGGCCTTTGTTGTAGAACTCAAGTGTAGAGCGATGCTTCTCCTTCCGGGCGCGTTTTGAAGCGACGGTGGATCCAGAGCCACTGCTCAGGAGACCTCCGGATCGCGTTTTCAATCACCGTGTGGATCGCCTGCGTGTCGCTCTCAACTTCGCCTGTGATAGTGACTGGTTCTTCAAAACGAAGAACGTAGCGCCTCTCCTGGTCTGACCAAGTGGCAAAGCCGGGCACCACAGGCGCTCCACTTCGGGCCGCGATCTTGGCAAAAACGCTACTGGCGGAAGTTTGGATCCCGAAGAACTCAACAAAACATAGATCCTGCGAGATCACATTCTGATCGAGCAGAAACCCCACGGCGCGGTTGTCTTGCAGGGCTCGCATCACCTCTCTGAGGGTACCCGATTTCTGAAAGACCCGGTTGCCGGTCTGGGCTCGTAGCTGGGTGATCCAGGTGTCAAGGTAGGGGTTATCGAGGGGCCTGGCCACCACATCCATGGGTTGCACGAGGGCGCCGAAGGCCAGCGCGCTCAGCTCCCAGGCACCCAGATGGGCCGTTGCGAAGAGGAGTCCCCGCTTCAATGCCAGTGACCTCGTTACGTACTCCAAGTTTTCTAGTTTGATGTAGTTATGGACATACCTAAAACTGTTACTTGATAATCTTGCGACCACCCACACCGACCGCGCCATGGATCGATAGAGTTCGCTCACCAAGCGTTGGCGATGAGGAATGCCGAGTGACGGTTCGACGATTTCGAGATTGCGTTGAGCGATGTGACGCAGGCGGGGCACCATCAGATCCAGAGTCCGGAAGAGCAGCGAAGCGACGCGAAGACCGAGGGCGTCGGGCAGGTTACCGATCAACCAAAACAGGGCGCGAACGATGGCGTAAACCAGCCACGCGCCGAGGCTAGAGCCCTTTCGCACGTCCACCGCTTCCCTTCTCTACTTCAAGTGTCCGTAGAAGTATATTGCGGTATCGCATTGCAGTCAAAAGCCTTGATGTTCAGGAAGAAGTGGCGATCCAGCCCCCGGCCAGCACCAAGTCGTCCCGATACAAGACAGCTCCCTGCCCCGGCGTGATCGCCCGCTGCGGGTGATCAAAATGCACTTCGGTGAGACCGTCCGGCCCCACTGGAAAGACCGTGGCATCGGCCGGAATGTGCTTGTTTCGAATACGAATTTTCGCGCGGATGGGTTCGTTCGGTTGGGCGATCGAAATCCAGTTCAAGCCTTTCACCCGCATGTGTCGCCGCATCAGGCCCTCGCCGTTCCCCACCACAACGGTTTGCGTCGCGGGCTGGGTGGAGATGACGTAAAGCGGTTCCGGAGCGGCGACGCCAATACCCCGGCGCTGGCCGACCGTGAAATGATGAATGCCCTTGTGTTCGCCAAGCAGTTTTCCATTTTCGTCACGAATCTCGCCCCGCGCGGCTCCGCTCTCCAAACCCTGTTCGCGAAAATATGCCTCAATGAAGGCCGCGTAGTCGCCATTGGGGACAAAGCAGATTTCCTGGCTATCGGGCTTGTCGGCGATAGGCACACGGAGGTCGCGAGCGAGCTCTCGAACATCGGATTTGTTCATGCCGCCCAAGGGAAACAGGGTACGGGCCAGTTGCTCCTGGGTGAGGCCGAAGAGGAAGTACGTTTGGTCCTTGGTCCAATCGATCGCCTTCTTCAGGCGCCAGCGGCCAGATGCGGGGTCGTTGTCAATCTGCGCGTAGTGCCCGGTGGCAACATGCTCGGAACCCACCGATGCGGCCATGTCGAGAAACTGGTCGAACTTAATGAAGTTGTTGCAGAGCGTACACGGGACGGGGGTGCGGCCTTCGAGGTAATCCTGGACGAAGGGCTTGACGACATTTTCTTCGAAGCGATCCTCGAAATTGACAACGTAATAGGGGATGCCGATTTGATTGGCCACATAACGGGCGTCGTAGACATCGTCGAGCGAGCAGCAGCGCCCCGCGCCGCCCGCGGTTGCCACTTCGGGGAGCCGGCGCTGATTCCAAAGCTGCATCGTCATGCCGACAATGCGTTCGCCCCTGGAGTGCAGAAGGGCCGCAACAACGGAGCTATCCACTCCGCCGCTCATGGCTACGGCAATTAGAGGCTTTTCAGACATCGGGGCAATCAAACGAGAAACCAGTGCAATGGATGCGGCTCGGAGCCGTCGCGCTTCCGCAGCCCTGCCCTTTTTAGCGTAAACCAGTTCTGCTTCGACCCGCCAAACGCCGGCAGTTTGCCAGAGAAGAGGGTATCCCGTTTTCCTTGATCGAAAGCGCTGTTTCCCAAGCCCACCGGGTGCCAGCGGCTGATAGAATATCGGATTGGCAAGGAGGGTGAGGCGTACACAGGCCCTGGATCGGGCAGCGTTGGCGGCCCCGGGCAGGAGCATCTTTAGTTCCCGGCATCCTTCGCGAACCGCCGATTCCTCCTCACGATAGGACAACTTTCTTTTCGCGAAAGAATCTGATAGGACAGTTGCTTTCGAAGCAGTTGATTCGGATTGGCCGCCCCGGGCGGTTCCGTTCTTAAATCTATTTCCGCAGGCAGGCAAGTGATGGCAAAAGACACACTGAGTATTACCGACAACAGGACTGGCAAGGGCTACGAGATTCCGATTGAGAACGAGACCGTTCATTCAATGGACTTGCGCCAGATCCGGGCGAACGACGGCGATTTCGGCCTGATGTGCTACGACCCGTCGTACAGCAATACCGCCGCCTGCAAGAGCACGATCACCTATATTGATGGCGACGCCGGCATCCTGCTCTACCGTGGCTATCCGATTGAACAGCTAGCTGAGGAATGCTCTTTTCTCGAGTGCGCTCACCTGATTCTCTATGGGGAATTACCCACGGAAACCGAGTTGAATTCCTTCCGCGCCGATGTGATGGCGGAATCGATGATTCATGAGAACTTGAAGAAGTTCATGGATGGCTTTCTCTACGATGCCCACCCCATGAGCATGCTGGCCAGCACGATGGCGGCACTTTCGACGTTCTATCCCGACTCCGTGGACATCAAGGACCCCGCCAATCGCCGCCGGCAGATCATGCGCATCATCGGGCATGTGCCGACGCTGGCTGCCTACTGCTACCGCCGGCGCCGGGGATTGCCCTACAACTACCCGGTGGACGACCTGATGTATGTCGAGAACCTGATGCAGATGCTATGGCGCAAGACGGAAGCAAAGTACAAGCCGAACCCCATCCTTTCGCGGGCTCTGGAAGTCCTTTTTATCCTGCACCTGGACCATGAGCAGAACTGCTCTTCCACCACCATGCGCACGGTGGGCAGCGCGCAAGCCGACCCCTACCTCACGACATCGTCGGCCATCTCCGCACTCTCCGGTCCGCTGCATGGAGGCGCCAACGAAGCGGTGTTGCGAATGCTGGACGAGATCCACGATATCAAGAACATCTCGGCATTTATCGACGATGTGAAGGCCGGCAACCGGCGACTGATGGGCTTCGGCCACCGTGTTTATAAGAACTATGATCCCCGCGCGAAAATCATCAAGCGGATCGCCGACGAGGTGTTCACCGTTACGGGCCGCAACCCCAAGCTGGAGATAGCGCTTGAACTGGAGAAGATCGCCCTGCAGGACGACTACTTCGTAGCGCGTAAGCTCTATCCCAACGTGGATTTCTATTCGGGCATCATCTACCAGGCGATGGGCTTCAACCCAGCCTACTTCACGGTGCTGTTTGCCATTCCGCGCACTCCGGGATGGCTTGCCCAATGGGAAGAGCTGGTTATGGATAAGGAACAGAAGATCGCCCGTCCGCGCCAAGTTTATTTGGGCCACGGCCACCGCGATTTCGTTCCGATGGCCGACCGTCAGAAAAGTGCGGTGGCTGTTTAATCGCCTGCCGCTTTGGCGGGACGCTCAACTCATTGGAAGGGGTTATTCCGGATGTCTCTACGCCTGCCTATCGCCGCGATCACCGATGAATTTGCGGCGGACCTCGATAAGACGCTCGACTCCATGCAGAGTCTTGGCATGACTGGCGCCGAATTGCGGATGGTCTACGGCAAGAACGTGATGCTGTTGACGGACGATGAAGTGAAAGAGTTCGCCAAAGCCTGCAAAGACCGGGGACTCGAGGTGATCGGGCTGGCCACACCAATTCTCAAGTGCGTGCTTCCCGATGGTCCTCCGCTCGACGAGCGTTTTCATCAGGATATTTTCGGGTCAAAGAACACCATCGACGACCAGCCCCGGTTGATGGACCGGGCGGTGGAAGTGGCGCATCTGAGCGGGGCAAAGATCATCCGGGTCTTCTCCTACTGGCGGACGATGCGGCCGGCCGAGACGTATACGCGCGTCGTGGATGCCCTGGGAACCTTGGCTGACCGCGCGCAAAAGGAAGGGCTGGTTATCGGCCTTGAGAACGAGCACGCCTGCAACGTCGCCACGGGCGAAGAAGCGGCCGCTGTCCTGGGGATGATCTCCCACCCCCATCTGAAGCTGGTCTGGGATCCCGCGAACGCCGTTTGTACGGGCGGCATCGGGTACCCCGATGGGTATGCCGCCCTGCCCAAGGACCGCATCGCGCATGTTCATGCGAAGGACTGCACGGTGGGCGAAGGGTTCAAGTACGATTGGGGGCCGCTGGGAAGCAAAGACACCGATTGGAAGGGGCAGATCGAAGATCTGATCCGCGATGGATACAAGGGCTACATCAGCATCGAAACTCATTGGCCGGGCCCGGGTGGCGACAAGTATCAGGCCAGCATGATTGTCGGCGGCAATTTGCGCGATCTGGTTTCCGCCTAGCGTGGCAGTTCCGCCGGTGAGCGCGTAGCGCCACGCGATATGAAGACATGTGCGTAAACCCTGAACAGTGGGGTTGCTGCGGCTGTCCAGCGCTCCCACAAGCCTTGAGAACGCCCCGCGTTCGACAGGAAGGGTATTCGTCGAAGCTCAGCCATTCTGACGGACCCGGATTTTCCCACTACCCAAGAATGCGTTCGCCACGCGGTTCGTGTTTGTGAATCGAAACCATTCGGTCCCTCAGAAACTCTCTCCGGTGCGATATGCACTTCTGCAAGCCATCCCGTTCCAGGGCGACCGGCACCCGCCGGCGGGATCCAACGGGCGAAGCAGCCTGGATCATTTGAAATCAACAACATAGTATCAATGCAAGCTACGTCGAAATAGAGAGCCGACCCCTTGGATTCCAGCAACGGATTGGCCGGTGCGTTGGTAAGAGATGTTAACTAAGTGAATAAAGTGTTAACAAATACAGCCAAACAGTCTAAATGGGAGGCGGGAATTGACGTTGGGTATGACGGAATGTTATACAAAGTCTAGAGTAGGGTATTCCCCAACTTGTGGTTCAGCGGATTATCGCCAAGATCAGGTTCTATGATCCGGCACTCCTTTTGGGAGTGAAAGGGGCGAAGCCCGCAAAGAGATACGGAAAACGGTGGTCTCGTGTGCGGCCGGAATCCCATAATGTCCCGATGCCGCGCGCTGTTACAGGAATGGATCGCTAGCGCTCGCAGTGATTCCTCTAGGGGCAGTGTTCCCTTCCCCGCACACTGGTGGCGCGTTTACAAGTGGCTTTTTGTCAAAGTTTTACATCATGGATATTTACCCACGTGCGACGCGTATCTTCTATTCCCGGAGGGTATTTCAAAAAAGCATCTCTTGAAGAATTGTTTCCGTCGTTCGGTTCAGTTAGGAAAAATGTGCGGAATCGGATTTCAGCTCTTTTTCCGCAAGCTTCCAAGATGGGAAGTTCGCAGTTGCTGAAACGATTTATCTCGGGGCATGGTCTAGTTGACTCTCCAGCCGCGTGCATCCATTTTGTATGACGCGGGGATTGATAGCAAAAACGTTTATCCGATGAGTTCTTTATCTCTCGGGTGTATGTCGGCTTTCTATTTGCTCTAGAGAGGGTCTTGCTCTTGGTGCTGCCAAGGGTGACGACAGTATCAAAATGCTACTAGTAGAACCCTGGTACGCGGTCCGCACACGCTCTCGCCACGAAGCCGTGGCCTCAACCTTTCTGAAGGCAAGCGGCTTTGAGGAATTTCTGCCTACCTACTCCAGCCGCCGTCAGTGGAGCGATCGCGTAAAGGTGGTGTCCCTACCTCTTTTTTCCGGTTACCTGTTTTGCCGCTTCGATCCGCGATCCGCCAATAGAGTGCTGGCGGCGCCGGGAGTGGTGAAAATCGTCGGTTTCGGCGGGCAGCTTCAAGCGGTGCCAGAGGCGGAGATCGAGGCCATCCGGCTGCTCATGCAAACAGGGCTGTCGGCGTCGCCGTGCCCCTACCTGAGAGAAGGCGATGCGGTGCGGGTGCGGCGCGGGCCTCTGAAGGGGCTGGACGGGCATTTGTTGAAAGTGAAGAACCAATTCCAATTCGTGCTCTCGCTGCATCTGCTGCAGCGAAGTATTTGCGTGGAACTGGATGCCGAGGCGGTGGAGGCAGTGCGCTGATGCGTCCAGCGTCCTCTCGCGACCGGATGGTGAGCATCCGCTTGTCGGAGGAAGAATTTCGCCGGCTCCGCAAAGGGTATTCACTTACCGGTGCGCGAAGTCTGAGCGATCTTGGCCGCACTGCGATGCT
>JAXHKT010000059.1:0-28832 GCA_034522975.1 Bryobacterales bacterium
CGATATCGCGTTAAATGGTATCCAGCGCGCTTGACGACTTCCGCCACATTCGCAGCAATAACGGACACAGTATAGCGCCAAGCTGCCCGGCGCCGGCCAGACAGACCTCACCGCAAAATCAGGGAATGAAAGCGGGTGAATCGCCGGAGGGAAGCGGCCTTCCCTCCAACATGCCCGACGGCGAAACGGGTGGGCCGTGTAGGCATTGCTGCCAACCTACGACCCGCTGATTAAGAGTCAGTTGGTATACAAAATCGTTCCAGAAGACGTCGCGACCAGCCTTCATGGGCACTTGGGAATTGGTTCGTTTGAGGACGACCACGTTCTTTACCGTGGCGCAGCCTTCGCTCAACGCCTCGTCCACGGTGTCTTTCAGGCGCACCTCTTTGCCGCGACGCCAGCCGCCGTCGGCGGTGATGACGATCGAGGCTTCAAGATCTTCCACGCGAAAGCGCAGCGCTTCCGCCGAGAAGCCGCCGAAGACCACGCTATGCACCACGCCGAGCCGTGCACAGGCGAGCAGGGCGGCGGGCAATTCGGGAACCATCGGCATGTAGATCACCGCGCTGTCGCCTGGCTGAAGGCCTGCCCGCTTCATGGCGTTGGTGAAGCGGCAGACCATCCGGTGAAGGTCCCGATAGGTGACCGTGCAGGTGTCGCCAGGTTCGCCGATGAAGTGGTAAGCCACCCGGTCGCCATGGCCCGCTTCGATGTGGCGGTCCAGGCAATTGTAGCTGGCGTTCAGCTTGCCGCCGACGAACCACTTGGCGAAGGGGGGGTGCCATTCAAGTACGTGATGCCATCGGAAATGACAGGCGAGTTCGCGTTCGGCGAGATCCCCCCAAAAGGCCTCGGGATCTTTGGCTGGTGCGATGGGTAGTTTCTAGGCGGCATAGCCGGAAATGCGGGTGCGCGAACGAGTTGGTGCTGGGCCGGACACAGGGATCTTCATGAGCGCGGTGTTCTTTATTATCGATGCGCCGCCATCCCAGGCGGCACGCGGTGACTGGCATCGATTTTACCAGATGGGCTGGAAGATCTTCCTGCGCGGCCCCGATTGCCCTTCGTTGATCCTAGGCTCGGCGTCCGGCCATCTCAAGCGATTCGAAGTTGCTCCGGCTTTGTACTTCCGCTTCAAGGGGCGCGGTTTGGCTTGGGATTGATACAATAGCGGATTAGACGTTGCGCAGGATGCCGTGTTTCAGCCATTGGTGGAAGCGGCCCGCCCTTGGAGAGGCGGGAAACGATCAATACGATGCTTCTGAATGACCTTGAAGTCCCCAGAGGGAGACCCGCTCACAACGATACTGCGATTGGGGACGGCGAGGGATGCACCAAGGCTCTGCAACTGTTCGAGGGCCAACTCAGGGGAGAGCGGGTGCGGCTCACCCGCGATCATTTCAAGCAGAAGCCCCTCGTTGACTTGCGGGGTGGCAGCTAACAGTAGCAGTTCGCCACCGGTTTGCTGCGCCAACGATTGAGCATAGGTGAGGAATCCTCGCCGGTCATCAGTAAGCGGGACCATACAAAGGATTCTGGGACAAACGGAGAACAGCGGTGAAGCGCCCTTGGCCAGATTGCCCACGAGCACCGGCTTCGTGGCGGCTTCCACGATCTGTTCGATCATCGAACGTCTACGACGAAGCCTCTGCCACAACGAAGGCGGCTGCCGGCTAAGCACAATCAGATTGGCATCGACGAACGATGCGTAGCGCGACACTGCCGCGGGGACTGAGCCATGCGTCACTGCCCGATGCACGACGCAGGAGGGATCGAAACGAGTCATCGCGCATCCCGGCCAATTGAGCCCAAGGTTTCGGTTGCCAGGTTGTCGCCAGTTTACGACGTGGAGAAGCGTAAGTTCAGCCCCGAGTTCCGTCGCTGCATTGATAGCGTACTTCGCGTTTGCCTCGCGGCCGTCGTGAAGATTGATGGGCGCAAGAACTCGTTCAAGGGCAAACATTCCATTCCTCCCGAATGCAGTGAAATTTCATTTGGCCGTCCGGCGAAGGAGGACGGCGAACTATAGAGAGATCGCGAAGCGCATCCGCTCAGAGCGTCGCTGCCCGTCGAGAATCTCCTGGCAGACAACGCAATAGGAAGCCCAGGGCACGGCCCGAAGCCGGGCTGGAGCGATCGGCTCGTCACAGTGAAGGCACAGGCCAAACTCGCCCTACACGATTCGGGCCAGGGCGGCATCGACCAGTTTTATCTTTGCGGTGAGAAGGTCCTTACGCTGCAGCGTGATGAACTGGTCTTGAAATGCCGCGGCCTGATCGGCGACATCTCCGCAGCCCACCCTAGCCAGGGGCTCCGATTGGCGACGCGCCGATTCCATCTGCGCTTTTTCGGCGAGAAGGACATCCCGATAGCTGGCGGCCGGCTTAAGATTGCTGGTGATCTGCATGATGCCGGGGTTTATGCAATTGCGTTGCCAGATCGACGGAGCACTCAGCCATCGACGGGAACTCGCTGCGCTTCGGGTTGAAATATGACGTCGATTACTTCGAGGCGCCTGGTGCCACGCGGGACTTGCCACTCAATGACGTCGCCCACGCGATAGCCGAGCATTGCCGTTCCGATCGGGGCCAGGATCGAGATGTCGTTGTGCCGCCGTTCCTGGGTGGGGAAGATCAGCCGGTATTCCTTCACTTCGCCGCTATCGAGGTCTTTTAATCTGGCGCGCGAATTCATCGTGATGACATCGCGGGGGAGTGCGCCCGCGTCCACGATGTCCGCCCGGTCCAGTTCCTGGGCCAGCCTGCCGACGCTGGTGGCGTCGGAACCGTTGAACGCTCTGGCACCATCCACCAGCGGTTGCAGTTTCTCATAGTCGGCCTTCGTGATCACGATGTTGTCTCTCATGGTTCTTCTCCTCTTCCCAACGCAGATTGAGCCCACGCGACGAAGCCGCAGAGCGACTCTGATCGTGAGGGCAGTTGTCTGTCGCAATGGCTAGTGCAATTGGCGTGCCAAGCGACAAGCCCTTCCAAAGGCCTGGGATACGCGAATCTCGCTGCCCCGCTGCCTGTAAACGCACACCAACGCCTCTAAAGGGCCAGAGCGCGTGTGGATTTCGGCGCTTCCCGTCCCCCGTCGCCGCTTCTTCAGCCGATGGCAGCACTTCCAAGGGAGACCCGCCAGATTGGACCGCGAATTGCACTAGCATCAGCGAAATCCGAAACAGGTGATAGGAGTAGGACAACGATGACATCCGGACCGCGGTCAGTGACTTTCCGCTTGCCCGTTTCCTGTCGCGTCGCGGTGTGGCAAGTCAAACAGGCGCTCTCCAACGACGGTTTGCGGGTGCCCGCCGAGATGAACCTCGCCTCCCACATCCGGGAAGAATTCGGTGCGACGCTCTCACCAAGCGTGGTGTTGTATGTGGACGACCCGGCCCTTCTCTTGGAGGCGGTGGTTTTCCACCGGGACGCCGCCCTGCTGATGCCGCAGCCGGTAGTGGTTTCGGGAACCGGCTCGGCATCGGAAATCGTAGTTTGCAGCGCCGAAGCCCTCAGGGATATGGGGCTGCCGCAGACCGTCCGGGATCCGGTTTTGGAATTGCATTCCCGGATTGTGCGGGCAATGGATTCTATCAGCGAGCGGGAACCTATTCCGCAAATCGCCAACTGCTAACCCTTCAGCCGTTCATCGAAAAGAAAGGAAAATCAATGCCAACCCAACTTAGACCCCTCCATGAAGAAGCGAAACCGCGGGAAGCCATGCCGAAGCCTCCGCCCGCGCGGTTTGCCAAGAGACAACCCACGCTCATGTTTCAATCGCTTGGCCAGATGTACCGTCGACACCACGGCGCGTCGAAGGTCGCAAAGGAGCGCGTCATCGTGTGGGCAGTGGGAATCGCGGCCGGCGCTACACTGTTCGCCCTGATCTACGCGGCCATCTTCTTCCTGGAGCAATCGTAATGGTGCGAATCAATCGAATCCTCGCACCGGTCCACTTATCGACGCGCTCTCCAGGAATGGCGCAATACGCCCACCCTCTCTTTGAGAAGTTTGGGTCAAAGGTTGAGTTCATCCACGCCCTCCGGCTTGGCTCCGCGTTGGAGCCGGCGGAAGCGGAAATTCTCTCGACAATCGCTGCCAGTGATCGGAAAGCGCCCGCCACGTCGCCCAATGGGGCGTCTCAGGACGATCTCCTACGAACTAGTGCGCCGCGGCTACTGCCCGGTAGCGAGCGTGTAAGCTTAGCCTATGGATAGGCGGCCCTCCGCGGCTCCGGCAAGGCGCGGACGAATCGAGATGAACATCCATTGGCGCAAGGCTGCCGAATATGCCGGAGTGTCTCTGGTAGTGATTGGCTCGGTTGGGTTCAACCATTGGAGTGGCGGCATTGTTGCGCCGTTCTTCGCGGTTGTCGTGGCCTTTGCCGCGCTGCGCCATGGCTGGCCGGGCGGGCTGGCGGCCGCCACCGTCCTTGGCGCATCGCTTAAGTGGGAGACATCGCAGACGCCCCTCGCCTCCGTCTTGGAGGCCACGGCGCTGCTTGCGCTCGGCTTGGGAGTGGGGCTAACGGCCGCGCGAGAGCGGCGCCAAACCCTCCATCACAAAGCCATCGCCGCGAAGCTTGGCAAAGTCTACGAGAAGGTGCAAGCGAACTTTGAAGGCATGAAGAGGGCTGAGCGGCTCTCCGCGCTCGGCCAGCTTTCCGCAGGGTTAGCGCATGAGATCCGCAACCCGCTGGCAAGCATCTCGGGCGCTGCCGGAATCCTTCGGCGCAGCCAGGGCCTGGAAGCGAAGCAGGCCAAATGCCACAATCTGCTGCTGCGTTGCAAGATCTGCAACGACGTTTGGAGCCCGCCGCTCAACGCCGATCACTGCCTTCCCGCCGGTTACTGGCGCTGCCCGAACCGCTGCAACGGCTAAGTCTTATGCATTTGGAACCAACGCGGCCCCGGGGGGTGACAGGATATGTTTCCAATCGTTCCCTGCACCCTCTCTGCTTCTTATACACTAGGCGGCGGAGGTTGTTTGATGAACGCGCAGGCGGATGGGTCCATTTCGAGACGACGGTTTGGCGGCGTGCTGGGCAGCATGGCAGCGGCACTTGGGGCAGGGAGGTCCGCCGGCGCGGCCCAAGCGGGGGCAGGTCAGGCGGGCGCGGCGAAACCGAATATCCTTTGGATCACCTGCGAAGATATCGGCCCGGAGCTGGGCTGCTATGGAGACACCTATGCCGATACCCCCACTCTGGATAAGCTAGCGGCGAAGAGTCTGCGCTTCGAGAATGCCTGGTCAAACGCGCCGGTTTGCGCGCCGGCCCGGACCACGATCATCAGCGGATGCTACCCGCCAAGCCTGGGCGGAGAGCATATGCGGAGCGTGGTGCCGCTTTCGCCTTCGATGAAGATGTATCCCACTCTGCTGCGCGAGGCGGGCTACTACGTCACCAACAATTCGAAGAAGGATTACAACATCGAGGACCCGGAGGAAATCTGGAACGAATCGAGCGGCAAGGCGCATTGGCGAAACCGGGCGCAGGGCCAGCCGTTCTTCTCCATCTTCAACTTCACCACCACGCATGAGAGCCAGATCCGCAGACGGCCGCACAAAGCGGTTCACGATCCGGCGAAGGCGCCCGTGCCGGCCTATCATCCCGATACGCCGGAGGTGCGGCAGGATTGGGCGCAATACTACGACAACATCACAACGATGGACGGGCAGGCGGCGAAGGTGCTGGCCGAACTGGAGGCCGATGGGCTTCTCGAAGATACCATCGTCTTCTTCTATGGCGACCACGGCGCCGGGATGCCGCGGAGCAAACGCTGGCCGTACAACTCCGGGCTGCACGTGGCAATGATTCTGCACATCCCGGAGAAGTTCAAGAGCCTGGCGCCTGCCGACTACAAAGCCGGCGGCAGTTCCCGGAGGCTGGTGAGCTTCGTGGACCTGGCGCCGACGCTGCTGAGCCTTTCCGGCGCACGGCCACCGGCGTGGATGCAGGGCAAAGCCTTCGCCGGGACATATCCCGCTCCGGGCGGGAGATGCCAATTCGGGTTCCGCGGACGGATGGACGAACGCTACGATTGCGTGCGGAGTTGCGGAGATGGGCGCTACGTCTATCTGCGCCACTTCATGCCACACAAAATCTACGGGCAGCACATCGCCTACATGTTCGAGATGCCCACCACGCAGGTTTGGAAGAAGCTTTACGACGAAGGCAAACTCCAATCCCCCAGGACCCGGTTCTGGGAGACAAAACCCTTTGAGGAACTCTACGACTTGCAGGCCGACCGTTGGGAGACGAAGAATCTGGCGGGGTCTTCGGCGCACCAGGCAAAGTTGAAAGAATTGCGCGCGGCGACGATGAGCTGGATGAAGCAGATCCGCGATGTCGGCATTCTGCCGGAGAATGAGATTCACGAACGCTCAAAGGGATCGAACCCCTACGATATGGCGCGGAGCGAGGGCAAGTATCCGATGGAGCGGGTGCTAGCGGCGGCGCTGGCGGCCTCGGACGGTTATGGCGCGGGCAAGCAGCCTCCGGTGAAGGTGGCCGGGCTGAAGGATAAAGACAGCGCGGTTCGTTATTGGACGGCGATGGGCATTCTGATGCGCGGAGAGGAAGCCGTGGCAGAGCATCGTTCGGCGTTGCGCGCCGCCCTCAAAGACCCCTCGCCTAGCGTACGCATCGCCGCGGGGGAAGCGCTCGGCGTGCATGGACGGGAAGGCGATGTGAGCGCGGCGCTCGATGCGTTGCTGGATCTGGCGGATATGGAACGCAACGGCGTGTATCTCTCGATGGCTGCCCTGGGCGCGATCGATGTGATGGGGGCAAAGGCCAAGCCCGCCCTCGCACGCATTGAGGCCCTGCCCAGGAAGCAGGAGGGGCTGGAGCAGCGGCTATCGAACTACGTACCGCGCTTGGCGGAAGATATCGTCGCGAACCTGAAGGGCTGAGCCGGAAGCACGCGGGCCACCGCGCCGCCAGTGGTATCGATCTCCACCTGGACACTGGTGCCAGGCGGAAGCTTGTTGTCGAAATCCTCAAACTCGACGAGCACTTCGGAGCCGCGAAACGCGGAAACGGCGCCCGGAATCTCGCGGACGTCGGAAACGGTCTGGGGCCGGAGGACGGCGCTTTGGCCAACGCGGATGCGGCGCATCTGTATTTCAGATGGCTGCACGACGGCGAAGCGGGTGGATTCGACGGGGGCGATCACCAGCAGCGGTTCGCCATTCGGGCTCACGGCAACGCCGGCTTCCGTTTGCACTTCCACGACAACGCCTTCCACCGCGGCCAGAACCTCGCCCAACTGGACGTCGCCACGGGCGGACTCCCATTCGGCGCGCTTGTCTTCAAGGGCCAGTTTCTCCGCCGAGAGGTTGCGCTCTTCGATGCTGACGCGCGTCTCGGCGGCACTCAGAATCTGATCGACCGCGGCACTCTGGCGGCGCACCGATTCCCACTCCTGCTGGGCGCGCTCATAGGAGAGCCGGGAGGTGGCTCCGGCATCGAAAAGGGCTTTCTGGCGTTCGGCTTCAATGCGCGCGCCCTCAATCTTGGAGCGCGAGGACTCGGCTTCCGAACGGACCCGGGCCAGATCGATCCTGGCTTGGGCGAGCGATTTCTCCAGGGACTCCACGCGCATGGTGAGGGACTGATGCTCCCTGGAGAGGCGTTGCTCAATGGCATCGAAAGCGTCGTTGCGGACGATGGCCAGCAGGTCGCCCTCCTTCACGGTATCGCCCCTGCGTACGTGCAGGGATTGCAGAATCCCGCTGGTATCGGGGTGGATGTTGACGGGGTCCGCCGCACGGACAGTGCCGGTAAGCAGGACGCGGGCGGAATCCGCCGGCTGGGCGGGAGTAGGGGCGGGGCTTCCGGGGGCTACGGCAACCCCGGCCGACCGCCGGCCGGCCCAGTAAGCCGCGGCGCCTGACGAGCACCAGCGCGCCAATAATTGCTACTCGTCGCCACATGAGGATTTGCCGGGGATAAATTGCACTTTTCTAGGTCGGCCATTCCCGGTTCGAAGTAGCGGGTACCGATTTGAACATCTGCACACCTATTATGGCGATTCCTGGTGAGGGTTGGGGATGGGACTTGCCGGACCACTGGAAAAAGCTCTTCTTGCCGATAGCCGCTACTTTGACGATAGTCGAGAAGAGTTCAACGGGAAACGCGCTCATGAGCATTCGACTTGGCGATACGATTGACGATTTTTGTGTCAAGTGCAAGCGCCTCACCAACCATCACGTCGTCTCCATCGTGGAGGACGCCGCGGCGAAGGTGCGCTGCTGCTCCTGCTACCACGATCATGACTACCGGCATGAAGAGCCGGAGCCCAAGAAGCCAACCAAAAAGCAACTGGAAGAAGAGAACCAGAAGACGCGCGACCGGGAGGCGGCCGAGGGCGACGATGGGCCGGATGAGGATAGCGACGACGACTCCGACGATGACGAGGTGGAAGTGAGCGAAGAGGTCTTCGTCGCCGAAGATGAAGAAGAAACCCCAGCGCCACGCCGCAAGCGCCGCTAGCTCGCTTCCCGTTTCCTGTGGCAGTCTCGCGCACCGAACGGCATTTCCCGTTCCGCCGCAATCATTGCACTGCCGATAACCGTAACCACCGCCATGCGCGCTGAAGCCTCCCGCACGCTCGCCCTCGAATCCCTCGCGGACTTGCGCCGCGCGGGCTTTCAGGCATGGCTGGTGGGCGGATGCGTGCGCGACCGTTTGCTGGGGCGTGAGCCGGGCGACTACGACATTGCCACCAACGCACGCCCGGAGGAAATCGGTCGAATTTTTCTGGATGCGATTGCCGTTGGCGCCAGCTTTGGCGTGATGCTGCGCCGGAACGGAGAGGCGCAGGCGGAGATCGCCACGTTTCGCAGCGAAGGCGAATATGCCGACGGCCGGCGCCCCGATGCGGTGGTGTTTGAAGATACTCCGGAAGGCGATTCGCGACGGCGGGATTTCACCGTGAATGCGTTGTATGAGGATCCGTCAAGCGGGACTGTGCTGGATTTCCACGGCGGCCTGGAGGATCTGGCGCGGAAGCAGATTCGCTCGGTAGGCGAGCCGGCCCGGCGCTTTGCGGAAGACCATCTGCGGATGATGCGGGCGGTGCGCTTTGCCGTGCGGCTGGGCTTTCGGATTGAGGCGGAGACAGCGGCGGCGATCCGGGAGCATGCGGCCCACATCCGGCGGATTGCCGCTGAGCGGGTGCGCGACGAGTTTTCGCGCATCCTTACCGAGGGCGGGGCTCGCCGTGGCATGGAACTCCTCGATGAGTTGGGATTGCTGGCCGGGTTCTTGCCCGAAGCCGCGCGCATGAAGGGGGTTGCGCAGCCACCCGAGTTTCATCCCGAAGGCGACGTTTGGGTGCATACGCTGGGGATGCTGGAATTGCTGGAACAACCAAGCCTGACGTTGGCGCTGGGAGTGCTGTTCCACGACATCGGGAAGCCGGAGACGCAAACCGTGACGGACCGGATCCGCTTCAACGGACATGTGGAAGCAGGCATGCGCATCGCCCGGGAAGCCATGGAACGGTTGCGCTATGGCGGCGCCGAGATTGAGCAGGTGCAGGCCCTGGTGGCCGGCCACATGAAGTTCATGCACCTCGATGAGATGCGGCAGAGCACGCTCAAGCGATTTCTTGGCCAGCCGCATTTTGAAGAACATCTGGAACTCCATCGCGCCGATTGCCTTTCAAGCCATGGCAAGCTGGAGAACTACGCGTTCGCGCGGGAAGCTCTGGAGCGCTTTGGCGCCGAGGAATTGCACCCGGAACCGCTTCTGCGCGGAGCGGATTTGATTGCCGGGGGCTACCGGCCGTCTCCGCGCTTTGGCGCGATCCTGCGCGCGCTTGAAGAGGAGCGGCTGGAAGGCAGACTGCTCAACCGCCAGGATGCGCTCGATTGGGTGCGGCGGGAGTTTCCGGTCGATGAAGAAGACGCGCGCTAATCGCCGGATTCCTGCGCGATAGCGGCTGCCAAAGCAGGGGTGAGGATCCAGCGGACGGTGGCGGCGGGACGGGTTCCGGAACGCTGCACTTCCAGCATCGCCAGGCCGGATTTCTTGAAGTCGTGTACATACTCGGAGACGCCCAGCAGGAAGCTGAATAGGGCGCTTACCAGGGGCTCGTGGGTCACCACCAGAAGAGGCTCGTTCTTTTGCCAGGCGCGGATTTCTTCCCACGCTGCCATGGGCGAAGAATCGGGCGTGAAAGCGCCGCTCAGCGAGACCTCCGCGGAAACGCCCAACTCACGACGGGCGACGGCGGCCGTTTCCACCGTGCGGGCGTAGGGGCTGGCGAGGATCTGGGTGGGGGCCGCACCGGCGCGGGCAGCGACGCGCAGAACAATTTCGAGCTTGCGGATGCCTTCGGCTGTGAGGGCGCGGTCACGATCGAGGCCTGTCGAAGCGCGGTTCTCGGCGATGGCGTGGCGAAGCAGATAGACGGTCATTGTAACGATTCCTTTAGTAGCAACCGCGCACTGTGGCAGGGCGCCCAGCCGATCGCTCCATTTTGGCACCGGCGAACGTCTGGCACAACAGCGCAGTCTGGCATACTGGGACTGCGAAACCGCATGAGACCTTCTCCAACAGACGAAAATCCGCGAGCGAGGGAGGCGATTCCCGCTGCTGAGCCGCGTGCCGGCGAAGTGCCGAATGCTGCCTTCACGCTGGTCTCCGGTTGGCGGGAAGCAGCCCGATTCGCGGCGATGGGTTCGGCCATCGCGATTCTGGTTTCCATCCCGGCGAGCCAGATTCTGCTGGGCGTCGCTCTCGTTTGCTTGCTGCTGGGCCGCATCCCTCTGCCGTGGCCCCGCGTCTGGATTCCGCTGGGCTTGTTCGTGGCCTGGTTTTTCGTCTCGCTGGCCTTTTCCCCGGAGCCCGGCGTGGCGCTGCCCCAGATCAAGAAGTTCTATGTATTTCTGATGCTGCCAGTAGCGATGGCCGCGCTTCGCGGGGCGAACGATTTTGTGCGAGTGGCCGTCGGATGGGCCGTGGTGGCAAGCGCCAGCGCGTTGCTGGCAATGGGCCAGTTCGCCTGGAAGTTTCTGGCCGCGCGGCGGGCCGGCGAGGATTTCTACGCGGCATACATTGGGGACCGCATCACGGGATTCATGAGCCACTGGATGACCTTCAGCGGACAGGAAATGCTGGCGGCGCTGCTGCTGGCCGGTCTGCTGATGTTCAACCCTCTGCGCAGCCGCCGGGTGGCATGGCTGGGCGTTTGCGGCCTGGCCCTGTTGCTGGCGGGAATCGTGCTGGGCAACACGCGCGGGGTTTGGATCGCCACCGCCGTGGGAGCAATCCCCTTGCTTTGGAGTTACCGGCGATGGCTGGCGTTGGCCGCGCCCATTGCATTCGTGGCGCTGCTGGCGTTCGGTCCGGCCGTGGTGCAACAGCGCTTCATTTCTATCTTCCGCCCTGCCGGCGAGATGGATTCGAACCAGCATCGGGTGGTGACCTTCGCCACTGGGGTGGAGATGATCAAGGCGCATCCGTGGGTGGGCCTGGGCGCTGAGCGGGTGGGGCCGCAAGTAGAAAAGTATGCTCCAGCTTGGATCCGCCGGCCGTTTCCCGAGGGCTATTACGGTCACCTGCACAACATCTATTTGCACTATGGAGCGGAGCGCGGCTTGCCTGCCGTGCTGTTTCTGATGGCGGCGTTCGCGATGCTCTTTCTGCACCAGTGGAGAGCGTTGCGGCGGTTGCGTGGCAGGTCCGCCGGGCGCTTCGTTCACCTAGGCGTGATCGCCTGTCTGGTGGCGATTCTGGTGGGCGGATTGTTCGAATACAATCTGGGCGATAGTGAGATTCTTACGATGTTTTTCGTGATCGTGGCCGGTGGCTATCTGGCGGCGCCCGAAGGATCGAACGAACTCCGATGAACGCTCGAGTATGCCCGTGCGCGCATTCCGGGAGAAGGCGCCCGGCGCGAAGGCATCCCCGGCTAGCGTACGTAGCGGCCTAGAGTCTCTCGCCAGGAGGGGTCTCTGGTGACGCGCAGGAGCAGCCGGTTTACGGGTTCGCGGAGGGGGCTTTCGTTGGGCAGGGCGAACGCGTAGTCTTCCGTCTTGAGGCGCTCTGGAAGGACGTAGAGGCTTTCGTTCCCCAATTGGCCGATCAGGTAACGCATCACCGGGGCATCGTAGACGACGGCCTGTACGGCGCCCCCGGAAAGCTGCTCCATGCAGCCGGCGATCTCCTCGCAATACTGCCTCTTGCGGGCGCCCAGCGATACCAGATAGCCGTCCGCCGTGGAACCGCGAACGGTGGCTACAGGCACCCGCACGAGATCGCTTGCATCGCTCACTTCCGCTTGGAATTGAAGAGTCGTAAGCGAAGAGGCGATGGCCGCGGTGAAGGTGGAAATCAGCATCACGCCGGCGAACATCCATAGCATTGCCACGATTTTTCCGGCGATCGTCCGCGGGGCTTTATCGCCATAGCCGACGGTGGTCATGGTGGTGGCAGACCAGTAGAACCCGTCGAATAGCCCCCGCCATCCGCCTTCGTGGAAATGGTCCGCGTTTGACCGCCGCTCCAGAATCCACACGATGGCGCCCGTCACGAAGAGCACGAGAAAGAGCGCGCCCAGCGATTGCACCAAGGGCCAACTTACCAACGAGAAAAGCATGCCCAGCATTCCGCGCTGGGTGGTGGTGGTGGCAATGCCGATTCCCGAGGTGTGAAACGGATGCGTGAAATCCATGCGGGTCTCACGGTCTGAGGTGACGCTGAGCGCGGCGACGGCTGCATCGAACCTCTTGGTGGCCACCCCTTCCAGCATCTCTTCGAGCCCGGCTTCCTCGAAGCGGTAACGCAGGCCCAGCTCAGCGGCGATTCGCCTCCAAAGGTCGATGCTGATTCCATCCCAGGTGCCATTCTGATTGCGGATGGCGAAGGGAGGCGCGTGGCGCGTGGCCACAACCAGTTCGTTACCTGGCATCTCATCATCGCTGAGGACGGGTTGGCCGGTGGCGGAAATCGCAATCGACAGGATAGAGAGAAGGCAAATCAAGAAGTATCTATGCATCCATCAGATCCAAGCGGCATTGAATCGCGCTTGAGAGAACCCCTTTCCGCTGTCATTGTACACAACCAGGTCTGGATGACCATGCCACCGGACACGCGCAGGCTGCGTTTCAACCTTTGGATTTGCGCTCTTCGGCTTTGCGGCGGATGAGCTCGGCGCCGTCTTCCTTAACGGTCTGGCGGGCGCGGCCGAAGGCGAGGCTGCCGCTGGGAACGTCATGGGTGATCACGCTGCCGGCGGCGACATAGCTGCCGTCTTCAATGCGCAGGGGGGCCACGAGTGTGGCGTTGCTGCCGATGAAGCATCCGTCGCCGATGATGGTGGGGCTCTTGTTCAGCCCGTCGTAATTGCAGGTAATCGTACCGGCGCCGACGTTCGACTTTGCGCCGACGGCGCTATCGCCAAGGTAGGCGAGGTGATTCGCTTTGGCACCGTCGCCCATGAATGTTTTTTTGAGTTCCACAAAGTTGCCGATGTGTACGTGGTCGCCCAGCGCATTGCCTCCGCGCAAGCGGGCAAACGGGCCGATACGGGCGCCCTCGCCGGCAACCGTATCTTCCAATACGCAATAGGGCTGCACGACGGCACCCGCTCCCAGCGTGACGTTGCGAAGGACGGCGCCCGCGCCTATGCGGCTTTCCGGCCCCACTAAAGTCTGGCCGCGCAATTGGGCGAAGGCTTCGATTACGGAATCCGGACCGACGGTGACATCGGCGTCAATGGTGACCGTTTCCGGCTTTTCGATGGTGACGCCTTCGAGCATCAGGGCCTGCACGGTTCGAGCGCGGAGCAGGGCATCGGCCACGGCGAGTTCAACCCGATTGTTGACGCCCAGCACCTCGCGAGGATCCTCTACCAGCGAGGGTAGAAGCGTTTCGCCGGCCGCGTTGAGAATGGAAACGACGTCGGTGAGGTAATACTCCCGGGCTGGGTTATCGGGCTTCACCTGCTTGAGCGCGGGCCAGAACTTCGCTGCGTCGAAGGCGTAGATGCCGGTGTTGATCTCGCGGATTTCCCGCTGTGCGGGCGTCGCGGCTTTCTGCTCGACAATCGCTTCGAGCGCCCCGGCGGCGTTGCGGAGCATGCGCCCGTAACCCGTGGCGTCCTCAAGCACGGTGCTGGCCACGGCACCGGCAACGCCCGGCTGCATGGCCGATTCCAACAGGCTCACCAACGTCTCTGCCCGCAGCAGCGGACAATCGCCGTTGATGATCATCAGAACGCCCGGTTCAGCTTCGAGAAACTCGCGCGCGCACAGCACCGCATGGCCAGTGCCGAGTTGTTCGGTTTGCCGCGCAAAGCGGACGTTGTAGGGCGCCAGCACCCGCTCCACTTCCTCCGCCTGATAGCCGGTGACGACACGGATGCGTTCGGCTGGAGCCAGGCGGAGTGCCTGCCGGACGATCAGTTCTGCCATCGTCATGCCGCCCGCCTGATGCAGCACTTTCGCTCTGCGCGACTTCATGCGGGTTCCCAGCCCGGCGGCCATGATCACCACATGCAGAGAACTCCCCGCCAGGGCGCTACCGGCAATCGAAACAGAATTTGACGAAATCACAAACATCTCCTTCGCGACGTTCCAGCAGACGCGACGCTCTTTCAGGGTAGCGTCTCCGAGTGATAGCGTCTTGTGTGGAGGTGCCAATGGAACACCGGGGTAAAGATAGCGACGAACGGGATTTGCCGAACGCCCCCTCGCCGGTCGCGCTTTCGCGGCGGGATTCGCTAGGCCTGCTCCTGGCAGCACCGGCGCTGCTCTCGGCGCAATCGGGAGAGTCCCAGCCGCCACGCGATGTTCTCCTCTATGGCGGCGCTTCTCCTCCCGCCGCGTCCATCGAATTGAGGGCCGGCCCGCTCTCGGTCTCGTTTGAGCCGGAGACTGCCGTGGTGCGCGCCGTTCGCTACGGAAACATGAAACTGCTGCACGGGATCTATGCGGCGGTCCGGGATCGCAACTGGGGTACGATTCGGCCGGAGGTCTCAGAGCTTCGGATTCTCAAGGAGAGCGATCGGTTCGAGACGACGTTCACCGTCCGTTGCCAGGATTCACCGGTCGATTTTGTTTGGAAAGGCAGCATCCGTGGCGATGCCAGCGGCACGCTTCACTTCACTTTCGACGGAACGGCGCAATCGGCTTTCTTCCGCAACCGCGTGGGATTCTGCATTCTACATCCGGCTGAGCTTGCGGGGGCTTCACTCCGCGTGGAGAGCGCCGATGGCGAGACGTTAGAGGGGCGCTTTCCCCAGCGCATCGCCCCGCATCAACCCTTCCTGAATATCCGCGCGCTCAGGCACTCCATTGCGGACGGCCTGGAAGCCGAAACCCGCATGACAGGCGACGTCTTTGAGATGGAAGACCAGCGCAACTGGACCGACGCTTCTTACAAAACCTACTGCACGCCGCTTGCCCTGCCTTTTCCCGTGGAGTTGCAGAAGGGGCAGCGCATCCAGCAGGAGGTGACGGTTTCGTTGAAAGGCAATGGGCGGCGGCCGGTTTCTGTCTCGCGCCCTCCGCTGGCGACGGAAATCGTCGTCGAACCGGGCAGTGCCTTTCCGTTGCCGGAGCTAGGCCTCTCGGTTTCGAGCGTCGCTGGAACTCTCAACGCCAACGAGGTAGCTCTGCTTCGGCGATTGCAGCTTGGGCATCTTCGAGCCGGCATTCGGCTTTCTGACCCTGGCGCATTCGGGGCAGTGGAACGTGCCGCCACCGAAGCCGCCGCCATCGGAGCACGGTTGTCGCTCGCCCTCCACTTGGGCGGCGATCCCGAAACGGAGATTGCTTCGATCCTTCCGGCGCTGCGCGGGCTGCCAGTGGCGCTTGCCCGCGTTCACGTGTTTCACCGGGATGTGAAGCAGGTTGGCGAAGCATGGCTGCGGCGGGTGCGGCGTGCGCTGGACCTCTCGCCCAACGTGCCCTTATGCGGCGGTAGCGATGCCTACTTCACGGAATTGAACCGCTTTCGCCCGCCGCTCGAAGCTCTGGATGGCGTGGGCTATTCTCTGAATCCGCAGGTACACGCCTTCGACAATCTCAGCATGCTGGAGACGCTGCCCATGCAGGCGGAAACGGTGGCTTCGGCAAAGGCGTTCTGCGGGAGCTTACCGATACACGTGGGTCCGGTGACGCTGAAGCCCCGCTTCAATCCGGCGGCAACGACGGCGGTCCCCGTGGCGGATGGGACCCTTCGCGAATTGCCGCCGGAAGTGGACCCGCGGCAGCCATCCCTCTTCGCCGCCTCCTGGACGCTGGGCAGCCTGAAGTGGCTTGCGGAAAGCGGGGCCGCCAGCGTCTGCTATTACGAAACGGCGGGCTGGCGCGGCGTGCTGGAGACCGCGGATGGCGCGCCCCTGCCGGCACGTTTTCCATCGCGGCCGGGCATGGTGTTCCCCGTTTACCACGTGCTGGCCGCGGCGGCGGATTATCGAGGCGGAGAATCGGTTCGTGTCGGCAGCAGCCAGAGTCTAGCGGTGGATGCGCTGCTGCTGCGCAAGGACAATCGCCGTCGCCTGATCGTGGCCAACTATACGGATCGCCCTCAGGTGGTGCGCATCTCCGGTGCCTCGTGGGGAGCGCGGACGCGGGTGAGAATGCTGGATGAGCATACGGCTGGGCCGGCCCTGGCCGATCCCGCGCGATTCTGGGGCGCGTCGAGCGAGGGGGAGGACGCAATGCCGCCACAGTCTGGCGACGGCATCCTGCAACTCGGCTTGCTGGCCTATGCGCTGGCGTTCATCGATGGCTGAGCGGCGGCCGCAGGCCATCTTTAGCGGCGGCTGTTGATCTTCGAAAGCAGCCGTAGCAGTTCAAGGTAGAGCCACACCAAGGTGACCATCAGGGCGAAGCCGGCATACCATTCCATGCGGCGCGGGGCACCTTGCCGGACGCCCTGTTCGATGAGGTCGAAATCAAGCACCAGGTTGAGCGCGGCCACCACCACGATCACGCCGCTAATGCCGATGCTGAGCAGGCTGTTGCCATAGAGGAAGCTCAACTGAATACCAAAGAACCCAAGAACAAAACCGGCCATGTAGACCAGGAAGATGGCGCCTGTCGCGGCCACCACGCCCAGCTTGAATTTCTCGGTTACCTTGATCCATCCGCTGCGATACGCCAGCAGCATTACGCCCAGAACGGCGAAGGTAAGCGCCACCGCTTGCAGCGCAACGCCGGGGTAGCGCATCTCGAAGATCGCCGAAATTCCGCCGAGCGCAAGACCTTCGAGCAGTGCGTAGGCAGGGGCCGTCACCGGCGCCCATTCCTTCTTGAACGTGGTGATGAGGGCCATCACCAGGCCGCCGATCAGGCCGCCGATCATCAGGATATTGACGAGCGGGTTGGCGGGGTTCTCAAACGCCAGCGTCCACGGCCAGATGGCGCCCAGCGTCACCAGCAGCAGCAAAAAGCCTGACTTGTTGATGACGCCGTTCACGGTCATCGTCTCGCCAAACACCACCTCGCGTCCGGATTGAAATACCCGGTCGTTCAGGGCGGGGTTGGATGTGCGGAACATATCGCGAGCCATGGAATATCCCCTCCACCTATAGCCTACCGTGCGAATCGCCTTTGCGGTTGAGGCGGCTTTCCTTCGCTTGCCCGTCGTGGCCGCGGGCGGTGCGAAGAAGAGCACCCGTTTGCTCTGGCGAGCGGATGCTGACAAAATTCTTAGCAACATGGTTTGGTGGAATTGTTGCGGGACCGGCTTGCCGGGGATTGCGCTATTGGCGCTGCTATGGCTGGGCCTGACGCCCGCGCTGCACGCAGATCTTGCCAAGGGCCTGGCCGCCTACAAAGCTGGCGATTTCGCCACCGCGCAGAAGGAGTTTCGCATTGCCGCCGAAGCGGGTGATTCGACGGCGATGCTGAGCCTTGGCTTTCTCTATCTGCATGGCGAAGGCGTGGCGGTGGACTACAAGGAGGCTGTCGTTTGGCTGCAGCGGGCTGCCGAACGGGGGCTGGCGCCCGCGCAGCACAGCCTGGCTATGGCCTACTACGAGGGGCGGGGCGTGGAGCGGAACACGGCGGTGGCGGCGAACTATTTCGAATCCGCGGCGCTGCAGGGTTTGGCGGATGCCCAGTTCAATTTGGGGGTTCTCTATTCGCGTGGCGACGGCGTGCGGCAGGATTGGGTGCGGGCACGATTCTGGCATGAGAAAGCGGCGGAACAGGGCGTGACGGATTCGCAGGTGGCGCTGGGCGTGATGTTCGCAAACGGACAAGGCCTGGCGAAGGACTACCCGGAAGCGGCGCGCTGGTTTGGCAAGGCGGCCGAAGCGGGCAACGCAAAAGCGCAGCGTGTACTGGAGACCGCATTTAGAGACTTGCCTGCTCCTCTCGAAGGGCCGCTGCCTGGCCCAGCGCCGTTGTCGTCAACCTTGTCGCAGCCATCGCAGCCGGCCAAGCCCCTGCGCGCAGCGGCACAAGCGCCAAAGCCCGGCGCCGCGAAAGGGCCGGGACCGGTGCTCGGGCGCAATTTCTGGCGCAGGGCTCCAGCCCCGCTGGGCGCGCCGGAATTCCAGGCGTTGCAGGCACGCGCCGTGGAGGGGGAGGCAGCGGCCCAACGGGACCTTGCCGTGCACTATTATCACGGGGCGTCGGTGAAGCGAAATCTGGTGCGCGCCTATGTATGGGCCAAGCGCGCCGCGCTCAAGGGCGACCCCGGCGGGGAGGCGATGGCGAAGGGGATGTATTGGGAACTCGACGAACGGCAGCGTAGCATCGCGGAGCGTCTGCTGCGTCCGCCGGATGCCCCGTAGCGGATGCGGGTGCTCGGGAGCGGGTTGGATGGCACGCGCAAAGAGGCAAGGCCGCCCGCGTGGAGTAGGCGGGAATGGGCTACACTGTTAGCTGTTGTTCACCATCCGCAAGCCATCTCAATGTGGGCTTTCCTCACTCTCGTCAATCGGGCGAACCGGGTTTGAAACAACCGCGTCCAGACTGCCATTCACACCATGAACCTCGAAGAAATCAAACAGCTTATCGACCTGGCCAACGAAAGCGGCGTTGCTGAAATCGAAGTGCAGCGCGGCGAAAACCGTGTCCGTATCCGGCGTGCGGTGGCGGGGGTGCAGGATCACGCCATTCCCATGGAGAACAGCGCACCGGCGGTGGCTGCGCCTTCCGCCGCGCCGGCCGCTTCCCCGGCTGGCAATCCGGCCGCGGAAGACCCCAACCTGATTACCGTGAAGTCGCCCATCGTTGGCACTTACTATTCGTCCGCCGCCCCGGGTTCGGCGCCTTTTGCTTCCGTAGGCGACGCAGTGAAGCCGGGCCAGGTACTGTGCATCATCGAATCGATGAAGCTGATGAACGAGATCGAGTGCGAGCACTCGGGAGTGATCGTGAGCCTTTTCGTTGAGAACGCCCAGCCTGTAGAATACGGGGAACCTTTGATGGCGATTCGCCTGCATTAAGGCTGGGCTCCCGCTGGCGGTCCGGCCAGACCCTCGATCTTTCCGTTGAGCGCATGATGGGCTGCCCGCTAACCGGCGGGCATCGCGATAACCGCCGTCGCTGGACGGCCCCCTGGGAGAACCAATACCTGTGTCAAGCAGTGCCACCCAACCGAAAGCACCCTCGTCTGGCGCCGCCGCATCTTCTGCCCGCATGGGAGACGACGGCTCTTTCCGCGGCCCCGCCGCCACCGCCTCGGAATCCACCATTGCCGCGCTACCGCTGTTCAAGAAAATCCTGATCGCCAATCGCGGCGAGATCGCACTACGGGTGATCTGTGCCTGCAAGGACCTCGGCATTCGCACCGTTGCCGTCTACTCCGAAGCGGATCGCAACAGTCTGCACGTGAGCTTTGCGGACGAGGCCATCTGTATTGGACCTCCCAAGAGCGCGCAGAGCTACCTGGATTTCCCGCGCGTAATTAGCGCCGCGGAGATCGCCAATGTGGATGCCATCCACCCTGGCTACGGCTTCTTGAGCGAGAACGCGGATTTTGCCGAAGTCTGCGAGATATCCGGGCTGCGCTTCATCGGGCCGACGCCGGACGTGATCCGCCTGATGGGGAACAAGGATCGCGCCCGCGCGACCATGAAGGCGGCGGGAGTGCCCATTCTGCCCGGCTCGGACGGCGTGCTGAATACGGTGGAAGAGGCGATCGAGGTGGCGGAGAGCATCGGCTACCCGGTGATCGTCAAGGCCAGCGCCGGTGGCGGCGGGCGCGGGATGCGCATCGTGCGCAACGCGGAGGATCTGCCCGGCCTATACGGGCAGGCGCGCCACGAAGCGGACCAGGCCTTCGGTTGCCCGGACGTCTATATTGAGAAGTACATTGAGAACCCGCGGCACATTGAATTTCAGGTGATGTGCGATACCCACGGCAATGCCCGCGTGCTGGGAGAGCGGGAGTGTTCCATCCAGCGCCGGCATCAGAAGCTGGTGGAAGAGGCGCCGTCCCCGGCGGTGAGTCCCGAATTGCGCAAGGACATCGCCGCGAGGCTGGAGAAAGCCCTGCGGGACATTGGCTATGTGAACGCGGGCACGATCGAGTTTCTGATGGATGCAAAAGGCGCGCTCTACTTCATTGAGGTGAACGCGCGCATCCAGGTGGAGCATCCGGTGACGGAGATGGTGACCGGGCTGGACCTGGTGAAGATGCAGATTCTGGTGGCCTGCGGGGCCAACCTTAACGATCTGCTGCCGGAGACGATCGAGATTCGCGGCCACGCGATTGAGTGCCGCATCAACGCGGAAGACCCCGTCAACTTCAAGCCGTCGCCGGGACGGATTACGGCGTTTCATCCGCCGGGCGGCATTGGCGTTCGGGTGGATTCGCACATTTACGTCGAAGGCGTGATTCCGCCCTACTACGATTCGCTGGTCGCGAAGCTGGTGGTGCATGGCGCCACCCGCCAGGAAGCGATCGCACGCTCCTGCCGGGCGCTCGACATGTTCGTGATTGAGGGGATTCAGACCTCCATCGCCCTGCACAAGAAGATCCTGAGCCACCCGGATTTCGCCGCGGCCAAGCTGGATACGGGATTTCTGCAACGTACGGGCGTGCTGGAAGGGTAGCATTGCAACCTTTGGCAACCCGTCGCTACGATCCAGTCAAGCTACGCTATAGCGATTAAAGCGGCGTAAGGTGAGGACGTACAAACAATACGTCGTGCTGTTCCGGTTTAGGCGCCTCCAGTGGGCTGAATCGCAATTGCGGCGAGAAGATCTTAAATAGCCAGTGAAGCTCCGCTTCAAAAGGCATGAATCCAGAATCTTTCATCAGACTGAAAAGCTGCTCTGCCGTTCCGCCTAATTCGGCGATCCACTTTGGCGTTACTTCCAGCTGTACCACGTCGATCCGATTCCGAGCGTTTTCTGCAAGTCCTCTCAGTACATGCAGTTCATTTCCCTCGGGTGCTTCCACCTCTCGACAACGACCTTTCCGTCTGTATTTGAATTCTTGAAGAACGTCGTCGCCAACACCAACCGGCACAATTGAGGATCTTGACGCGCATCTGATCTTTTCGCAGAGTCGCTTCCCCGCTATGTTCCCCGGTTTGTGACAGGATGAGTTCACCTTCCTCATCGCTCAACCCCATTTGAAACGATCGGATATTCCGGATTCGGTTTATGCCAATGTGAGAGCTGAGCACCGCATGCGTCGACGGGTTGGGTTCAAAGGAGAAGACTCGCCCTTCAGACCCCACCAGCTTGGAAGCGAAGAGCGAATGAAAGCCCAGATTGGCGCCCACGTCGATGAACGTCCAGCCGGAAGCCAAAAAATGAGCGAATGTTTGTTGGGTGACGTCATAATAGCGTCCCCAATAGTAGACAGACCGCCCTCCCCATTCTCCACGATCAGCCGAAACCACACATCCAAGCCGGCGATCGTAATAGCTCACATAGCGGGGTGTTACCGCCTTCCACTTACTATCCTGTGCGACGCCGGCCCCGATTAGATTGAGCAATTCCATACTCGGGCGGGGAAAGCGAACAAGCATGGGCCGCAAAATGTCCGCTAGTTTCATGCATCGCTCCTCAAACAGACACTAGGATAGCGACGAACTGTTTCTGAACTCTCGTTGACTTCGCATGGAGCTCGTCAGCGTTTTCTGGCTTCGCGGTCTACGCTGCGCGATCTGCGCTTTCCCGGGTTTCGCGCTCCCTCGTCATCCCGCGTGGATTTCCTGCAGGCTCCACACGCGGATGGGGTCGCGGTTGGCGCTGGCGACCGCTTCGGCTGTAGCTTGGGCACCGCTGATGGTGGTGATGCAGGGGATGCGGTAGAGCAGTGCCGTTTTGCGGATCTCCCTTTCGTCGGTGAAGGTGGTGGCGCCGGTGGCGGTATAGATCACCAGTTGCGCCCGCCCGGCCTTGATGAAATCCACGGCGTTCGGGCGGCCTTCATTCACCTTGAAGATCACCTTGCAAGGGAGTCCGGCGCTCTTGATGGCGTTCGCCGTGCCCCGTGTGGCCACCAGTTCAAAGCCAAACTCGTGCAGCTTGCGCGCCACTTCCGGACGCTTTCGGTCTTGTCGTTGTCGCCGCGACGGCAGAATGAACACAGTGCCCTTCTCGGGGATGGGGGTGCCCGCGCTGCGTTGGGCCTTGGAAAAGGCCTCGCCGAAGTTTTCGCCCACGCCCATCACCTCTCCGGTGGAGCGCATTTCGGGTCCCAGAGCGGGGTCGACGCCACGGAACTTGTTGAAGGGAAACACCGGACGATTCCCACGAAGTATTGGGGGACCGGAAGGACCCCCGCTTTCGGTGCGCCGGTGACTGCGGCCAAGTCGCTCATGCTCGTTTTGCCAGCCACCCATCCCCACGGCCACCTTCGCCAGCGGCACGCCCCGTCGCCTTGCTTTCAGACGAGGCGTCATCTCCGGCGAGGCGCGCGGGTATCACTTCCAGCACGTAGACCTTACCCTTCTCGATGGCGTACTGGATGTTCATCAGTCCCACCACCTTGAGCGCGCGCGCCAGCTTGCGGGTGTGCTCAACGATGGTTTGTTTTGTTTCTTCGCTAATGGAATAGGCGGGCAGCACGCAGGAGCTATCGCCCGAATGCACGCCTGCTTCTTCAATGTGCTCCATGATGCCGGCGATCAGCACGTCATCTCCATCGCAAAGCGCGTCCACGTCGATCTCCACGAGCATCCTCCAGGAAACTGGTCGATCAGCACAGGCCGGTCCTGGGCAGAAGCGTGACCGCCTCGCTGCATGTAGTCGCCGGCACCGTGTCTTCGTCGTAGGCGATCACCATGGCGCGCCCGCCAAGGACGTAACTGGGACGGACCAGCACCGGGATAGCCGAGATCGCGGGCAATTGTGCAGGCCGCCTTCACGCGCTGGTGGCCGTGCCCGTTCGGCGGGCTGGGGACCCCAAGCTCATCGAGCAGCTTGCCGAAGCGCTTGCGATCCTCCGCGAGTCGATGTTCTCAGGATCGGTGCCAATGATAGGGACGCCGGCTGCCTTGAAGCGGCAGCGCCAGCGTTGAGCGGCGTCTGCCCGCCGAATTGCACGATCAGCCCGTCGGGCTTTTCCGTGTCGCAAATGTTGAGCACTTCTTCCAGGGTGAGCGGCTCAAAGTAGAGGCGGTCGGAGGTGTCGTAGTCGGTGGAGACCGTCTCCGGGTTGCAGTTCACCATGATCGACTCGATACCCGAAACTCCTGCAGCGCGAAGCTCGCATGGCAGCAGCAGTAGTCGAACTCGATGCCCTGGCCGATCCGGTTCGGCCCGCTACCCAGAATCACCACCTTCTTGCGGTCCGCGGACTGGGCTTCGCATCTCGGATCTCGTAGGTCGAGTAGCAGGTAAGGCGTGAAAGCCTCGAACTCGGCCGGCGCACGTATCGACGCGGCTTGAAGACCGGCACGCACGCCGCAGCTTCCTTGCGGCGTCCGCGCACCGAGCATCGGCGTGTCCAGCACCGCGCCAGTCGGCGTCGGAGAAGCCGATCGCGCTTGGCCTGCGCGCATCGTCTCGGTCGTCGGCGTCCAGCGCGCCCTGTCCGGCGAGCCGTTTCAGTTCCAGAGACACTTCTTCCATCTGGCGCAGGAACCAGGGGTCGATTTTGGTCATCTCGTGGATATTGTCGACTGGAGTAGCCCTTGTCGAAGCGCGAATCGAACATAGGCGAGCGCGGTCGAGGGGTCGGCGTAGACCAGCTTCTGCGGGATCAGCGCACGTCGTCCATCGGCTCTCGGCCTATGGCGTCGTCTGCCGTTTCCATCTGCGAATGCGCCTTTGGAGCGCCTCCTTGAAGGTGCGGCCGATCGCCATCACTTCGCCGACGATCTTCATCTGGGTGCCCAGCGTCGGGTCGCGCCCGGGAACTTCTCGAAGGCCAAGCGCGGGATCTTCACGACGACGTAGTCGATCGTCGGCTCGAAGCAGGCGGGCGTCTCGCGCGTGATGTCGTTCGGGATCTCGTCGAGCGTGTAGCCGACGGCGAGCTTCGCGGCGATCTTGGCGATCGGGAAGCCCGTGGCCTTGGACGCCAGCGCCGAACTCCGCGACACGCGCGGGTTCATCTCGATCACGACCATGCGGCCGTCTTCGGGGTTGATGGCGAACTGCACGTTCGAGCCGCCGGTATCGACGCCGATCTCGCGCAGGCAGGCCAGCGCGCCGTCGCGCATCATCTGGTACTCGCGGTCGGTGAGCGTCTGCGCCGGCGCCACGGTGATCGAGTCGCCGGTATGGACGCCCATCGGGTCGAAGTTCTCGATCGAGCAGATGATGACGCAGTTGTCGGCGTGGTCGCGCATCACCTCGAGCTCGTACTCCTTCCAGCCCGAGCACAGACTCTCTTCGATCAGCGATCTCGTGGACCGGCGATAGGGTCGAGGCCGCGTTCGAGCGATCGTCGACAGCTCCTCGCTGTTGTACGCGATGCCGCCGCCCGTGCCGCCCAGCGTGAAGCCGGGCGCAGGATGACCGGATAGCCAGATCTTGTCGACGAAATCAGCGCCTTCCTCGACGCTTGGTGATCAGGCGCGGAGTGCGGCACCTCCAGGCCGATCTTGGCCATCGCGTCCTTGAACAGCAGGCGATCTTCAGCCTTCTTGATCGCTTCGATCTTCGCGCCGATCAGTTCGACGCCGTACTTGTCCAGAACGCCCGCTTCGGCGAGCGCCACGGAGAGGTTCAGCGCCGGTCTGCCCGCCGACCGTGGAGAGCAGCGCGTCGGGCCGCTCCTTGCGATGATCTCCTCGAGCATCTCGGGACGGTGAGCGGCTCGATGTAGGTGCGGTCGGCCATCTCCGGATCCGTCATGATCGTGGCCGGGTTGGAGTTGACCAGCACCACCTCGTAGCCCTCGGCCCGGAGGGCCTTGCAGGCCTGGGTTCCGGAGTAATCGAACTCGCAGGCCTGGCCGATGATGATCGGTCCCGAGCCGATGATCAGGATGCGGTGGATGATCGTCTCTGACGTGGCATGTTCAGCCCTGCGTGCTCTCCATCAGTTCGGGCGAATTCTTCGAACAGATAAAGGGAATCGTTCGGCCCCGGCGAGGCTTCCGGATGATACTGCACGCAGAAGAGCGGGTGGCTGCGGTGCCGGAAACCTTCGAGAGTCTGGTCATTGAGATTGATGTGGGTGATCTCCACGTCGCTGCCGTCAAGCGAATCGGGATCAACGCAAAGCCGTGATTCTGGGCGGTGATCTCCACCTGGTTGGTGAGTTTGTTGAGCACCGGATGGTTGCCGCCGCGATGGCCGAACTTCAGCTTGAAGGTCTTGCCTCCCAAGGCCCGGCCCAGCACTTGATGGCCCAGACAGATGCCGAAAATCGGCGCCTTGCCGATCAGTTTGCGCAACTCGGCGGCCTGGCTCTCGAGCGGCTCCGGATCGCCGGGACCGTTGGAAGACAAGATGCCGTCCGGCTTGAGCGCCAGCACGTCTTCGGCCGGGTGCGCGGTGGGCACCACGGTGACCCGGCGCCGTTCGGCGCAGGCGCCGCAGGATGTTGCGCTTGATGCCGAAGGTCGTAGGCGACCACGTGATCGCAGCGTCTGCGGCGCTCGCGCGGAATCCGTTCGGCGCTCACCCGCGGCACCGCCTCGTCCCACTCGTAGCGCTCCCCGGTGGAGACGCCGCGTGGCAAGGTCGAGCCCGGCCATCGACGGCGCGTTGCGGCGCCTTATCGATAAGGGCTCCGGCGCTTTGCGGCACCGTTGAGAGCGCGCCGCGCTTCACGCCGCCGGAGCGCAAGTGGCGGACGAGCGTGCGGGTGTCGTATGTCGGAGCCGATCGGGATGCCGTGCGTTGGCAAGATACTCATCGGCGGGACGGCGAGCTCCGCCAGTTGCTGGCGGTCGGGAGAGAATCGCGTACGACCAGCCCTTCGATATAGGGGCGGGCACCTTGCGGGTCCACGTCGTTTGCGCCGTAGTTGCCAATCTGCGGGTAGGTGAGAACGATGATCTGGCCGGCGTAGGAAGGATCGGTAAAAATCTCCTGGTAGCCGGTGATGGAGGTGTTGAAAACGACTTCGCCCACCCGCTCCGTTTGCGCGCCAAATGCCCGGCCTTCAAAAATCCGGCCGTCTTCCAGAGCGAGGATTGCTTTGCTCAACCGCTGACGCCTCCCGATGTTACGTTTCGCCTCCGATGCGCGCTGGCGGTCGGCCGCGATGCGTCTCCCTTGAACAGCAATACGTAACTGAACGAAGACATTGACAAAAACAAAAATCAGTTACGTATTGCTGTTCAAGGGAGACGCATCGGCGGCCAACCGCCAGCGCGCATCGGAGGCGAAACGTAACATCGGGAGGCGTCAGCGGTTCGAGAAAAGAAATCCTCGCTCTCGCAGCCGGGCCGGATTTTTGAAGGCCGGGCATTTGGCGCGCAAACGGAGCGGGTGGGCGAAGTCGTTTTCGACACCTTCGATCACCGGCTACCAGGAGATTTTTTCGGATCCTTCCTACGCCGGCCAAATCATCGTTCTCACCTACCCGCAGATTGGCAACTACGGCGCAAACGACGTGGACCCGCAAGGTGCCCGCCCGTATATCGAAGGGCTGATCGTTCGCGATTTCTCTCCCCGCCCCAGCAACTGGCGGAGTTCCCTTCCCGCCGATGAGTATCTTGCCAACCACGGCATCCCGATCGGCTCCGACATGGACACCCGCACGCTCGTCCGGCACTTGCGCTCCGGCGGCGTGAAGCGCGGGGCGCTCTCAACGGTGCCGCAAAGCGCCGCAGCCCTTATCGATAAGGCCCGCAACGCCCCGTCGATGGCCGGGCTCGACCTTGCCACCGGCGTCTCCACCAGGGAGCGCTACGAGTGGAACGAGGCGGTGCCGCGGGTGAGCGCCAACGAATTGCTGGCGGAGGCCGAAGAAGCCCGCCATCACGTCGTCGCCTACGACCTTGGCATCAAGCGCAACATCCTGCGGCGACTGCGCCAGAACGGCGCCCGGGTCACCGTGGTGCCCACCGCCACCCCGGCCGAAGACGTGCTGGCTCTCAAGCCAGACGGCATCTTCGTTTCCAACGGTCCGGGCGATCCAGAGCCGCTCGAGAGCCAGGCCGCCGAGTTGCGCAAACTGATCGGCAAGGCGCCGATTTTCGGCATCTGTCTGGGCCATCAGCGCCTGGGGCTGGGCCTTGGGAGGCAAAACCTTCAAGTTCAAAATCGGCCATCGCGGCGGCAACCATCCGGTGCTCAACAAACTCAGCAACCGGGTGGAAATCACCGCCCAGAATCACGGCTTTTGCGTGGATCCCGATTCCCTTCCGGCGAGCGGCGTGGAGATCACCCACATTAACCTGAACGACCAGACTCTCGAAGGCTTCCGGCATCGCAGCCATCCGCTTTTCTGCGTGCAATACCATCCCGAAGCCTCGCCGGGGCCGAACGATTCCCTTTACCTGTTCGAAGAATTCGCCCGAATGATGGACGAGCACGCACGCTAACATGCCACGCAGAAACGATCTCCACCGCATCCTGATCATCGGTTCCGGCCCTATCATCATCGGCCAGGCCTGCGAGTTCGATTACTCCGGAACTCAGGCTTGCAAGGCCCTCAAGAGCGAGGGCTACGAAGTGGTGCTGGTAAACTCCAACCCCGCCACGATTATGACGGACCCGGAGATAGCCGACCGCACTTACGTCGAGCCCCTCACCATCCCCTTTCTCGAAGAGATCATTCGCAAGGAACGGCCCGACGCGCTGCTTTCCACCGTGGGCGGGCAGACGGGGCTGAACCTCTCCGTGGCACTCGCCGAAGCGGGAATCCTCGAGAAGTACGGCGTCGAACTCATCGGCGCGAAGATTGAAGCGATCAAGAAGGCGGAGGACCGGCTGCTCTTCAAGGACGCGATGACCAAGATCGGCCTGGAGTGCCCGCACTCGCGCCTGATCACCAGCGTCGACGAGGGCCTTGATTTTATCGACAAGATTGGCTATCCGGCCATCCTCCGCCCCAGCTTCACCCTGGGCGGCACGGGCGGCGGCATTGCCTACAACCGCGAGGAACTGGTTGACTTGCTCGAACGCGGCATCACCCTTTCGCCCGTCCACGAAACGCTGATGGAAGAGAGCGTGCTGGGCTGGAAGGAATACGAACTTGAGGTGATGCGCGATCTCGCCGACAACTGCATCATCATTTGCTCCATCGAGAACTTCGATCCCATGGGCGTGCATACCGGCGATTCGATCACCGTCGCCCCGGCGCAAACGCTCACCGACCGCGAGTATCAGATGATGCGTGACGGCGCCCTCGCCTGCCTGCGGGAAATCGGCGTCGATACCGGCGGCTCCAACGTGCAGTTCGCCATCAACCCCGCCGACGGCCGCATGGTCGTGATCGACGATGAACCCCCGCGTCTTCGCGCAGTTCGGCGCTAAAAAAAAAAGAAAA
>JAXHKT010000060.1:0-30802 GCA_034522975.1 Bryobacterales bacterium
TGTTTTTCGGTTCAGGTCTCATCTTGCTGATATGGATTTCGCCCGCATACCTGCGCCTTTTACTCCGGTAGTGATAAACGTAGCCGCACCGGTAAACTCACCCTCGACGACTTCGCCGCCACCACAATTTCCCTCACCAACCCCGGAACGGTTGGCACCATCGGCTCCATCCCCCGTCTCGCCATGATCTGCATACCCAGGGGGCGACTCATCGCTACCTGGCTCGAATCGACTATCCGCCGCAACCTGGCAGGGCGCATCTGCTGGAAGCTATTGCTAAGCGTTGCGCTCAGCAAAGTGATGACGATGACCTGCACCTATGACCACCGGATCATCCAGGGCGCCGAATCGGGCATGTTCCTCGGGATGGTCCACGAGTTTCTGCAGGGCGGCCACGAGTTCTACGACCAGATCTTCCGCGATCTGGGGCTCACCGCGCACCAACCCCGGTGCGCTGGGCACGGGACCGGCAATCAGCAGGCTCATCGCTTACAGGCGGGCGGGCGGACGCGGAATCCGATATTGTCAGAGCAGGCCGCTGTTCTGCAGCTTGGATCGAACGCGTAACCCGGCGCGGTGCGTGGTGCCACTTCATTGCGGACCTTGATCCCCTTGGCGAAAAACTCCGCGCGCATCTAACTCGAACTTGAGCCCTCCACCTACGGCCTGACCATTTGGGACCTTGACCGCCAGTTCTCACACGGCACTCTCTGGCCGCTTGAAGGGGGAGACCCAGCCCATTTGTCGCACCCTGCGCGAGTACTGGAAAAATGCTCACACGGCCTATTGCGACGCATCGCTTGATCGCCAACTGAACATCAGCCATCCGGAGCAGAAGGATTGGCTTCAGCAGCATCTCGAGCCCGATAACGCCCACACCCCGCTCGAACGCAACGTGCGCCTTTGGACTCTCGACCGGCTAATCCAGGCCGAAGAGTTTGAGCATTCTCGGCAAGACCGAGTTGGTGGGTCAGAGGCCGCCGCTTCGTCGCCGTGGAAGGTTCGGAGACCGCGATCGCGATCCTGGGCCACTTGCTGGATGTGGCCGCAGGCGATGGCGTGCATGAGATCGTGATCGGCATGGCCCATCGTGGACGGCTGAATGCGCTTGCCAACATTGTCGGCAAGCCGCTGGTGAAGATCTTCAGTGCCTTTGAAGGCGACCCGGACCCCACCTCCATGCAGGGCTCGGGCGACGTAAAGTATCACCTCGGCGCGTCCGGCACCCGCTATGGCGCGGACGGCAAGGAGATCGTCGTTTCCATCGCACCCAACCCGTCGCATCTGGAAGCGGTGAGCCCGGTGGTGGAAGGCATCGTCCGTCCCAAGCAGGAGCGGTTGAAAGATGCTGCCCGCGAGCGCGTGATCCCCGTACTTCTCCATGGCGATGCGGCCTTCGCCGGGCAGGGCGTCGTGGCGGAAACGCTGAATCTCTCGCAGCTTCCCGGATATACCACCGGCGGCACCATCCACCTGATCGTCAACAACCAGATCGGTTTCACCACCAACCCCGACGAGGCTCGCTCAACCCCCTACTCCACCGATGTGGCGCGGATGGTGCAGGCACCGATTTTCCACGTCAATGGCGACGACCCCGACGCTGCGTTGCGCGTGTTGAACATCGCGTTTGCTTACCGCCAGGCGTTCAAGAAAGACGTCGTTATCGACATGTTCTGTTATCGCCGCCACGGCCATAACGAGGGCGACGACCCCAGTTACACCCAGCCGCAGCTTTACCGCAAGATCAAGGAACACCCTAGCGTCGCTACGCTTTATGGCAGCCAGTTGACACGGGATGGGCTCACCACAACGGAACAGGTGGAGCAGATCCACAAGCGGCACGTCCAACACCTCGAGGATGCCTTCCAGGCTGCGCAGCAGAAGAACATCGCCCCGTTGGGCGCCGACAGTCTGGCGGCGGTTGAGGAAGAAAAGCACGACGTCCCGCGAACCTCCGTCGATCGCGATGCCATTGAGGCGGTGGTCCAGGGGATGACGCGCCTTCCCGAAGGTTTCAGCCTGCATCCAAAACTGCGGAAGTTCGTTTTCCGAAGAGAAGAGATCTTCCAGCCCGGCTTTCAGATCGATTGGGCCACCGCCGAAGCGTTGGCGTTCGGCACTCTGGTGCTCGAAGGCACCCCCGTTCGTCTGAGCGGGCAGGATTCAGGCCGTGGCACGTTCAGCCAGCGCCACCTGATTCTGGTGGATGCCGAGACCAGCCAGGAATACACCCCCTTACAGCATCTCGCCCCCGACCAAGCGCCCTTTCAGGTTTGGGATAGCTCGTTGAGCGAGTATGCCGTGCTGGGTTTTGAGTTCGGCTATACCATTGGCGATCCGCTCACGCTGGTGCTCTGGGAAGCGCAGTTTGGCGACTTCTTCAACGGCGCGCAGATCATGATCGACCAGTTCATTTCCTGCTCCATGCAGAAATGGAATCAGCCCAGCAGCCTGGTGATGCTTCTACCGCATGGCTATGAAGGCCAGGGACCAGAGCACTCCAGCGCCCGCATCGAGCGCTTTCTCATCCTTTGCGCCGAGGACAATATGCAGGTAGTGAACTGCAGCACTCCAGCCCAGTATTTTCACGTCTTGCGGCGGCAGATGTACGGAGGCAAGCAGGGTGGCGGGATGCAGATGCCCATGGTGATCTTCACCCCTAAGAGCTTGCTTCGGCATCCGCAGGCGGTCTCCGGCGTGGACGAGCTCACCGGCGGATCTTTCCGCGAAACCATCGGCGAAGTGGAAAAGCTGGCGGCGGAAAACGTGCGCCGCGCATCCCGATGTGCGGCAGCGGATCTACTACGATCTAGCCGCCCGGCGGAAGGAACTTGAACTCGACAACGTCGCCATTGTGCGGGTGGAGCAATTGCACCCGTATCCCGAAACCCAGATTCGGGACCTGATCCACCGCTACCCGCTTACCGCCGAGGTGGTGTGGGTGCAGGAGGAGCCGCGAAACATGGGACCGTGGCGCTTCATGCAGGAACGCCTGGACCCGATGCTCGCCGAGAGCGGCCGTTGGTCAGGTTCTACTACGTTGGCCGCAAACCAAGCGCGAGCCCGGCCACGGGTTCCTACAAGCGCCACCTGCAGGAGCAGAGCGACATCGTCGAAGGCTCGCTGGCCGAAGCCACGTTCAGCACCGGCAAGAAAGCCCGGCCGTTGACGCGGAAGCGGGCGGCCGGATAGCCGTGCAACGCTTTACGAACGCACGGAGGGCCGCCAATCAATTGGCGGCCCTCCGTGCGTTCGTAGTTAGTATTCGCGGTCAATCTTGATGCCGGGTTCGGGCACCGGATACTTTCCGTCTGGTCCCAGTTGCAGCGGAGCCGGCCCATCCATCGTGAGCTTATCCACGCCGGGCGCGAACTCGTGCGGGCAGTTCATCATTTCGTCGAAGGTGACGATGCGGCCCGTGTGCGCGGCCATACGGCCCATACTGGTCACCAGACTTGCCTCCGCCCCGCGCTTCACTTCGTTGTAGGCCTTGTCGTTGCGGATGGCATCCATCAGGTCGTCCCATTCGTATTGATAGGGGCTGGTTTCCGGTTGGGGGAAGGCCCAGGTGACGTTGGGGTCCGCCGCCAGCGGGAGTTGCTGCCGGTTGGCTACCCAGGGGATCTGGTAGCCCTTGTAGATCCGCGTGATGCCAGGAGTATGGCTGAGGGTGGAGATCACCGCGGAACCCTTGGTGCCGTGGGCGTAGCTAGCGAATTCATCGCGGGCACCCTTCATGTTGCGGCCATCGAAGTAGAGGCGGGTGCCATCCGGATAGACGAACTGCACGGAGTAGGTGTCGAAGTTCTGGTCGAGCGAATCTCCGCGGTAATGACGGCCGCCAATGCCATGCGCCTCCACCGGCCAGGCCCCCTTCATCCAACTGCACTCGTCGATCTGGTGGATGTAATAATCGCTGAACACGCCGCCGCTCGCCCACAGAAAGGCGTGAAAGCGCTGGATCTGATGGGTGAGTTCGCTGACGTCGGGCGGCTTGGGTCCGGCCGTACCGCCCCCTTGGCCCATGCGGTAGCCGCGCATCGCGACGATGTCGCCAATCTGCCCATCCTGGATGCGCTTCTGCAGTTCCTGACGAGCGCGGCAGTGCCGCACCATCAGGCCCACACCCACCTTGAGGTTCTTGCGCGAAGCTTCCTCGCCAAGAGCCAGCATGCGCTTGGTGGTGGGCCCGTCCACCGTCACCGGCTTCTCCATGAAGACGTGGATGCCCTTGTCGATGGCATATTTGAATTGGTTCCAGCGGAAGGCCGGGGGCGTTCCGAGAATCACCACGTCGCCGGCCTTCAGCGAATCCATCGCGTTCTTGAAGGCGTCGAAGCTGAGGAAGCGGCGCTCTGGCGGGACGTCCACCTGATTACCGAACTGGGTCTTCAGCTTGTCGTAGCTTGAGTTCATCTTGGCCGGAACGACATCCGCCATGGCCACCAGCTTGACCGGCCCGTTGGTGACCGAGAGCGCGTTGACAGCCGCACCGGTGCCGCGTCCACCGCAGCCTACCAGAGCTACCTGGATGGTGTTGTTGTCCGCCGCGTGTACGTGGGGCAACGCCACGCCAGCGAAGGCGGAAAGACCGAGGGCCTTGCCCGTGTTGCTCAGCAAATCTCTGCGCGAGGGCGCGATTGCTTCTGTTGCGATGGACGGATTATCCGGTTTCATACCACCAAAGCTTATACCAAATGCCCCTCGGATGGGAGCGCTTGCCTTGCTCATTTGGGCGCCGGTATCGGGTGGTCTATCGCGCGGGCCGGGAAGAATGGGGCTTCCCGGACCGAAACCGGGGTCCTACGATGAGTTCCCCGTGCTGCATTGCGGGGTGCCTTTCGGCGCGATTGCCCCTGGAGGCGTGTTCGGATGGATAAAACATGGATGTGGATTCTTATACCAAAGGATACGCCCGATTCCAGCCCTTGCTTCGGTTCTTGGGGCTATCCAACTGATTCGGCATGAGATTTCCGTGTTACGGAACAGTTTCCGGCAGCCATGGATCTCCTCAGTACCGGGAGTCCCGATCCATATCCGCCGGATGTCGAACTCAGTTTAATGTTGGATGTTTCCACCTGGTCGCGGCTAAGCCGCCAATCTCGTCTGGATACCGATGTAAGTCGTTATTTATGTCTGAGTTACGAGATCTATCTATAATTTTTATGCCTTCGAATCTTACTTCATTGAGTGTAAAATTTACTTTGTTTAGATTGGGCTGGATTGAATAAGCTAATGAATATGTGCTAGCTTTGTTGTATTCTCCAAAGAAGAGAAGCGATGACAATCCAAGTCATACGCCAGCCTTGAGCTAAAACTGGAATGGTTTCCGCGATGATGGGAAACCGTCTTGGGCTTTCGTAGAGAGAGCCAGTTGAATGAGGAGCAGTGTTTGATTCAGATTCAGCGAATTCTCGTCCGCGCCCTGGTTCTGGGCGCTGTTTTGACGATGCCGGCAACCATCATGCCGGACGGGCACATTCCCCAATCCCGCTATGAGGTGGACCCCCGCCTGGTGGCCCTTCAGGGGTTCCTTGAGCAAAAGGATAGCCCGATCGTCCACTTGGCCGAAGATTTCCTGATTGTCGCGGACCGGCATGGCCTCGATTGGCGTTTGCTGCCGAGCATCGCGTTCTTGGAATCGAGCGCCGGTAAGACCTACAAAAATAACAACATTTTCGGGTGGAACAACGCCGACACGTCTTCCCATCGATCCGCGCGGGAATCCACTATGTGGGCATGCGGCTGGGAACCAGCCAGATTTACAAAGGAAAGACGTTCGAGCAGAAGCTGGCGCTCTACAACCCGTATTCGCACTATGCGCCTGCGGTGATCCGGGTGGCGAACATCCTTTCCAGGATGGAAAAGGAAGCGCACACCCGGACTCGCAGGCACGTCGAACTGGTGTCGCGCTCAGCCGAGCTGCGGCAACAGGTAGAAGCCAAGGAATAGCAGAGCGGTGATCAGCAGCACCATCGACCAGCGCATCATGCGCTCGCGGCTGGTGACGTTGGCCTTATCGTCAGCTTTGATTTGGTCGCTTAAGGTATCAAACATCGTAGTCTCCCCCTTGAAACTCGTGGTCTGATGACATCGATAACTTTTTGTTATCGCTAGCACCATTGTAAGGGGATTTCGGATTAGCGCCTAGCAAAATCGGAAGCCGTTCGAAAAGAGAAAAAAAGGGGAAAACCCTCTAATCCATTCCCATTCGGGACAGTTTCCGGTACAAAGTCTTTCGCTCAATCCCCAAAATCCGGGCGGCTTTGGCCTTGTTGCCGCGGTAGCCTGGAAGACCCTCCGGATCTGTTCCGTCTCTTTGTCGGCGAGGGATTCCGAGGATGGCCCGGTTTCGACGGGTTGCTGGAGTGCGCGATCCACGTCTTCGGCACGGATGCGTTTATCCTCCGCGAGAATGGTGAGGCGTTCGACGATGTGCTGCAATCGCCTCACGTTGCCCGGCCATGCGAACGATTCCAGGATCGGCATTGCCGAGGGGTGAAATCGCGTGCCGGTGCCATAGCGGGCGTTGTATTTGTTCAGAAAGAAGTGGGATAGCAGTGTCACATCGCCCCTGCGCTCGCGTAAAGGGGGCAGCAGGATGCGTACAACATTGAGACGGAAATAGAGATCCTCCCGGAACTTGCCGTCTTTCACCAGAGATCCCAGGCTCTTGTTGCTGGCGGCGATCACGCGCACATCCACTTTGCGGGCTTTGTTAGCGCCAAGGGGGCGGACTTCCCGTTCCTGCAGGAAGCGCAGCAATTTCAATTGGAAGCCGGGCTCAATATCCCCCACCTCATCGAGAAACACCGTACCCTTATTGGCGGCTTCGAGCAGCCCCACGCGGTCGCGGTCCGCACCGGTATAGGAGCCGCGCAGGGCGCCAAAAAGCTCGCTTTCGAGAAGGGTGCTGGCCACAGAACCGCAATCCACTGGTTCAAAGGGCATGGTGGCGCGAGCGCTGTTGCGGTGGATGAGGCGGGCAACCACTTCTTTGCCGGTGCCCGTTTCGCCTTCAATCAGTACGGTGGAATCGGTGGGGGCAACGCGGGAGAGCGTTTTATACACTTCCACCATGGGCGCGGAGGAGCCGATCATCTCGCTCTCAGGTAAATCGTCTTCCACCGCCACCGCATCGTCGGGATCGCGGGCAGCCACGGCACGGCGCAGCACGGCGAGGATATCGTCGAGATCGAAAGGTTTGGCGACGTAATCGAAGGCGCCGCCCTGGGTGGCGGCCACCACGGTTTCCATGCTGCCCCGCCCGGTCATCAGCACCACCATGCAGGAAGGGTTGCGGCGCTTAGCTTCTTCGAGAATGTCGAGGCCGGTGCAACTGTCGAGGTAGATGTCCGAGAGCACCACGGGGTAGGCTTCCGTGGCGAGCCTCCGGAACGCCGATTCAGAACTGGGAGCGACGTCCACCGCAAACCCTTCCAGTTCAAGAAAGGTGCTGAGGGTGTTGCGGACGCTGGCGTCGTCTTCGACCAGCAATAGTCGGGTCATCCCCTTCATTCAATCACGTTCCCTGTGTGGACTGCGCAGGTTTCAGACGGGGGAGGACGATCGAGAACTTCGATCCCTTGCCAGGCTCACTGGCCACTTCAATGCGGCCGCCATGCGCGGTGACAATCTGATCGACGATGGAAAGGCCAATGCCCGACCCCTTCTCCCCGGAGCGTTCGGCAGCGGCCGTGCGGTAGAACTTGCCGAAGACGGCGCGCTGCTCCTCGGCGCTCATCCCAATGCCCTGATCGGCCACGCTAAGCAGCATATCCTCGCCACGAGACGTGCAACAGACGCGCACGGTAGTGCCGCCGCCCGAATACTTGATGGCATTGGTGATCAGGTTGTAGAGGGCGTGTTCCAGCAATTCACGGTCGCCATGGAGGGGAGCTAGACCTTCCCAATCCGCTTCGGCAACGAGGGCGATTTCTTTGGCTTCGGCTAGGGGGCGAGCGCGGTCGATGCAGGTGGTCACCAGCGCGGAGGCCGTGAATGCATCGTCCCGCAACTGCATCTGCCCGGCGGAGAGGCGTTCGACGTCGAGAAACACCTGAATCAGGCGGCCGAGCCGCTTCGATTCGCTGTGAATCATCCCAGCAATCTGCTTCTGCTTGTCGGCGCTTAGGGAGTAACGCGAAATGAGCTCGCTCGAACCCTGGATGGCGGTGAGCGGAGTGCGCATCTCATGGGTGACGTAGTGGATGGCGTCGCGGTAGTTCTCCGTTTCGCGTTCGGCGTGGTGCATCCGGCGATTCACAAACCAATAGCGGTGCGCTGCCAGCACAAGGAAAGGCAGCCAGGCGCTGAGCAACCACAGCGTGGAGGGCACCAGGGTATCGGAGAAGAAGGCCAGCGGTGGCGCGGCGAGCGAGGCCGCGAGCGGCAGCGCGGCAAACGCATAGGTCTTCCAGCTCGTCAGCCAAAGGAAGGCAAGGCCCATGCAACCAGCGATGGCGAGGCTGAGCAGAAGGCCCACGGCAGGGGGAACCTGGTGGTAGAAGTGCCGGGTGGCAAGAGTTTCAAAGGCATTGGCGTGGATCTCCACGCCCTGCATGGTCCGCCCATAAGAATAGGGGGTCATCAGGCGGTCGCGGGCCGCGGAGGGAGCGGTGATTCCCACGAACAGGACCGCCCCTTCCGGTAGCGGCAGCGATGCCGGCGAGCCAAGCATCCCGGCTGCCGAAATGCGCGTGATGCCCGACACCGCCTGTCCGGAAGGCGGCAGGTAGCGAACTTGCAGGAGCCTCCCGCTCTCTCGCGATGCGGGGATTTCGACGCTGCCCACAAGAAGGCTGCCGGGCGTCTCGAGGATGTAGTCCTCGCGACGCCACAATCGGTAGGCTTCCAGACTGAGCGCCCAATAGCGCTGGCGGTCGACGGCCTTTTCGAGGGGGATGGCACGGCAGACGGAATCCATCGGATCTGGCGCCGCATGTACATGCCCAATGGAAGTGATCGCTTTGGCGAAGGGGGCCGCGGGCAACTCCCAGGCGTTGCCGGTGGAGCGGATTTCGGCTGCCAATACAACGGAGGGCAGCGCAGCCATCGCCGCGGCAAGGCGCGCGTCTTCGACAGGGTCGGCGAGATCGGCGAGCGTAAGGTCGATGGCCACTACCTTGGGATGGCGGGTGGCCGCAGCCTCCAGAATACCGGCGACGATTCCGCGCAGTCCGCGAATGCCCCCGTGCCGGCTGAGGGTATCTTCGTCGATCGCGATGAGCGTGGAAATGCTGGACGGGGGAGCCTGCGACGCGCTTGCAGCGACCGGAGCAGCTCGGCCGCGAGAGGGGGCCGCGGTATGGATCCAGCGCACCAGGGCGTCGGCGATGTTGTTATCCACCACGTGCCCAACCGGGCCGGCGGCAATCAGCCAGGAGATCAGGATGCCGGCCAATAGCAGCACACTCTGGGCCAATCGCGAACGCCCTTCCGCCGCGCGCGCTGCCGGTTGTTCACGCGATCGTCTTCACGACCTTAGCAGCGCCTCCACATCCGCCACTTCCTTGGGTAGCGCGTCGCTAAGCACCAGGCTGCCATGCGCGGTGACCAGCACGTCGTCCTCGATGCGAATGCCGATGCCCTCTTCGGGCAGGTAGACCCCGGGCTCGATGGTCACCACCATGCCCGGCTCCAGCGGCGACAAGGGGTCGCCCGGATCATGGACATCCATCCCCAGGTGGTGGCCGATGCCGTGCGGGAAGAAGTTGCCGAGCGGTTCCTTCCTTGGCCCCAGCCGCATCTCGTTGAAGCGGGCCACCGCAAGCTGATGCAGGCTTCCGGGAATCTGTTTGGCGATGCTTGCGCCGGGCCGCACGGCGGCGATCACCTCTTTCTGCACCGTGAGCACCGCCTCGTAAAGGGCGCGGTGCCGTTTAGAAAAGCGGCCGCCCACGGGTATGGTGCGGGTGAGATCTCCGGCATAGCCGTCGCATTCCGCACCCACGTCGAGGATGGCCAGATCGCCCTTCCGGAGAGGCGCACGATTGCGCGAGTAGTGCAGCACGCAGGCGTTTGCGCCGGCCGCCACGATGGGCGCAAAGGCATGACGCTCCGCACCGCGCCGCAGGAATTCGTGAGTGATATCCGCGGCCACCTCGAACTCGTTCGATGCCGATTGCAGGCTGCGCCAGCCGCGCAATTGCCCCTCCGCCGTTACGCGCACCGCCTCGCGAATACGAGCGATCTCGGCATCGGATTTGCGCATGCGCAGCTTGGCCATGGCGTCGCTCAACGGGATGATTTCGCGGAACGGAAAAGCCTGCCGCAGGCGCCGCTCCAGCTCCGTTCCGTGGATGCAGGCAAGCCGCTCCACCTCGCCAAGCAAGGTGGCGGAAAGACCGCTTCGAAGGCCGCGGAGCGACCCGCCACCATCGCCGGCGATCTCCACCCGGCGCGCCATGCCGCTGATCGGTGGCATCGGCGAAGCGGTCCGCTCCAGAGACTCCGTGTGGAGTGCCTCGCGATCCGGTAGGACCAGTATTTCCACAATACGGTGCCTCGCACATGCCGCGGCGCCAGAAAGAAGCATCGCCCCGCGGCTAGCCTCCATCCGCTGAGGTAGTAGAAGTTGCGGATCCTGAAAAAAGCCCGATCGAAGCTCCCCGCGTTCACCCTTCCGGTATTGGCCTTCGAGCACCACCACCGCGTTGCCGCACCTGGCGTCAGAAGCGCACTCGGCGCCGGGCGAACTCAGCGGCATCGCGATCGGGAAAGGCTCCGCGGTAGCATCTGGGCGAGGCCTCCCGGCGGCGGGGCCTTGTCGCCTGGTGCTTGGGTTGGACGGTTCATTGCGATTCCTTGCTGCCTCGCAAGCGGCGGCGTGCGCTTGCGATGGATCTAGTGCGCACCACCCAGATCCTGATGGCTCCCCAGTGACCGGGAGACCGGCAGGAGCTTACCGGGATTAAGCACGCCCGGCTGGATCAAAGATGCAACTTCATGCGCAGCCAGGTGATCTTGCAAGCGCTGCGAATAGAGCTTCCCGAACAACTCGTTCTTTTCCATGCCCACGCCGTGCTCGCCGGTGATCGTGCCACCCTCCGCCACACAGATTTCCAGGATCTCGTCCCCCGCCAGTTTGGCCCTGTCGAGGTCCCCCGGCTTGCGCGCATCGAAGAGGATGATGGGGTGTAGGTTTCCGTCCCCCGCGTGGAAAATGTTACTGATCGTGAGGTCGTGTTTGCGGGCGACTTCCTGAATAAAACCGAGCACCTTCGGCAGGCGCGTTCTGGGCACCACGCCATCCTGCACGTAGTAGGTGGGGCTCACCCGGCCAATCGCTCCAAAGGCGTTCTTGCGGCCTTTCCAGAGCAGGGCGCGCTCTTCGGCGCTGGCGGCAATGCGCACGCTACGCGCTCCCGCGGCACTGCAAATCGATTCGACCAGCGGCAACTGTTCGCCGATCTCCTCCCTCGGCCCGGCAAGCTCGATCAGCAGGATCGCGGCGGCGTCCAGCGGGTAACCGGCATGGGTGGCCTCTTCCACCATCCGCAACATCACGCCATCCATCATCTCAAGCGCGATGGGCAGCACTCCGCGAGCGATGATGTCGCTAAACCGATTGGCCGGCCTGCTCCGGATCGTCGTAGATCGCCAGCAGCGTTTCCACCGCTTCCGGCGATCGCATGATGCGCACCCACACCGCCGTCACCACCGCCAGCGTCCCTTCCGAACCGATCAGCAAGCCCCGGATGTCGAGGCCGGGCAGATCGCCCTCCGGGCCACCGGCGACGTGAACGCTTCGATGGCCGTGACGAACTCCACCCCAAACACGTGGTTGCGTGGTCACGCCATATGACAAGCGTGTGCGGGCCGCCGGCGTTCTCCGCGATGTTGCCGCCCACCGTGCAAGCGCGCTGGCTGGAGGGGTCCGGCGCATAGAAGTAGCCGTGCGGGGCCAGGGCCACGGAGAGATCCAGATTCACGACGCCGGGCTCCACCTTGAGGTATTCGTCGTCGAGATTCATCTCCAGGATCCGGTTCATGCGGACAAGCGACACGACGACGCCACCGGCGCGCGAGATTGCCCCGCCACTCAAGCCCGTACCGGCGCCGCGCGCCACCACAGGAATCTCCGTGGGTGGAGCAGTAGGCGAGGATCGCGGATACCTGCGCGGCGGAGCTTGGGAAGAGGACAAGATCGGGGCGTGCCTTATCGACGCCGCCGTCGTATTCATAGAGGCCAAGGTCCGTTTCCTGCCACAGCGCGGCGCGCTCGCCGGCGATACGAATGAGTTCCGCGCGCTGATCACTCGTGATTGCCATCGGCTCCCTCCCTGCTCCGCCCCGCGCTACTTTTCGCCTCAACCTCTCGGAAGATGCCGTTCGATGCGCTGCACCACTTCCGGACTCGTCCATGTCTCAGGCCCTACGAACTTCTCAAGCACCCGTCCTTCGCGATTGATAAGGTAAGTCTCCGGGAATTTGAAGGTGCCAAAGCTGGCGCTGATGCCGGCGGAGGGGTCGTAGGTGTTGGGAAAGGTGATGCCGCTTTGCTGCACAAACCGCAAGTAGGTCTGTTCGCTGCGGTCCACGTTCACGCCCAGCACGACTACGCCACGATCCCGAAACTTCGCATGAAACTGCTCCAGACTCGGCATCTCTTCGACGCAGGGCGGGCACCATGTGGCCCAGAAGTTCACCAGCAGCAACTCGCCCCCGAAACTGGTTTGGGTGATTGTAGCGCCCGTGTTCGTTGCCACGCGGAAGCCGGGCGCCCGATCTCCCTCAAAGACGGTCTTATCGCGAACGGCATCGTAAATGCCGTATGAAAGAACCACCGTACTCAGGACGATGAGCGCGATCAGAAAACGTTCAATTGACGGGTTGGCGGAGTTGCTGGCGGCCTTGGACATGCGTATTCAGTGTATCTGGTTTCGGTGCCGGCGCATCCAAAGTGGGGAGCTATCGGGGCTCCTCAAGTGCAGGCATGTTAATCACCAGACGCGTTGAATTCTCGGCCTCCCACCTCTGCGCAAGCCCGTCGCTAAGCAAGCAGGAGAACGAGGCCATATACGGAGATGGCGCCAACCCCCACGGCCACGGCCACAACTATGTGCTGGAGGTGACGCTGGAAGGCTCGCCAGACCCGGTGACCGGGATGATCTTCGATCTCAAGGAACTGAAGGCCATCCTGCAACGTGAAGTGCTGGATGCAATGGACCACCGGCATCTCAACAAAGAAGTGCCTCCATTCGATCGCGTGGTGCCCACCGCGGAGAACGTCGCCGTTGAGATCTGGAGACGGCTCTGCCCGAAGCTCAACCTCGCCAACGGCAGGCTGCATCGAGTGAGGCTTTACGAAACGGAGGATCTGTTTGTCGATTACGCGGGAGAGCCGCTGTGATCCTCACCAAGCGCTATCGCTTCTCCGCGTCCCACCGTTTGCACAGCCCGGCATTGTCTGAACGTGAGAATGAGGAGACTTACGGCAAGTGCAACAATCCCTACGGGCACGGCCACAACTATGTGCTGGAAGTGAGTGTTCAAGGAATGCCAGATTCGAAGAGCGGCCGCGTGATTGCGCTTCGCGACCTCGATGCGCTGGTGGACGCCGGCGTGCTGCGTGTCTACGGCGGCAAGAACATGAACTTTGATATCGACGCCTTTGCCGGCGAACGGGTGCCGACCACGGAAAACGTGGCCGCTGACATTCGCGCGAGACTAGAAGCAGGGTGGCCGGAGACCGGAGCGGCCTTTGGGCACACCCCGCGAATGCCCGCATTGGCAGGTGTGCGATTGTTTGAGACCCGAAAGAACATCTTCGACATCTGACAGGATGTTGGTTTTTGACGAAGGTTTGAGAAACGGAGAGGCATGATGGAGAAAGCCAAAGCGACAGTGAAAGTGCTTCCGGTGGGCAGCGCCCCGGCGGATCAGGCGGGTCTGGATTATCCCATCGCTCCACATGTCGAGCAGATCCTCAGGGAGCTTGGCGAAGACCCTTCGCGAGACGGCCTTCTGCGTACGCCGCTGCGCGTCGAGAAGGCGATGCGCGACCTCACCAGCGGCTACCACACCAACGTCACCGACATCCTGAACGGGGCGCTGTTCGATGTCGATTATGACGAGATGGTGATCGTCAAGGATATCGAGTTCTATAGCCTTTGCGAGCACCACATGCTGCCCTTTTTCGGCAAGGCCCACGTGGCCTACATCCCGAATGGCAAGGTGATCGGGTTGAGCAAGATTCCGCGGATTGTGGATATCTTCGCCAAGCGTCTGCAGGTGCAGGAGCGCCTCACCCATGAAGTGGCTCAACACCGATCATGGAAGCCATCCACCCGAAGGGTGTGGGCGTGGTGGCCACGGCCCAGCATTTCTGCATGATGATGCGTGGAGTGGGAAGCAGCACAGCGATACCGTCACCAGCACAATGTTCGGAAACTTCAGAAATAGCCGGGAGACACGCACCGAGTTTCTTTCGCTGATCCGGCAGCACGTGTAGCACATTCCAGCGCGGCTCAGGTGCTCCTTGGCGGAAGAGGGGCACGTGCTAGGATGCTTCGTATGGCCCCCAATCACGCGCGAGTTCTCCTGTGTAGACCCCTTCGGAGTGACCTGGAAGGTGGTGTTTCTATGGCACCAGGTGGGGATTTCCATCCGGCACGCGGATACCGATCGATTGCAAGTTTCATCTGGTGGCCCCCGGCGAAAGAGAATCCACAAAGTCATCGCCACTCCCCATGTCGACCTCAAGGAATCGGCGCGCTTGGAGAATCGGGAGATTTCAGACGCGTGGGTAATCCGGCTGGCTTCCGCGCACCTCCGTTTGATGATCCAATCCGGCGAAGATATGGATAAGACCCTGATCACCGTCGGCCTCGACGACCTTCGCCGCAGCCAGGAGATCATGGCCGGTTAGCGCTGGCCCGCCCCCGCGCCGCTGCTCTTCTTCGCTGCTTCGCTGCCTCTTCAGGCGGGCGTTGCCAGGTCCTCTGGCAACATCGCCGCTTCCTTACGCCCTGAAGCCCGTGCGCCAGACCACGCCAAGGGCGCCAAAAACCCACATCTCGCGATCGCGAAGAAGAAGACCGGCACCAGACCGAACTGATTGCCAATGGCGCCCGCAACGGCTGCGCCAACGGCGACGAAGAGATCGAAGAAGGCGGTGAGCCCGGCCAAAGCCGAAGCCCGTTCGTGCTCCGCCACTCGCCCCACCACGATCACCGCGAGAGACGGCCACGGGAAGGAGTAGCCAAAGCCAACGATGGCAGCGGCGGCCACCGACATCGGAACGGAGTGGCTGGCGAGCAGCAGTGAGAAGCCCGCCGCCATCGTGGCGAGCCCGCCCATCAGCGTCTTGCGCGGACCCCAGCGATCTGGAAGCGAACCCAGCAGCAAGCGGGAAGTGAGCACCGTCATGGCGAACGCGGTGAACGCGGGCCCTCCCGGAAAGACCCCGGGAATCGAGCAGCAACGGCATGAACGCGGCAAGAACCGCGTAGCCGATGTTCGTGAAGCCGAGGATGGAACCGGGCAGGGCCACCACGCCCAAACGCATCTTCGGCTTGGGGCCGCCCTTGCGCACCGGCGGGGCTTGCGTGGCGAAGAGAACCAGCGCGCTCAGCACGCCCGCCGCCGTCACCAGCATGGCCGTGTGCGGGAAAGTCCGCATCGCTTCCGCCACCAAGGGGCCCACCGCCAGCCCGCCCCAAACGCCGGAAGCCAAGTATCCTAACGCTTGGCTACGGCCTCCCTCAGGCGCGGTATCCACCATCCAGGCGACTCCGCCGGTGAGGATGAAGGCCTCGCCCAGGCCGTGGGTCAGCCGTCCGATTGCCATGCCGGCAACCCCAAAAAGCGGAAGGTAAAGCAGGCCTGCGACCGAGCACAGGCAGAAGCCCAGCCAGAGCCCGGCACGCCGTCCGCGGCGATCGGCGAAGGGCCCGGCCCAGAGACGACCGGCGAGCGCGGCGGCGGAGAGCAGACCCATCAGAACGCCCGTATAGAAACGATCAAGGCCCAGATTCTGCCTGAGATACAGCGGCATCAAGGGCAGGGTGCTGCCGATCGGCCCCGAGAACGAAAGAAAGATCGCGAAGATGACGATAAACGGGGATAGACGCTGGCGCATCAGCCGCTACGCGGTCTGCCGGTGGGGCGGGTCGCGAATGGAGAGCCGCCCTCCACCTGAATCTTCTCCGGGCGTACTCTCGCCGGTTGCTTGCCCGCCTTCACCCATTCATCCAGCCACTCGGTGACGTTTCGATACCAGAACTCACTGTTTCGGCGGCTTCAGGATCCAGTGGCCTTCCTCGGGGAAGAGGATCAGCTTCGAGGGAACCTTGCGCATTTGCAGCGCCGTGTAAAGCTGAAGGCCCTGGCCGAGCGGCACCCGGTAGTCGCGCTCTCCGTGGGTGACCAGGGTGGGCGTTGCGAAGAACTCCACACGCTTGCTGGGCGACCACTGGCGGTAAATATCCGGGGTTTGCCAGGGCGTGCCGCGAAACTCCCAGAGGGTGAACCAAAGCTCTTCGGTTTCTCCGAACATGCTTTCAAGGTCGTAAACGCCCGCATGGGAGACCAGCGCCTTGAATCGCGTGGTATTGCCGAGAATCCAGTTCACCATGTAGCCGCCATAGGAGGCGCCGGCGGCTCCCATCCGGTTCGCATCCGCATAAGGCAGATTCGGCCACGTGTTCCACAACGGCCATGATGTCCAGGTACGCTCTGCCGCCCCAATCGCGCTCACTTCATCTGTGAAGCGCTGGCCATAGCCGGTGGAGCCGCGAGGGTTCGGCATCACCACCAGATACCCGGCGCTGGCAAAGATCTGCGGGTTCCAGCGGTAGCTCCAGCTTCGCCCCAGGCGCCTTGCGGGCCGCCATGGATGAGGAAGAGCACGGGGTATCGCTTCGCGGGGTCAAAACCGAGGGGCTTCACCACAAAGCTCTGCACCTTGGCGCCCTCAGCTCCATCCACCCAGAAGTCCTCAAGCGGCGTCAATTGGTGGGACGCCAAAACGTCGTCGTTCATCCGGGCGAGCGCCATCGCGACACCGCCGTCCGAGGACGCCACGTAAATCTCCGCCGGCTTGCTGCCGCTTGCTTCCGCGTAAACCAGGTTGCGCTGGTCTTCGCGTGAGCGAGAGCGAGAAGACGCTGGCCGGATTATTGATGATCTGCTGAGTCCCCCCGCCGGTGGTGCGAACCAGGTGAGCGCCGTGGCGGCCGCGATCCTCCATGGTGAAGCCAGCGCTGGGAATCGGCATCCACAGAAAATCGTCCACCGAGCGATCCATGCTATCGGTGATGGGCACCCACCTCCCCGAGGCACGCTCCATCACCACCAGACGCCAGCGATCCGATTCAAACCCCGCCTGGGCTTGCATCCGCCAAGCCAGGCTCTTTCCATCCGGCGAGTATCGCGGCGTCGTATCGTTCCCCGGGTTGGTGGTGATTCGAATCGCTTCGCCGCCCCCAATGGGGAACCACGTAGAGTTCCCCCATTCGCGCTTGTCGCCAGGACGGGGTCCGGGTTGTGTACGTAGCAGACCTCGGTGCTCTCCGGGGAGATGTCGTAATCGTCGCCGCCGCCGAGGGAGAAGGGCGGCACATCACGGTCCCCAGGCGTCAGATCCCACGACCCGCTGCCATCGATCTCGGCGGAGTAAGATATGTTTGCGGTGCTTGGCTTGCCACTGGTTCCAGTGCCGGTAGAGCAGGCTCAGTAGACGCGCGCGTTCACCGGATTCGCCTTCTCTTCGGCAAGGCGCTTCTGGTTGCAGGTATCGTCCCCATTGCACTCAGGAAATACTTCGCCGGTGAACACTACAACTTCTCTTCTATCTGCGCACAATCAGGTGCGGCCGTTGGCTCGGTGGTCAAGCTTGGTTACCGCCACTTGTCCCGGCTCCCATCGGGCTGCATGCGCCAGATCTGCTGGGTGTCGCCCCGCGTCGAAGAAAGTAGATGCTCCGGCCATCCGGAGCCCAGCGCGGCGGCTGCTGTTGTTGCCTTCTGTGGTTAAGCGCCGGGCGTGCCGCCAACGATCGGAACCGCGTAGATCTGCGTCTCGGTCTTGTTCTCTTTCAGGTTCACCCTCGTGGCCTGAAAGGCCACGCTAAGCCCGTCGGAAGAGATCTGCGGATCCGCCACCCGGCTCAGGTGCATCATCGCGCTCGACACTGAAGGTCGTCCTCGGCCCCCAGCGCCTGTGGCCTCGCCTCCCGCTGCGCCCCCACGTGCCACTCAGCCACCAGAGAACGCGTGCCCAGCACGCAAAGCAACGCAACAACGATTCGGTTCATAATCCTTACTGTAAGCCGGCCGCATGTGCCCGGCCAGGGAATCCGCGCCAGCGCCGGATACTCTAGCCCAGCTTCGGGGCAGTTCCGCCAGCGATCCCATCCACTGCAGCTCGCGATCAATATCTCCGTGCATCTGGTAGGGCTTGCGATCACCAAGTCATTGGCGTTGCCCCGCACCTCGATGTTGGCAAGGTCGTAGTTGCCCATGCCCATCTCGCCGCACCAGTTCAGGTAAGCCGGCCAACTGGCGTCCACGCCCATGCATTCCACGCCCACGCGGTCCGCCGACACGAAAGTCCGGGAGGTGATCGCGATTTGTTAGGCCACTGGAGTGCCTGAGGAAGGTCCGTTCCCTTCCATGCCTTCCTACCCGTCGATCACCGCCACGCCCCAGTTCGCTTTCATCCGCTCAGCGCTCCTCACTACGCCATAGTGTGCCTGCCGACGCTGCCCATGAGACACCTGTTTGTCGTTCCAGCGCTTCTCACCCTTTTTGTTGTGCAGCGGCGCGCCCAGCGTCATATTCTTCACCGACATCGTGGCCACCACCACGTCGTGCGTCTCCATCACGCCTGCGCTGATCACGAAGGTATCCGTATCCAGCAGTCGCTACGCCAGCCGCACCGGCTTGCGGGTGCGGAGATCGCCGTTCAGGATGTGGAAAGGCGCTCATACAGTGCTTCTTCGTTCGAGGTCCACAAGCGATACCTTCATCCACCGTGTTCGCCGAGCACCGGCATGTACTTGAAGTTCTCGAACCCTGCGTAGGTGTCGCCCGCCGAGGATTCAGCGATCTAGCACGGCCCGCTTGCCATCGCGTATCCAGGTAGTCCAGAATCCCCCGCAGCGCAATTCGCGTCCGTCGCAGCCAGTTGGCGAGTTGGTGGATACTCAGGTTCGGCTTGATGACGACGCTCTTGTGTCGCTTTCAACCGGGGCAGCGATCTCCCGATCAATCACCCTCAGCTCTTCGCGCGATGTTCTTCCGCCGGTCCTCTCCATGTACAAGAGCAACGGGGCGATTCGATTGCCGACCCTGTTGAGCGCCTGCGGCCACGGATCCGGGCTAGCGAGCAGGCCCCCTCGGCACCGATCAACACGCGACTGGAGAAAGGCAGTCTTCATGGGCTTGAACCTCAGTTGCCTTTATAGTAGTTTAAGACACAAAACCTGTGAAGAGCGAACAAGGAGTATTTGCCATGGCAATTCACGCCTCCCGCCGCGGCTTTCTTGGAGCCAGGTTTCAGCTGATGGCGGCGCCTACCGCCGATGCCCAGGCCCCCTCCATGCAATACCGTGCCCTGGGTAAGACCGGCCTCAAGTCGTCCGGTGCTTGGGTTTCGGACTGCATGACCACTCGGACCCCACTGTGATTGAACAGGCCGCCGACGCCGGCGTCACCGCATTCCGATACCGCCCGCGGCTACCAGAAGCGGCAACAACGAGCGAGTGGTGGGCGCGGCGTCTTAAGAGCAGGCGCGACAAGCTCACGTCTTCCAGCAAGTCGAAATCCTCCACCTACGCCCAGGCCATGGAGCACCTCGAGACCACGCTCCGCGAACTACAGACTGACCATATCGACATCTGGTATCTGCACGCCCTTGCCAATCCCAGCCGAGGTGAAGGACGAGTCGCTTGCACGCCCAGGACGAAGCCCGCCGTCAGGGCAAGATCCGCTTCCGCGGCGTCTCCACCCACAGCAATATGACCGAGCTCATCCCGGCGCTGGTCGCGAAGGGCCGCACCGACGTCGTCCTAACGGCTTACAACTTCACGATGGATGCCCGTATGGACACCACCCTCGAAGCGGCTGCCACGCAGCGGCCTCGGCATCGTGGCCATGAAGGCGATGGCCGGCGGCTTCCGCACCAACCGGCCCGGCTACCCCTCCACGAACGTTCTCCCGGGCAAGGCGCGCATGGGCTCCGCGCTCAAGTGGGCCGTTCGCAATCCGTATGTGGCCACTGCCATCCCAGGCATCATGGATCTCGATCAGCTCGATGAGAACTTCAAGGCCGTGGCCGCCGGCTGGCAGGATTCCGACCGCAACATTCTCGCCGCTCAACTCCAAGTCCATCCGTCCCGCTCTACTGTTCGATGTGCAACCAGTGCGGTGGCACCTGCGCGAAGGGCTTGCCGCACTCCGACATCATTCGCTACGTCAGCTATGCCGAAGGCTACGGCGAGTTCCAGCTTGGCCTGGAAAACTACCGCACACTTCCCGCGGAGCTGCAGCAGGTCGATTGCGCCGGATTGCGCGGAATGCAGCGTCCACTGCCCTCAAGGGCGTGCATGTTGCGGAACGGGCGTAGCCGCGCCCGGGAGTTGTTCGCATGAAGGCCGATTCTCCTGCTGATGGCGCTGGCCCTGCTCGCCGGCGCCCATCCGCCCGATTGTGCCTTCATTCCCGGCTCCGCGCAGCAGGGGGAAGCACGCACTTTCGATACGGAAACCCTCTTTGAATACATGAACGGCAACTCGCGAGGGGTACTTTCTCTACGGCTTTCAGAACGATGCAAAGGTATCACCTGCGCCAAAGGCGACCTCAAGCTGATCTTCGATGTCTCCAGCTTCGTTGATTTTGAGAGCGCGTATGGCATGTTCACCGGCAATGCCGATCCCCGAGCTCCTCGATCCTCGATATCGGCGCCGGTGCGCCCAGTGAACCCCCGCAAGGCGGTCCTCATCGAAGGACCGCTTCTATGTGGAGATCGCCGCTGAGCCTGATGGCCAGCACGCTGAAATGCTGCGTCAGGCGATCGCCGCTTTTGAGAAGACGATCGAGGGCGCATCGGCAGAAGCCCGAACCAGCTTGCCTGGTTCCTCCACCGCAGGGCATGGCAGGCTGGCTTTCCCCGGTCGGTTCTCGAAGGGCGTTCTTCGCCTTCGGATGCCTGAAGCGCGGCTATCTGGCTCAGTATGCTCACGGGAAGGCCTTCGTGGTGACGGAGAGTCACGCCGAGAGGCGGCGGCGTCCCTGCATGCAGAAGCTCCGGGAAGCGCTTTCCCCCTACTGCCGCAGCCGAGGTCGGCGACGAGAGCCTACGTCGCCGTCGCGATCGCTACCCGGCAATCTCTGCTCTTCCGCAAGGGCGCCCATGTCGCCGGTGGTGGGGCGTGAAGGAAGCCGACCCAGCCACGCCGCCGCCTCCTTGCGCGCTAGCTCGCGAAGTTCCCTGAGTCAGCTGCCCTGACCATTCTTCGCCTCCTGGCGATTGTGGTAGCCTTCGAACACAAGGGGGCGAATCCCGCTCCTGGGGGGGCGATGCATCTACTGACATGGCGAGCGCAAGGGTTTCCGCGGAGAAGGAAGAATCAACGAGACGCGCCGGACTGGCTGGCGAGGATGCTCGCGCTGGGTCTGGTGGGGCCGACCCTGGTCCACGCCTCTTCCACCTATGGGCAGGCGGAGATGACCAAATGGTCGATGCCCGGGCTTTTCCCCGGTCGCGTCGCCCGGGTGCATCACGCGGGCTCCATCGTCAATGGCGTCTTTCAGCGGGAGCCGGTCCGCGACATGATGCGCCGCGGCATGGTGGAACTCACCGGCGCTCCGGATTGGGTGCAGGCTCTGGCGTATGTTCTTCGAACCCGGCGATGTCGTCGGGGATCAAGCTCAACCCGGTAAGCCGCCCCTACGTTATCTCCGCACCGGAAGTGGTGCAGGAGATCGTCGCCGGGCTCGAGGCGGCCGGGAGTTCCTCGCAAGAACATCGTCGCGTACGACCGGTACAAGAACGAGTTCTACCAGGCAGGCTTTGACAAGCGGCTCCCCGAAGGTGTTCGGGCTGGCCTGGGCCTGCACGACTACAACCGACAGCACCCAGCAGCGCCTCGAGGGCTACGACGCGGACCACGACATGGACATGTAGACCCACTCGCCCGGCTTCCACCTTTCCACCACGCGCCCGCCGCTCTACGCCGCCCGGTTCATCACCAAAGACGTCGACAAGATGGTGAACCTCTGCCTGCTCAAGCACCACCAATCGGCCGGCATCACCATGGCCCTCAAGAACATGTCCCATGGCCTGGTGAGCAACGTCAATCGCAGCCATTCTTCACCGATGCTCAACGCGTGCGGCACGTTTATTCCCAGTTCCACTTCCATCCGCGTTCATCCGCCAGAAGTGCACCCTGCACATCGGCGATGCCATCAAGGCGCTCGCCCATGGGGGCCCTGGGATGAACCCGCGCCGCGTGAAGTATGTCTCGGAGCACAAGACCATGTTCTTCTCGACTGACCCGGTAGCCATGGACATGATCGGCTGGGGCAGGAACTCGACGCACAGCGCGTCAAGATAGGGTTGAAGCCCCTCGCCGAAGCTCTCAAGGATGCCGACAGCGGCTTCATCCGCACTGTAGCCCGAACACGTCACCATCTCTGGTGCCTCGGGGCCTTGGCGTGGGGGACAAAGCGAAAATCGATCTGCGCGCCGATCACTCTCGGCGTAGGCAAAGTGGGGCCTGGGCAGAGAACGGCCTGGGCAGAAAAGGAGCCTTTCAATGAAACCCACCCGTCGCTTGTTCGCCGCGGCTGCCGCTGCCGGCATCGCGCCCTTCACGCTGCGAGCCCAGGTAAGCAGTCCCGCGAAAAAGGTCCACTGGCGTAGTGGCAAGAAGCCGGACAAGACTTTGCTATTCTCGCGCCGTTTCCTATGGCAATCTCCTGTTCATCGCCGGCAAGGGCGCTCACTTTTGGAGGTGATATCAAGGCCCATACCAAGCACGTGCTCGATGAAGTGGAGAAGGAACTCGGTGGCCGTCCGGTCTCCTCGATGATCAAGGTGCTCAAGTGCAACGTCTACCTCGCCGACCTTGCCGACTATAAGGGGATGAACGAGGTCTTCCTGGGCCGCTTCGGCGAGGAACCGCCCGTCCGAACCACCATTGCGGCCTATGGCGGCATCCCCGGCAACTCGCTGGTGGAGATCGACGTCATCGCCTGCATTTAGATCCCCGGCGGAGCGGCGCGGGCTAGACGGATGCCTTCAGCAACTCCGCCACCCGCTTCGCCACCACTTCCGTTGCTCCGGCTGCATCATCCATATGCTGAACACCAGCCGTTCGCCATCCGTCAGCGGGCAGGCCTCAATCGCGGGTTCTCCTTCAGCAAGCCGCTGCTTCACTTCGAGCGGAGTCAGCTTGATGGCGGAGGCGTCCCAGCGCAACGCCAGATGCGGCACGGTGGTTTGCAATCGAGGAACAAAGGTTTCGCTGGTTACCGTTCTCACCTGCTTTGCCGCGGCGCCGATCACGTCGCAGCGCCGGTTCCACTCGCGCAGGTCCGCCGCGTGGTCGCGCTTCAGATAGTGCTCCACGGCGATCAGCATCGCCAGCATCTCTTCCTTGTTCACCTTCATCCCGCGGCTGAGCGTGTCGCTGAACGGAGCAGTGTTCATCCTGGCCGCTTCGATCAGGTCTTTGCGCCCTGAGCAGCATGCCCGCGCTCTGCGGCCCCATGATTCCTTTGCCTCCGGAGAACGTCACCAGATCGAAGCCCATCTTGAGGTACTTCGTCAGGTTCTTAATCTGTGCACATCGGCCGCGCAATCGTTGAACGTGGGGATGCCGTATTCTCTGCCGAGCCGCACCCAGTCTTGGTCTTTCATCTGCCCGCGATCATTGGCGTCGTTGAAGAACAGCATCATGGCGGTGCGCGTGCTTACGGCTCGCTCCACGTCCTGCGGAGTCTCCACTTCCACCATCCGGATGCCTGTGCTGCGCACCGCGTGGTCATAGGCAAAGCGATGCGATTTCCTGATCAAGCACCTCGCTCCGCATCCCGGTGAAGAAGGTCAGGCAGACGCCGGTATTTCTCCGACATCGGTTCCCGTCAGAATACCCGCTGTGCCCACCGTCAGCGCACCCGCGGCCCCAGAAGTCACCATCGCCGCTTCGGCTCCGGTGAGCACCGCGATGCGCGCTCCCACGGCGTCCTGCAGCTTGGTGAGATGCACATAGTGCTGGGTGGCATATTGCCACGCATCCCGCACTTCGGGCGGCATGATCGAGGAGGTTAGCGCCGTGTACGTTCCCGCAGCGTTGATGAAGGGCTTCACGCCGAGTTCCCGGAATAATCGCGCATTGGAGGTCCCTTTTTCTTCGGTGTGGCGCCCAGCGTCCCCGCCAGCAGCCCAAGCCCGGGCACGGTTGGGAATTGATACTCCACAAAGCGACGTCGGTTGAACATGGTTGACCTCAGTGAAGGTTTGGAACGACAGCAGCAACATGAGCGCACCACACCTTCTTTCTTCCACCTTGATTCTGCTTGTTTGCCTTTGCGTGGGCAACCGGGCCTCCGCTCAGCAGACCACCGCTCAGCAGCCCAGTGCCCAGCCACCCGCGGCTTCCTGGGACCTCTTGCTCAAGGGAGGACACGTCATCGATGCCCGCAACTCGATTGACCGCGTGATGGATGTCTCCATCCTCGATGGCAAGATCGCCCTGGGCGATCGCCCGGCACCCTCTGCTGCCAGGCCGCGCGTGGTGAACGCCACCGGGCTCTACGTCACGCCCGCATCATCGACATCCATGCCCACGTCTATGCCGGTACGGGTTTGCGCGCTTACACCGGTGACCTCAGCGTCTATCCCGATCCCTTCTTTTTTCCATCCGGTGTCACCACCGTCGTCGATGCCGGTAGTGCCGGTTGGTGCAATTCCGCCGATTTTCGGCAGCGCGTGATTGAGCGCGCCAGCACCCGCGTTCTTGCCTTCGTCAACATCGTCGCCGATGGCATGAGCCCTCACGGTGAGAACGATCCGGCTGACATGGTTCCAGAAGAAGCAGCCCGCGTCGCGCGCGAGCACGCCGACGTCGTGGTGGGCTTCAAGACCGCCCACTACGCCGGTCCCGGTGGATTCCATTGATCGGGGTGGTGGAGGCGGGCCGCCTCGCGAACCTCCCCGTGATGGTGGATTTCGGTTTTCTTGTGGGTGAGCGCACCCTCACCGAATTGCTCCAATCGAAGCTCCGCGCCGGGCGGCATCTACACCCACTGCTATTCCCCGTTCCGCCAGGAACTGCTGTCCGATGGCACGCTGAACCCCGCGATGCGCAACGGTCGCAAGCGCGGCGTGATTTTCGACGTCGGCCACGGCGGCGGCAGCTTCTTCTGGAACATCGCGGTGCCCGCCACCAAACAGGGCTTCCTGGCCGGCACACCCTTTCCACTGACCTTCACGTCGGCAGCATGAACAAGGGCATGAAGGACCTCTCGAACGCGATGTCCAAGATGATGGCACTCGGCATGCCGCTCAAAGAAGTGGTGGCCGCTTCCACATGGCGCGCGGCCCAAACCATCAAGCGTCCGCGAACTCGATATCTCTTCGTTGGTGCCACCTCGCGGACGTCACCGTCTTTCGCCTGCAGCAAGGCACCTTCGGCTTCCTCGATCCCGCCTGGGCTCGCACGACGGCCCAGTACCGCCTGCTCGCCGAACTCACCATCCATGGCGGGAAAGGCGATGAAGTGGAAGACCTAACGGCATCGCCGCCGACGATTGGCGGAAGTTCCGCTACATGCAGCGCACTGAGCCTACCCGGCCCGTCATGCCGAGAGGAGAGAATCCGTAGCCCCCGCGGCGAGCAGGGGCCTCGCCTACACGCTCCCGCTGATGCCCGCCTTCTTCAGCACGTGCATTGAGCCGTAGGGCGCGCGCTGCTCCCGCCGCAGCATCGTGTTCGTCTCGAGCCGGTTGTTTTCAAAACGCTCCGTCTGCGGATTCCACTTCAGCTCGCGCTTCAGCCGCATCCCGATGTGTGCCACCAGGCAGGCGGTGCAACTGCGATGCGCGATCTCTGCATTTGTAATTCGGCGGCTTTCTCGTGCGCAGGCTTTCTAGCCAATCCAGGTGATGGTCATTCTGCGGGCTGGCGTGCAGGTGCGCAGTTCGTTGGCCTCGATGCCCTCGCGCAGCATCCGCGGATCGTGCGCGTCGATAGCCTCCACGCGCTTCCCCTCGGCTGGTTCGCCCGCCCGGTAGCGTCCGCGCGTCACCCAGATCCAGCCCTCCTCGCCCACCGCCAACCTTCACGCCGTTCGGGAAGAAGTCGCTTGCTACGTACATGGAGTAGACGCCGTTCGCGTAGTTCATTCGCACGCTGATAGCTGCCATGCACGTCCCAGATGCCTGAGCCGGGGGCAAGGAACTCCGCCGCAGCGCCGCCACGGATACCGGCCCCGAGTATTCCAGGTCCATCGCCCGAATGCGCTATGTCGATGATGGTGCGCGCCCCACCCGGTAACATGCCCGCGCCAAATTGCTCACAGTGCAGCCAGCCCGGGCGGTCGTAGCGCGCCTTCCAGGTCAGCTTTCTGCGGATGCACCGCGGCTCTTCGGTATAATTCACCTTCGACGTCTCTGCGCTCAAGCCAAAAATCGTAGTTGAGGTTGGCGGGGCTTCGGCATCCCTTGCGGGTTGCCGCCGGCCTGATCGAAGGGCAGCCCCACGAAGATCTCCTTCAACTTACCCATGCGCCCGTTGCGCTACCAGTTCCGGTGGCCAGGTGCTGAGTTGTAGCGCGCTACGCTGCTGGCTGCCTACCTGCAGAATCCGCCCGGTCTTCTTGAAGAACATCGGCCATGTGGCCGGCCCTCTTCGATGGTCAGCGATGCCGGCTTTTGCAGTAGATGTCCTTGCCGGGCGCCAGGGCTGCCTTCATCGCCGGCTGCGCGTGCCAATGGTCGGGCGTTGAATATGCACACCGCGTCGATGCTCTTGTCCTCCAGCATCTCGCGGTGATCTTCATAGGTCCATCGCCGCCGCTGTAAGGCGCTGGTCCCCAGCCGCTTGCCGTATTCGGTTTTGAGCATCGTTCTCGGCATCCGCCAGCCGTACGGTATCCACATCCGCGGCAGCGGCCACGAAGCGCGCCATGCCGTGGTGCTTCAGCACACCGGGGAACTCGGTAACCCGCGCAATCCGCCCGCAGCCGATCTGCGCCACCTGGATGCGGTTGCTGGGGGCAGCCTGCCCGAACACCGTCGAAGGCACAATGGCCGGAAACGCCGTCACGGCCGCGGCCGTCTTCAGCCATCCGCGGCGGCTGGTTGTTCTTCCTGGCGCTATCCCTTGCTCATCGCGACCCCTCCTTGTTGTTCCGGTCCATCGCCCACTCGATTCCTCCCAGAATCTGCCGCAGCAGCAGAGGGTCCTGGTAGTGCTCGTTCTTGTGGCCCAGCGCGAGGAGTAGATCCGTCCGCCCTCGAAAATGGTGATACCACGACGAGGGGCAGGGCGTTGCCGAACCCATGCGCCGGGCGCTCAGCCTTCTTCGCGTCCTTCAACTGTTCGGGATCCCCCACCAGCAGTGGCTTCACCTTCGGATTCGGGGCGTGCTTCTGGAAGTAGAATTCATCCTCCCACTCAAACTGTGCAGAGGAGCCCCCGCGTGGCCGGGTGCTGCGATCCGCCACGCGCACCGCGAGCTTTCGCATCGGGCGGACAGCTCGAAGCTGCCCCCGATCATCTGCCAATACCATTCCCACTTGCGTTCCGAACCCGTGGCGGAGTGCAGCCCCACAAGCCCCCGCCCCCGCGGATATAGGCTCTGGAAGGTGCTCCCGTTGCGCGTCACTGGCGACGGCTTCGTTGTTCGAGTTCGAGAACACAATCGCATCGTAGGTCTTCAGCTTCGCCTCGCTGAACACCGCCGGGCTCGTCCGAGTGATCGACGGCAAACCCATGTTCCGCCCCCAGCTTGCGGATCGCTGCCACGCTGTCGGCGATGTTGCCGGCTACGTAGCCCTTGCCACATCCATGGTGGCGAGCGCTCCGTCGTGGCGCCGTGCCAGCAAAACCAGGTAGGCATCCGTAACCTGGCGATATCCGACAAGGCCCGTGGTCGGGGAGATCCAGGTAGGTAGCATCATCGGGCCAGAACTCGTGGCGCGGCAGGGCGGCGATTCCATGGAGGAGGGCCTTGGCGGAGGCGGCCGTGGCGTCGACACCACACGCAGGTGAAACCGGAAGACAGCGCCCTGGGTGATGGGGCAGGGTACGAATCGATGGCCCTTCCGGAACCACGCGGCGGCTCTGGCGTTCAGGCTATGGTCGGGGGTGGCCAGGGCGACTAAGACGTTGGCATCGCGGAGGTTGATCCTCCCCGTCATCTTCGAGGGCCTTGCACAGCCTTCCTCGCTGGTCACCGGCCGCCGGGTGCATCGAAATGTCGGGAAGCCATAATCGCTTATTTCCATGGTGGCGGTTCTTGACCCGCGCGCGGCCTTTCCAGGATGAGCTCACCGACCGCATGGCCGAGGCTACCGGTCCGGTCGCGTGCAATCAACATCGGTGATGTCGAGTGCGAGTTGCACCGCCTCCGGCGAGATGACGCGCAATTCGGCCGCCTCATCGACTCTTCGGACGACGCGAAGGGGTGCTTTGGTGCCCATGGGACATCCTTTGCCAAACACGATATGAGAAGAATGCGCCTTGACCTTACGATTGCGAACGGTGGAGCGGAATTGGCACGTCGTCGCTGTAAATTCTTCTGTTTTGCGTTCGTGGGCAAGCCCTCAAGCCTTCGATGCGTGAGGTCGCCTTCATGGCGATTAGGTGCCCGGCGGCGTGCCTAAGTTCCTCGAAATACCAGCCTTGCGTGTGCTGATCGACCGGATTGGGAGTTCGAATTGGGCTTACCTTCGAATATCAGCTAGCCTGAAGGAAGAGCGCTGGTTGCCCATCGCGAAATGACGCCCGAGGATATTGCCTGCTATCGCCAAGTTTTGCTCGCCCTGCGCGAGGAGTTGACGCTGGCCCTGCATAGCGCGCACGAGAATAGCGTCCCGGTCTCGCCTGATGCCGCCATCGGTCGGCTTACCCGGCAGGACGCGATGCAGTCGCAGCAGATGGCGCTGGAATTGGAGCGGAGAGCGCGGCAACGCTTGGCGCAGGTAGATGCAGCCCTGCAGCGCCTGGAAGACGGGTCCTATGGAATTCTGCACCCGCTGTGACGAAGAGCATCAGTGCGGCGCGCCTTGCCGTGAAGCCCGAAGCGCATCAATGCGTCGCGTTGCGCTCGCTAGAAGTGGGATCGCGTTGAGGGCCTGGGCGGCGCCTGCCGCGTGGCAAGATGAACTACGTAAGATTGTTGCGGTCAGAGGGGCCGCTGTTATGGTTCGGCCTGGCCACCGCTCTATCCACGAGCTTCGGGCAGACCTTCTTTATCGCGCTTTCCGTGCCGGTGTTTTTGAAGGAGTTTGCACTGGGCGAGGCCCAGTTCGGCCTACTGTATTCCTTGGCTACCGTCGTGGGCGCGCTGGCGCTGCCCTGCACGGGCTCGTTCATCGACCGGGACTTCCCTTCCCCGTTACACCACTCTGGTTGTGGGGAGCGCTGTCGGTGGCCGCCCTGCTGGTTGCGCTATCCCAGCATGTGCTGGTGTTGGCTCTGGGTATTCCTCGGCCTGCGCATGGTTGGACAGGGACTGCTCTCGCACGTCTCTCAAACGGTGATGGCGCGGGAGTTCCATGCGAACCGCGGCAAGGCGTTGGGCTTTGCAAGTCTCGGCTATCCAGTGGGTGAGGCCGTGCTGCCCATGCTCTTCGCCACCATGGCCTATCTGGTGTCCTGGCGGGCGGCGTGGCTGCTGATTGCGGGAGTGCTTCTGGTGGTGGTTTTGCCGGGCTTGCTGCTGCTCTTGAAGCAGCATGGGGGAGCCGGCAAGAGCGCGAGCATACCGGCTTCGGCCAACTCTCGATGCCCGGGCCATCTGCGCGGGATTGGCGGCTCTACTGCGTTCTGCCGGCCGTGCTCGCGCTTCCGTTTGTGCAAACCGGCCTCTTTCTTTACCAGCTCCCCTTGGCCGCGAGCAAGGGCTGGAGCGCCGCCCTGATCGCGAGCGCCTTCACGGGCTACGCGGTTTCGCGGGCGCTCTCCTCGATCTTCATCGGACCAGTGATTGACCGCTGGAGTGCCGCCCGGCTGCTGCCGGTTTACCTGGTGCCGACTGCCGCGGGACTTCTGCTGCTGCTTTCGGTAGCGGGGTTTGGAGTGCCCCGGCATATCTTGGTTGGTGGGCGTGAGCGCGGGATGTAGCAGCAGCATCGTCTCTTCCGTGGCGGACTCGTCCGGGACGGAGCATGTGGACAGGTGCGGAGCGGCGATCACGTTCTAGTGGTGCTGATACCGCGGGGAGCGCCTTCGCGATCGGGTTCCTGCTGGAAGGCGGAGTGGGCTTTCCCGAAATGCTGGTGGCGGGTACGGCGATTATGCTGGTGAGCTCACTGGTGGCAGTGCCGGCTACGCCGTGGGCTGCGCTCCTCAGTGAAATTGCTACGCGGCGGCTTCTGCGAGCGCGAGGGTAGCGCTCTCCTCAAGATTCCGCTCGCACTCCGGGAGCGCCCACGGCCAGGATTTCTCCGCAGGAAGCCGCATTGCTCCGCGATCAGGTTGATCGTCCCCGGCATCTCCGGCGCCGCAGGCGCACTTCACCTGTCTTCAGGTTCTTCTCGAAGCGATAGTCGATCAGCAGTTCCTCGCCCGCTTCGATGGCTCGCCTGCTGAAGTAGAGGATGTCGCCATGGATGATCCTCGCGGT